>JAEETL010000024.1 GCA_016290325.1 Muribaculaceae bacterium
TCCATTACAATTCCTCCTCCATCATGATGTTTTTAACTCCGTCAACAATCTCCTGTACCAGGAAAGGTTGTCCCTGCACCTTGTTGATGTGGCAGATGTTCAGGTTAGGTATCTTGCTCTGCAGGTAGCTTGCCAATTGACCGGTATTGAGCTCGGCAACAATCACGGTCTTGAAGCGGCTAAGCAATTCGGCGGTATTCTTGGGCAAGGGGTTGATGTAGCGGATGTGGGTCATCGCAATCCTAAAGCCCTCGTTGTTCAAGCGGTTAACGGCATCCAGGATGTGACCGTAAGTACTACCCCATCCCAGGATAATCGTGTCGGCACCCGAGTCTCCCTTCAGCTTGAGCTCGGGGATATCGTTGGCCACATTAGCGATTTTCATGCGACGTGTCTCAACCATGTGAGCATGGTTGATGGGATCGTTACTGAGGACGCCCAGGTTATAGTCCTTCTCCAGTCCACCAACAACGTGCTCCAAGCCAGGAGTGCCGGGGATTGCCCAGTAGCGGATACCCAGCGCGTTGCGCATGAACGGTGTCCAAGTAAGCTTCAATGCCTCGGGAACATAATTGGGCTTGATGGCGGGATACTCACCCTCCTCGGGTACGCGCCATGCTGATGAACCATTGGCAATAAACGCGTCGGTCAACAAGATGACCGGAGTCATGTGCTCGATAGCGATGCGGGCAGCCTGGAATGCCATCTTGAAACAGTCGGTTGGTGAAGCGGCAGCCAATACCACGAGGGGGCTCTCACCACTGCGGCCATAAAGTGCCTGATTGAGGTCGGTCTGCTCGGTCTTGGTGGGCAGTCCGGTTGAAGGACCACCACGCTGCACGTCAACGAGGACGAGAGGTAACTCGGCCATCACAGCAAGTCCCAGGGCCTCGCTCTTAAGCGCCAAACCAGGACCCGAAGTCGTTGTCACGGCCAGATGACCGGCAAAGGCTGCACCAATTGCCGAACAAATGCCACCGATCTCATCTTCCATCTGGATAGCCTTAACACCCAGATCGCGGCGCTTTGCCAGTTCATGCAGGATGTCGGTTGCAGGGGTAATAGGATAGGATCCTAGGAACAAGGGACGTCCGCTCATCTCTGAGGCCATAATCAAGCCCCAAGCGGTAGCCTTGTTGCCACTGACGTCGGTATAAGTGCCAGGACGCACCTCATCGCTCTGAATACGGTAAGTCGATACCGTGGCATGGATGTTGTGTCCATAGTTGTAACCACCCTTGATGACCAACTCATTGGCGGCATAGACCTCGGGCTTCTCGGCAAACTTGGCCTTCAAGAACTTCAACGGAGCCTCCATGGGGCGGTTGAACAGCCAGCACACAAGACCCAAGGCAAACATGTTGCGGCACTTGAGCTGGGCTTTCAGATCCATGCCGGTGTCCTTGAGCGCTTCCTTGACCATCGTGGTAATGGGAGCCTCAATAACCTGGGCTTTGAGATTTAATTCCTCATAAGGATCGTCGGTGGTGTACAACGCCTTGTCAAGACCAGCTTGGGTAAAGGTGTCGATGTCCACAATAGCGGCACCGCCCTTGCGCAAGAACTGAGCGTTCATCTTGAGGGCAGCGGGATTCATCGCCACCAACACATCACACTCGTCACCAGGCGTGTGAACGCCATGACCGATGTGTACCTGGAAACCCGACACGCCACCCAGTGAGCCCTGGGGTGCACGTACCTCAGCGGGATAATCGGGGAATGTTGAGATGCGGTCGCCTAGACCAGCACTCACATTAGAGAAAATGTTGCCAGCCAACTGCATGCCATCGCCGCTATCGCCTGAAAAACGGACGACGATGCTCTGTCGGAACTGGACTTTTGCTTTTTCTGCTTTTTCTGCCATTTCTGAATAAAAAGGATTAAACAGTTCACAGTACTTTAGTTTCCTAAAACGGCGGCAAAAGTACAACTTATTTTGTGAATATAGGGCAACGAGAGGTTGGTATTTTTGAGAAGTCCTCAAAAAGACTCATTATGAGGGTCACATTTCCTCATAAAAAGCAAGAAGAAAGCTACTTTATGGTGCGGTAAGTGTCGTCGTCGAGATGTTCCACAAAGCCTTCATCGACAAGGAACGAGAGCATGTTAATGATCTCGTCACGAGGAAATGACAATGTATTCAGGAATTCATCAATGCGGCGAGGGCGCAAACCCGCCATGTAGAGTATGCCCTGTTGCACGTCTGCGGGCAGGTGGTCTTCACGCTTGCGCTTGTCAATACACAGGTCACAATGGCCACAGTCCTCATCGGCCCGTTCGCCGAAATAACCCAGTAACATCCGCTCCCGACAACCAGTATCGCTATAGGCATAGTTGATGATTGACTCCACACGATGGGTCATGCGCTCCCTCAGGTCTTCATACACCACTTTAGGAATCAGCACGTGCTGGGGCTCTTCACGGGAAGTGTTGTATATTATATAAGGTGTGCGTTTGCGGGGCACATAGTGCAGGATGTGCATCCGAGTGAATTCCAAAAGGGCATTATAGATGGTTTCCTGGTCAAGGCCTGTCCTAAAGGCAATTACATCCTCGTTAATGAATACATAGTCGGCAAATAATCCCGTATAAAGCCTGAGGATGGCTTGCAGCACCTGGTCGGCTCCTGGAGTTGTGGTATCCAACTCGTAGAGGTCCTCTTTCTTGGCAAAAATCATCACTCGGGATTGGGTCTCGATTTCCTCTACGAACTCAATATATCCGGCTTGGGTAAGGATTCTAAGGGCATTGTGGGTAGGCAGCACCGGCAAGTCATAAGTGCGGCAAAACAAGTTAAAGTTGAAGTCAAACATCTGTTGGAATCCCTCGCCCAAACTGACGCCCAGAAAATCGCCCACGCGCTGATAGACGGTGCGGATAAAGTCTTTGTCGGGGAAAGCCTCGGTAATATGCCGCCGCAGCACGCTCTGGTCGGTGTGCTTAACCAGCATTACGGCATAGGAGCGCTTGCCGTCACGTCCTGCCCTGCCCGCCTCCTGGTAGTATTCCTCCAACGAGTTAGGCACATCGACATGCACCACCAAACGGACGTCTGGCTTGTCTATGCCCATGCCGAAAGCGTTAGTTGCTACCATAACCCGGCACTCGTTGTCCATCCACTTGTTCTGCTTGTCTTCCTTGTCCTCAACATAGAGACCAGCATGATAATAATCGGCATTGATACCCGCCCGGTTGAGTTCGTCAGAAATCTGCTTTGATCGTTTGCGCGAACGCACATATACAATAGCTGTGCCTGGTACTGAACGCAAGATGTGGATAAGTTCAGTGACCTTCTCTTCGGTGGGCCGCACGACATAGGACAGATTGCTGCGGGCAAAGCTCATCGAGAACACATTGGGCGCCTTGAAACCCAAGCATCGCTGAATATCCTCGACCACGACGGGTGTGGCGGTTGCCGTCAAAGCCAGCACAGGGACCGAGGGGAAGAGTTTGCGTACTTGTACGATGTGAAGGAAGGAGGGACGGAAATCATAACCCCATTGTGAAATACAGTGGGCCTCATCAACGACGATGAGAGAAACACGCATTTGGCGCAGGTGATCCAAGAAAGAGCGCGACTGCAGACGTTCGGGCGACACATACAGGAACTTGCAGTTGCCATAGAGACATTTCTCGTAGGTGCGCTTCACCTCGCCCCGTGATAGACCGGCATAAAGGTAGGTCGCCTTGATGCGCAGCGCGCGCAAGCGGTCCACCTGATCCTTCATCAGTGAGATAATGGGCGTAATCACGAGAGCCATGCCATCGATGGCCATCGTGGGAACCTGAAAAGTGATAGACTTGCCACCGCCTGTGGGCATCAGCCCAAGCGTGTCACGTCCAGCAAGCACCGACTCAATGATGTCTTGCTGCAAAGGCCTGAATGCATCATAGCCCCAATATTTCTTTAGGATATCAAGGATTGGCTTGGGCTGACTCGGCATCGTCGTGGAGTTTTATTGCCTTAACCATGAGTTGCACCGAAGTGCTCGTGCGATGCCTGGTCTCCTCGATCGTATAGCAGATGTCAATGGGTTTGCCAGCCTTGAGCGCATCGTTGAAACCCGCCATACCAAATGCGATGGCGTTATTAATCGTGTTTCCTTCCTCGTCCTTGAGGTCTAGTTTGATGTGCTCTGATTTCTTGCCGACCACTTTGCTCGTACCAACGTCATACACCTTGCGCGTGACAAACAGCGGCTTGCTGTTACCGGGTCCATAGGGATTGAGCATGCGCAGGTAACGCAATAAGGCGCCATTGATGTCACTGAACTTGATTTCGCAGTCGATATCCATAGCAGGCGTCACCTGCTCATCGTGGATGTGCTGCTCGACATATTCGGTCAAACGGCGACGGAATTCCGGTATGTTCTCTTCCTTGATCGACAATCCCACCGCATTGGTGTGACCGCCAAAGGTCTCGAGCAGGTCTCGGCAGGACTTGATAGCCGTATAGACATCAAATCCACGAACTGAACGCGATGAGCCAGTGGCCACGCCATCGGCATAGTAAGTGAGGACAACCGAGGGACGGAAATAAAGCTCGGCGAGGCGTGCTGCCACAATGCCAATTACGCCCTTGTGCCAGTTACGGTCATAAATGACGATAGGTTTCTTGCCGTCAAGCACCTGGGCATGACTCTCGATAATCTCGTTGGCCTCGACAGTGACTTGACTGTCAAGTTCCTTGCGGTCACTGTTATACTGGTCGATGCGCTTGGAAATCTCCATCGCGGTTTGCATGTTGCGGGACACGAGCAGTGCAACTGACTCCTGTCCAGACTCCATACGACCAGACGCATTGATTCGAGGGCCGATCTTGAAGATAATATCGTTGATGGTCAAATCATGACGATTCAGTCCACAGGTGCGAATGATGCTACGCAGGCCCACATTTGGGTTGTTGTTCAACCTCCTGAGGCCATAGAACATCATCACGCGGTTCTCGCCCGTGAGCGGCACAATGTCGGCAGCGATGCTCACAGCCACGAGGTCAAGCATGGCCTCGAGGTTGTACATCGTTCCCAAGCCGTTGCTTTTAGAGAACGCCTGCATGAACTTAAATCCCACACCGCAGCCCGAAAGCCCCTTGTAGGGATAGGTGTCGTCAACGAGCTTGGGGTTGAGGATTGCCGCAGCATCCGGGAGGACATCATCAGGGACATGATGGTCACACACGATGAACTCTATGCCCTTCTCCTTGGCATAGGCAATCTCGTCAACTGCCTTGATACCGCAGTCGAGCACAATAACCAGACTAACTCCAATCGATTCGGCATAGTCGATGCTCTGCATCGAGATACCATAACCGTCGTCATCACGAGTCGGGATATAGTATACCAGATTGGAGTAAATGTTTTGAAGATACTTATAGACGAGCGCTACTGCTGTGGTACCATCCACATCGTAGTCGCCATACACCATGATCTTCTCTTTTGCCCCTAACGCCTGATTGAGTCTTGCCACTGCCTTGTCCATGTTCTTCATCAAGAACGGATCGTGCAGCTGCTGGAGTGACGGGTAGAGGAAGTCGTGGACTTCGTCCGCGGTCTTCAAGCCCCTGAGCACCAACAGCCGAGCGATGGCGGGGCAGTTGGGGAACTGGGCCGCCAGCTGCTCTTGGGCAATGCGTTCGTCGGATGTTAGAGGTAAGTAATTCCATTTACTTATCATTATGTTTGTTTTTGTTAATATGCAATGACAGGGGCTCATTACCGCAAAGCAATGAGCTAGTGGAGATATGGTATATATCGAATTGGAATTCAGTAAATTAAGTCACCGATTTTTAAAAAGCCGCCCCAGTGGGATGCCACCAGTGACCATTAAATCCCAATTTATCGACCACAAATTTACAACAAAGCCGTAATTCAGGCAAGGATAAACAGTATATATTTAATCAATTTAAACGTTATTATAGATTTTTAACGGGGTCGATTCTAAACATCTCCTCTTATCACTAAGAATCTTACCTGGAAACAGAAGTGCGTTCTCCACTTGACCACGATAATTAGGATTTGACAACGTCCGGACCCGAAACAACAAGGTATAGACATAAAAGAAATGCTAACCAGCTGTTTTATGGCTAGTTAGCATTGAAATCTTGGAGGTCGCTAGCGGACTTCAAAATATTATATTTCTTTTTTTCTCAATCACTATAATTTTGTTATTACTTTATTGTGTTTCAATGCTCTATCAATCAAATAAGATAAAATAAATTAAAACTACATCAAAAAATTGTGCAACTTTTGTGCAATAATTGAAAAACTTTTTGTAACTTTGCAGAGTAATAGAAACACTAATAACTGAATTATCATGGCTAGTATTAACTACATCATTGGCAAGCGCGGCGGCGATCGTCCCGAAGTGGCGATAAAATTAACCGTGCATAACCGTTTGAGGGTTCAAACCAAAGTGCAAGGCGTTCTAGTGTTCCGTGACTATTGGAGCGAGGCCAAGCAATGCAACGACCTTTCACGCAAATTTATTAAACCCTGGGAAAAGGAGGAAATAATAAACATTAACTCCACACTTAGCGGCTTATCGTCTCATGTGCTGGCACAAGCAGCAGCCACAAGCGAGGACGAAATAACAAAATCATGGCTCGATAACGTGGTAGATAGCTACCTGCATCCGGCCAAGTTCGCGCCAAAGGTAGAGAAGCCTCTAACACTCATGGAGATTGTTACCGCTTTCGTGGAGGATGCCGAGCAGGGCAAAGTCTTAAACGATGGCGTAAGGCTAAAGACGGGAACGGTTAAGACCTACCGCCAAGTGTTGAACTATCTAACCAAGTTCGCCCAGAGCGAGAAACGCAAAGACTATGAGACCGACGAATTAACGGGCTTGTGGTACGATAGATTTGTAGCTTTTCTTTACTCCCAGGGAATGAACAAAAACAGTGTAGGAAAGGAAATAAAGTGCTTAAAGACGATATTAAATAAGCGCATACCACACGCCCAGCGCGCCGCGTGTGAACTTGTGGAGCGTGGCAAGTGTAAAGTCCTTAAAGAAGATGTTAATAACGTCTTTCTCAACGAGGAGCAGTTACAAGTGCTTGCGGCTCATCCGTTCACGGGTAGCCTTGAACGTGTGCGCGACTTGTTTCTTATATTGGCGTGGTCCGGGCAAAGATACAGCGACCTAGAGCAACTAACAGCCAAGAACATACACGCCACCCAAGACGGGAAGCACCGTTATTTCAAGGTAAGGCAAACTAAGACCGAAGCCGTTGTTTTTGTTCCCATCGTTCCCGAATTGGAGCAGGTATTAACCAAGTACGACGACAACCCGCCCGCCCCGATCAGCAACCAAAAATTTAACGACTTCATTAAAGATGCGTGCAAGGCCGTTGCGCTGACTGACGCGGGCAAGGCTGCAGGCTTTGCCGATGATGTGGAATTGGAGCGCACTATCAACGCCGAGAAGCAGACAGCCGTTAAGCCGTTCTATGAGTGCGTTACAAGCCACACGGGTAGGCGGTCTTTTGCAACTAACGGCTTTCGCCGTGACGTTCCACTCCCTTTGCTCATGTCGATAACGGGGCACACTAGCGAAGCGATGTTTTTTAAGTACATTAAAGAAGATCCGGAGCAAGGCAGGGAAAGAATGTTAAATAATTACTTTAGATTACTAGATACAAATAATTAACTTACATTTTATTAACAATTAAAAACTAACTATTATGACAACAATTAGCAATCAGTTAAATGAGGCCTTCGGGGAAAGCGTCCTCGACGATGATTATTTCAACGGTGAACGTGAATCGATGGCAGACGTATTTGCAGCCCTCACGCGGGGTTTGCCGGAGGTCTATAGCAACCCGCTAGACCGCCACGAAATAATAGAGATCGAGCGGTTATTAAACCAGTATTTGGTTTTAATGAACGACATTCGAGAACTCGCAAAACGCGAGGCTCAATTATCGGCATGATATTTGCAGGTTGATAGTAAACTCAAACAAGTAACTGCATCATGGCAAAAATCGCGTCTTTTCTTTGGCTTGCTTTGTTCGTCTCGTTCCTGGGTTGGTACGGCTGGGCGATGGTCGGTATTGGCGTTGTCCTCTACGTTATAGGCTTTTTCGTTAAATGTTGGTGGGATGACCGCAAGTATGAGAAAATCAAAAAGGAGCGCGGATGGTGACAACGACTATAAACAAGCCCCTGCAATCAACTGCGGGGGCTTGCTGTATCTATGCCTATATTTTTTTCGTTATACTCCACTTTACACTTTACACTTTACGCACGTTAATTTATTGTTTATCAGTCAATTAAATATGAAACCGCGTAAAGTCTAGCTATTAAGCAGGTAATTTAATGCCTGGCGCGGGTTATCGCTATCAGGGTACAAAAACCGCCCAATATCGGCCTTTTTGTAGTCGGTGTTATCAACAAGCCATCGCGCAACGTCCTTTTTAGCGATTAGCGGCTTTCTATGCGCGTCCGCTATGCTGTAAAGCGTCTTTACTTGCTGGTGTAACAAATACAACGTCAAGCGCACACAATAGCGCATTGTCGCGGCTGTGATGCTGTTTTCATTCCTAAGCCTAGCGACTACCACCGCAAGGCGGCAAAGCGTGTAGTGTGCTTTCGGGTAGAGCGACGCAACGCGATATAACAGCGTGTCGTCTTCTTGTCTCGCCATCGCTTCGTATGTAGCGCACTGAACTTGCCATTTGTGTCTAGCCTCTAGCCTCACGGCCTTTGCCGCGTCGTCTTCGTAAATGTGCGCTAGCTGGTTATGCTGCAGCCTATCTACATAAGACTGCCACAACCGTCTAACTTCTTCGGTAATTGGCGGCTCTTCCATCGTCGGCGGCTGTGTCTCCATCGGGACAAATAGAAACCTATCAAAGAAACCGTCGCCGCGGTCTATATACTTACGCATGATCCTGGCCAGCATATCGGGCTGCGTTGTGGTTAGGATGGTAACGGCGGGTGACGGTATAAGCATCGGGCAACCGCCCACCGTTTCACGCGATACGTCTTCTTGTGAGTACATCGTTTTTAAATTGGCCTCGGCCGGGCTGCTAGTCTTGTTGTATTGGCCAAGCCCGCCAATTAGTCCGTCGAACTCGTCACGCGCCCAAAAGATTGCACCGCCATTGATGTAACACTTTGCAAAAAACTGCTCGTCCGTGATACCGTCGGCGATAAGTGATTTTAACCTCGGCTCGTCGCCCCGTTCTTTTTTGGGCATACTTGACCATTGGGCATAATCAGCGCAATAACGGTCGTACGCTTCGCGCTCATAATGGCGCAAAGGACTAGAGAAAAATTTTGTTATCGGCGATTTGTTAGTACCTGGGCCACCATTAAGCACCCACCACAACGCCGGCCAATCCGTATCATTGCCAAAGTGTCCGAGGCAAGATTTACCAAGAGACGCGCCCGCAACCGCAAACAGCGAAGCCCAAGCCCCGGCGGGGTCTGCGTTGCGGTTCTTGCAAACAGCATCGACAACGCCCTTTAGATCATCGGGCATATAGTCAGCCGGGAACGCGTCGAGAGTGCCACCGAAATTCGCCGGGCTTGCCGAATTGTCGGCGGTGTCCTCGTCGCTAAAGAACTCGTCGGCCATCGCGTCCCATTGCCGTTGCTGTTCCTCGTCGCTTGAATTGCCGCTGATTGCCTCGGCAAAGCCTTCAATATGTGTGCTTTGAATATTATGGCCGCTAAATTTGTTAGTGTCAGCACTTTGCACTATCTTTGCGGTGTTCTTAATTTCGCCGCTTGTATTAAAGACATCTCGCCCCGCTCCCCCGGCGGGGCTTTTTTGTTTCTCTGCCATCGCTGTTAGTCTGTTTATTGTTTCTTGGTCTGGGCTGCAAGTGCTTCTACATCGCTACGATGATAGAGAACACGACGGCCGACTTTGACCTTTTGTAAATACCGCTTCTTGTCCCAATTGTGAAGCGTTGCGGCCGTTACGTGCAAGTGTTCGCACACCTCGGCGGCTGTCATAAGGTCGCCACCGTTCACGGCGGGGACGGGCGTAACGTTAGCCGTGTAACGCTCCATTGCGTTAGTTACAGCGCGGGTAATAAGTCGCTCCAGCTCTTCGCCTTGCACTTGGTAAATTACTCCGTGGTTGATGTGGTTACTGCTCATTGTCTTCGGTGTTTTCGTTGTTTAACTCGGCCGCTGGATCTACGGCGATTGCGTAATTAGCGGCAATCTCATTGAAGCGGTTAAAAAGTGCCTCGGCTTCACAAAGGAACGACCACAACTTTCCGAGCCGCTGCACGGCGTTTTTAAATGCTGGGTACTGCTTCGGAAATACAATTATCTGGTCGGCCGTGTCAAGTTTCACGTTTGCCCGTTCAAGGTCTCCGGCGTTAATCGCTTCGGCCGCTTCATTGCCAAGCGTTTCCAAAGCATCCATCCAAATTTGCTGCTGTGACTTGTCGGCCAAGTTCAAGGCCGTAATCTTTAGAATGTCGTCGCGGTTCATTTTTCGCCTCCTTTCGTCAGTTTCTTTAAGTCACTTACGCGGTAGTAAATACCTTTCCCCACACGGACACGGGGCAAGTAGCCCGTTTTCGCCCAGCGTGCCAACGTGCGATCACATACGCCAAGCGACAATTTTACATCTGATTTAGGCACTAAACCCAATAAATTATCATTGTGATTCATAAAATAAAAACATTATTTATAAATATTCGATGATGCAAAAGTACAACCGTGTCGATAAAAGTCCAAATAATTTGCATATAAAGTAGTTATAAGTTATTTACATTTTTGAATATCAGCAGGTTATAAAAGTAATAATATACAAGAAAATCGCTATAAATCAGCCTTTTGCGTCGCCATACAACAAAATAATTATTCATTTTCTATGCTTGTAGTTACCTCTTTCACCGCCTTTTCGCCATTCTCCCAGGTACTCAAAAAAACTTATTAACTACGTTAATAAAATCGGCTGGACTATCGGAACAGCCCAACCGAAAAAAAGCAATGAAGATAAAGAAAATAAGCGAATACCCGCTATTTTGCCGGGAACAATCCTTCGCGATCTATCAGATTGATGTATCTTTCGGCCGTTAGTTCCATGTCGCCGACGATTTGCCCCTGCTCGTTACGTTTGCAAAGGTAGTCCCGCAACAAGTGGCGTGTCGTTCCGCCATGCTTCGTCCCGTCCTGATACCAATACAATTGGCCGTGAATCGCAAAAGGCTTCATCCGTTTGGCGCGCTCAAATTCTGCTACCTTGTTCAGCACCTCGACGACTTCACCCAACAGCGTGTAATAACGCTGCTCGTCCTCGGTAAAGTGCCGTGTGGCCTGTTCGTTCGCCCATGCCTTGACGGTCTTCTCGTCAAACCAAAATTTGCCTTTGCTGTCCTGCTTGACCGGAAAGGCGTTGCGCTGTTTCATTATCGCCTCGATCGTGATAACGTAAGGCTCGGCGGCTGCTCCGGCTTGGTTGTACTCTTCCAAAACCCTTTGCCGCGTCGCTGACGGGACAAAGCCCGATGTCGCAACGAAACGCTTGTAGTTATCCGTGAGGTATTGTTTTAACCAATCCTTTGAGACCTTTTGCAGCGTCTCCGCATCATTAACCGTGATGCCGATTGCAGGTGCTGCAAGTGCCGCGACTGCATCGTTAAGCCGCTGGCAGTCTTTCTCCACCTCTTTAAGAAGCTCGTCGCGCTTCTTCTCGTCTAGCCTTGTTGGTCTCAAATGTTTTGCCATGATCGTTTGCTTTTTTCAAGTTCTTCGTCGCTGGTGTCCTTTGGCAGCTCGCCGCGCGCCTGGAGTTCACGTTTAAGCGCGTCGCGCCTCTGCTTGGCCTCTTTCATTTCGGCCTCGGTCAGTTGTTGTTCATTCGGTGACTGTTCCATATAACGCGGTTTCTAGTTGTTCTTTTGTGAAAATGATAATGTTACCACTTGGGCGGCTGTATTTCAGCCTACCCGATGCCATCCACTTGCGGACGGTCGCAACGCTGACGCGCGCGAAAGCGGCGGCACTCTTCAAGCCTCTAAATGTCTGCTCGCTGTTTTGCTCGTTGGTCATACTGAAAACTTATTAAAACGGTTTACTTCGGCAAAGATAGTGCTATTTTGTATAATTATACGATAATTTGTATAAAATTGTGATATTTTGAGGAAAAAATCGAGGAAAAAATTTTTGCGATGGGTGACTACTGCATATTTGCGGCTTTGCCAGGGGGGGGGCGGGGGTGCTTCATTTCCTGCGTTGTGAGCGCGTCTAGGTCTCCGGCTATATAGTTAGTCGTTTTCGTGGAGAAAAGCCCGTAAAAGGCCGTTTCCGTTGAAAATTGAGGTAATATTTATTCGTTTTGTGCTTGCGGTTGTGGAAATCGGTGTATCTTTGTGGCGCAACATGGCTTTGGCTGGCTTCGGGAGTGGTCCGGGGCTGGCCTTTCGTTTCTCCCTGGTTCTACTCCATCGGTCGCGCTGGTCTAAGAGTGGCTATTTGCCTCCACTTTACGCACTTTTTCACTATTTCGGTTGAATATCAGCTACTTAATTGGTGTAAAGCGTAAAGTGTAAAGTGTAGTGTAACTATTTTTCTCCATCCATCCGACCGCAAGCGGTTTGTGTCTACTGGGCGGTCACTCCTGGAAAGGCTTTCAAGGTTCAAAAATGGCACATAGACAAATAAAGTGCAAAATTTGTGCAACTTTTCGTAATATAGGCATTTATAAAACAAAACTAACCGCCTATAAATCAGACAGTTAGTAAAAATCTATGAGGTCGCTAGCGGACTCGAACCGCTGTGCCCGGTTTTGCAGACCGGTGACTAAACCACTCATCCAAGCGACCTTTCGTGATTAGCGGTGCAAAATTACTGCAGTTTTTTGACCTGTGCAACTTTATCGGCACATTTTTTTACTGAATTTTTCTCGGGGCGTTGGCAGCAATCCCTCGATTTACAACTGGCACAAGCAGTTAGCGACGATTTCTTACCCCTGATGGAGCGGATCACCGACCTCAGTGCAGCCAGTACGGCAGCCAGTACGATCACGCCAGCAAGTACATATTGAATTACATCATTCATGATTCTATCATTCTTTTGTATTAAAGTTCTTCTTGACAAGCTTCACCAGGCGTGCCGGAGTCGAATCTGCAGGATACTCGGTAAAAGGCAGCACAGTGTGGCAACCATTCTTAAAGTCGCTGCAGCCAAATGCGGTTCGCCCCTTAACAAGGTGCCCTTTTCCGCACACAGGACAAGGTATTTCTTCAATACTATTCAGGCGTTTACGCTGTTTCTTGGGACCTTTGCTCTCTTTATCTGTTGGAGATTTAGGCTTAACGGGCTTTCCTTGCTCTATCGCAATGCTGCCACTGCTGTTGTCACGCAGCACATTAAGAACAATTTCACCAATCATCTGCTTAAGTTCATCGATGAATTGCGAGGCACTGAACTCACCACGTTCTATCATTCTTAATTTCTTTTCCCATAGACCTGTAAGTGCGGCGCTTTTAAGCAAAGGTTCATGTATTGTGTCAATAAGCTGAATGCCTGCTTGGGTTGGTGCCAAACTCTTGCGCTCCTTGCGGATATAGCGACGCTTGAACAGCGTCTCGATAATGGCTGCACGGGTTGATGGACGGCCGATGCCGTTTTCCTTCATCGCGTCTCGCAACTCTTCATCATCAACGGTCTTGCCGGCCGTCTCCATTGCGCGCAGCAGGGTACCCTCGGTGTAAGGCTTGGGCGGTTGAGTGGTGCGTTTAAGCACTGACGGCTCGTGGGGGCCGCTTTCGCCTTTCTCGAAATGCGGCATTACGCCATTATCCTCGTCATCAGCCTTTTGCTTCTCGTCATCCTCGCTCTTATCACCGGGTTTATTGTATAGTTCCCGCCATCCAGCCTTAAGGATTTCCTTTCCTGTCGCCTTGAAACCATATTCCCCCACCTCGGCCATCACAGTGGTTGTATTAAACTCACAGTCAGGATAAAACGCAGCGATAAAACGGACAGCAATAAGGTGATATACCCGCTTCTCCTCAGGTGTCATAGCTACGGTGGCAGGGTTTACATTGGTAGGGATAATCGCATGGTGGTCGGTCACCTTGCTATTGTCAAACACCTTTTTGCTCTTGGGTAACTTACTGAGCGCCAGAACAGGAGCGGTCAGGTTAGCATACGGCACCATCGCCTGCATGATCCCAGGCACTTGAGGATAAATGTCGTCGCTCAGGTAGATCGTGTCAACACGAGGATAGGTTGTCGCCTTTTTCTCATATAGCGACTGGATGGTCTTGAGAGCATCGTCAGCCGACATACCGAACTTTTTATTGCACTCTACCTGAAGGCTAGTGAGGTCAAACAAACGTGGCGGCGCCTCACGTCCTTTCTTGGTCTCGACCGAAGTGACCGTGAGCGGCAACTGCTTTATTTTCTCAACGATATCGTTGGCCTCGCCCTCGGTTTTAAAACGCCCTCGGGTACTGTTGAACGTCACACTACGGTATTTGGTCTTGAGTTCCCAGTAGTTCTCAGGGACAAAATTATCGATTTCGCGTTGGCGTACTACAATCATAGCTAGCGTTGGCGTCTGCACCCTACCCACCGATAGCACGTCGCGCGATCGAGAATATTTTAATGTGTACAAGCGGGTGGCGTTCATACCCAAGATCCAGTCACCTATCGCACGCGATAAGCCAGCAAAGTACAGATTATCAAAGTCTTTAGCATCCCTTAACTGGTCGAAACCCTTGCGAATACTCTCATCGGTCAAGGACGATATCCACAGGCGTTTGACAGGCTTGCCACACTGGGCCTTTTGATAAACCCAGCGCTGGATGAGTTCGCCCTCCTGACCCGCATCACCGCAGTTAATCACTTCATCGGCTGTTGATATCAAACTCTGGATAACCTTAAACTGTTGCTCGACACCTTTATCGTCTTTTAGCTTAATACCAAATCGTTGCGGTATCATAGGTAGTTGCCCTAGACTCCACCATTTCCACTGGTCAGTATAGTCGTTAGGCTCCTTAAGCTCGCACAGGTGTCCGAAAGTCCATGTGACCTGATAGCCATTGCCCTCAAAGTAGCCTTCGTGCCTGTCGTTGGCACCAAGCAATCGGGCAATATCGCGCGCCACGCTGGGTTTCTCAGTTACACAGACTTTCATCTAGTTAATAGTTAAGAGTTAACAGTTATTTGGTTGCTAGTTTGTTATTTGTATAAAATTAAAGTGATTATTTAATTTTTATTCGCCAAGGTGCTGTGCTTTAGCCTCGTTCCAAAGCTCGTCCATCTCGGCTAGGGTCAGTTCATTGACGTGGCGGCCTTGCTCGTTGGCTTTCTGCTCAATGTAGTTAAAGCGGGCAATGAATTTGCGGTTGGTGCGCTCCAATGCGTTGTCGGGCCTCACGCCATAGAGGCGTGCAGCATTGACCAGCGAGAAAAACAGGTCGCCGAATTCCTTCTCGCGATCGGCCATATCGTTTCCACGTAGCTCAGCCTCAACCTCATTGAGTTCTTCCTTGACCTTGTCCCACACATCCTCGCGATTCTGCCAATCGAAACCGACATTAGCGGCCTTCTCCTGGACGCGCTCTGCCTTGATGAGTGAAGGCAGACTGCGCGGCACACCGCTAAGTACCATCTTATTACCGTCTTTCTCACTCATCTTGATCAGTTCCCAATTCTTGAGCACTTGAGCGGCAGTGTCGGCCTTCTCGTCGCCAAAGACGTGTGGATGACGGTAGATGAGTTTCTCGCACAGAGCGTCGCACACATCAGCGATATCGAATTTGCCCTTCTCATCGCCGATCTTGGCATAAAAGACAATGTGAAGCAGCACATCGCCCAATTCCTTACGGATTTTATCGTCGTCCTCGCCCATGATGGCGTCGGCAAGTTCCATGGTTTCCTCAATCGTGTTGGGGCGCAGGCTCTCGTTGGTTTGCTTGCGGTCCCAGGGGCACTTCACGCGCAGCTCGTCCAAAATATCGAGCAGTCGTCCAAAGGCCTCCAATTTCTTCTCTCTGCTGTTGTTAGGCATGATTACAATTTGATTATTATCGTTTCAATCCACAAAATTACTCATTTTTTTTGAAAAATATAGTACTTTTGCCGTATGAGTAAAATCAAGCTGATACTATTGGGACTTCTACTGGGAATAGGAGGATGCGTTGAAGCCCAAATCCTCTGCAAGGAGTTTGTATACGAACCTCATTCATTCCCATCGTGTCATGCCTCGACCATCGCGTGCCTGCAGAACGGCGACCTGGTGACGGCATTCTTTGGCGGTTCCTATGAGGGAAGCCCTGATGTGTGCATCTGGGTTTGCCGCAAGACAACAGGCAGTGACCACTGGACCGAACCGGTGATGGCTGCGGACGGTGTCATCAACGACACCCTGCGCAAGGCATGCTACAATCCCGTGCTGTACCAAATGCCGGACGGCGAGCTGTGGCTATTCTTCAAGATCGGCTCCTGTGTGGCAGACTGGAGCGGATGGCAGACCCGTTCCAGTGACAACGGCGTTACCTGGAGCCCACGCGAACCGCTGCCTGACGGCTTCCTGGGGCCCATCAAGAACAAACCTGAACTCATCGGCAACCGCCTCCTGTGTCCCTCCAGCACTGAGAGTGACGGTTGGAAAATCCATTTTGAAACATACGACCTTGACACCCATCGTTGGCACAAGACTTCCGACATTGAGGCAGAGCTGGCCCCGTCGTTGCAAGAGCCTGGAAAGGTCACGCCTATCGGCGCCATCCAGCCGTCCATCATCAGGCTTGCCGACGGAACGCTGCAAGTGTTGTGCCGCACCCAGAACGGCAAACTCGCCACATCTTATTCCCATGACAATGGAGAGAGCTGGAGTCGCGTGGAACTGACCAACGTGCCCAACAACTGTTCTGGTACCGATGCCGTTACCGTCACCCCCACCCTGCATGCGCTCGTCTATAATCCTGTACAATCAGAGTTGGGAGACTACCGTGACCCTCGCACACCGCTTGATGTAGCAACAAGCATGGACGGCATCTATTGGAACAAGCTCGTCACCCTTGACCATGAGCCCGGAAGCGAGTTTTCTTACCCTGCCGTCGTCGTCGACCCCCGTGACAGCACCTTGCACATCACTTATACCTGGAAACGCCAGCGCATCGTCTATGCCCACGTGAAACCTTGAACTCAAAACAAGGGGGTTTTCTTTGGTGGAAGCATACTTTTACAGTAATTTTGCAGCCAATTTTAAAAACCATATCACGAAAACTATAATGACAAGAAAAACGCTGCTACTCTTCTTGTGTGCTACACTATTGGGAATCAATGCCATGGCACAAGGCAATAATACCCGCATGGGTGGTGATGACAATGATGACACCGAATCGCTTGCCGAGCGCATCTTCAATCTGGAGAAGAAAACCGACGCTTTCAACTTCCATATCAATTTCGCGTCAAGCCTGATGGCCGAGGACGCTAATCATGGCGAGTGGGATTCGAGGTTCATCTGCCGTGACCTGCGCCTGGACATCAAGGGCGACATCACGCCCAAGGTGTACTACCGCATTCGTCACTGTCTAAACAAAAGCCAGGAGGCAAAAGGCCTAGACTATCTCGCCAAAGCAACCGACATCATGATGGTGGGCTATCGTCCCAGCAGCAAGGTGGATATTGCCGCCGGCAAGCTCTGCCAGATTTGGGGTGGATTCGAGTACGACCAGAACCCCATGGAAATCTACCGTTACAGCGACATGGTTGAAATGATGGACATCTTCATGACCGGTGCGATGGTGAGCTACCGCCCCGTGCCCAGCCAGGAAATCGCTTTTCAGATAACCAACAGCTATAACGGCTCGTTTACCGAGGAATTAGGCGAAGACCCGCAGATTGTCACCAGCGACCTTCAGCGCCCCGAGAAACTGAGCCGCAGCCGAGCCCCATTCACCTATATCATTAACTGGAACGGCAACTTACTGAAGAACCAGTTGCAGACCCGCTGGGCGTGGGGTATCCAGACTCAGGCTAAGCACAAGTACTCGCGCATGATTACACTGGGTCAACAGCTAAACTTGCCTAATTACCAGCTGTATTTCGACTACTTCGGCGAATGGGACGATGTGGACCGCCTCCACTTTGCCACGACCGACCTGCAGGACAAGATTGCACCGGGTTCCACCCATCTGGGCAAGGTGCATAGCCACACCTTCATCGCCAAGATGAACTGGCAGTTTGCCCCCAAATGGAACCTGATGCTCAAGGGCACTTACGAGACGACTAGCGTTGCCAAAATTGACGACCTGCACAATTATCGCAAGTCCATTGGTTATCTGGGCAGCATCGAGTACTGGCCCGTTCCAAAACATGACTTCCGCGTGTTCCTGGCCTATCTGGGTCACAAGTATAATTTCAACAAGGCATGCGGCCTAGAGGACTACAATACCAATCGCGTGGAACTGGGCATCATGTATCGCATCAAGTGCTATTGACGGGCTGCAAAATGGTGGCAGAGCGACGTCCATTTAGCAAAGCTGCTATCATGGTTGAAAAACGTACCATAGGGGCTGCCGCGAATATGCGACAGCCCTTTTATTGTCACCGAAATGGGTTAAACTCGGGTTTTAATAATTATTTTGAGTTATAATTTTATAATGTGAGGAATTTACCCTACTTTTGTGGGAAGTTTAGAAAGACGTAATGAAATACCTTAGTCTGCCTGACAACGCGACGCGTATCCTCCCTTTCTACCTTGCGATGGAGGAGTATGCTGCACGTATCCTTGGAGAAGAGGATATCTTCTTCATGTGGCAGGTGGAACCCACTGTTATCTTTGGACGCAACCAACTGATGGACAATGAGGTGAACGTCGATTACTGCCGTGAGCACGGCATCGCCTTTTATCGTCGCCGCAGCGGTGGCGGGTGTGTGTATGCCGACAAGGACAACATCATGTTCAGCTACATCACGCGCAGCGATGAGGTACAAACGACTTTCTCGACCTACACGAGCGCTGTCGCCACCATGCTTCGCGGACTGGGGCTCAACGCCACTGCTAGTGACCGCAACGATGTGCTTATCGACGGCCGTAAGGTGAGCGGTAACGCTTTCTACCACATTCCCGGCCGCAGCATCGTCCACGGCACTATGCTCTTTGACACCAATATGGAGCACATGCTCAACGCCATCACCCCGTCTCGGGAAAAGCTGACCAGCAAAGGTGTGGAGTCGGTGCGCAGTCACATCACCGTGTTGAGCGAGCACCTGACGATGGACATCGAAGCGTTTAAGCACCACGTGCGTGAAACGCTGTGTGACGGCGAGATCCAGCTCACCGAAACCGATGTCGCAGAAATCGAGCGCTTGACCCTACCCTACCTGGAGCCATCGTTCCTGGTGGGCAATAATCCCAAGTGCGAGATTGTCAAGGGAGGCCGCATCGAGGGCGTGGGCAGCATCTACATGAGTATCACACTCAAGGGCGATATCATCCGTGACCTGTACCTGTCAGGTGATTTTCTGCCCCTGTGTGATGCACGCGAGAAGTTGCTCGGCAAGCTGCAAGGTGCTAATCTCACCGAAGCCTCGCTCCAAGCGGCTCTAGACGGCAGCGACGTGGGGCAATGGATAATGAATTTGAATAACAAACAATTTATATCTCTTTTAACCAATTAAAAACCATTAAAACTGTGACAGAAGAAATCAAAGTAACCTGTCTGCATGACAGGCACGTGGCGCAAGGCGCTCTCATGTCCCCGTTCGCGGGTTACGACATGCCCATCCAGTATGTAGATATCACCACCGAGCACAATGCAGTGCGTCAAAAGGTGGGTGTTTTTGACGTTTCGCACATGGGCGAGGTAGAAATCACCGGCCCTGATGCCGCCAAATTCACCAACTACATCTTCACCAATGACATCAACACCATTAAGGCCGGCCAGATTCTCTACGGCATGATGCTATACCCCGACGGCGGTACTGTTGACGACCTGCTGGTTTATCGTGTTGATGATAACGACTTCTTCCTGGTCATCAACGCAGCCAACATCGACAAAGACGTTGCTTGGATCATGGAGCAGGCAAAGAACTTCGACGTGAAGGTCGATCACCAGAGCGAGCAATACGGCCAGATCGCCGTTCAGGGTCCCGATGCCGAGAAGACCATGGGTACCGTGCTGAACATTGACACAACCGACCTGACGTTCTACACCTTCAAGAAACTGGAATATGACGGCAAGACCATCATCGTGAGCCGCACCGGTTACACCGGCGAGGACGGTTTTGAGGTATATGCCGATCCCGCTATCATCTGCAAGATGTGGGATATGCTCATGGAAGCTGGCGTACAGGCTTGCGGACTGGGTTGCCGCGACACCCTGCGCTTTGAGGCAGGTCTGCCGCTATATGGCGACGAGTTGACCGCCGAGATTTCACCCATCGCTGCCACCTTCGGCATGTTTGTGAAACTCGACAAGGAAGGCGGTTTCATTGGCCGCGATGCTTGCGCTCAGCAAAAGGCTGAAGGCACGCCCAAGAAACTCGTGGGTCTGGAGCTTGAAGGCAAGGCAATTCCCCGCCATGGCTATGACGTGCTTGATGGCGAAACCGTTGTTGGCTACATCACTACCGGTTATCACAGCATCACGCTGGACAAGAGCGTGGCATTCGCGCTAGTTGACCGTGCTGTTGGTGCCCTAGGCAACACGTTGAACGTACGCATCCGCAAGAAAGTGTTCCCCGCTACTGTAGTGAAGAAACGTTTCTATACGCCCAATTACAAGAAGTAAAAGATTAGCTTTTGAGAATTAAATAACAAACACAATATTAACTGATTAAAATTCTAAACACAATGAGTAAGATTATTGACGGACTCTATTACATGGAGTCACATGAGTATGTAAAGGTAGAAGGCGACTTCGGTTTTATCGGTATCACTGACTATGCACAGCATGAGCTGGGCAACGTGGTTTATGTTGACATGCCCGAGGTTGACGACGAGGTAACCGCAGGTGAGGAGTTTGGTGCTGTTGAGAGCGTTAAGGCTGCCAGCGACCTGATGTCACCCGTTAGCGGCACCGTTGTTGAGGTAAACGAAGCCCTCGAGGACGAGCCTGGTCTGATCAACAAGGACGCCTTTGAGAACTGGATCATCAAGGTTGAACTCAGCGACAAGAGCGAGCTCGACAACCTGATGGATGCTGCTGCCTACAAGGCCATGATTGGCGAGTAATTTTAAACTCACATTAATTAGACATCATTAAGACAAATAATGAGTTATAAGTTTTATCCGCACACCGACGAGGAGATGCGTGCCATGCTAGCCACGGCAGGCGTCAAATCGCTGGACGACCTCTATCAGGACGTGCCCCAGGAACTCCAGCTCAAGAAAGAGTATGAGTTGCCCGAGGCTATGAGCGAGATTGAAGTGCGCCGCTTCTTTGATGAACTAGGCATGGGAAACATCACCATGCGCTCGTTCCTGGGAGCTGGCTACTATGACCACTACAGCCCCGCCGTCGTTCAAGACATCGTGGGCCGCAGTGAGTTCCTCACCGCCTATACCCCCTATCAGGCTGAGATTTCGCAGGGTACCCTGCAATACATCTTTGAGTACCAGAGCATGATGGCCGAGCTGACCGGCATGGAGGTATCAAATGCCTCGATGTATGACGGCACAACGGCTACTGCCGAGGCCATGATGATGGCTGTCTCAAATGCCAAGAAGCGCAACCGCGTCCTGGTAAGCGAGACCGTTAGCCCCTATGTCCTGCGCGTGTTGAAGACTTACGCCAAGTATCAGGGCATCCAAATTGACATGGTTCCCGCTAAGGGTGGCGTGATGGATCACGAGGCCCTCAAGGCTGAGGTCGAGAAGGACGATGTGGCTGGTGTCATCGTTGCTACGCCCAACTTCTACGGCATCCTCGAGGACTACACCGGTGTTGCCGACTTGTGCCACGAGCATAAGACGCTGCTCATCATGCACTGTGTCGCTACCGCATTGAGCGTTGTCAAGAGCCCCGCCGAGTGGGGTGCTGACATCGCAGTGGGCGACGGCCAGAGCCTGGGTATCCCCTTGAATTATGGTGGTCCCTATGTTGGCTTCCTGTGCACGACTAAGAAGCTCATCCGCAAAATGCCGGGCCGCATCGTTGGTGCCACCAAGGATGCTGACGGCAAGCGCGCGTTTGTGCTTACCCTGCAAGCTCGTGAGCAGCACATCCGCCGCGAGAAAGCCACAAGTAACATCTGCTCTAACCAGAGCCTGATGGCGCTGTATGTGACCGTTTACATGGGTCTCATGGGCGCTAAGGGCCTGCGTGAAGTGAACGAGATCAGCTACAGCAACGCCCATTACCTGGCCGACAGCCTGGTTAAGACGGGATTGTTTGAGATGGCTTATCCTGACAAGCCTTTCCTCAACGAGTTTGCAGTGAAAACCAAGCTCAATATCGACGAGTTGCAGGAATTCTGCGGTGAGCAGTACCTGCAATGCGGTCTCAAGATTGCCGATGACACGCTGTTGCTGGCAGTTACCGAGACCTATAGCCGCGAGGACTGTGATGACCTGGTTGACGCATGTGTAACCTTTAACCAAGAACAGGAGGGCAAATAAGTTATGAATAACACCTATTACGGAAAACTCATATATGAGTTGTCGCAACCTGGCCGCCAGGGCTATTCCCTGCCCGAGAACAGGTGTGCCGAGTACAAGATGAGCGACCTGCCCAAGGGGCTGATGCGTGAGAACGCGCCGCTGCTGCCCGAAGTTGACGAGTTGAGCGTTGTGCGTCATTACACCAACATGAGCAACAACAACTTCGGTGTTGACACGGGTTTCTATCCCCTGGGTTCATGCACGATGAAGTACAATCCCAAAATTAACGAGGAGATTGCCGCCCACCGCGAGTTCACGGGTCTGCACCCGCTGCAGAATCCCCTAACTACTCAGGGTGCGCTGGCTGTGTACTACTTCCTGCAGACCAGTCTTGCCGAAATCTCAGGCTTGAGTGAGTTCACATTGAACCCCTATGCAGGAGCCCACGGTGAGTTGACCGGCCTGATGATCATGCGTGGCTACCACATGGAGCGCGGTGACATGAAGCGCACCAAGGTGATCATCCCCGACAGTGCCCACGGCACCAACCCCGCCAGCTCGGCCGTTTGCGGTCTCGACGTAGTGACTGTTAAGAGTCGCCCCGACGGCACTGTTGACGTTGACGACCTGCGTCCGTTGCTCGATGACACCGTTGCCGGCATGATGATGACCAACCCTAACACGCTGGGCATCTTTGAGCAGAACATCGGTGTGATTGCCAAGGCTGTTCATGAGGCTGGCGGTCTGATGTACTATGATGGCGCTAACCTCAACCCCATGCTGGGCAAGGTGCGTCCCGGTGACATCGGCTTCGATATCATGCACATCAACCTGCACAAGACCTTCTCGACGCCTCACGGCGGTGGTGGTCCCGGTAGTGGTCCTGTTGGCGTTCGCGCTGGCCTGGAGCACCTGCTCCCCAATCCCCGCGTCGTGAAAGTGAGCGAGGATGATTACGACTACTTCAAGGTAGAGTGCAGCGACAAGTCCATCGGCAGCATCAGCGGTCACCTGGGCAACTTTGGTGTGATGATGCGCGCTCTGGCCTACATCTTGACGCTCGGTCGCGACCAGCTCAAGTGGGTAGGCCCGTTGGCAACACTCAACGCTAACTACATCAAGGAGTCGTTGAAGGACGTCTTTGAACTGCCCATTGGCGGCGTATGCAAGCACGAGTTTGTATTTGACGGATTAAAGGACAAGTCAACTGGCGTGACTACGCTCGACGTGGCTAAGCGCCTGTTGGACTATGGTTTCCATGCTCCCACCATTTACTTCCCCTTGCTGTTCCACGAGGCACTAATGATTGAGCCCACCGAGAACGAGAGCAAGCAGACGCTGGATGAATTCATCCGCATCATGCGCGTCATCGCTCAGGAAGCCAAGGACAATCCCGAGATGGTGAAGAGTGCTCCGCACAACACGCCCGTTCGTCGTCTCGACGACACCCAGGCTGCGTTGCATCCCATCGTAACCTGGCGCGAGTTGGTTGCTGATAGTCAAGTTGCTGATAGTCAAGTTGCTGAATAATCAGCAACTTTCCTGATTAGTGATTAGAGATGAGTGATTAGCGAGGGAACACCTCCAGCCAATCAACTAATCTCTAATCACTAATCTCTAATCGTTAATCACTAATCTTTTATCTAGCATGTTTGACATTATTATAATTGGAGCAGGCCCTGGCGGTTATGAGACCGCTGCCGACGCTGCCGCTCATGGGCTGACAGTAGCCATCGTTGAGCGTGACCAGATGGGTGGTACCTGCCTGAATCGTGGCTGTATCCCCACCAAGGCTCTGTGCCGTAATGCCGAGGTTGTCAACCTGATGCGCGAGAGCGAAATTTGGGGTGTCAAGACGGGAGAAATCGCCTTTGACTACGCTCCTGTATTTGAGCGCAAGGAAGCTGTCGTGAAGCAACTGCGTGAAGGTGTGGAAATGCTTATGGGTGCTCCCGGCATCACCGCCATCAAGGGAGAAGCAATCCTGAAGGACGCCAATACCGTTGTGGTGAACGGTGAGGAATACCAGGCGAAAAACATCATCATCGCTACCGGTTCCGCTCCTCGTGGACTGCCTATTCCCGGCGCAGAGTTGGCCATGACCAGCGACGATATCCTGGCTATGGAAATGCTGCCCAAGAGCCTGTGTATCGTGGGTGGTGGTGTCATCGGCATGGAGTTTGCCGCTGTGTTCAGCACATTTGGTGTTGAGGTCACCGTCATCGAGTACTGCAAGGAAATCCTGCCGCCGTTTGACAAGGATGTGGCCAAGCGCCTAAAGACCGTCCTGAGCAAGCGTGGTATCATAATTATCACCAGTGCTGCCGTGAACGGCATTACCAAGGGCGAAGACGGCATGACAGTAACCTATGAACTCAAGGGTAAACCCCAGAGTGTTACAGCTGAGAATGTGCTGATGTCGGTGGGTCGCCAACCTGTTTTGCCTCAGGGTCTTGACGCTGTGGGCGTTACTGTTGGCCGCCGTGGCATCGAGGTCGATGACAACATGATGACCAATGTGCCGGGCGTGTATGCCATTGGTGACGTGAACGGTCGCATGATGCTCGCCCATGCCGCTAGTGCCCAAGGACAGCGCGCCCTGCATGCCATCATGGGCAAGGCCGACAACATCAAGCTCGATATCGTGCCCAGCGCCGTATTCACTGTGCCCGAGTTGGCCATGGTGGGACTGACCGAGGAGCAGTGTGCCGAGAAGGGCCTTGATGTAACTGTGAAGAAAGCATTCTTCCGCAGCAACGGCAAGGCTGTCTCTATGAATGAGACCGACGGCCTGTTGAAGATGATTGTCGATAATGCGACACGCCAGATTGTGGGTTGCCACATCTGTGGCGCTCACGCAGCCGACCTCATCCAGGAAGTAGTCACCGCCATGAATGCCGGCGCCACCGTTGACCTGCTGGCAACGAGCATCCACGGCCACCCCACCCTGAGTGAAGTGACCCTAGCTGCTGCCCGCCAATTTTAAATCTTTTTACAAGCTATTAGCTTGAAATACTACAGACGACAAGCCACCTGCTAAAAAGTGGGTGGCTCGTCGTTTATACTGCAATTATTCCATCTCTAGCACATTAGAAATAATGCATAACGGGCAAAACAACTTGAAACATCAACTAAAAGGAAGAATTGGAGCTACAACATGGCATTATTTCCATAAAAGCATGACAGGCATTTTGTAAGGATAGGAATTTATTTGTAATTTTGCAGTTAGTTTTTTTGATACGTAGAAATCATTACAAAATGAGTGAAGATAATAATAACAAACTAAGAGTCGGTATCACCTTGGGCGACACCAATGGTATCGGCATTGAAGTGGCAATGAAGGCTATCGGAGTGCCTGAAATGATGGACATGTGTGTTCCAGTTCTTTATGGCTCAAGCCGCATCGTGAGCTATCACCGCAACGCCTGCAATTTGCCCGGATTTCAAATCAATCACACCAAGAACGCAGAGCAAATCAAATCCAATATGCCTAACCTGATTGAATGCATAGATCAGGAAATCAAGGTAGAACTTGGTCAACCCAGCAAGCAGGCAGGCCTTGCATCTTTTATCGCACTTGAGGCTGCCGTCCGTGACCTGAAGGGTGGCTTGATTGATGTGCTCGTGACGGGTCCGATTAATAAGGATAACATCCAGAGTGAGCAATTCCACTTCCCTGGCCATACCGAGTATCTGGAGAGTGCCGCCGGCGATGGAGAAAAAGCACTCATGATCATGTGTACCGATAATCTCCGCATTGCCTTAGCCACTACTCATCTGCCTCTGGGAGAAGTTCCCGGTTCACTCACTATCGAAGGTATTCGAGAGAAACTGCGCATGTTCAATTCAGCACTGAAGCGTGACTTTAATATCGACAGACCACGCATCGCTGTTCTCTCACTCAATCCCCATGCAGGCGAGAACGGTATGCTCGGCCATGAGGAGAGAGAAATCATTATTCCCGCCCTCCAGCAGTCACTTGACGAGGATGGGGTTCAGTGCTTTGGACCATACGCCTCTGACGGTTTCTTTGGTGCTCGTCATTACCGCCGTTTTGATGGTGTGCTGGCCATGTACCACGATCAAGGCCTCATTCCGTTCAAGACTATCGCCATGGATGAAGGTGTGAACTTCACCGCAGGTTTGCCTATTGTACGCACCAGCCCCGACCATGGAACTGGATATGATATCGCCGGACAAGGCATTGCAAACGAGTCATCGATGCGTCATGCCATCTACATGGCCCTAGACATCTACCGCAACCGGGTACGTTATGACGAGGCCCGCCAGAATCCATTACCCAAGTTGTTCCAAGACCGAGGTCGCGACAATGTGAAACTCGATCTAACTAAAGGCGAATAACCACACACGACAGGGATTTATATGATAAAGGGTATAATCTTTGATTACGGCGGCACCTTGGATAGCCGTGGCGTGCACTGGAGCGAGGTGCTGTGGCAAGGCTATCAGCAAGCCGGTGTGCCTATTGACAAGGAAACATTCCGTACGGCATACGTTGAGGGTGAGCGTGCGCTCGCCCGTGAACGCATCATCCTGCCGCAGGATAATTTTCACACCCTTTTGCGTAAAAAAGTGGCTCTGGAGATTTCTTACCTGCCCGACCAGCCCGATGATGCTACCCGCGACCGCTGGGTCGACCAGATCGCATCATATTGCGATAACGCAGCCCGACAGTGTATCAACGAGGCCATGCCATTATTGGAAAAACTGCACGACAATTACCCAATGATGCTTGTGAGCAACTTCTATGGCAACATTGATGAGGTGCTGCGCGATTATGGCATCCGTCACCTGTTTAAAGGCATCATTGAGAGTGCAGTAGTCGGTGTGCGCAAGCCCAACCCCACCTTGTTCAAGCTTGGCGTTGATGCTTTGGAACTGGCTCCAAATGAGGTGCTTGTCGTTGGTGACAGCCTGCGCAAGGATATAGAGCCTGCTGAGCAACTGGGTTGCCAAGTGCTGTGGCTCAAGGGCAAAGGATGGACCAAGGAGGAAGACCTGCAAACCCATCCCCATACAATAACCAGTGTTTTGCAAGTGAACGACTGGCTCAATCAATTAGCATAACGATACTCCTTAATCATATAGACAAAGACAGCTATGAACTATGCCATTATCGCTGCGGGTGAAGGTTCCCGCCTAGCCCAAGAAGGTGTTGCCAAACCCAAACCCCTTGTTGAACTGCAAGGCGAGCCCATGATTGGACGCCTGATCAACATCATGCTCAGATGTAATGCCGAGAGCATCAGCATCATCGTCAATGAGCACATGACCGAGGTAAGGGAATATCTCGAGAGCTTGGTATTGCCTGTTCCTCTGAACCTTGTTGTCAAAACAACTCCCAGTTCGATGCACAGCCTATGGCACCTGAGCCGTGTGATTCCCAACGGAAAATTCTGCCTGACAACAGTTGACACCATTTTTAAGGAGAACGATTTCAAAGGATACATCGAAGCCTTTGAGAATGACGAGTCTCACGACGGCATGTGGGCAGTTACCCCGTTTGTAGATGATGAGAAGCCCCTTTGGGTTGATGTTGATGACGAAATGAATATCACAGCATTCCGCGACAAAGCTTGGGACGGTGCGCGTTATGTGTCAGGCGGCGTGTACGCGATGACCGACCGAGCTTTTGAGGTACTGGACAACTGCATTGAGCAAGGAGTCAGCCGCATGCGCAACTTCCAGCGGGCACTAGTTGACGCTGGCTATCACCTGCAGGCCTATAGCATAGAGAAAATCGTGGACGTGGACCATGCCAACGATATCGCTACTGCTGAGGCTTTTCTAAATGCATAGAATTAAGCATTTTTACCCGTCGTGTAGGCTTTTTTCAGTCGAAGGGGCCTTTCTTTAAGCAGAAAACTATTCATAACCAATACTTTGTTATTGGTTTATAGTATATTTGCAAAAAATCGATGACATATTAAAGGGCATACCATTATTATAAATCATAAACTACTAGACAATGAAAAATCTTTTGCGAAACATCTCCCTATTGCTAATGGTGCTCATTGGCATGCAGGCTACGGCGGCAGTACCTAGCGGGTACTATAACAACGCCAAGAGCAAGAGCGACCAAGCGCTGATGAGTGCCTTGCACCAAATCATTAAGGGTCACACTAAGCGTAGCTATGACCAGTTGAAGATCGACTTCAAAACCACTGACTGCAACGGTAATATCATTATTGACCGCTACTCAGATTCACAGTTCACCTATGACACGGACTTCTGTGGCACATATAACGGCGTGGGCGACTGTTACAACCGTGAGCACTCGATTCCCAACAGCTGGTGGGGCGGTTCATCTAGTGATACGGCCTATACAGATCTTCATCATTTGATTCCTACTGATGGCTGGGTTAACTCTGAACGTGGCAACTATCCGTTTGGTAATTGTGCCAATGGCACTCCCAAGGGTACCGGTAAACGTGGAACTTGCACGTTCAGTGGCTACAATGGCACCGTGTTTGAAGTGGCCGATGAGTACAAGGGCGATTTCGCACGTATGTATTTCTACTTTGCAGTGCGCTATATGACACGCATCAGCTCGTATACCAGCGGATTGGGTAGTGTTGTGTTTACTTCTAGTAACTACAAATGCTTGACGACATGGGCCATCAATCAGTTGCTCGAGTGGCACCGCAATGACCCGGTAAGCACACTCGAGACGACACGCAACGATGCCGTCTACGGACTACAGCGCAACCGCAACCCCTTTGTTGACTATCCTGAGCTGGTTGAATACATCTGGGGCAACATGCAGGGCAATGCATGGAACAGCGGTTCCACTCCTACCCCCACATTGACGTCTCCCACTAATGGCTCAACTGTGAATGTCGGCACGAACACGGGCAACGGCGTGAGCAAGACCATCAACGTGAGTGGCAGTAACTTGACCAAGGCGTTAACCGTGAGCGTGAGTGGAACAGGATTCACAGTAACCCCCACAAGCATAACAGCAGCCAACGCAAACGCTGGCACCACGATAACAGTTACCTATAACGGTACCGCCACCAATGCGACAGGCACGTTGACCATCAGCAGCAGTGAGGTAAGCTCAACTGTCCACCTCACCGCAAGCTACAATAGCGGTAGCGGTCCCGATGAGGTCATTGAAACTTGGGAAGGATGCACCGTCGGTGGCTACTGGACCCAGGAGGTACAAGGAGCCGCATTCAAATGGTACTTCAGCAATGCTGGACTCTATGCACGTGATAATGATCACTGGAACGGCTCACTTGGCTGCTGCTTTGGCAAGAATGCTGATTCCTATATACAGATGTCTGAGGACGTTACTGGTGGAGCCAGCAAGCTTACTTTCTATGCGGCAAAATATGGCAATGATGCAAATCCCACAATGAAAATCCATTATAGCACCAATGGTGGAAGCACATGGACTGAAGTGGCTACTTGCACGCTCAATGGGACCTGGCAGCAGTATAGCTATAATTTGAACTTGACGGGCAATGTTCGTTTCAAGTTTGTTCAGACTGCAGGCTCGCGTCTCAATATTGATGATATCGCCATCACCAGCAATGCAGGCACTGTGACTAATCCACAAATCACTGCTCCGGCTAACGGTTCAACAGTGAATGTAGGTACAATTGCCGCTAATGAAACCTCGGTGAGCAAGGTTATCACTGTAAAGGGAACTGACTTGACCAAAGCGTTAAACGTCAGTGTCAGTGGAACAGGCTTCAGCGTTACGCCGTCAACAATCAGTGCGGCTAATGCCAACAACGGCACCAACGTGACTGTAACCTACACATCAAGCACCGCAGGAAGCGCAACAGGTACACTCACCATCAGTAGCAGCGAGGCTAGCACCACTGTGAACTTGACAGCAAGTAAGATAGCGATGCCAGTTATCACAATTTCATCTCTCAACGTGATGGAAGCAGATCAAAATGGCGAATCTACCATCGTTCAGGGCACAGTATCAGCCAATAACAACGATGAAGACATCCAGTTGAGTGTGATGGAGGGCAATTTCGAAATCAGCCTCAACAGGCTTAATTGGGCACAATCCCTCACACTTGATGCCAGTGGTGAAGTATTCTATGTTAGACTTGCTAACACCAGCAATGCAGGCGAGTTTTACGGATCATTGTCAGCAACCACAAGTATAGCTAGTGCGTATGCCGACCTGCAAGGCACAGTACACGAGAAATCTATTCTCTATGGCGATGTGAACATGGATGGCAATATCAGCATCAGCGATGTCACTGCACTCATCGACTTCCTGCTAGGGACTCAAATTGAGGTATTTGATATCCTTGCTGCCGATGTCAATCAGGACGATGCTATTTCCATTGGCGATGTGACAGCGCTCATTGACAAGTTGTTGAATCCGACAAGCGCACTAATGGCTAATAGCTGGTATGCAGTTCCTGTGGCTAACGGCATTGCCATTAACAATCCATTGGGTGAAATGATTGAAATTTACAACCTCGATGGTGAATGTTTAACCAGCACCAACGATAGTCAAAGTGAGATTGTTTTACCAGTAGGTATTTACATGGTATCAGGCGACACGATTTCACACAAGGTCGTTGTTAAGTGAGATTGTCTTTAATTGATAAAAAAGCACGCGGTCACTATGAGCCGCGTGCTTTTCTTATTCAATATTACGTTCTTTTAACGACCGATACAATGGTACTCAAATCCTGCTTGATGGAGTTCATCACTATCCAGGATATTCCTGCCATCTAAGATTAATCGACCATTCATCTTCTGTAATAACGTTTTTATGTTAGGCAAACGGAACTCTTTCCACTCGGTAACAAGCATGAGGACATCGGCACCATCGGCAGCGTCATACATATCCTTTGCATAAGACACAATGTCACCGACCCTGCGACGGCATTCATCCATCGCAACCGGATCATAGACCTTGACAGTTGCACCAGCTTTAGTCAGCAAGTCGATCAGCACCAATGATGGGGCTTCACGCATATCATCGGTCTCGGGCTTAAATGCCAATCCCCACATAGCCACTTTCTTGCCCTTTATCGCTTCCTCATCACCATAATATGCCACTAATTTACGGTACAAGACCAGTTTTTGGTCAGCATTGACATCTTCAACCGCTTGAAGCACACGCATCTGATATCCGCTATCGGCAGCTGTTTTGATGAGTGCTTTTACGTCCTTAGGGAAGCACGAACCGCCATAACCGCAACCTGCATAAAGAAACTTTTTGCCAATGCGAGTATCGCTACCAATACCCTTTCGCACCATGTTCACATCAGCTCCAACCAATTCACATAGATTGGCGATGTCGTTCATAAAGCTAATGCGAGTTGCCAGCATTGAATTAGCGGCATACTTAATCATTTCAGCCGACGGGATATCAGTAAAAATGAGACGGTCGCTCACAATCATAAATGGCTTGTAAAGCCTAGCCATCAATTTGCGTGCCCGCTCACTTTCAACACCGACGACCACACGATCAGGACTCATGAAGTCTTTAACCGCATTGCCTTCTTTCAGGAACTCAGGGTTGCTGACCACATCAAACTCGATATGAGCACCTCGACGGGTCAACTCCTCTTCAATCACGGCCTTGACTTTCTTAGCTGTACCCACTGGAACCGTACTCTTGGTAACAACCACTATGTAGTGGTTAATGAATTTGCCTATTGTGCGTGCTACCTCGAGCACATATTTCAAATCGGCACTTCCATCCTCGTCAGGAGGCGTTCCCACAGCACTGAACACAATGTCCACATCATTCAAGACATCTTCTAGACGGGTTGTGAAATTGAGCCTTCCTGACCGCACGTTTCTATGGACCAAGGTTTCAAGCCCAGGCTCATAAATGGGAACCTCACCTCGCCTAAGTGAGCTTATCTTGTTCTCGTCAACGTCAACACAAGCCACATGGACACCCATTTCACTGAAACAGGTGCCCGTAACCAATCCGACATATCCGGTTCCTACAACCGCTATTCTCATTGATTTATGACGATACTCATCCTTACAATGGATGGATTATTGCTGGTTTCCAGTGACACCAAATTCATTAGAAACGGCAGCATCCTTAGGTGTATCATCGACGTAGTAACCACCACTGTCACCACCATAGCCATAGCCATAACCGTAGCCATAACCGTAGCCGTAGCCCTTGCCATAGCCATAAGCATAGGAGTAGTTATAGCGGGTCTTACTCATCTTAATATCATTGATGAGAATCGTCAAGTTCTTAATCTTGTGCTCATCATAGAGGCGCTCTAGCTCATACATATACTGTTGCTCTACCCTACCGTCACGAACAACATAGATTGTCAAATCAGCATAACGGTTAACCACAGCAGCATCAGCAATCAGATTGTAAGGCACAGTATCCAGAATAATGAAATCATATTCCTTTTTAAGCTGTTCAATCATCTCACTCATCTTGTCAGTCAACAACAGAGCGGTAGGATTGGGAGGGATTGCGCCCACACTAATAATGTCAAATCCCTCATGCAATGCACCGCGGTGAATGACCTTATTCAAATCAGGTTCCTTGCCAGACAAGTATGCCGTGACACCTTTACCATCCTGGACACCCACATATTCAGAGAATTTACCTTTACGCAAGTCAAGGTCAATAACAATGACCTTCTTGTTAACGTAAGTGTAAGAAAGAGCCAAGTTAACAGCAACGAAGCTCTTACCCTCACCAGACATCGTAGAAGTGAACTGGATGACCGTTGCATCTCCGTCAGGATTATTCTGGCTGGTGACAAAGTCTAGGTTATTTCGGACTATACGGAAAGCCTCGTTCATGCGGTCATTAGATGTCTCGTTAACGACAATCTCGCCCGTAACGTGTTCTTTTTTAGCCGGCAATTCGCCCAAAATAGGTATATCGCAAGCTTCCTCAATCTCTCGGCGAGTATGAATTGTCTTATCAAGAGAGAAGTACCAGAACACACCATAAAGTACGAATGCAGGAATTAAAAGACCAATTACCATACCAGTCAAAACAATACGTGACAAGGGCGCTGTAATGGGCACAGGATTAGGAATAGCAGGTTCCATCACCTTAGCATTAGGCTCGGTAATAGCCATCTGCAGCATATTTTCCTCACGTTTGTTGAGTAGATAAAGATAAAGCTCCTCTTTAATTTTCTGCTGACGAGTTACCTCAGTAATCGCTTTTTCATGAGAGGGATTGGCCGTCATGCTGCTCTTTGCCATATTTTGCATTCGCTGAGCCTGGCTCTGCCTTGTTCTCAAGGAACCTATGTAATTATCCAAACTGGCAAGAATTGTTTTCTTTTGTGTAGCAAGTGATGCACTGAGTTCCTTCATAACCGGATTCTCAGCACTAGAAGTAGCAGCAATCTTCTGATACTCCTGCATTGCGGTATTATATTCAGTAATCTGATTGGTTATACCCGAATTACTCATACCGGTATTAACAGGAATCAGATCGCTTGGTCCCATACCAGCAATAAAATGACGAATTTGGGAAGCAATGTTGATCTCAAGGCTAACATCCTCGGTGTTACTAATTTGCTGCATCGTATTAGAGGGAGTACCCAGCATGACCGAATTAGCCGAATTAGCCGTTAGGATGGCCACTTCATTATCCACGTCACCCAAGTCCTTTGACAGATCTGCCACACGCTCTTCTATAAAGGCCTCAGTACTGCGAGCAACCTGATTCATGTCGTTGATGCCCTCTTGGTTATAGGCTACAACCAATGCATTCAACATATCTGCACACATCACAGGATTCTCGCCCCTTATTGCAAGATTCAATACGTCACTATGCTCGTCAGCCTGCTCAACTACCACCGACTTAGAAAATCCTCTTGCCAAGTCAATTGGATTGCTTATCCTAACTATAATGGTAAAATCAATATGGGTTGATGGATTAAACAAATTCGACTTCGCAATCGCTACAGGACCATACTCGGTATTAACCTTACTACCAAAGTGAGCTTTCTTCCATTGACCGTCATTTACCTTGAATTCAAAATCATTTTCACTTTTCGGCACGATTGTTATGGAAAACCTCTTGGTCACTTCCTTTAATGGTGTGACTTGCACGGGAGTGTCTTTATAGATATTCACATCGCGCAAGAACTTATGGCCATAGTACTGGACATTCAATCCCAAAGAATTGACCACAATCTCCATGACACGTGAAGACCTCAACTTGTGAGGCTCATTGGGGATATAGTTAACCGTGTTAAGGCCTAAATCACTGAACGTCATCGAAGGGGTACCCTGGGCACTGTCCTTTGAGCGGATAAGGATAGATGATTTTGCCACATAAAACTGTGACTGACTCTTTCCATACAAGTAAGCAAGACAGGAACAAACGATCATGGACAGGATGAACCAATACCAGTTGTAGGCACATGCCACGAACAAGCGATCCCACTTGATACCATTACGCAAACGTCTTTTCTTTTTCTTCTCAGCCGCCGCTTTCGCAGCAAAATCTTCTTGAATTATTTCTTGCATGATAAGCTAATTTTATTCTAATAATTCTAATTTTTTCATATTATCAGGTTAAGGATTTCCCTCCACCGCATAATACGGTGCAAATTTAGTGCAAATCAATTAATGTGACAAAAGAAACTATCATAAAATTTATGAATTTTGAACAATCAAACCTATCGGAAACAAACGGCATAAAAATAAGACGGCAACCAAATCATGGCTACCGTCTTCTATCATGAAAAAATATAATGCTTAATCGATTTCTTCGTCAGCCTCATAGCCGCCCATCTCACGGATGGCGTTCTTGAGCATTACATACTGCTGGAACAGATGATTAACGGGAATCTCGTCCTGAGTATAGTCATGCATCGGGCTCTTGAGGAAGAAGCTCAGGAATCGCTGGGTACCGTAACGGCCTGCGCGGTGAGCGAGATCCATAAGCAGACACAAGTCGAGGCACAACGGTGCAGCAAGGATTGAGTCACGGCAAAGGAAATTAATCTTGATCTGCATAGGATATCCCATCCAGCCAAAGATGTCGATGTTATCCCAACCCTCCTTATTATCGTTGCGAGGAGGATAATAGTTGATACGTACCTTGTGGTAGTAGTCACTATACAAATCGGGCTGCTGGTCAGCAACAAGGATAGACTCTAGAGTCGACAGCTTGCTCACCTCTTTAGTGCGGAAGTTTGCGGGCTCATCAAGTACGAGGCCATCACGGTTGCCAAGGATGTTGGTTGAGAACCAACCATTCAGACCCAACATACGGGTACCAATAATGGGAGCGAAACCGCTCTTCACCAGAGTCTGGCCAGTCTTGAAGTCCTTGCCGGCAATGGGGACTTGAGTCTTCTCGGACATTTCCCACATAGCGGGGATGTCAACGGTGGTGTTAGGAGCGCCCATGATGAAGGGGCAATCCTCTGCCAGTGCAGCGTAAGCGTAGCACATTGAGGGAGCAACCTTGTCAACAACGTTGTCCTTCATAGCCTGCTCAAGGGCTGCCATGGTGCCATGATACTTCATATCAGGCTCAACATAGATCTCGGTTGATGCTGCCCACAGCACAACGACACGATCCACGCCAGTCTCTTTCTTGAAAATGCGGATATCTTCGCGAACCTGCTCGGTCATGTCCCAACGGTCCTTGCACTGCTTCACGTTGTCACCGTCCAGACGCTTAGCGTAGTTCTTATCGAAAGCGGCCTTCAGGGGCTTGATCTTCAGCAACTCGTCCTTAACGGGCTCAATGTCCTTCTCCTTGAGCACCTCAGCGTTGATAGCGCTCTCATAAGCATTTGCGGGATAGACATCCCATGCTGCAAACACGATGTCATCAAGAGTGGGCATTGAAACAATGTCCTTATAGTGTAAGTATTTCTTGTCCTCGCCTTTTCCTACACGGATTTTGTCATACTGTGTCATGCTGCCAACGGGCTTTGCAAGACCCTTACGCGCCATCATCACACCAGTCATAAAAGTAGTGCTCACAGCACCTAATCCTACTACCATAATACCCAATTTGCCGGTAGCGGGCTTAACATTTGCTTTTGCCATAATCTTTTATTAGTTAATGTTATAAGTTGATATCAATGTTTTTTTACTCGACCCAAAACAGGGTTTTGTTCAATCAAGAGCGTTTTTCTCTCGACAAAAACGGCGCTAAATTACAGTCTTTTTTTGATATAGGGAACGAAATGTCTTAAAAAAATGATAAAAATTTATTAAACAATCACTATCTTCTATAATTTTTGCAAAATTCAAACAAATTATAGACTTGATTGTTAAATAAGCTTAACTGTACGTCTCATTTCAGAAGACGGTTTTTGGTAATTTTCAATATTTTTATTGGCCCAGTGAGCCTCGATAACATTTTTTTAGAATGCAGGCCTGGTATATCCTGATCATCCTATAAACCAAAACTCATGACCGGTTAAAACCAGCCAATACCAGGATGACACTTCCAAGCCATCAACATCACAGAGCCAATCTTAAACCGATTCTATCAGACTTGTATGAAACACTCTGTGGATAACGAAAAGTTATACGGCAATTAGCTGCTTTGTCATTCCAACTGCCACCACGAAAGACTTTATGAGAGCCATGAGTGGGGCCTATAGGATCTGTTTGAGGATCTGCTGTATAGGTTGAATACCAATCATAGCACCACTCGTTCACATTACCACTCATATCAAAAAGGTTCAACTCATTAGGGTTTTTAGTGGCCACATCATGTGTTCCATAATCGGGATGCCCCTCGCCCATATTCCCACTATTAGTAACGTACCACCCCACTGACATAAGCGCATCACTGCCAGCGAAAATATAATTTTCACTCCTGTTACCACCTCGCGCGGCATATTCCCATTGGGCCTCTGTCGGTAAATGGAAGACCAACCCGGTGCGTTCATTCAGAGAACGAATAAATACGTCACACTCACTCCATGAAACATTTTCCACAGGATGTTGTGGATGTCCCTTAAAACGCCCAGGTATATGGCCCATCACAGCACCCCATAGCTCCTGAGTCACCTCAGTCACTCCAATCATGTAATTAGATATCGTCACCTCATGTTGAGGTTTCTCATTAACATTAGACCCCAGTTGGCCCAACTCTGCTCCCATCATAAAAACTCCACCCCTAACAGGAAGCATATAAAACGAAACCCCATTAACATCCACTTTCTTTAAAACGGCAATTTGGCACGTCGCTTTTTTATCTTTATAACTAACAATAATATCACACACACCTGGGGCGATTGCTGTGACTAAGCCATTATTGACTGTAGCGACCGCATCATCAGTTGAAGTCCATACAAGTGGAACTCCTCCGAGATATTCAGGCAACAATTCAACTTCAAGCGTAATCACTTCTTCCACATCCATTGTGAGATAATCATCGCTAAGAACGATAGATTGTAGAGTATCATCAAGCACCACAACGTGGCATATTGCCGTCACTCCCCGACATTCAGCTACGATATCACACTTTCCCGGTGCTATAGCTGTGATTAAGCCCTCCTCAACAACAGCTATCGTTTCATCAGTAGAATACCATACGATCTCAGCAGATGCACTCTCGGGTTGAATAGTCACTAAGAGTTGTAAACTCTGATTTGCGATAACCACTACACTATCTTGACTCAAGCTAATCGATATAGAAATAGAATTACCTGTGAGCACCAAATCTATCAATTCTGATAAATCATCTATATTCACTTTGCCATCACCATCCACATCAGATCTCTTGTACATCAAGTCATCGACATTATTCCCCAACAGCACATCTATAATATCAGCCACGTCAGATATATTGACCTCCTGATCTCCATTGACGTCACCAGGAATAACCTTAACATTATCAGTAAAGGACGGTGATGATACAACTAAAAATATAGAAAGAAAGGATAGAATCGAAAAGAAAGTTCGTTTGAATCTATAATTCATCATACTCCATTCATAAATTAGGGAATTAGCTAGCCCCATGCAAAAAGCCTGCAAATTTACCACAATTATAGTACACACCAAACATATTGTGGAATTTTAACACAACTAGTCGCTAAACGATTATATTTTCAAAGAAGACCAAACAAAAAGTTGCAAAATGCTTATCACATTTTGCAACTTTTATAATTGTATTAAACTTAGTTTACAGGACGAGGCGTAAGCCTAAGAACTCGCGGCGGAATGTAGTCGATTGCATAGCCCGATAAGGGGGACGGCACCATGCCGCTTTGTCATCCCAGCTACCTCCACGATACATCTTAAAGGTACCCGTCGCAGGACCAGTTGGGTTGGTTTGCGGATCTGAAGGATATTGCATATACCAATCAGAACACCACTCAGCCACATTACCACTCATGTCATAAAGGCCTAATTCGTTAGGCTTTTTCTGTGCCACGGGATGAGACATACTACCGCTATTGGTGGTATACCATGCAACATCACCTACAGGTTGGTTGCCTCCCGAGAAGAGATACCCTTCACTTAAATTGCCGCCTCGAGCTGCAAATTCCCATTCAGCTTCGGTCGGGAACCTGAAATTCTTTCCTGTCAGAGCATTAAGTGAATCCAAGAATTCTTTACACATTTCCCATGAAACATTATCTACAGGCCTTTGGGGATTACCCTGGAAGGCACTAGGATTATGGCCCATCACAGCCACCCACAACTCTTGGGTCACTTCGGTCTGGCCAATCTTGAAACTGGACAATGTCACATAATGCTGGGGTCTCTCATTTGTGCCAGAGCCAAGCTGGGTAGCGGGTGCACCCATGTAGAATGTACCTCCTTCAACCGTGACCATATTAAAGCTCACGCCATTGACAGTGAATGTGTTTTCATCTTCATTATTAACCGTCACGTGACAAGTAGCTTGCAAATTCTGGCAAGTAGCAATGATATCACATTCACCCACACCTATGGCCTTTACTACTCCATTGTTTACAGTTGCAACTGAAGTAGCAGTAGAGCGCCAAGTCACTGTCGTATTAGTTGCGTTCTCGGGATAAACTGTTGCCCTGAGGGTAGTCTGTTCACCCACACCTAATGTCACAGCAATCTGATTGAGCACCAAGGACTCGGGAGTGACCACATACACAGTCACTGCACAGGTGTCACGCTTGCCCTGACAGTCAGCGATGATGAAGCAGTTGCCCACTGCCTTGGCGGTCACTTTGCCATTAACAACCGTAGCTACCGAGGAATTTGTTGAAGACCAAACGATAGTCTTGTCGGTCACGTTATCGGGATATACGGTTGCCGTAAGGGTGATCTGCTCGCCGGGAAGCATTGAAGCGCTATGCTGGCTCAACAACACCTTCTCGGGACTTACCGCAGTCACAGTTACTGAACATGTGTCACGCTTACCCTGGCAATCGGCGATGATGAAGCAGTCGCCCACTGCCTTGGCGGTCACTTTGCCATTAACAACTGTTGCCACCGACGAATTAGTTGAAGACCAAACGATTGTCTTGTCGGTCACGTTATCGGGATATACTGTTGCGGTAAGGGTGATCTGCTCGCCGGGAAGGAGGCTGACATTATCTTGGTCCAGAGCCACGTACTCAGGCAAAATATCATTCACCTCAACATGGCACATTGCCAGCTTATCTTTGCACGCAGCAATGATTTCGCACTCGCCCACACCAAGAGCATGTATCTCTCCATTACTTACTTTAGCGACTTTCTCATCGGTTGAGATCCATGACGTGAACTTATTGGTGACATCTTCAGGCTGGATAACCGCCTCTAAAACCATGGTACCTCCAAGATTAAGACTAACAGTATCGAGATTCAATGAGATTGAGTCAGGAACAACCACGAACTCACTCTCTTCACCAGAAAGCAACATATCAATCAATACTGTCAAGTCACCAACAGAAATAAGTCCATTGGGATCAACATCAAAGTAATAATAGTCTTCACTTATCGAATTATTTACCAGATAATCAACTATCCTTGAGACGTCAGAGATCGTCACAAATCCATCATGGTCAACATCGCCATATAATGTGGAGACAACTACCTCACAAGAGTCGGACTGAGCCATACCATCAAGAGACGAAACAGTAATGGTTGCTTTACCAAAGCCAACGCCCGATAATTTCACTTTACCATTAACCATTTTTGCCGTCACGACAGTGGTATCTGAAGAAGCGACAATAAGATCTGTTCTCATGGGCAAAGTGACTATCGGTACAATCTCAACTACTTGCTTGAGCACAACCTTGAGTTCATCACAATCCAGAGAAATGACAACATCGGAAGGATCATAAACCAGGATATGACAATTTGCACTAACCCCATCACAAGATGCAATTATCTCACATTCACCTGGTGCCACAGCCTTCACCACACCTTCCTGGCTAACGGTAGCGATAGATTCATCGCTAGACTGCCAAACCAATTCGGGATTGGTCACATTATCAGGAGACACGGTGGCCCTAATCTCAATCGTTCCTCCTACCTGAAGTTCCGCCTCGACAGGATCCAACTCCACAGATTCGGCATAGATAATGGGTTCTTGA
>JAEETL010000025.1 GCA_016290325.1 Muribaculaceae bacterium
AACGGCTGATGTAAGTAACGGCATCGTTCATCGCAAAGAAACTGGGGCGGTTGGTCTTGAGGCTATAGGACAGTGCCGTCTGCACGTTGCCCAGACGTACGGAATAGGATGCCGTGGGGAAAAACTCATCCATGCTGCGATGCAGATAGTCACTGTTTTTGTCATCGGCATAGTCATACAGCGTGTGCTCATAACGCAGGCCCACACTTGCCTTACCCCATTGCTTGAAATCGGCACCATACTCAACAAAAGTGGCTATATTGTCCTCAGTTATGTCGGCATCGGTGTCGGCAATCGAGGGCTTGTCGATCCAATAGGTATTGTGGCGCCGTGCAAAGGTCATCTCGGTGCCAGCCTCCAACACACCTTTCCACACAAGATATGAAAACACCAGTTTGGTGGCATACAGGCGGCTTTCTGTACCCGAACCACTGAGGACGAAATCATCATTCACCAGACTATTCTCCACATTCTCACGGTTGGTATTGATTTCAGTGGACAGGAAATCAAAGTTGAAGTCGATTCCCAATTTTCCGGCCGAGCCGTTGTAATAGGCGTTAGTGAGAATACCAAGAGGCTTTGTCTCCTTGCTCGTCTGCTCGGAGTAGAGATGGTCAATCCTCACATCATTCTCAAATACATCCTCGTCATAGATGACCTTATTCGTGCCACCCAGGTAATGTGTCAGATCGGCGCGTACACCCACCGAGTGGTTGTCGCTGATTTGCCAGTTGACGCCCGCAGTATAGGTCAGTTGATTGTTTCTCCACGTCATCGTGTAAGGTCCTACTTGATAGAACAGCTTTGTCGTGTTGGTCGTCTCTTCCAGCCAGCTGTATTGGCGATAGTCTTGATGATAATACCACACACTGCCAAAGATATCCACATCCTTCATACGGTAGTTCAAGCCCAACTTCGCATTGGGTTTGTTGAAATCGTATCGCAGGTCCTGCTCATCAGTTACCGTCAGGTCAAGACTAAGGCCCTCGCCCTGCTGACGTTTGGTGCGGATGCGCACCACAGCCCTTACAGTGGCATCATATTGCGCTCCTGGGTTGTTGATGACCTCCACATCGCGGATATCCTCGCTGCGCAGACGTTTCAATTCACTTTCATCGCGCACCAGGCGTCCGTTAAGATAGATGAGCGGAATGCCCTTGCCCAGCACCTCGGGGCTGTCTTCAGAACCCGTCATTCCAGGCACTTTGACAAGCAATTCGCCCAGCGTGCCTGACGACGCAAGTGGAGTCCCCTCAACGCGTGTAATCATCGCATTGCCCTTCAGCCGGGTATTGGGAAGACCGCCTTTGACGACCAGTTCCCTCAACTCGACCATCATGTCAGCAGCCGGGATTGTGTCCTGCTCCTGTGCCCAAGCCGGCAAGCATGCCACACATAACAAAATGCCTATGAACAAACAACGTTTCATTATCTCCAACGTTTCAGCATGGGAAAGAAGCCTCGCATCATCTGGACGTATTCTTCCCTAGTCATAGGCTTCGGCATCTGCTTGTTGACCTCATCGACGAACTGGGCGCAATGCTCAATCATCTCGTCCATCGTGCAGTCTTGCAGGAATTTGCCGTCCTTGAAGCAATAGATGCAATAGTCCTCATTCTTACTGCCGTCGGCATTGGTGCCGAGCAGATCCTCGGTAAGCGGCATTCCACAGCTCTGACAAAATTTCTGTTCCATATTCTATGATATTCTATTTCTTGCAACAAAGTTACAGACAGTTGATAACTTCTCCAAACAACTGGAGCAATTGCTATATTGATTTTATTACCTTTTGTAGTTCTTCTAAAAAATGCGCGGCATGGCCGCCGTCCATCTGTACATGGTGGAATTGGAATGAGACAGGCAGAGTAGCCTTTAACAGCCCTTTTTGATACTTGCCCCACATCACCATCGGGTTGCAGAACAGGTCGGTGTACTGGTTGACGATGCAATCCAGGTCGGTTGCCGTCATCGCCGATGTCCCTATTACCATCATGTCCTCCTGAAAACTGCTTGCAAAGGTCTTTGTCGCTGACTGGGTCAAGTTGATGTAATCGGTGCTGAACTCATCCAAATCATCGGTAAATGGAATGTCGCATGAGTTGATACCGCCATCAATATTGTTAACAATCACATTGATAGCGAGACGGTCATAGTTGAACAGTTGACCTTGCTCGGACAAAGTATAGAATTCGTTAATCTGACTGGCTGCCTTCCCAATGCACCAGCACAGGAGCATGTTGAAACTCAGCCCTTTTCGCTTGGCAATCCTATAGACACGTGTGACGTCAAAGGTCTTGGTGAGCGTCACCATCGGCATGGGTGATGACATCCACAGTTCAAACGCCTTGGCCCGGCTGGTGTCCTTGGGGTTGACGACCTGTTTCATTCAATAATAAAGCTGCGGGGATAGTAGTCGCTGTAGAAGCGTCCGTCGGTTGCAGTGAACTTCAGCACGCAATAGTTGGGGTCAGTGACACCGCCAGGGTAATATTCGGTGTCTCCTTCCCGCCAAATCATCTGCTTGCTGGCAGCATCGGTCAACACCTCCATGGTGCCACGCAGCATCATGCCCTTAAATCCTTCGGCATCACAGAAATAAATGGACGCCTTGGGATTAGCCTTGTAATGCGCCACACGCAGCGAGAAGGTATTTGTAGTGAAGTAGAACACCTTGATACCCTCTCGCACGCGAGGCGAGAGCATGGCCTTAGTACACGGGTATCCCTCCTCGTCCACCGATGAGATATAGGTGACGGGCAACGTGTCGGCCAGCGTGGCAATCAGTTCTTTAACGCCCATCAAGGCGGGATTATCGGGAGTCGCTTCATTGATGGCCAACTCCTTGCGCCAACGTTTCAAGTGAGGGAAGTACATCTTCATCTGACCGATGTATTCCTCCCTGGTGATGGGTTGCGGCAAGCCCTTGTTGACCTCATCGACAAACTGGGCGCAGTGCTCAATCATTTCGTCCATTGTACAGTCCTGCAAGAATTTGCCGTCCTTGTAGCAATAGATGCAATAGTCCTCATTCTTGCTGCCATCGGCATTGGTACCGAGAATTTCCTCAGTGAGAGGCATTCCGCAGCTTTGACAAAATTTCTGTTCCATATTCTTTTCTAGTTTAACGTGAGTTCGACGAAAATAAAGTGCTGTCTATCAACTCCTCCCCTAAAATAGGGGAGGTGGCGCGAAGCGCCGGAGGAGTATGATTTGTGCTCGAATTATAATCTTAGATAGCATCAACGCCCCCGCCGCTCTCGCGGCACCCCCTCTTATCTAAGAGGGGGAGTTGCTACCACCTTGATTGACAAACGACATATTCATCGAACCTATAGTTTTCTTAAGCAAAATTACAGACAGTTGCTAAATCCTCCAAACAACTGGAGCAATTGCTATATTGATTTTATTATCTTTTGTAGTTCTTCTAAACAATGCGCGGCATGGCCGCCGTCCATCTGTACATGGTGGAACTGGAACGAGATGGGAAGGGTGACTTTTAGCCACTTCTTGCGATAACGGCCCCACATCACCATCGGATTGCAGAACTGATCAGTGTATTGGTTGACAATGCAATCCAGTTCTGTCTGTATCATGGCAGATGTGCCAACAACCATATGGTCATCAAGAAAAGTACTCTGGCATTCTCTTGCTGCTTTTGCAGTCAACTTCTGGTAATCGTGACAAAACTGTTGCAAATTGTCTATGTAGGGCATGTCGCAAGAGTTAATGCCACCTTTGCTATTCTCTACGATGACATTGATGGCCAGGCGGTCGTATCGGTACAGTTTTCCTTTCTCGGGCAGCAGGTAAAACTCATCCACCATGCTTGCGGCCTTGCCAATGCACCAGCACAAGAGCATATTGAACTTCATGCCTGTCTTGCGGCTAAACCTCAACAAATGCCCAACATCCATTGTTTTGACCAGGGTCACCATGGGCATCGGGGACTTCATCCACAATTCGAATGCCTGTCCCCGATTTGTGTCCTTGGGATTAATTTCCTGTTTCATTACATACGTGCTTTTTGCTTCTCGCCGGCGCCGGTACCGCGGTACTTGCTGCTGGCGACGTTGAACTTCCAGGTAAGGTCAAGGAGGAACGTGCGGCGGGCTGGGTTGCTGGTATACAACTCGCGCGGACCATAGATGGTAGCCCCGGCCTTGCTGGTGTTGAGAAGGTCCATGCAGCGTGCGTCAACGGTTAGTGAGCCCATGCGATGCAGGCTGATGTCCTTCTGCACTCCGATGCCGCTATAGAACCTGCTCTTGTTGATGCGGAAGTTGTCGTAGTCACCTCGCGATGTCACTTGTAACATAGCATTCAGGCGCCAGGCGTGCGGCAGCTCGATGTCGTTGTTCCACGTCAAGCCCAGATACGGGTGGTTCAGCGTGAGGATGGAACCGTCGGCAGTCGGCGTCTTGTAGTTCTGGAAGATGGCAATCGCGGTCCATGTGGGATGCCAGCAGCCAAACACAGGTCTCAACGACGGCATGACGGTCAGTCGGTTATAGCTCTCCTTGCTGTTGATGGGATGCACGAGGCTGATGAGCGGATCATCTGACCCGGGATAAGGCTCGGTGGACATCGTCTCGGAGTCCTTGATGCGTGCGTAGTTCAGCGACAGGTTCATCCACTGGTAGGCGGCATTGAAGACCAGGCTGTGGGTGTAGGTGGGCTTCAGGTAGGGATTGCCGCTCTGATAGCTGTAACGGTTGATATAGACGGTCGAACTGGTGAGGCTGCTGTAGGCGGGGCGCTGGATGTCGCGGCGGTAAGACAGCGACAGCTGCACCTTGCCTACGGGAGCCGACACTACAAACGTGGGGAACCAGTCGCCATAGTCACGGCACACCTCATCTTCACGCTCATTGAAGTTGTAGTAGTCGTTCTTGAGGTGCTCGTAGCGCAGGCCCACCTGGGCGAATACCAGGCCGAAGCGGCGTCCAAACTCCACAAAGGCTGCCGTCGACGACTCGTTGATCTCGGTATCGGTGGCCTTGACGGGAACACTTGCCGTTGCCGAGAACGAGTAGGCATCGGTGCGGTGGTTGTAAGAGTATTCACCGCCCACCGACAGATTGCCCTGCCAAACGGGGTAACTCAGGATGAGCTTCGAGGCCCAGAAATTGTTGCGGCTGCTGGTGTTGCTCTCGATGCTGCGGCTGACGGTGACGCCGTCCAGGACGGTTGCCTCGCTGGTGCTGCCCGGCGTCTCGGTGCGGTCAAACAGGCCGTCCACGTTGAGGTCAATGCCCAGAGAACCCACCTTGCCGTTGTAATAGGCATTGAAAATGTGCTTGCGGAAACGGTCGTGCTGCTCGACGTCGCTCACCGAGCGCTCGGTGAAGACGCCATTCACATAGCTATCAGTGATGAACTGGTCACGAAAGTCAGCGCCGGGGTGACGGTCATACTTGTAAAAAGCACCCATGCTGTGGTTGTCGTTGAACATATAGTTTATCTGCAGTTGGGGCGACAAGCCCTTCCAGATGTTCTTGCCCTCCTGCGTGACAAGCCCCTCGACCCAGTCAGGACCCACAAAATAAGACAACTGGTTTTCCTGCAACATTTTTGAGTGGCCGTAGCGGCCAGCCCAGAACGAGGCGGTGATGTCTAATCCGCCCGTGCGGTAGTTCACATCCAGGTTATTGGTGATGGTATAGCCATATTGGTACATGCCCGTCAGGTTGTCCTGGAAACTAAAGCCGTCGCCCTGCGCCTTCTTGAGCGTGATGCGCACGACGGCCTTGGTCGATGCCGCATAGCGGGCACCGGGGTTCTGGATAACGTCAACATGCTGTATCTGATCAGAGCGCAGGCGGGACAATTCGCTCACGTCCTGCACCTTGCGGCCGTTGATATAGACCTCGGCCTCGCCGCGGCCCAACACCGTGACAGCGCCATCACGCTCAGCCTCAAGCGAGGGCACACGTGCCAACGCGTCGGCCACAGTACCTGCCTTCTCAAGGATAGTCCCTTCGACAGTGGTGCGCATGGCTTCGCCCTTGACGCGCGTCTTGGGCAACTGGCTCTTGACAACCACCTCGCCCAGCAGCAATGCATCTTCCTGCATCTTGATGGTCAGTCCCTCGACAGCATTCAGGTATAGCGTCTTATAGCCGATGCACGACACCTTCAACAAGGCACCGCTATTAGGGGTAATGATTTGAAAACGTCCCATTTCATCGGTCATTGCGCCTTGAATATAGGTCGAATCGGGCAAGGACAACAACACCACATTCACAAAGGGCATCGGTTCGCCCTTCTCGTCAACCACCAGGCCACCCATGTCAAGCGACTTGGCCATAGCACTCACTGCTACAAACATCGCAGCCATCAAGGCTGCCAGTCTGAAATTCATCTTTTTCATATCTTATTCGTTTTTAAATCAATTCAATATTCATCTCCCTAATACTTTGTGATTAGAGATTAGTGATTAGTGAAACTCCACAACACCTAAAGCCTAAAGCCTAAAACCTAAAACCTAACACCCCTTTTAATGCTCACACCGCCCAAAAAGTTACTGGCCGTAATATGAATGCTGTGAGCTGCACTGTCAGGACTAGGCTGGGTCTCGTTGCCCACGCCACCAATGAAATTATGACTCTTAACCACCACATTGACATTGTCGGGGACAAACAACTCCACTCCACCCAGGAACGTGTTGATGTCAATCTCCTCGTCCTCGGTGATTACAGCGTTGCTGAGGTCTAGACGGAGGCCACCGCAAAAGGCATCAAGCCTTGCGCCGTGGAAAACTTCACCTTTATATTGATACTCGTCGGCACCAAACCTCACAGCGCAACAGATGCGCTTACCCTCTTCGCCCAACGGCAAGGTGCGATGTAGCCACTGTGACGGATTCTTCTTGAAACTGTAGATGACCAGTTCACAGCCGATGTAAAGCAAGAGGACCGGTCCAAAATACTCTGTCCATGGTTGCCAGTTCAGGTGAACCATACCCCACATGTCAGCCAATTTTAACAAGGCTGCCACAATAAAAATAATTCCGATGATTGTTCTTCGTGTCATAATCTTTTGTTTTTTGATGCAGCCTGAGAGGGCCGCGCGGTTTATTTTTCGACTGCAAAAGAAGGTCCATTAGCGTTCCGGAGCAAGTTTCTGGGATATTCTGCAACTATATGTGACGAATGACACAAAAACAGGGATAAAATGCATGATTGGGACAAATGGGATTGGCGGTTCCATTCTTTTTACTACCTTTGTCGGCAGTATGAGCCAGGGAAAAAAAGATACGATCACGACCCGCATTACCAGTACTGTTTTCACGGTGCTGGCAATTGCCATCTTCAAACCTTTCGGGTTACAAGCATGGCAATGGATGGCCTATGTTCACTTGCTGGCCATGGGTGCTTGTGGGATTATCAGTTGCATGATAACCGAGGGCATCTTGAAATACATCGTCAAGAAGCCCCGTTCCTATGATCATGGTGTCGATTATATCATTAAGCGTAACCTGTGGTTCCAGCTCATCAACACCCCTCTGGTAGCACTACTCATCTGCTTATACCGTCATTTCGCCATGAGTGACCGAGTGGCTGGCAATGTGCTCTCATGGAGCAACTTCTTTGAGACATTGCTCATCATCGCCTTCTGTTCCTTTGCCATCGGACTTTACTGGCGTTTCAAGTACCGTAGCAGGTACCTGGCTGCCGAACTGGAGGAGACCCGCTTGCTGAATGAACGGCTGCAACAACTGCAAGAAAAAGCCGAGCAACGCATGAAGGATATCGCCGTTACCCCGCCTAGTGAGGATGGACTTGCGGTACAGCCATCAGTCAGCCCCACCCCATCGTTGCCATCCACCGTCACCCTCAAGGGCACGACCAGCGAGATGGTGACCCTTGAGATTGCCCACCTATTATATATAGAGGCCGTGGGGAACTATGTGAAAGTCTATCATTGGCAAGATGGACAAGTGCGCAACGACATGCTGCGCGCCACGTCCAAGCAGATGGAGGAAGAATTGAGTGGCTATCCCATGATTGTCCGCTGCCACCGCGCTTTCCTGGTCAACTTGGGGCAAGTGGAAAAGATTATATCCAATTCGGGCGCCATGCAGTTGAGCATCAAGCACTGCGACGAGTCCATTCCCGTTTCTCGCAGCAATATGCCGCACGTCAAGAAAGCCATTAACGGCTGAATTACCAATTGATGTCGTCGAGTTCAGGCATTTCACCAGGCTTAAGGGAGTTGCAAGTCATCATACACACACCCATATTGCCATATTTCAGGTAATTGTCCCGGGTATCGACCGTCCACATGGCCACATTCAAGCCCATGCTATGGAATTTCTTCACGGTATTTTCATCGAAATTGCCCGTTGAAATGCTGGGATGCAGGCCATATTCCTTGCACCAGTCCTCGTTGCCCTCCCAGTTGGCGTTGCACAGCCACTGGCGGGTGAATTGGGGATAATGGGTAGCGATGTATTCCTGGGACTTTTTCATCGACGTGAGGAAGATGACCTTGTCGGCCAAACCATGTTCGATGACCAAACGGGCCAAACCATCGAAGTTACTCATGTCATTATTATTAATGCCCGTGGTCCACTTGAGTTCGATGACGGGGAACACACCCTTCTCGACGCAAATCGCCAGATACTCGGCCACGGTGCAGATATGGTCCGTATAGGTCACGCCGCCACGCGTCTGAGTGTATTCCTCAGCACGCAACTCGGCCAAGGTAGCCTCAGCAACAGTGAGATTACCGCCTAGCCGATTGGTGGTCTCGTCGTGGCTGATGACATAATATCCGTCCTTGGTCACGCGCACGTCACACTCCAGTCCGTCGTAGCCATACACGTCAACACCGTTGCGAAAGGCCTCGGCTGTGTTCTCCACGCCGATGTTGCAGCCGCGGTGGCCAACAAACAGCGGTTTCCAAGCCCAAGCCTGGGTGGCCACGGCCAGCACTAGCAATAAAGTGAATAAGCGTCTCATTATCTTAGTGATTTTGAATAGATAAGTAACTGCAAATGTAAATGGTTTTAGGGTAATTTGCAAATACAGCTCCATGTATTCACCTGATTTTTCACGATTTAGTGCATTATGGCTTTAATCCTATTATTTTAGTGCTTTTAATAAATTCGTAATTATCTTTATATCAACAAAATAGCAACATGATGAACATTTTTTCGGATTTTTTTGAAACTTTTTGAGGGGGTTGAGCGTCTAATGTATAGAAACGTACTTAAAAAATGATATACAAGATGAAGAATGTAATTAAATTGGCCGTGATGGCCGTGGTATGCATGACGATGGTTTCGTGCATGAGTGTGAATATCGGCAGTGGTGATGTGGACAATACGCCTACACAAGTTCCTGAACTCAACAAGCCGACGGCGATGCAGCCCTTTGACAAGGTCGACATCGCTAACGCGTTCAGGGTTATCTATGAGCAAGGTGCAGAGCATAGTGTACGAGTCGAGGCTTCTGAAGAGGCATTCAAGGAAATGACCGTCTATGTCAAGGACAACACGTTGTGCATCCGCAAGGCCGTTAAGAACCCCAAGATGTCGTTCAAGGAGGTCAAGGTATTTGTGACCTCGCCCACAATCAAGGGCATCGAGATTGCAGGCTCGGGCGTGTTTGCCGCAAGCAACAAAATCAACGTCAATGATGACCTCCACATGGAAATCGCTGGCTCGGGTAAAATGCTGCTGGCCGACGTGACCTGCAAGGACTCAAATATGGAGATAGCTGGCTCGGGCAACATCGAGGTCGGCAATATCGCCGCTAAGGATGTTTATGCCGAAATCGCCGGTAGCGGCGACATCAACCTTGCAACCATGACGTGCAACAAGTTCCACATCGAGATTGCAGGTAGCGGTAACGTGACGAGTGACAACATCACCGCCGAGGACGTTCATACCGAGATTGCCGGCAGTGGCGACGTGACGCTCAAGGGCTCGATTAAACACCACACCAAAGACATCGCTGGTAGCGGTAAGGTAAAAATCACCCCCGCCGAATAAGCATTTCTTGGAATTAAATTGCTATCGCTTGAGGCCTAATTGGCGCAACATCTCAGCCGTAGTGCTGTGGCGCCTGCCATTCAAGTCACTTAAATAGGCGTTGACATCGGTCGGCGCCATTTTTTTTGCGTTGTTGAACCGTTCAGGGCGTGTGATGCGCGTAAATACCACGCGCTGGATGGCGGTCTTGTGGCAACGTCCCATGCTGTAACCCATCAGTTCGGGGTGCTCGCCGGGACCGTTGGAACTCCAATAGGTCACCGTGTCGCCCTTGCAGCCCATGAAGATGACGCTGTGGCCCGCCTCCTGGTCAGTGTTACGGTCATCGTCACAGCCGATGATGGCACCGCTGTCGCTGCCACGGCTCTCGTTACGGTTCCAGAAGATTTTCATCAGGTCGCCTGGCACGGCTCTGTCCCACACGTCGAGGGCACACCACTCGGCATCGGTCAGGTAGCGCTCATCGGGCGTTTCCTTGTTGCGCTCACTCTTGGCACCACGATAGGCGGTAAAGCTGTAACCCGCTTTCAGTTCGCGAATCAGTACGCCCAGCCCGGGACCGTTGGCGTTAGCCCGTCCCCAAAATCCCACGCCATCATCCTGTCCGAGACCCTCGGGATTGAATTCATCAGCGATGCCCACGCGGGGTTTCATGTTCACCCAGGCCTCGCGCTTAATCTTGTGCTTCGTGTCCCAAATGAGCAGGGCCTTGATGAGCACCGAATAAGTCGCGCTGGAACAGAACGACGGCTGAGCCTGCCATGGGTCAAACCGTGGGCGCTCGTCACTCGCCGTCATCTGATAGGCATCATGCAGGCCACGCCATGTCGTCTTTGCGAACAACGCATTGGGACGCGCGCCCGTGTAATAGCCGCCATGCTCGGGAAACGAATCAATCGCCGCCAGCACCGCCTGCTGCCAGCGCTCGTTGACCTTATCGCCAGCACGCACGCTTCCTGACAGACATAACACCGTCAGGAATAATAACAACGTCCGTTTCATCTCCAGATTAATCCTCGTAGCGCTCAGCCACCACGTCCCAGTCGATAATTTGCCACAGTGCGGCGAGATGGTCGGGACGACGATTCTGGTAATCGAGATAGTAAGCGTGCTCCCACACGTCCATCGTCAACAGCGGGCGCAGGCCGCGCTGCACGGGGTTGGCGGCGTTGGGCTCCTGGGTAATCACCAGTTTGCCTTCAGCATCGGCACTGAGCCATGCCCATCCCGAACCGAACAGAGTCGCTCCTGCCTTAACAAAGGCCTCCTTAAAGGCATCAAACGAGCCGAAAGCTTCGTCGATCGCACTAGCCAACCGCCCCGAGGGGGCATTGTCGGCTTTGGGAGCGGTAAACTGGCCGAAATACAAGTTATGGTTCAAGGTCTGGCCAGCATTGTTGAGCATGCCGCCCTGGGCTTTTAACACCACTTCTTCCAGCGGTAGCCCCTCCAACCCGCTGCCGGGCAGGGCCGCGTTCAGGTTGTTGACATAGGTGAGCAGGTGCTTACCGTGGTGAAATCCCAGTGTCTCGGCACTAATGGCGGGCGTTAACGCTTCGGGCGCATAAGGCAAGGCCATCAACTCAAATTTTCCATCTACAGGCAATGTTTGTTTCATGATTCTCTAGTGTTAAAGGATTTGTTTCGGCAAATGTAATTCATAATTCCTTTTTCTCCAAACAATACACAACAATAATCCCCCGCCTCGGCCGGGCAAACCAGCAAGAAGCAGGGGATAACCATGGGGTAAATGTTCAATTATGACTTAGCGGTCATGCGCCTCAGCATGAGGTTTCCACTAGACTCCACCCCTCTAGCGCATTTCACGATAGTGGCTGGTCGGGTAAGTCGGATAGGACGGCCCACGGTAAATTGGCACCTCAGGGTCCTTGTTCAAGATCACCAGTGCCCCGATTACGCCCGGAATCCATCCGGTACAGGTGAGCAATGTCACAATCAGGACCGACCCGCAACCCTTGTCCAGCACAGCTAGCGGCGGGAAAAGCACCGATAATAAAACTCTAAAAACAGACATCGTTCACTCCTTTCTTTTTATTAACCTTTTTTTCGTTTATTTTTATCATACATCTGCAAATCCCATGCCAAGCATTCACAAAACCCCATTTTTAGCTTGAAAACCAATCAAAACAACAAATAACTAATATTTTTAGTTTTATTAACTAAAATAATTTGTTTTATAACTAAAACATTTAGTTAATTTGCGGTGTAAAATCAATAAAAGGCTTGAATTATGAAACAATTAACCCAAAAAGAAGAGGAAATCATGGAGCGGATGTGGGATCATGGCCCCATGCTGGTGCGTGAGTTGCAGTCCTATTATGACGAGCCCCGTCCACATGTGAATACATTGGCGACCTTGATAAAGATATTGGAGGAAAAGGGCTTCCTGGGCCACAAGGCCATCACTGCCCGTTGCTTCCAGTATTTTGCCCGTATCAGCCGCGAGGAATACCGTGGTGGCTCGTTGGCCAACGTGGTGAACAAGTTCTTCGGCAGGTCCTACCTAAGCGCTGTCTCAGCGCTTGTCAAGAGTGAAAAGGTCAGTGTTGAGGACCTGAAGGAACTCATCCGTGAAGTAGAAGAGAACAACCAACAGTAACCTCCCTCTCTCGCCATGTTACTCATTTATCAAATTAAAGTTGGCCTCTGCCTTATCGCGTTTTACCTGCTGTGGAAGTTGCTGCTCAGCCGCGAGACTTTCCATCGCTTCAACCGTGTCGCCCTGCTTGCGGTCATGGTGCTCGCGTTGGTGTTGCCTTGGATCAAGATTTCACTTGATGCCATGACCCCTGTTGCCAAGCAGATGGTGACGCTGGAGGACTTGATTGTGACCCCCGATGGTGCTGTTCGAGCACAGCAGGCATCTCCGTCATGGACTGTAATGGGCTTCGTCACCGCGGTCTATTTCATCGGGATGGCTCTGGTGGCCGCATGGATACTGCATAGCCAATGGAACCTGCACCGATTGATGAAAAAGGGGCGTAAGGAATCACTACCTGGCGGTGTCACATTGCATATTGTTCCTGGCGACCTGGCTCCGTTCAGCTACTTCAATCACATCGTGATCAACGAGCAGGATTACCGTGATAACCCGCGTGAGATTCTTATCCATGAGCAGGCACACATCGACCTGCGGCATTCATGGGATGTGATGTTCTTGGGACTGATAACTCTATTCCAATGGTGGAATCCGGCAGTCTGGCTGTTGAGCAATGAACTGAGGCAAGTGCATGAGTATGAGGCCGATGAGGCGGTATTAAACGCTAACGTCGACGTGAAGCAGTACCAGTTGCTGCTTATACGAAAGTCCGTCGGGGACCAGCTATTCTCGATGGCAAATAACTTCAATTATCAATCTCTAAAAAAACGAATCCGTATGATGACAATGAACAAAAGCAGCCAATGGAAGACGTTGCGTGCGCTGGCTGTGGTGCCCGTGATAGCATTGGCGCTGTTGGCCTTTGCCAACCCCAAGAGTGTAGCAGCAGTAGTGACGGCGAGTGTTCCGCAAGATCGCGCTGTCCAGTCAGAAATGCAGTCGCCAGAACCAGCCATTGTCGAAGCCGAGGCCACTCCCGAGGCTGTCGAGGTTGAAGCCGTTCCTGAGGCTGTCGAGATGAATACCGAGGAACAGGCTCCCGAAGAAACTGAACCTCAATCCAAAAAGGTGTATAATTCTGTCGAGCAGATGCCCGAGTTCCCTGGCGGCCAGGAGGGACTGATGAGATACCTACAACAAAATGTCCAATATCCGCCCACAGCCGTACAGAATAATGTCCAAGGCCGCGTTATTGTCCAGTTTATTATTGACGAGACCGGTCAGGTGGGAGATGTCGAGGTAGTTCGCTCGGTCAGTGAAGAAGTTGATGCCGAGGCCGTTCGTGTCATCAAATCCATGCCCAAGTTTGAACCTGGCCGCCAGAACGGAGAACCCGTAGCAGTGTGGTACACCCTGCCCATTGCCTTCAAAATGCAGGGTGCCCCCAAACCAAGCGGCGAATAATCGACAAAGTAAAAAACCTTAGTTATTAAAGTACAAGAGGGTGTTTCGATTGAAACACCCTCTTGTAGTATTTGTATATATCGTCGCGGGGATTACGCCCCACGTAGCCAAAGGCTCGTTTAAATTTCTCTAAACTCTAACCACTAAACTTCTAAAATTGCCAGCATTTCTGGCAATTTTAGAATTACGTATCGATGGTAGCATAGGTGGCGTTATCCTCGATGAACTTGCGGCGGGGATCAACGTCCTCACCCATGAGCATCGAGAAGATGCGGTCAGCCTCGGCAGCGTCGCTGATGTTCACCCGCTTGAGCAGTCGGTTGTTAGGATCCATAGTGGTCTCCCACAACTGCTCGGGATTCATCTCACCCAGACCTTTAAAGCGCTGCACGGTCACACCGTCCTCGTTACCTCCGGCATACTCGTCGATGAACTTGCGCAGTTGCACATCGTCCCAGCAGTACTCCTCGCGCTGACCTTTCTTGGTGCGTGCGCGGTACAGGGGCGGCGTGGCGATGTAGAGGTAGCCGTTCTCGATGATGGGCCTCATGCGGCGGAAGAAGAAGGTCATCAACAGGGTGTCGATGTGCGCGCCATCGACGTCGGCATCGGTCATGATGATGATGCGATGGTAACGCAGTTTGCTCAGGTTGGCCTCCTTGGGATCTTCCTCGGTGCCGATGGTCACACCTAGGGCACGGAAGATGGTCACGATCGAGTCACTCTCAAACACCTTATGGTCCATGGCTTTCTCGACGTTAAGGATCTTACCGCGCAGGGGGAGAATAGCCTGGAACTTGCGGTCACGTCCCTGCTTGGCGCTACCACCTGCCGAGTCACCCTCGACGAGGAACAATTCGCTCTCGGCGGGATCCTTTGACGAACAGTCGGCCAACTTGCCAGGCAGACCTCCGCCAGCAAGCGGAGACTTGCGCTGCACCTTCAAACGCGCGTTTTGAGCAGCGTGGCGGGCCTGAGCGGCGAGGATAACCTTCTCGACAATGGTCTTGGCCTGGTTAGGATGCTCCTCCAAATAGGTGTTCAAGGCATCACGCACTGACGTCTCGACAGCACCGATGACCTCGTTGTTACCCAGTTTGGTTTTGGTCTGTCCCTCGAACTGCGGCTCCAGCACCTTGACCGAGATGATGGCGGTGAGACCCTCACGGAAGTCCTCGGGCTTGATCTCGACCTTGGCCTTCTCGAGCATCTTGTTGTCCTCGGCATATTTCTTCAATGTCGAGCCCAAACCGCGGCGGAAGCCCGTCAGGTGGGTACCGCCCTCGATGGTGTTGATGTTGTTGACAAACGAGTAGATATTCTCGTTGAAGGAGGTGTTATAGGTCATGGCGACCTCAACGGGGATATCGCCCTTCTTGCTCTTAATGTGGATAACGTCCTGGATGAGCGCCTCCTTGTTGCCGTCAATGTAGCGAACGAACTCGTCAAGGCCCGTCTCGCTGTAATAAGTCTCGCTGTGGCAGTTGCCCTGCTCGTCCTTGTCGCGCAGGTCGGTGATGCTCAACGTCACGCCAGCGTTCAGGTAAGCCAGGTCACGCAGGCGCTTTGAGAGGATATCAAATTCATAGACAGTGGTCGAGAAGATATTGGCGTCGGGGTGGAACTTGATGGTCGTACCGTGGTCTTCCTCGCGGCACTCACCGATGATCTTCACCTCGCTGGTCGGCTTGCCCAAGCTGTACTCCTGCATATAGACCTTGCCACCGCGACGCACCTCGGCACGCAGGTAGTCACTCAACGCGTTCACGCAGCTCACGCCCACGCCGTGCAGACCGCCAGAAACCTTGTAGGAGCCCTTGTCGAATTTACCACCGGCATGGAGCACGGTCATCACGACCTCGAGTGCCGACTTGTGCAGCTTCTCGTGCTCGTCAACAGGGATACCACGACCATTATCCTTAACGGTAATGCTGTTATCCTCGCCAATGAACACGTCGATGCGGTTACAGAAGCCCGCCAATGCCTCGTCGATAGAGTTGTCCACGACCTCGCTCACGAGGTGGTGCAGACCCTTGACATGGGTATCGCCGATGTACATCGCCGGACGCTTGCGCACGGCCTCTAAACCCTCCAGCACTTGGATGTTAGACGCGGAGTAATTCTTCTCTTCCTGTTCTTCAATATATTTGTTATCTTCGTTCATAAAAATGAAGTTTATTTCGTGTTATATACACCCATATTCAGGGTGTGTCTAAAAACGTACAAAATTACAAAAAAACGGCCATTTACCAAGGAATTAAAACCTTAAAAAAGTATAATTTCAACCCGATCATTACGATGCTTTTATGCTTCTTGCATGTGGTTGTGGAATCGGCTATGTTTGGCCATTCCATGAAGTGCCTTAGAAAGGGAAAAACAGCCTAAAAAACCATGAAATCATTATCGATTTCAATTAATTTTTTCCAGTTCATGCTATCGCGAGTCAATTTTTTGTAATTTTGCACCCTCAAAATTCAAGAGGTCACTCGATGCATAAGCAAGATAACTATACGTTCTTGACAACGGCTCCCGTGAGCCGCGTGATTCCGGCAATGGCTGTGCCCACTGTCATCAGCATGCTTGTGACCAGCATCTACAACCTGGTGGACACTTATTTCGTGGGGCTCATCAACACCCAGGCCACGGCAGCCGTGGGCGTGGTGTTCCCCGTGATGGCGATTATCCAGTCCCTGGGTTTCCTGTTCGGACAAGGTTCGGGCACCTACATGTCCCGCCACCTGGGGGCGCGCCGCCTTGACGAGGCGAGCCAGATGGCAGCCACTTCATTCATCGCCAGCATCATTTGTGGCGTGGTCGTGGCCGTGCTGGGACTCATTTTCCTCGAGCCGTTGTCCATCCTGCTGGGGTCAACACCCACCATCCTACCCTACACCATGCAGTTCATGGGCGTAATCCTCCTGGGCGCGCCACTGATGACCGCATCAATGGTCATCAACAACCAGATGCGTTTCCAGGGCAACCCCACCCAAGCCATGTATGGCATGATATCGGGAGCAGTGCTCAACGTGCTGCTGGTGCCGCTGTTCATGTTCACCTTCGGGCTGGGCATTCTAGGCACGGCTATCGGCACGGTGCTGAGCCAGTTGTTCGGTTTCATCGTGTTGTGGGTCATGTCGCGCCGTGGTGAGAACATCCCTATCAGGCTCTCACTTGCATCCAGCAAGTGGCATTTCCAGAAAGAAATCCTCAAGGGTGGCACGCCGTCGCTCACGCGCCAAGCCCTTGCGAGTGTCGCTACACTCATGCTCAACGTGGCCGCAGGAGTTTATGGCGACGCGGCGATTGCCGGCATGTCGATTGTCTCGCGGTTGGCATTCTTGATTTTTGCCATCATCATCGGCATTGGACAAGGCTATCAGCCTTTCTGCGGCTTCAACTATGGTGCAGGCCTATATCAGCGGCTGCGCAAGGGCTTTTACTTTACCATCAAGCTCGACTTGCTGGTGCTGTTTTTCATGTGTGGACCGGCATTCATGCTTGCCGAGCAACTAGTGGACCTGTTGCGGCATGATCCCGAGGTGGTCGCCGTGGGAGCGGTAGCCCTGCGCTGGCAGCTTGTCGCCCTTCCCATGGCAGCCGTAGTCACCGTGTGCAACATGACATTGCAGACCAGCGGCCATAGCTTGCCCGCCAATATCCTTGCCGCCGCACGCAACGGCATCTTTTTCATTCCACTGATTATCATACTGCCTTATTTCTTGGGGCTGAAGGGCGTGGAAATATGCCAGGCGGTGTGTGACGTGCTTGCTTTCCTGCTCGCCATCCCGTTGATGGTGCAGTTCTTTAAGTTCTTTAAAGGTATTTCAAAAAAGAAGAAACAGGAATAACTCAACTTAACGTATTTTCCGCCTGATCGCCTCCACTCGATTCAAGCAACCACTTGATGCCCTTAACGACACGCAGGGGCGGGTTCTTGAAGTGGTTGCCGGGATTGAGCTCAAACTTGACAGGCACCCCTCGCGACGCATAGAGTTCGGCCACCTGGCGCGTGCGCTCGCCCACGGTCTGCAGTACGGCATTGCGCGAGGTACTCTCCTTATCACCCACCGAGAGATACACGCCAGCCACGAGACCGGCGAAATCATGCTCCCGGGCATACTCCAGCCAACCTGGATACCACATCGAGCCAGAAGCCGACATGAAACGCGTGAATAAAGCGGTGTGGTGGCTGCTGTAAAGGGTAAACAAGCCGCCCATCGAGTAACCCGCCAGGCAGCGCCATGCAGGCGGCTCGTCGAGCAATTTCTCCACTTGAGGCACAATCGACGAGGAGAGCAACGTCAGTAGGTCATCAGCCCCACCAGTGAAGTGGTCGTCCTTGGAGACCACAGTCTCGATGGGCCATGGCGACAATTCCTGGTTCCAGTTTAGCCCACTGATGGTCACGAGGTTGAATCTGCCGTCGATACCCAATTGCTGGGCGGCCGCCAGCAGTAATTGTCCGTTCTCATGATAGTCGATGGAATAGACCAGCGGAGCAGGGCCTTTCACCAAATGGTAAAGGCATACCCTACGATGCTCAAATTTTAATTCCTTCACGTCCATTTGCCCAAAATGTGGATTTCAAGACGCAAAAGTACAAATAATTTGAGTTATCTTTGCAGACGCGATAACAGTTTATTGAACCCCAACCAACACCATACAATATAATGACCACTCAACAAAAACGCCCCGTGTGGAAATGGATCCTGCTGTTTGTGGGATCATTTATCCTGGGTGACCTTGGCTATGGCTTATTAAATGGTATGTTTTTTGCGACCGATATGGTCGGCATCCCTGTCCTGCTCATCATTCCGTCAGTGGTGTATCTTGGACTGTATGCCTTGTTTGTCAGGTGGTTTGAGAAAAAGTGGCCCACTGACCTGCCCTTGCGACGCCTCGTTTCCCACACGTTACTAGGTTTGCTTGTGGGCTTCGTCTTCATGGTCATGACCGTGGGTATCATCACGGCCATGGGGTGTGCTGATGAATATTGGAATTCTTTCTCGTGGAGGGATCAATTTTGGGCACTCATGCTGTTCCTGATGGTAGCCGTGGGCGAGGAAGTCATGTCCCGCGGCGTCATCTTCAGACTCATCGACGAGCGATGGGGGACTTGGTTAGCACTGATTGTGTCGGCGCTAATCTTCGGCTTGGGACACATTTCCAACGACAATTCATCGTGGTGGGCCTCGTTCGCTATCGCCATCGAGGCTGGCCTGCTGCTGGGCGCGGCCTATAAATGGTCGGGCAACCTGTGGGTTCCCATCGGCATCCACTGGGCTTGGAACTATACCCAAGGCAACATCTTCGGGTTGGCGGTCTCGGGTAACAACCTAGAGAGCAATGTGCTCACGACCACGGTCAATGGGCCCGAAATCATCACGGGTGGTGCTTTTGGCCCCGAAGCCTCCATCATCACCGTCATCCTCGGCCTCATCGTCACGCTCGTTCTCTTGAGCAACTGCCGCCGATAATTATTTACTTTGGATTAACCCTACAACTAGGGGGTCAATACTGCTCGTCGGCGTTGGGGAAATCGCCGCTCTTGACGTCGCTGATGTAGTTACCCACGCTGTCGATAATCTGCTCTCCCAGGTTGTTATAGACACGCAGGAACTTGGGCTTGAACTCGCGGTTCAGTCCCAGCATGTCGTGCAACACGAGCACCTGACCGCTGCAAGCGCCACCGCCGCCAATGCCGATAGTAGGCACCGAGATGGACTGGGTGACCTTAGCCGCCAGCGTGGCGGGAATTTTCTCCAACACGATGCCGAAGCAACCAATCTCGGCCAACACCTTAGCGTCAGCGAGCAGGCGGGTAGCCTCGGCCTCATCCTGGGCACGGGTGGAATAAGTGCCGAACTTGTTGATGCTCTGCGGGGTTAGTCCCAAGTGTCCCATCACGGGTATGCCGGCACGCAGGATCATCTCGATCGCCGGACGCATCTCGCGTCCGCCCTCTAGCTTCACACCGTCGGCTCCCGTTTCCTGCATGATGCGCACGGCATTGCGCTGAGCATCCATGGGGTCGCCCTGATAGGTGCCGAAAGGCATGTCAACGATAACCATAGCGCGCTTGACAGCACGAACCACCGTGCGGCCATACACAATCATGTCATCGATAGTAATGGGAATGGTCGTTGCATTTCCCTGCATGACATTACTGGCGCTATCGCCAACAAGGATAATATCGATGCCTGCTTGGTCTACAAGTGTGGCCATAGTGAAATCATAGGCGGTGATCATCGCGATTTTCTCGCCTGCTGAGCGCATGTCGGCAATGCGTTTAGTTGTGACCTTGCGCGGGTCGGATACGGTATAGGTTGACATGACTGAATTCAGTTTGTTTCTGTTAATATTTAAAGCGACAAAGATAGTGCAAGCCGAACGGAATGGCAAGAAAAATCTATTTTTTCTTGCATTTCTGAGGCGCAGCCTATATTACACGAGCCCCGCAGGGAGCGATAGTGCAAGCCGAACGGAATGGCAAGAAAAATATGTTTTTTCTTACATTCCTGAGGCGCAGCCTATATTACACGAGCCGCATGCGAGTGAAAAGTACTTGTTATATGTGCAAAAATCAAAATTTTGGCAGATAATAGACCAAAAAAAACTTAAATCGTCCAATTATTCGGATATTATGCCTAATTTTGGCGAGCAAAATCAAATTATATCACTTAACATTATTTTCTATTAATTATGAAGAAGATCTTATTATCACTCATTTTGATGGCATTTGCTGCCACCACAATGACTGCACAAACCGCAACCCAGCCCGCCGCTCAAGTCAAGAAGGAATGCTGCAAGGACAAGAAGATGGACGGCCAGAAGTGTGACAAGCCCGCTGACCAGCAGTGCCCCGACTGCAAAGCTCAGGCCGCCAAGCAGTGTGACAAAGCCGCCAAGGAGTGCGACAAGGCTAAGGGCATGAAGCACGAATGCAAAGAAGGCATGAAGGACTGCAAGAAGGCTGAGGGCATGAAACACGAGTGCAAGGAAGGCATGAAAGACTGCAAGAAGGCCGAAGGCATGAAGCACGAGTGCAAAGAAGGCATGAAGGATTGCGACAAGGCCGAGGGCATGAAGCACAAGTGCAAGGAAGGTCAGAAGTGCGACAAACCCGCCGACCAGCAGTGCCCCGACTGCAAGGAAAAAGCTAAGAAGAACTGATATCCAATCAGTAAATTCTTGCCTTATACCTAATTATTTAGGGCAAAAGACGAGGGTGTGTATTGACACATCCTCGTCTTTTTTCAAAAATAACGAGCAACATAATGGTTGGGAACAGTTTAGATTTTTTGGGCTATACCAAAATGCTAATTATTTCATATTCAATATCTTAATTTAGAAAATAATTTAGATTTTTATTAAGAGCTATTTGGTGGATGGCTTCATTGTTATAATTTTGTCAAAAACATCATTATTTAATATGTTGAAACAATGAAGAAAATTTCCACTTTACTCAATCTCGCTGCCGCTGTGCTGCTCATGAGCACATGGGGCGGCAACGCTTGGGCTCAAGAGGGATTGCAACTGACGGCTGGCAATCCGCAAGTGGCCCAGGACTTCAACGGCATGTTTGATGGCGGCGCTGCCACCCTCAATATGCCCGAGGGATGGCGTGTGGAGCGCCAGATGAACGCTCCGCGCACCGTGGGCAGCTTTGCAAGCGCCTCAACCAGCGTGATGTATGCTGGTGGCACCAGCCTTGCCAGCAACGCCTCTAACGGTACCTGGAACTTCCAGTCCAGCAGTGACCCCAGTGACTGCTCGGTAGGAGGCTTATCCACCACTGTGAGCAACGGCACCCGTTGCATCAACGTAATGACCCGCCTGCACAACGACGCTGACGAGGCCATCACCAAGTTGACCTTCAATTATGATATCGAGAAGTACCGCGATGGCGACAACGCAGCCGGATTTGCCGTGCAGCTCTATATCTCGACCGACGGTGAGACTTGGACCAGTGCCGGTGATGATTTCTACAATTACTTTGCACCCGATGCCGCTACCCAAGGTGCCGCTGTCGTGCCCATCACCACAACAGCCATCGCTGGCAAGCAACTCATGGTTGACCTGGCAGCCGGTGCTGACCTGTATCTGGCATGGAACATCAGCGTGGCCAGCGGTACCAGTCCTAACAAGGCCATGGGCCTGTCGATTGACAATGTTGTCATTGACGCCACATTTGCTTCCCAAGACCAGTCATGCTACATCTATGTTGAGGACGTGACCAAGTGGAGCACACTCTACATGGCTACCGATGGTGGCGAGGCTCAGTTGCCCGCCAGCAGTGCGGTAGTCAACGGCGTGACCTATAAGGTGTGGGGCCTCGAGATGGATGAAGCCGACCACACGCTCACCTTTAGCGATAATAATAGAAATAACCTGACCACGACGATTAATGCCAGCCGTGACTACTACCTGTGTTTCACTGGCGATGAAATCAACGAGATTTCAGACCCTCAGAACTATGAAGGCTATGTTGACCCCACTCGTCCCCCGTTTGTGGCTTCAGGCATTTACCTGCGCGGTGAGGTAAACAGCTGGGGCTCTCCTACCGATTGGGAATTCAGCAATGAAGGCAATGGCACCTATGTGCTCTATGACAAAGAATTAAGCGGACAATTCAAGGTCGCCGATGCCAACTGGAGCAGCTCTTGCAACTATGGCAGCAACGGCACCAGCGTGCAGATGGGCATCCCTTACAGCCTCGTGCTGGGCACCAATGACAACATCTCGTGCGGCGGCAATAACTACTATTGCTCACGCATCATCCTAACCATCGATGGTAACGGCGCCACGTTGTTGCTGGAAAGCAACGATGACGAAACCGGCTTGACTTCGGTCTATGTCATCGGTGACAACAACGGCTGGAATTACATGGACGCTTCGGGCAAGCTCGACCTGGTTGAGGAAAAGATCTTCAAGGGTCAAGTCACCATGCCCGCTGTGGGCGACGGCTACAGCCACTGGCGCATCTACCAGCGCTTGGGCATGGGTGGCGTTTGGGGCGCTGAGAGCGACCTCACGGGCGACAACACCAGCGGTACCCTCATCAAGGGTGCTACCGGCAAGGTATCGACCGCGCCTGGCACCTATGACGTGACCTTTAACCTCGCCACTGGAGAGTACAACCTTGAGTTGGCTGCATCAACCCCCACAACGATGACCCTGCAACCCGCCGACGTGGTACTCGTGCCCGAGTTGCCCGAACAGGTCAAGGTGCTCTCGCTGAACAACAGCCTCATCTATTACAATGACCAGGATGCAGTCTTCAACAACATCGCCACAGCGATGGGCAAGGATGCCAACTGGACCAAGCACACCCTGCTGGGCAAGTCGCTCAAGACCCATTGGGATGAGGGTGACGGCGTGGCCGAGGATGGTAATCCCGGTGCCAAGATGCTCGTGCGCAGCGAGGCTTGGAGCCACATCATCCTGCAAGAGCAGAGTTCACTGCCCCGCACCGACATCGAAACCTTCCGTGCCAACGTGAAGCGCTGGGTAGATTACATCCGCGAGTACTGCCCCAATCCCAATGCCATCATCATCCTGCCTATTAACTGGGCCTACAGCGGAGACTGGGCTAACTATACTGCCTTTAACTCGACATTCGTCAAGAATTATGAGGATGTAGCCCGCGACCTGGGCGTGACCCTATGTCCCGTAGGTGTCGCCTATCAGGAAGTCTTTGAACTGGAGGGCAGCGAGGGTACGCTCACGTGGTTCCTCGACGACCGCCATCCCACCCTCAAGGCCACCTACATGGCCGCCGCGATGGAGTATGGCCTGATTTTTGGTGAGGATCCTGCCAACATCATTTGGGCTCCCAGTAGCATCAGCACCGATGAAGCTGCCGCCATGCGAGGCTATGCCAGCCGAGCATTGAATGGCTTCACCAACTATGTGGACCACACTGCAGGACAGATTCACTACACGGTTACTGTGCGCGACCAGTTCGGCATGGAAATCGAGGCTCCCGAGCCTGTAGTGATGACCCTGAACGCTGGTGGCGACATTGACGGTAATTACGTCTTCACCAGCAACGGCGAGAATGGCGAATACACTGTCACCGCCACGACAGGCAATTTCACCCAAACGGGTCATATCAAGGTAGCCACCGCGTTGACCGAGGTGGTGACCTACCCCGCAATCGAGCTGAACGAGAACACCCTGAGTGCCGGCGAGAGCTTTAACGGCATGGGCACCGAGGGTCCGACGACTCTGCCCGCCGCATGGCGCATCGACCGCATTCTGACCGCTCCGCGCACCGTGGGCCGCTTTGACCAGGCCGACGAGCAGACCATGTACAGCGGCGGCGTGAACCTGCCCAGCAATGCCACTAACGGTACCTGGAATTTTGGAGATAATGCTGGCACCGACCGTGCCCTGGGCGGCATCTCGACAGGTGTAGCCAACGCCACCCGTTGTGTCAACGTGTATGCCCACCTGCTCAACACGGGCGTGAAAGACATCGAGAATGTCAACATCACCTATCAAGTGGAGAAATACCGCAAGGGCAGCAACAGTGCGGGCTTCGCCGTACAGTTGTACTACTCGATTGACGGACGCAACTGGACCAGCGCGGGTAACGATTTCTATACCTACTTTGCTCCCGATAGCGAGACGGCAGGTTATGAGACCGTACCTGGCGAGACCATTCCTGTGACAGGTGTGCTTCCCACTAAGATCTCGCGCGGCTGCGACCTCTACCTGGCTTGGAACATTGGTGTAGCAAGTGGAACGACCTGCAACGCTGCCATGGCGCTGGGTATCGACGACTTCAGCATCAGCGGCGAGTTGCCCAAGATACCCGTAGCACAGCACTACATCTTTGTGGACGACCAGACGGGTTGGGATGCCCTGGGTCTGTATGCATGGGGCGACAGTGAACTGTTCGGTGCTTGGCCTGGCGAGGCCAGTGTGGGCGACTCCATCGTCAACGGCGTGAACTACAAGGTATTCTTGCTCGACACCAACAGTGGCAACTACCACCTGATCTTCAATAACTGGAACAACGGCCAGCAGTTGCCCGACTATGACATCGAAGCCAACCGCGACTATTACTTCACAATCACTGCCAGCGGCGTGGAAGAAGTAGTTGCTACAGTCATCGAGAATGTAATTGACGGGGCTCCGAAGATTCAGACACGCGGCAACGTGGCCATCTATCCTGGCGCAATCACCGTCTATAACATCAACGGCCAAGCCGTTGCCAACGGCAAGGACGCTGTTAGCCTTCAACGCCTGTCACGCGGCATCTACATCATCCAGGGCCGCAGCGGCAGCAATGTTGACACAATCAAAGTGACCATCAATTCATAACCAGTTAATAATTCATTTATTGGATGAATGGCCGCAACCATTGACTGGTTACGGCCATTTTTCTTTCCAATTCGATTGACGCACAGGCAAAATCACAACTCTGCATGGAACCTACCATTTTTAATAAAATATGAGCATTTAAAGCTTTTGATGTCTTCTGTAAGCAAAGATTTCGTATTTTTGCAGAATACAAGACCTATTTTTGTTAAACCACCCTAATAACAAATTACTATTACGCCTATAATCCCAAAAATGTTAAATATCAAATTATTACCACAATGAAGAATTTTTTACGATCTTTTTTAGTGTTGCTAGCGCTTCTGATGGCATCCTTGGCAGCAAACGCACAGGGCGTTTATGCCGATGTTAATGGTGACGGTGAGGTGAATATTTCAGACGTAAACGCTATTATTGATGCGATATTGGATGATAACGTTCTCAATAATGCTGACGTGAATGGTGATGGCGAAGTGAACCTTACTGACATTAATGCAGTGATTGGCTCGATATTGGGAGACAACGTCCCCACACCGCCCCCAGGACCTGATCCTGGAGTGATTCCCGAAGAAATCATGGCCGAATTGATAGCATCTGGCATGAATATAAACTATGGTAACGAGCCTCCAATTCTTGATGGCACTTACGTTATGGAGCCCCTTGACACTGTAGCATTCATAGGACCTTTCAACACATGGCTTCCGTATAATGGTGAGGATGAGGGATACATGGTAGAATTTGAGATGCTCTCAAAATTAATTATCTCGTTCCTAGACCAGCAAGACAATTATATTTCATTACTTACTTTTCCATTTTATTATGACATGGAGGAATATGATCCTGACGAGATCGTATTTTTTGAAGACATGAGCATCATGGGTCATGGCAACAAATTCACGATTTGCACATACTACACCATTGATTTCTTATTCCCAGGAGAGGGAGTTGGAGTGGTCTTCTCAGGAGAGGTTGTTGGCCAAAATATCATAAACCTGCAATTTGCCTCATATGATATCATTCCAGACATAAGTGGCAGTCAAGTATTTATTGTAATCCTTGGTGATCATGACGGCATCACATATCCAACTGATTGGGAGCCCGATGATTTTGATCTATCCTTAAAAACCAATAGAATCCAGCCGTTCACAACTTCCAAGATGAAGAAGATGGCCAAATCACTATTCAAACAGGTGAAAAAACAATAATATAAGTCGATGTGACTGACGCAGAATCTGGGCTGGGACAATGGTCTCAGCCCAGATTTACTCTGAATCAGCCTTTACAAAATACACCTAATACAAGTCATAAAAATCTTCATTATTGTCCTAAAATGCGTTAATGTTTTGTGGGGTTGGGCAAAATGTCGTAATTTCGCACTTGTAAAACAAGTCATAGCACGATTACACGATGAAAATCGGGAATATAGATTTAGGCGAGCGCCCAGTGATGTTGGCTCCTATGGAGGATGTCACCGACCAGTCGTTCAGGCTCATCTGCCGCGAACAGGGGGCCGATTTGGTCTATACCGAGTTTGTAAGTGCCGACGCGCTGATACGCAGCATTGAACGCTCGTTCCAAAAGATGGCGATTGCCCCAGGCGAGCGCCCTGCCGCCATACAGATCTATGGCCGCGACGTGGACTCGATGGTCGAGGCCGCACGCATTGCAGCAACGGCCAACCCTGACTTTATCGACATCAACTGGGGCTGTCCCGTGAAGAAAATCGCGGGCAAGGGCAGCGGCGCGGGCATGCTGCGCAACATTCCCTTGATGCTCGAGATCACCAGTGCCATCGTCAAGGCCGTGGATGTGCCCGTGACGGTAAAGACACGCCTGGGATGGGACCATGACCACAAAATCATTGTCGAGTTGGCTGAGCAACTGCAGGACTGCGGTATCGCCGCCCTGACTATTCACGGCCGTACCCGTTCACAAATCTACACTGGCGAGGCCGACTGGACCCTTATCGGCGAGGTGAAAAACAACCCGCGCATGACGATTCCCATCATCGGTAACGGTGACGTGACTACGCCCCAGCGCGTCAAGGAGTGCTTTGACCGCTACGGTGTTGACGGCGTGATGGTGGGCAGAGCCAGCATCGGGGCACCATGGATTTTCAAGGAAATGAAGCAATACCTGCTCACGGGTGAGGTGCCTAACATCAGCAACGAGGAGAAAATGGCGTTCGTTCGCCGCCAGATTGCCGAGAGCATCGACCACATTGACGAGTACAGGGGCATCCTGCACATCCGCCGCCACCTGGCAGCCACACCCTTATTCAAGGGAATACGCAACTTCCGCCCCACGCGCATCGCCATGTTGCGAGCCGATAGCCGTGCCGAACTTGAAGCCATTCTCGACCATATCGAGAAAGACATACTACCTAATTTAGAAACGCAAAGCGATGAAACACATGAAGAAAGTATTGATTAGTGTACTCGTGGCCCTGCTGACCTCGATGGCCATGACCGCCCAAGTCACCCGCAAAGAAATCAAGGTGGGTAACTTCAGCCGCCTGGTGGTCACCGACAACGTCAACGTGAACTACCGCTGCAATGCCGACTCGGCCGGTATCGCCGTCATCAACGGCACACAGGAGGAAATCAAGAATCTCATCTTCTCGCTCAACGACAAGGGACGCCTGTCGATTCAGGTTGAGGACGAGTTTGAACGCAAACACCATGTTCCCAATATCACCATCTACTCATCATCGCTCGACGAGGCCGAGAATGCCGGCGACAGCACCCTGCGCATCACCGGACTGCCGCCCATGAAGGAATTCAAGGTGCGTAACATCGATAACGGAAAGGTTATCGCAAAGGGATTGCGGGTGTCAAAACTCGAATTGCAAATCCTGAGCGGCAAGGGAAAAATCATCGCCGACGGCACCTGTGACGATCTCGCTGCCAAACTCATTGGCACTGGCGAAATCCAGGCTGACAATGTCAAGGCCACCGCAGTAACATGCCGCATCATGGGCACCGGCAACATTGGCTGCAACGTGAATGGTGGCGAGCTCAAAGTGAGCGGCAGTGGTACCGGAAAAATATATTACAAGGGAAAACCCTCTAAAGTAAGTGTGCGTAAACTGGGAACCATCAAGGCCATCCCTATCGATTGATCATCATTTACCGTCACGTGACTGATCACCTCGCACGGTTCACACGGTTCCTTTTAACATCGTTATACTTATTTCCGGTATAGGTGTTGGTGATGCCAGTGCCAAACTCGTTGTCTTCATCCTCGTCCTCACTGGTCTTGTTGGTTTTCTTTTCCACCTTGTTTTTGGCCTGCTCAGGCTTGTTGCGTTTGATTTCGTTAGGTTTCTGCAGGTCAAGAGCGGTCTCATAGATGTTCCATCGCTCATCGAGGTCCCAATTACGGCGCAGGGTGAGTTTCTTGGGATAGTAATAGACCTCCTCGGGCTGCAGGTGGTTCAAATAATTACCCGTGTCCCATTTACCGTTGCCGTTGGTGTCGATCGTGAGGCGCATATAATAGTTGCCGGGCTTAACATTGAGAATCTCAAAGGCACCATTATGCACGGTTACCGTGCGCTCTACCTTTTCACTATTGCTGAGAAGTTCGACAAACGCACCATTTTTGACATTGACGGAGAAATAGACGTTAGCATATTCTTCCAGACCATTCACCTTCAGATCCTTTTTTAACAGCACATTAGGCAGCCCATAGACCGATATCACGGCAGCGCTGTCAATCGTCAACCGGTAAACCGAGTCGGGCAAAGTGGTAAACGGCAACCAATAGCGCATGGGGTTACAGTCATCCACCTGCTGTAGCGGTGCAGTTGCTAACGGCACCCATAGCGTGTCACGCTTGATCTCGAAATGCACGCCTGCGGGGTCGATATGGGCTAATGGAGTGTCAAACTTAAGGATAATCGAGTCACCCACGTCAAGAGTACCGCTCTTGGCGAGGTCCATCGTGAGGGTGGGATGCTCGCTAGGGTCAGGTCGCTGCAGTTCCTTGAGTTCCTCCAGCTCGCCCTCATTGAGTTCCTTACCCTGGCTAGCGGCGTTTTCCTGCTTTTCAAGCAGCTGGGCCAGGCGCTTAGCACGCTCATCACGCTCTTTTTGCTTTTTCTCCTCCTCCTTGATTTGGGCACTTGACTTGCGCCAGCCAAATCGTATGGTGTCGGTCGCCTGTTCCAACTCATCGTTGTTGGTTGAGCTCAGGTAGGTCATAGCGACAATGATGGTATCGGTCTTGATGAGCGCCGAGTCAGTAATCCAGTAGAAGATAGAGTCGTTAGCGGGGGTGCGCTCCACGCGGTACCAGTCAGTGTTGTGTTCGGCGGGCCGAATGATGTTCAATTCGGGCAGCGTTTCATTATGTGAGCCGAAAAGCACATGCAGCTTGTTGGCCTCAGGGCGGGCGGTCTGTTTGACGTAGTGAGAGCGGTAATTCTCGTTGAACATGCACAACAGCAGGTCGTTGGGCAAATACAACGTGTGGGTTGCCGTCATCACCGTGTCGATGTGCCGGTCAAATGTAAATACGGTGTCTTGGGAAGTATATTCGCTTACCGAGGGCACAATGAGATCGTCCTGGAAGGCGATATCCTCGGTGCGGGCCATGCGGTAGTCACCGTCAACATCATTGAGCGCAAACACATGATATGTGCCGGGCTTGAGGTTGCGCAGGGTAAACATGCCCTTATCATTAGTGCGGCAAACGCGTTCCAGCGGCAGACTAGTGAAAGCGGTATCGTCCAGATTGCTGTGCAAACCCACGATAACGTGTTGCATGGGCTCCAAATCGTTGGCCCGCAACACCATACCTGACACGGCCATCGTGTCGATGGTCTCGCCTGTCGAGAAAGCAAAGGTATAGCCATCCAGCTGATTGCTCTCGTTGTTGTCCTCAATCGCGTTGGAGAAGTCGATGACATAGGTGGTATTATCCTGCAGCGTGTCACGGAACTCCACGGTCACTTTCTTGCCCACCGTGCGGATGAGCGGCTGAGTCTTTGGAGCAGGTGAAATGATGACCTTTTTCTGCTGGTCCTTGAGGTTAATAACCTCGTCAAAGGTGATTTCCACCTTGTTGCCCTTGAAGTTGACGGCACCTTGATTGGGCGATGTCTTCACTACCTGAGGGGGTGTGTAGTCACGCGGTCCGCCCTCGGGCGACCCGATACTGGCACAAGCCGCCAGCAGCACAATCATAGCGATGATCCAAAACCAATATGTCCAGTTCTTCGTCATGGCAGGCTATCTGATGAGGTCAAACGTTTGGAGGTCATCGGGGACCAGGATGTCTCCCTTGTAGTATTGGGCGGCCTCGGCGCTGTAGGTCGCGGCACGGGTGTCCAGATGGGTGTCCTCGGTGTGATAGAGTACAAGGTGTTTCACGCCCAAATCTTGGGCTAGCATCCCCGCATCGAGCGCCGTGCTGTGATTTTTCTCATAAGGGTTGAAAGCAAAGCGGTCCTTGTAGAGACAGAAGGCCTCACACATGAGCCAGTCGCAATCGCGGGCATAGGGCTCACTTTGCACGCTGTAAGGCTCATCGCCCAGGCAGACGAGATGCTGTCCATCGGGCAAAACGGCTTGAAAACCATATTGCTTGGCCTTGGTCGAGGCGATGTCAAAGAACGTGACACGCATGTCGTCGATCTCCACTTCCTCACCGTCATTGACCACACGCAAGATGATGGTTTGGCCAATCGAATCAAAAATCTTGCGCGGTATCATCAATTCGCCCATCGTGTAGAGGGCGTCTCTCACCACATCGTTGCAGTAGATGGTGAACGGCCCCTTGTGCTTCCCCTTGAAAATCATGGGCGAGATTTTGCGCATCATCCAGATGGCACCCAAGATGTGGTCGGTGTGGTTGTGCGTGACAAACATGTGCCTGATGCCTTCAAAAGGAATTTTGGCCTTGATGAGTTGCTTCAAGATGCCGTTACCGCCGCCACCGTCAACCAACATGCCCCCTTTGGGCGTTTTCAGGTAAAAGCAAGTGTTGTAGCAATTAACACACATGGCATTGCCTGTGCCCAGCATGGTGACTCGGGATATATCGGTGGTTGTACTCATCATGATTTGATTTTAGGAAGTTCGATGCAGAAGGTAGTGCCCTTACCCACCTCGGACTCTTGGATATAGATTTGCCCGTTGTGGTATTCCTCGATGATGCGCTTAACAAGCGTGAGTCCCAAGCCCCATCCACGCTTCTTGGTAGTGAAGCCCGGATTGAACACATTCTTGAAGTTCTTGCGCGGAATGCCCTTGCCCGTGTCCTTGACGAGGATAACGGCGTTGTGCGGACTGTCCTCGACGGTGATGTCGAGTTTTCCTTCTCCATCCATCGCGTCAACGGCGTTCTTGGTCAGGTTTTCCATCACCCATGCAAAAAGCGTTTGGCTAAGCATGACACCGCAGTTGGTCTGGTCATTGGTGTGGATGTTCAACGCTACGCGCTTGGGAATGCGCACACGCATGTATTCCAGGCTCGACTCCACGGCCTCGTTGATCGACGTGAGTTCCTTATCGGGCATGGAGCCGATTTTGGAGAAACGGTCGGCAATGGTCGAGAGGCGTTTCACATCCTTGTCCATGTCGGTGACGATGCTCTTGTCCACGCCCATAGTTTCGAGCAGTTGGGTCCATGCCATTAGCGAGGAAATGGGAGTGCCCAGCTGATGGGCGGTCTCCTTGGACAGTCCCACCCACACCTTGTTCTGCTCGGCTTTCTTGATGCTCATCAGGGCAAAGTAAGCGATGGCAAAGAACAGGATGAGTACCGCCAACTGGATATAAGGGAAATAGGACAGGCGGCGCAACAGCGTGGAATCCTCATAGTAGAGGTACTGCGTCGTCTCCTTGTCAATGTTGATTTCTATTTTGTTCTCGCTGTTCTTGAGGTGTTTCAGTTTCTTGTTGAGGTATTCCAGGTTGGTGGGCGAGATTTCAAAGGCGAGGCTGTCCTCGGGCTCAGGAAGACGGAAATTGCGGTGAAGCAGGATGTTGTTCTTGTCATCGACCAACAGGACGGGGATATTATGGTTAGCCTCGATGATGCTTAACAGGAAATCCACGTCGGTAGCACTGACACTCACGGGGTTCCCGTCGGCATCTACCTCGCTGCCGCTGCCCATCGTGGTCAGTTCCTGAGTCGCGTCGGCCCAGATTTCCATGCGCTCACGCTCTTGCACGGCAAGGTCCTCGACCAGGTTATTGGAGATGTAAAGGAACAGCGCCACCAGCAACAGGGAAATGGCAAGGAATACCACTTTCCAGATGCGTCGTGAATCATATATGTTGCGCAGGTTGGCCATGCAGCAAGGTTGAATTGTCGTTAATGAGTGGCAAAATTAAAGAATTCTTCTGAATTGGGCAAATATTAGCGTTATTGGCGAGCAAGGTCCTGCTCAATCCAATGGGCGACGCTGTCGGCAGTATTCACGCCGATGACCTCGGTGGCAGCTGCCTTGACCTCGGGAAAAGCGTTATCCACGGCGACGCTGTGGTCAGCCGCCTGCATCATGGCGATGTCGTTGCGGTTGTCGCCAAAAACCACGATGCGATGCGCTCCCACTTCTCGAGCAAGATTGCGAATGGCACCGGCTTTGCTGGTCTCGGCAGTGAAAATTTCAAGGTAACCCTCGCTAGGATCAAAGTTGTCATGATAGACCATGACCTGGCAAGTGGGTACGGAGGCCCGAAGGTCTTCGGCAAGAGCCTTGAGGACGGCATACTTGTTCATCGAGAAGATGAGCAATGCCTCATCATCGCTGTGGCGGTAATCATCGTCATCCAGCAGAAATTTCTTGAGAGGCAAATTCTGACGTGCCGCGACAAAACTCTCCTCCTGGGGAGACAATGGGCCACAATGATGGGTGTATAACATGCTGCCATGACGACGATAGATGAACGGATAGAGCCCGTGCCTGTCAAAGACCTCGGCGACGGCATTGATGGTGGCCTGGCTGATGGCGCGGGTGTGCTCATAACTGCCCTTAACCGGGTTCCACATGGCAGCACCACCAATGACGATGAAAGGTAGCGTGGCATGCACCTGCTGCATGAGCGGAACTACCGTGGCAGGAGTACGTGCCGTGGCCACAGTAAAGAGTCCACCTCGCTCACTAATGATGTGATTAAGCATGGTAATAGTACCTTGGGACAACTGCGAGTCATTGTCCAGCAGGGTGCCATCCAAATCGCTCACATAGAGCGTTCTGTCGTGTTTCTGTTCGGTCATGTGCGTTTCCGTATCCAATTCACGATTGCTTGTCGTCCCTTGTCAACAAATCTGAGATTTTCACCTCGCTCAAGCCAGACAAGAAAGTATCCCTAATGAGGTTGATGCGTTCCACCACTTCAGGATTCATTTTATTCATCATGGTGTTATAGTCTATGGTTTTGCCAAAATCGCCGAGTTTGGTAAGCAGTTTGGCCAGTGTGATATTTGCGATGTCCTCAAAGGGGGCATAAGTGGGCTCGGATGAGTCCGGTTGCTGTTTTTCTTCCAAAATCTTGACTTCACACAGCCTGTCCAAGGTCTCGGTTACCAAGCGCAAAGGCATACCGGTCTCCTTTTGAAGCATCGTGGCGGTATAGTGATCTTTTCCCTCGCCAAAGCCGCGGCAAATCAATCCCACCACAGCGGCACTAAGCAACGCGCGGTCATTTTGGGAGATGCTATCCACGGTTCCGCTCAGGGCGTAATAGTCACGGTGCTGGCTCGTGTGGCACAACATGGCAAAAAACAGGACGATGTACCACGAGAATTGTACCCACAGCATGAATAGCGGCAATGCGGCCAGTGAGCCATAGATGGCGTTGTAACTCGACAAGAACACCTGCCCGTAAACATAAGCCCGTTGCAATAGCTCCATGAAAATGGCGGCGAGCAGGGCCGGCACAATGGCATGCTTCACACTGACCCGCGTGTTGGGCACATGAACAAACACGATGACAAACACCACGGTGATAACAATGACCGGAATGAGCTTGATGAGAAGCTGAAGCAACGGTGCCAAAAAACCGAAGAAATCAGATTGGCTGATAAATGAATTCACTGCCAAATTGATACCCGAAACGACAACGATGGTGACAGGCACCATGAAGAACATGCTCAGGTAGCTCATCACTCTGCGGGTAATACCTCGGCTCTGCTTCACGCTCCAGATGTTGTTAAATACCGTCTCGATGTTGTTAATCAATCCAATGACCGAGTAAAGCATCACCAGCACACCGAAACCGATGATCGCGCTGCTACGGGCATTGGTCAAGTAAGAGTTGGCAAACTGGATGATGTAGCTGGCGGCATCGGGCTGGCTGGCCAAAATGCGCTGCACCGCACTCTCAACAATGCTGCCATAGCCAAAACCGCGCGCAATGGCAACAAACAATGCCACGAGCGGCACGATGGCCAGCACCGTGTTAAAAGCGAGCGCACCGGCATATTGCAGCAAACCTTTATCCAAGAATAGGATCACTGCAAGCCTGATTTTGTCCCAAGCATTCCTCAACGAGGTCTTGAGACATTCCTTCATTCTCTCTTTATCGGTCAAGCAACTGGGTATCTTCATAACTGATAAGATTGATGTGTCATCCCGCTTTCTAGTCAAGCATTGGATGCCATTAACAGCGCAAAGATAATCAAAACACCCTTAATCCCAATGCATTTGCAGCCATAAAACTGCATTTTTCAATCACATCAGGTAATTATCCTCAACCTCAAAAGCCACATTACTCACCGTGATGACCTATGATTATTTTTAGTCTAATTCAATAAAATGTTTGCCCAAATCAAGAATTCAGCCTAATTTTGCGACAATTAACCTTTCAAAATAATAGAATCTAACTTTAACTACTTATTAAATTTTACTTATGAAAAAGAATCTATTTCTATTTATTACGCTAATGTGCTGCGCTCTTGCGGCACATGCGATGCCTGCCAAGCCAGGCTGGCACAAAGTGACCCAAAATGATGGTACAACCCTGACAATCCAGGCAGTGGGTAACGCGTTTACCGGTGCGCTCCTTACACAGGACGGCCTGATGGTTGAACGAGGCACCGACGGTAGTTTCTACTACAAGTCATCGATAACCGGATTGACCGCTGTTCTTGCCCATGACGAGACAAACCGCACTCCCGGTGAGACCGCTTTTATCCAAGCCCAACGCGGTAGCCTAGCCATGCAAGCCAAGCAGTGGAAAATGCCGCGCAACAACAACTCTTTCAGGGTGGGCGGAAGCAATGCCGACGCAGCCGTTCCTGCACTGGGACAGCGCCGCATCCCCATCATTCTGGTCGAGTTCAAGGACAAGAAGTTCAACAACACACGCGAGGGCATTATCGAAGCCATGCTCACTGGCAACGAGAGTGTGGGTCAGTATTTCCGCGACCAGTCCAATGGGTTGTATGAACCCGATTTTGATGTCTATGGCATCTATACCCTGAGCCAGAACCGCGAGTATTATGGCGGGCATCAGGGCAGCGACAATGATAAGGGTCTAGGGTCATTTGTGACCGAGGCCGTTCAACTCGCTGCCGCCGATGGCATTTCATTCAAACCCTATGATACCAATAGCGACGACTACTGCGATGTGGTCATCGTCATCTATGCCGGTGTGGGTGAGGCTCAGGCTTCATGGAACCACCCTGAGGCCATCTGGCCCTGCAATTGGAACCTCACCTCTGCCGCTTACTATGGATCAGGCGGTAATGGCAAATTCCGCCCCAAAACGGGCGACCCCTATGTCGATAATTTCGCTGTATTCAATGAGTTATATGGCAGCGACGACAATGGTACAACCATCGATGGTATCGGTACCTTTACTCATGAGTTTGGCCATTGCTTAGGTTTGCCTGACTTCTACGACACTGGTAACGGCAATCACTACGGCTTGGGCGATTGGGATATCATGTGCATGGGCTGCTACAATAATAACGGTTTCACGCCGCCGGGCTACTCAGCCTATGAGAAGGTGTTCATGGGCTGGATCAACTACATCACCCCCCAACCGGGCACCTACTACACCCTGCCTGTGTTTAATCAGAAGCAGGCCGAGACCGACAAGGCCGTGTGCATCACCAGCAACCTGAACCAAAACGAGTACTTCATCCTGGAGTACCGCAAGAAACAGGGCTGGGACCGCTATGCTCCTGGCGAGGGCATCATGATTACCCACGTCACTTTCAACGGCGACCGCTGGTGGGGCAATACCCCCAACAACGAGGACATTCAGTTGATGACCCTCATGAATGCCGACAACTCATGGTCCTATAATAATGAGAGTACCGACCTGTGGCCCCAGAACGGCAAGACCGAGTTCACCGACAATTCAACGCCTGCCGCCAAGCTCAACATGAAGGCTAACGGCAGCATCACGGGCAATGCCGGCTACCTGGGCAAGCCTGTTACCAACATGGTCATCAATGCCGATGGCACGGCAAGCTTCTGGTACATGAAGGACTCGGCCACCAATCCCGTCATCTCGGTGACAAATAACAATCTGAACCTGGGCGACGTGATGCTCACCACTACCGGCACTGCAACATTCAACGTGATGGGTGGCGCATTGACGGGCAACGTCAATCTCACGCTCAACGATCCCAATAGTGTGTTCACTGTTAATCCCACGGTTATCAGCCCTGCCAATGCTGCCAATGGCGCGACCGTAACGGTAACTTTCTCACCGACAGCCATCCAGAATTACAACGCTACCGTGACGCTGAGCAGCAATGGCGCCCAGAATGTCACCGTTAACCTGTCAGGCCGTGGCGTACTGGAAACCTATGTTCCCACGATGCTGCCTGCCGACAGCGCATACATTAACTTGACACAATTCCGCGCCGACTGGACCGATCAGACTCCTGCCGAGAACGTCAGCAGCTACACCCTTGAGGTTATGACCAAGCCATTGGTTGAACTGCTGGAAACCGCCGACTTCAGCAACGTGCCCGATGCGCTCAGCGAAGACGGAACAGGGCTGATTGACATCTCTAGCAACTATAGCGATTATCTGCCTGAAGGCTGGTCTGGCACCTCCTATCTCGGAGCATATAATAATGCAATGCTCCTCGCCTATGACGGCACGATCAAGAGTCCGACATATAATTTGAACGGTTTTGATAAGGTGACCGTGGTGGTCAAGACTGCATCCTATTATTATGACACGGCCTCGATCAGTGTATCGACGAGTGTTGACAGCGAGACCTTGGCATTGAACAATTCAATGTCCGATTATACAGTCGTGCTGGATTGTGCTAGTGCCGATGCCGTGACGCTCACCTCTATCGAGAATTATGCAAGTGTCAAGCAGATTACCATTTATGCCGGTGACTTGACCCTTGCTAAACTGAATGCCACCGAGAGCGGTAATGACACTTACCGACTGATCACGGGCATCACCGACAGGTTCTACACTGTCACCGACCTGCTGGCCGAGGGTACCTTTGTTTACAAGGTGAAGGCTCTGTATGACGATGACACCGAGAGCGCTTGGAGCAACAGGGAGGAAGTGACGCTGTTCCAGAACGGCCACGGTTATGAACTGGGAGACGTGAACCATGATGGAAGCGTAAGCATCGCCGACGTGACCAAACTGATTGACTATCTGCTGGACAACACCACACCCGACGCATGCCTCATTTGTGCCGATTTGAACGAAGATTTCAACATTTCTATCGCCGATGTAACTGCGCTCATCGACAAACTATTGTCAGGCGATTAATCTGATTACAGAATGTAAAGAATTGACAGGGTTGCGCAATCGCGTGGCCCTGTTTATTTGTGAGTCTGATAAAGGATGGTCTGGATGATGCCGCGCAGGGCGAGAAAACTCAGGTAAGCGATCCACAAGCGGTTATTGCCCCAAGCCTCGGGGGTAATCCAATAGATGACAAAAAACAGCACCCAGGCAATAAAGGCCGACAACAGCATCCCGCCAGAGCGCGTCAGGCTGATGAACACACCGTCCCATACAAACGCCGCCATTCCGGCAGCAGGAATCAATGCGCACCACACGCGATAGTCCATCGCCGCCTCAATAACGCTTTGCTGGTCAGTCAGCAGCCAGAAGGCCACACGCGGGAAAGAATAAATGAGTGTGAACACGGCAGCGACAGCCGCTCCCCACACAAAAAGCAGCCTCACGCAACGCTTCATGCGCTTCAGGTCACCCATGCCATAGTACTTGCCCACAACCGCCTCGCCAGCAAAGGCAATACCGTCCATGAAATGGGAATACAGCGTGAACAATTGCAAGATGAGGGCATTGACGGCGAGAATAAGGTCGCCGCTACGCGCACCGATGGAAACAAAGGCCAGGCTGACGGTCATCAGCAAAAAGCTGCGCACAAAGATGTCGCGGCTTACCTTGAAATAGCGCCCCGCCCCTTTGAAGCGCCAAACGCGCCGCCAGTCGAGCAATCCGTTGAGACGGGGGAACTTGCGCTGCACCAAACGAGCGGCAAACAGCAATCCCAGCCATTCTCCAGCCATGGTACCCACGGCAATGCCCACAAAACCCATCTTCAAGAGATAGACGCAGATCAGGCTGGCAGCAATATTAAAGACGTTGGTCATGATGGAGATCCACATCGCCCCTTTGGAGTCCTGCATGCCCAGCAGCCACCCCTTGAAAGCCATCATCACCAGCACGGGAGGAACACCCCAGATACAGATATTGAAATAGGTGTTGGCACGTGAGGTAACCTCGGGCGAGGGGCCAATGATCCACAGTAGCAGTAGCCTGATGGGCCATTGCAGCACGATGATGATGGCCGACACCAGCACTGCCAATGCGGTGGACTCGCCCAGCAGTTTCGCGCTCTCCTTGAAGTCGCCACTGCCACAGGTCTGGGCAGTCATTCCCGATGTACTCATACGCAGGAACCCAAAGTTCCAATACACAAGGTTAAACATCATCGCTCCTACAGCCACGGCCCCGATGAACACTTTATCTCCCAAGTGTCCGGCAATGGCAGTATCCACTAGTCCCAACAACGGCACGGTGATGTTGGCGACAATCGCGGGCAACGCTATTTTAAAAATCTCCCGATTCACGCCGCAAAGGTACTGCTTTTTGCCATTCTTTCCCTAATTCTCTATTTTTAGGCCTCTGGATTTTGCCAAAAAACCATAAATGAGCTTAATTAAGGAAATTTTTCTTTAATTGCTATTGCACATTCTAAATAATTGAGTATCTTTGCAGCGTGAAAAAGAAACAATGTATAAAACATTAATATTTAATGATTTGTTATGGCAAAATTTGATAAATCTATCTTAGCCGAAAAGTACGGTATCACTGGTGTTACCGAGGTTCTTTACAACCCCAGCTATGAGGTATTGTTCAACGAGGAGATGAAACCCGAGCTCGAGGGTTTTGACAAAGGTCAGGAGACCGAGCTGGGTGCCATCAACGTAATGACTGGTATCTACACCGGCCGTTCACCTAAAGACAAATTCATTGTTGACGACGCCAACAGCCACGACAAAGTGTGGTGGACTACCCCTGGTTACCCCAACGACAACAAGCCCGTAACCGAGGCTACCTGGGCTTCCCTGAAGGACCTCGCTGTTAAGCAGCTGAGCGGCAAGCGCCTGTTCGTTGTTGACGGCTTCTGCGGTGCCAACAAAGACACCCGCATGAAGGTGCGCTTCATCATGGAGGTGGCATGGCAGGCTCACTTCGTGACCAACATGTTCATCCGTCCCCAGAACGAGGAGGAGTTTGACCAGGAGCCC
>JAEETL010000086.1 GCA_016290325.1 Muribaculaceae bacterium
CACCTCGTTCTGATTCATGGTGTTACCCATGTAATCAGGTGTATAGAAACGATTGAGGGCCAACAGATAAATGATTTGACGGTTCATCATCTCATCGGTGCTGATGATGCTCTTGACCTTGTGATAGGCATCGCTGGTGAGCGTCGGGAACTTCAGGTCAAATGAGATGGCCGGCTGAGTGATAATACCCTTAGCATATAGCTCGGCATTCACGGGTACATTAGTACGGTTCAAGTCAGGATCATCGGCAAACGACTCATCAAGGTCCTTGAGATTAGCGTTAAGTGAATAGACGGCATCCAAATCCAGTTCGGCGGCAAACGGGTCGCCCTGGAACCTGATGCTACTACCATCCTGGATCGTGAAGTCCTTGATGATGAGATCCTGCAAGCGGAAATTATAAGTACCCTTATCCAGCTTGTAGATGCCAAATATATTTAACTCATCGTTATTATTGTAAGTGAGGCGCATGTTGCCATGTCCAGTAGCTTTAATCTGGTCACCGCCCACGGGGTCCATCACCACAGTAAGGGCCACATCGGGCGTGATATTGCCTTCAAGATCGATAAAATAGGCGCTTGGCTCAGCATTATCGACTGGCGTATCGTTGGGTTTATTGATCTGATTGATATTGCTCAATATCCAGGCGGTACTCATCTTGTCAGGCACCTCGACAGGCGCGGGCTCGGCCTCGCGGTCACGGAAAGTGATAAAGTGGTAATCATTGGCCTGCTCATCATCGCTGAGAACAAAGGTGAACTTGCTGCGAGGAGCTGAGTCCATGTTTACCTTGATTTTCACCACGCCAGGACCACCCTCCACAAAGCAGGCACCATTGCCATAGACAGTACCATACCACCGGGGATTATCGGCCGGAGATGTATCATAGCTCAAGAAATCTTTTGCGTCGGTGATGGCAAAATTAAACTCGGGCTTGTGGAAGGCATCATGCTTGAGCCATCCGGTAAAACGGGCTTCATGGCCCTCGCGGTCATGGATGGGCACATCCTGGAACTCGATCCAGTCAGGCACGATGTGAACCGGCACATTAGAGCAGGTATAGTAGCACTTTGTGTAGTCAATGAAGAAACGCATCGTGTCGGCGACAATGTCACCATCCAGGTTGATGGTGTGGAAATTACCAAGCAGGACCGGCTTGCCCGACATCTCGCCCTGAACATCGCTTGTAAACGCCTCCATGTATGGCTTGAGGAAGGCCACATTCACGTGGTCGGCATCAAAGGCGATATACAACGAGTCATCGGCGATATAAATGCCGCCCCACAGCTTACTGTTGTGGCCATTGGGCTGCGCGATTTTGCCATCAACAAGAATGCCCTTGGTATCGTTGTCAAAAGTCGCCTTGATATCGGCATCGCCCAGGACAGCGCCATTATAGGAAATATCGTCGATAAACAGACTGGGCGTGTAGAGCATGGGGGTGCCAGAGAACAAATCTCTCGCAATGAGTTTACTGGTCGCCTTGCCGCCAAAGCTCACGTGGTCGATAGCCAAGGTCTCGAAGACGTAATCTAGGTTCACGTTCTTGAGTTCGAGGCACAACGAGTCACTGGGGTCGTGGGATGCCTTGCCGTTGATGCGAATGTACTGATTGTCATGGCCACCGCCAAAATTCTCGACAGTCACCTCACCGTTGTCAACCGCGATAAGGCCCTTACCTACTGTCCAAATAGTGTCGTTGAACACCATCTGTGAGGGATTGACCATGACGTCGGCCTTGAGTTTGCCGCTCTCACCGCGGTCCAATAGGGCGCTCAGGTTGAGATTGCCGTTAAATTTGCGCGGGGTGACGGTATCATTCTCATCCATTTTCACACACCATCCCAAATTGCCGTCCAGCCTGTTGTTTTGGCCACTCAGATCAATCGCAAGGTTGACCTTTTTCCCGTTCTTGATGGGATAGATAGATGTGGCGTTCAAGACCACCTTATCGGTTTCACTGTCCAGCTTGGCCTCGATGCGGGTCTTGGTGATGAACTTGTTGCCCTGCTTCATGTATGGGGCATCCAGCACG
>JAEETL010000049.1 GCA_016290325.1 Muribaculaceae bacterium
AAATTGAGGAGCCGTACATCGGTCGAAAGGCTGTTCAGCGAGGGAAAGTCGATTATGGCGTTTCCCTTGCGGGCTGTGTATCGCCTGCGAGAGCCTGGGGAGGCTCCTGCCCAATTCCTCATCACCATTCCTAAAAAACGCATCCGCAAGGCAGTGATGCGGGTTACCCTGCGCCGTCGCACCCGTGAAGCCTACCGGTTGAACCGCAGCGAGCATTTGTTGGAGCCGTTGGCTGAGAGCGGTTACGGGGTTGACATAGCATTTATCTATTTGGATAGCACGCCTGCACCCTATAGGGTCATTAGTGATAAGGTCATTTATTTGCTCAATCGCATTGCAACGGCTGCTGTTGAACAACAAGCTCCCACCCACGAGTAGCATGAGCACATTCATTGATAGCATCGGCAAAATATGGCGTACCATCTTGCATTACATCGGGGTGTTGCTCATTTTGCCTATCCGTTTTTATCAAAAATACATTTCTCCGCTTAAGCCAGCGACCTGCCGTTTTACACCTACATGCAGCCAGTATGCTATTGAAGCGATACGCAAGCACGGTCCTTTTAAGGGATTCATTCTGGCGGTGTGGCGCATCCTGAGGTGTAACCCTTGGGGCGGTAGCGGATATGACCCCGTGCCATGATGCATATCATTGACTTCCATACCCACCAGTTGGATGCAACTGATGCCCTGATTTCGGTCAGTCCGCAGCTGTTTGATCCACAACACAATAGATGGTACTCGGTGGGCTATCATCCGTGGCAGCCGCTGAATAAACTCACTGAGAAAGATTTCGATTTGTTGGCCCAGTGTGCCGCTCATCCACAAGTGTTGGCTATTGGAGAGACGGGAATGGATCGCCTGTGTGAGAATGATTTGGATATCCAAGCGGCTGTGTTTGTCCGTCATTTGAGGCTGGCATCAACCGTCGGCAAACCTGTGGTTGTGCATAACGTGAGAGCTACACAAGACATACTCACTGAGAGGCGCAAGGCAGGGTTGACAGATGTAGTGCTGGCCATCCATGGAATGCGTGCCAACGCGAATGTGGCTCGCACGCTGATTGATGCTGGGTGTTATGTGTCAATTGGCCCCCGCTTTAACCCCGAATCGTTACTCGTAACACCCTTGGACCGGTTATTGATAGAGACTGACGACGCCCCCGTCTCGATTGACGAGGTGGCAGCCCGTGTCGCAAGTGTCTTGCACCTTACTCCCGAGGAGATAAAAAAAACAGCCGCGGGCAACGCCCAGCGGCTGTTGATAAGGTGAGTGGATGTTATTTGCGTTCTTCTACCTTATGGGTTTTGAAACTCGTCTTTGACATGTCCACTTTCATTTCTTTTTTCACACTCAAGCCATTTGCTTCAGCTTGATCGGTGAACTGTTTCCAGTACATGCCTGAGGGACGATAAACCGTGTAACGGTAGAATTGGCTATCAAGAGACAGTACCAAGTATCCTGCTCTGTCATATCCATAATAGAGGTACTCATAGTCTCCATCATAGTACCTGATCTGTAGACGGTTGCCATAGGTGTCCCAATCAAAGTCAACATAGTCCAGACCATAGTAGGAGGAGTAGTAAGTATATCGTCCAGTGTGGTTAGCATAGAAATCATATCTTACCACATCGTACCCGAGAATGTCGTACTCGTAGTAACCATCGCATCCATAGTAGGATTCCCAGGAGCCCACAATGTCATCAACATAATAGGGCGAATCCCAATCCCAGTCGTCGCAAGATACCATCGCAACCGACATCATTGCCATGAGCATCATGTAGTAGATCTTTTTCATATTGCTTAAGTTTTAATTGGTTATTGAATAGATGTGCAAATATAGTGTAAAGTTGTCAATCAATAAATGGGTTTTGCATATTTTCTTCTTCTTTTTTTGAAAAGATGCGCGTGCCACCGGTGTGATGTAGCGGCACGCGCCACCCAGAGATTAACGTTAATTAGGCAAATAGCACCTAAAAGTTCACACCTATGTTTATTGTGAAGCACCCATTGTGCGTGTTGTCAAAGTTATCTTGTCCGATATTGGATAGGCCGATGTCGTAACTGGCATCCAGGTAGAGCATATTGTAGCCAACACCACAGCCTAACTTAAGTCCTCCGTCAAAGCGGTTGAAATATCCGTCGTCATAAGAGCTGAACGCGGTACGGGTGTTAAAGTTCTTGATCTCACCGTCAGTGCCTATGGCAAGGTATCCGCCGGCGTATGGCTGAATGCTCATCTGGTTACCGACAAAATGCTTGTATTTGATGAGCAGTGGCACTTCAAGGTAGTTGAGGTCATAGGTGAACCTGTTCTGTCCCGATCCGCTCTTGCCGCCTTTTTGGCTGTAGTAGAGTCCACTTTCAAGAAACAGCGGTGCGCGGTAGGTGAGTTGCGTTCCTGCTACAAAACCCAGGTTCAATCCTGTTTTGGTTCCGCTCCCGTCAAGTAGGGGGCTGTCGCTGCTCACGTGAGAGGCATTCATTCCAAGGCGCAATCCGAAATAATATCGGTGCCAAGCGATGTATTCGTTGCCATGATGTCCTACTGTCTGTACTCGAGGACGGCCATATCCGTAACGCGGCTGTGCTAAGGCCGGCAGGGCGAGAATCACGCACAACATAGAGAAGATAATTGTCTTTTTCATAATCAGTCAAGTTTTGAATGTTATTTTGGCTTTTAGACCCCAGTGCGTGATTAAGGTTTAACTACTTGAAACCCTTAACCGATAAGCACCCGCTTAATCCAGACCAAAACACCAATCATGCCGACAAACGGCTCGTCGGCACATAGCGTTGACATGGGGTCAAAAAGATGGTTTAAAGGTATAAGTAGTTCTTGAGGTAATGAACCAGCGGTTGGGTGTGCAGCATTCTTGAAATGGTGTTTTGCTGTATTTCAAGGCATAGAACGAGGGTCACTGCCACCAAGAAGACAAAGAAAAAACACCAGCGCTTAAAGGCTTTGCGCCAGTAACCTTCGGCCAATCGACACAACGCATACATCACCACGGGGATAAACAAGGGCTCAAAGGGTAAGACATATCGGGCTACTGAGCCGGCCATGATATAGGCGGTTATCGCATAGGTGGTTGCGGGCCACCAAGCCCATGCGCCCATATTGTCCTGACGCCGCCAGCTGATGAACACATAATAGAATAGCGCTATCCCGCCCAGGGCGTACCATCCATACGAAAAACGGATGATATGGTTAAATATGATATTATCTTCGCCATAAGGTTGCCAGGGGAATGGGGCGATAAATTGCAGCGACAGGGTTAACGGCAGCATGAAAAACTTGTGCCAGGGGGAATAAAGGAAATAGAAACCGATGAGTTTGCGGAACGCGGCCCGTGATGGATTATTAAATTCGGAATAGGTAAGTTGCATGTCCCATCCGCCATTGGCAATGTTGGCATGTTGTTCAAAAGAGTAAGCGGCAAAGAAGTTCCCTATAAAGAGCGTGAGCAGGAGAATGACCAGCATACACAATGCCATTACCCAATCGCGGCGCCAATGGGGCAGGACCATGAGAACCACTCCCAAAGCGATGAAGTAGAGGAATGTTGTGCGCACAAGAGCCATGATGGCACATGCCGTTGCAAAAATGAGCAGGTCACGCCACGGGTGATGCCTTTCTTCATCTCCTGAAGCCATTGTAGCGAGTGCATATCCCGCCATTGAAATCGAGAAGAATACGCTGGCTTCTTTCAGGATGCTAATGCCCGACATGAGGTAATAGGTGAGTAAGAAGGTGAGCAACATGCCGCCGGTGAGAAGTGTGTGTACCGGCAATGAGACACGATGAGCCAGCAGACGGCGAGTGGTCATGCCGGTCAATACGACAGCAGTGAGGGTAAACATCATGTTCATGGCCTGGGGCCAAATGACGCTTAATCCCAACAGTTTCCATGATATCAGCATCATCAGGGGAAATCCCTTGAAGACAATGTGTTGCGGATCCAATCGACCGTCATAGTGATACAATGCCCACTTGTAATAGCCGCGAGCATCGTTCTTGATATTAGGTACCTCGAGGTCGTATCCGTCCACTGAGGTCCATTCCAACAGGTTGATATAGGAAATGGCCATCAAGGCAATCGCCATGATCAGCAGTACAACGCTTGCAGCGGTAGATGTTCCGCGAGCGCGAGTCAGCACGATTTTTGGAATCAGATAAGCTACTAGATAGGCCAGGGTGATGCGAGCCCCGTCGGCCATGCCAAAATGGCTCGATGACACGACGCAAAGCAAGGCAAAAGCAATTACCTCGATAAGCATCATCGCCATTTTGGGGCTGGTAGTATCTAGTTTCATGTTGGCTGGTTCCTTAGAAGTGTTATTAGTTGTATTAACTCGTTTTAGTCTTGCAAAATTAGAACAATTCATTGTTATTGGCAAATTTTTGCTTCTAGGCTTTTCAATTTCGGTCAAAATATCTAACTTTGTATTTTTGTAACGTGATATGGTATCATGAAAGGTGAACTTGTAAAAATAGATGTGGACAAGGTGCTCAGGACTCGTCTTCCCAAACACTACCGATATATACCGCGCTTTTTAGTGCGGTGGCTCGAGCGCACCATCTGCCAAGACAGCCTGAATACCATACTCGAAAAAATGGCTGACAAGAACAGTGTTGATGCGGCCACGTTGGCGCTCGATGAGATGGGTATCACCGTTAATGCGTCTGGCTTGGACGAGTTGCCCTTGGGGCGCTATATGTTTGTCTCTAACCACCCACTCGGTGGCTTGGACGGATTGGCGCTCATCTCTCTGCTGGGTAATCGTTATGAGCGTAACATCAAGTTCTTGGTCAATGATTTGCTCATGGCGGTGACACCCTTGCGTGGTGTGTTCCTGCCCGTGAACAAGTACGGCCGCCAGTCACGCGAGGCGGCAAGCGAAATAGATGTGGCACTGTCTAGTGACAACCAGATTATCACTTTCCCGGCTGGGTTGTGCTCCAGGATGCAGCCCGACGGCTCCATTGCCGACCTGCCGTGGCAAAAGGCCGCTGTCGTTCATGCTGTCAATTACCAGCGTGATATTGTGCCCATTTACTTTGATGCCCGCAATTCAAGCTTCTTCTACCGTTTTGCCAAGTGGCGCAAGCGGTTAGGAATCAAGTTCAATATAGAACTCATTTTCCTGCCCAAGGAAATGCTCAAGCAAAGCGGATCTACCTTGCATTTTGTCGTTGGCAAGCCCATAGCTTGGTCGTCACTTGATGCCCATGCGCCCAAGCGTGAGGCTGCCCGACTGCGTGATATAGTCTATTCTATGGCACCCACGCCATCATAACCATAAAAATAGCCCTATGGAACCGATTATTGAACCCATCCCCGTAGAACTTATTGAGCAGGAGCTCACGAGTGAACGATTGTTGCGGCATACCAATAAAGCCGACAACGACATCTATGTCGTCACTGCACATAACGCCCCCAATACCATGCGAGAAATTGGACGCTTGCGTGAAATCACCTTCCGTGCTGCGGGAGGCGGAACGGGCAAGGCGTGCGACATCGACGAGTTTGACCTGATGGACCCGCCCTGCCAGCAATTACTTGTGTGGAACCCCGATAAGCGGGAAATCATAGGGGCCTACCGCTTTATCGGCGGCTGGGACGTGAAAGTGGAGAATGCTGTGCCGCGCATCGCTACTGGACACCTGTTCAACTTCAGTGAGCGGTTCCTGAATGAGATCCTGCCCGTGACCATTGAGTTGGGGCGCTCGTTCGTTCGTCCTGAGTACCAGTCCACACGCGAAGGGGCCAGAGCGCTTTTCGCTCTTGACAACCTGTGGGACGGTTTGGGAGCTTTGACAATCATCTATCCCCAAGTCAAGTACATGTTCGGCAAGATGACAATGTATCCTTCCTATGTGCGCGACTGCCGTGATATGCTGCTCTGCTTCCTCAACCTTTACTTCGAGGACAAGGAAGGGCTGGTGGTGCCCATTGACCCGCTGCCCGACACACGCAATGATGATCCCGAGCTCATGGCGCACTTCGTGGGCAACAACTTCCGCGAGGACTACAAGAGGCTCAACACTTTCATCCGCCAGCACGGCATCAACATTCCGCCACTGGTCAACGCTTATATGGGTTTGTCGCCCAAGATGCTGTTGCTGGGTACGGCCATCAATCGCGAGTTCGGCAATGTGGAGGAGACAGGCATCCTCATCAACATCGATGAGATTGCCGACGAGAAAAAACGTCGCCACATCGATACCTATCTGCAACAAAACTAAGACCACCCGATGAAAGGGAAACACATTGTATCATTACTCATCATGCTCACCTTTGCCCTGGGTGTGGAGGGGCAGGTTTCCGTGGACAGTGTTCAAGCAAAAAGCACTAAATATTCCACATCAGACCCTGTTGAGACCCGCACTTACAGTACCATCTACTCGGTAGGCATGATTGCTAACGCCGGCAACAGCGAGTTGGCACCTTACTACATTTCCTCCAACAACGGTGGCAACATCACCCAGCAGTATTCTGCCCTGCTGAACGCCAGTCTGGTTCATAGCACGGACCCTGACAAGCGTTTTGCTTGGGGAGCGGGCATCGAAGTTTGGGGCGGCTACGCATCCAGTGCAGGCTATCAGCGCTACAAGGGCGATGGCCAGTTTGAGGTACAAAATCAACATCCTGCACGGGTATGGATCCAACAAGCCTACCTGGCAGCCAAGTACCGCAGCATCTTTGCCGTGGCGGGCCAAACGTATAAATCCTCGCCTATTGTCAACGGTAAGTTGAGCAGCGGTGACCTCGTGTGGAGCAACAATGCCCGCCCGCCTGTAGGCCTGAGTGCCGGTTTCATCGATTTCCAGAACATCCCGTTCACCCGGGGTTGGGTGCAGATTAACGGCGAGTTCGGCTACTACCGCCAGCTGGATGACAAGTGGCTCGAGCACCATTATAACTACTACAACCACTTCATCACCACTGACTTTTGGCTCCACTACAAAAGCCTGCACTTCCGCACCAAGCCTGACCAGCTCGTCGTGTTCACCATCGGAGCTCAGTCGGCCTGCCAGTTCGGTGGCACAGCTAAATACTACGAGGACGGGCAGATAACCCGCACTGTCAAGATGGATGCTGACGCTAAGGCCTTTTTCCGCACGTTCATCGCTGGCAGCGGTGGCAACAGTGCGGGCGACTCGTTTGTCGAGGGTAACCATCTGGGCACCTGGGACATCGCGCTTGAGTACAATCTGAATGACGGCAAGCAGCTGCGCGCCTACACCCAGTGGCTGTGGGAAGACGGCTCAGGCATCGGCAAGATGAACGGCTTTGATGGCTTGTGGGGACTGGAATACCGCAATGCTGTAGGTCAACCCTTGATTGAGGGCGCTGTTATCGAGTACATTGACTTCACCAACCAGAGCGGCCCCATCCACTGGACGCCCAACGATCGCCCTGGCACGCCGATTACTGGCCATTCATCGGGCGCTGACGACTACTACAACAACTACATCTACAACGGCTACCAGAGCCGCGGCATGTCGATCGGCTCACCCTTCGTCAAGTCGCCACTCTACAACCAGGACGGCTACATGCGCTACCGTGACAACGAACTGCGTGGTTTTCACATCGGACTGAAGGGTTATCTGGCATCGGAATGGCGCTACCGCCTGTTGGGTTCTTACCGCAAGGCATGGGGCACTCCGCTTTTGCCCCGAGTTGGCAGCGTCGATGACTTCTCGATGATGGCCGAGGTGAGTTTCACGCCTTGGCGCTGGCGCAGTTGCTTCTATGGCCCGTGGACGATGACGGCGGCCGTGGCCATGGACCATGGCAAGCTCTACGGCAACAACTGGGGCGGCATGCTGGGAATTACCTACAGTGGTGCTTTTAACTTCAAGAAACGATGAAAAAGACATTATTATATGATAGTAATCACTCCCCCTCTAAGATTAGAGGGGGTCAGGGGGCGTTGATAACAATCATCTGTACGATTATGATTCTGTTATCGGCCTGCACCCGCAACCACGGCGACATCGGCATCTGGTTCGGTACCTGGCACGTCGAACAGATTATCGCTGACGGCACCCCAGTGAACGTCGAGGGCGACTACTTTTTCCAGTTCCAGAGCACGGTCTTCAGAGTGTCGCGGGTCTATGGCCATGAGAATTTGGTCGAGAGCTTTGGCACATGGGAAGAAGGTGATGGCAAGATGACCATCAGTTTCCCTGATCCCGATGTCTTCTATGTCCAAATGCCTGGCTTAGAGGCTCAAAACGACTTTACTGTCACAACCACCTCGTCCCGCGAGGTCATTTTCTCGCGTGTCACATCAGCTGGCACATCTGTTGCTTATCATCTACACAAGCAACCCTAATTGTACCCCATCTGGCGTATTCCATCAGAAAAACTCAAAACAACTATAGTTATCTAAGAGGCGCGCGGATGCCCAATTCTAAAACAAAATTTGTTTGAATTTCCCGTGCGCTAGCACGGTCATTTAGGTGCGTCAGCCATCAGAATAACTCAGAAAAACCGTAGTTTTTTATGAGCCGTGCGGATGCCTTCGTTCAGTTCGCGTAATTCGTAGTTTATAATAGCGCGCCAGCCCTATTAAATTCTTAGCGGCTTCGCGCCTTTGCGTGGAGGTCCAGAGCGCGGATGCCTCTCTAAACTTTAACCTCTAACCTCTAAACTGCGAGCGCAGCGAGCATCACGGCCTCCTCGAGTTGCAGCATGGCTTGGCGCAGGATGGAGCGGGGCACGGCGACGTTGAGGCGCATGAAGCCGCTGCCGCCCTTGCCGAACATCGCCCCGTCGTTCAGGCCTAGGCGCGCCTTGTTGACAAACAGGTCGATGAGCGCGTCATGTTCCAGCCCAAGGCCCGTGCAGTCGAGCCACACGAGGAACGAGGCTTGTGGCTTGATGGCCCTGATGCCCGGGATGTGGTCACGGCAATAGTCCACCACCATGTCGATGTTGCCCTCAATGTATTCCAAGCACTGGCTGAGCCATTCGCCGCCATGACGATAGGCGGCGCGCGTCGCGGTCATCGACAGGAAATTGGGCGCGCTCTGGCTGTTGGTCGTCAGCCAGTTGAAGAACGGAAGACGCAGCTCGGGATTCTTGACGACGCACCACGAACTCACAATGCCCGCAATGTTAAAAGTCTTGCTGGGAGCGCCCATCACCACGCCCACGGCGCGCGCGTCATCGCTGACGGTGAGAAACGAGGTGTGGCGGTGACCCTTGAGCATGAGATCGCCATGGATCTCGTCGCTGAACACGATGACTCCATACTGACGGGCTAGCGCTGCTACTTGTCGCTGCACGTCGGCGCTCCAGGCGATGCCGATGGGGTTGTGGGGGTTGCACAACACCATCATGCGGGGTTGCTCCTCCTTGAATATGCGCTCCAGCCCCTCAATGTCCATCTCGTAGAAGCCGTCGGCCGTGCGTTTCAAGGCGTTGTTCACCACCATGCGGTTGTTGCCCGTGATGAGCATCCTGAAGGGGTGGTACACCGGTTCCTGGATTACCACGCGGTCACCAGGACGGGTGAAGTGGTTCAACGCCAGCCCGAACCCGTTCACGATGCCCCCGATGAAGCACACCTCGTCCTGGCTGAATTCCAGGCCGTTGCGCTCGCGCTGCCAGTCGATGATAGACTGCCAGTAATCCTCGAGCGGCACGCTGTAGCCATAGATGGGGTGTCCCTCGACGCGGTCAACCAGCGCCCGCGTGATCTCGGGGCAGGCAGCGAAGCCCATATCGGCGACCCACAAGGGGAGAATATCGGTGCGTCCAAACATCTCCTGGCACATATCTACCATGACGCAACCGCTGCCACTGCGGTCAATCACGGTGTCGAAGTCATATTTCATGTTCATGCGATTTTTTTATTAATGATGTGAGAATGAGACACAAAAATAAGTGTTTTGGCTCAATCGACACAAAAAAAGAATATTTTTTTCAAAAAAAATCGCAAAAATAGTTTGTGGTTTAGAAAAAAGCAGTACCTTTGCAGTCGCAATTGAACAAACGATGACTCCGTAGCTCAGTTGGTAGAGCAATTGACTCTTAATCAATGGGTCGTGGGTTCGAGTCCCACCGGGGTCACCAAAAGGAAAGCCAAATGACTTGTAATGAGCCGTTTGGCTTTTTTGTTACAAAAACAAAGGATGCACCAATGGCACATCCTTCGATCTGTAATAACTTGAAATT
>JAEETL010000026.1 GCA_016290325.1 Muribaculaceae bacterium
TCTCGCTCCCGCAGTAAAAGAGGGGCGCGTGTTATGGTAACGCTGAGCGCTCATCTTCAGGTCTATCGGCACCACGATATAGGTGGACTTGATGTTCTGGCTCTGCTTGTAATGGCTCTGCTCCAGCCATTCCGGATTGCCTCGATGGTTCAGGTAGCGCACCATTTTGTTGCCGAAGTACAATCCCGGAGAAATCCTCAGGTTGAAATGCTCGGCAATGCGGTAGTCGGCCAGTACGTTCACACTGAAACCTGGCGAGTGAGACGGTACATCGGCGTACCATTCCTCATCGTCATCGGTAATGAAGCCGTTGTTGGTAATGGCAATGTTCTGGAAATTCATACCCACCGAGAAGCCGAAATGCAGCGGCTTGGCATCGGCGTAGGGGCGGTTCAGAATCATGTCATTATCCTGGGCGTGTGCTACCGCACACCCCACGATAAACAGCATCATTACTACAATATGTCGCAGCTTAGCCAGGTCCATTTACCCTTAATAACGCAAAAAATCCTCCCTTATTGCTCAAATTGTAAAAAAGTGAAAACTTTATACTATCTTTGCAGCACGAAAACAATAAAAAACGAACAATAACCTATGTCATTACAATGTGGAATCGTGGGTCTGCCCAATGTTGGTAAATCGACCCTGTTCAACTGCCTGTCGAATGCCAAGGCGCAATCGGCAAACTTTCCTTTCTGCACTATAGAGCCCAATGTGGGCGTCATCACCGTTCCCGATGAGCGACTGAACGAGCTCGCCAAGTTGGTGAATCCGGCACGCATCGTGCCCACAACGGTCGAAATCGTCGATATCGCCGGTCTGGTCAAGGGTGCCAGCCGTGGCGAGGGTCTGGGCAACAAGTTCCTGGGCAATATCCATGAGACTGACGCCATCATCCATGTGCTGCGCTGCTTTGACGACGACAACGTGACTCACGTTGACGGAACTGTAGATCCCGTGCGCGACAAGGAAGTCATCGACCTGGAGCTGCAGCTGCGTGACCTCGAGACCATCGAGAGCCGCATCAACAAGGTACAGAAGCAAGCCCAGACCGGAGGTGACCGCGAGGCAAAGGCTCAATATGAAGTGTTGAAGCGCTACAAGGAGGCCCTGGAGCAAGGACGCAGCGCCCGCACCGTGGAACTGCTCAACAAGGACGAGGAGAAAATCGCCCATGAGCTGTTCCTGCTGACCAACAAGCCAGTGATGTACGTCTGCAATGTGGACGACAAGAGTGTGGTGAACGGCAATGCCTACGTGGACGCCGTGCGCGAGGCGGTCAAGGACGAGGATGCCCAAATCCTGATTGTCGCCGCCCAGACCGAGAGCGAAATCGCCGAGCTCGAGGATTACGAGGAGCGCCAGATGTTCCTTGCCGAAATCGGTCTCGAGGAGAGTGGCGTGAACCGCATCATCAAGTCGGCATACGCCTTGTTGAACCTGGAGACGTTCCTTACCGCCGGTCCCAAGGAGGTGAGGGCATGGACCTATCGCCGCGGCAGCAAGGCTCCGCAGTGTGCCGGTGTCATCCACACCGACTTTGAACGTGGCTTCATCCGTGCCGAGATCATCAAGTATGAGGACTACATCCACTATGGCAGCGAGGCTGCCGTCAAGGAGGCCGGCAAGCTGCACATCGAGGGCAAGGAGTATGTCATGCAGGACGGTGACATCGTCGTGTTCCGCTTCAATGTTTAACCTTCATCTCATGCCGCGACAAAGTCACGGCACAGATGACCCTACTTGAAACGTGAATGCGAGTACTGCTGGTCAATAAATTCTATTATCCTCGTGGCGGCGACTGTGTGGTCGTCTTGAATACCGAGAAGATGCTTCGTGAGAACGGGGCGGAGGTTCAGGTGTTTGCCATGGACTATCCCCAGAACCTCCCGTCACACTATCAGGACCGTTTTCCCAGCCAGGTGTCCTTCGGCGGAGGAATGAAGAAGCAGTGGAAAGCGCTACAGCGCACGCTGGGCATGGGAGATGTGAAAGACTGCATCAACGCCGTGCTCGATGACTTCAAGCCCGACGTAGTGCACTTGCACAACATCCATAGTTATCTCTCGCCCATTGTGGGCGAGTTGGCACACAAGCGCGGCATCCGTGTGGTGTGGACGCTGCATGATTACAAGCTGCTGTGTCCCCGCTATGATTGCCTGCTGAACGGCAAGCCCTGCGAGAAATGCTTCTCGGGGAGCAAGTTCAACGTACTGACCCACAAGTGCATGAAGGGTTCACTGCCCGCCAGTGGGGTGGCATGGCTTGAAGCCCTGAAGTGGAACAGGAGCAAGTTGGAACAGAACACCGACGCCTTCATCTGCCCCAGCGAGTTCATGGCCAGCAAGATGGTGGCTGGTGGTTTCTCGCCCGAGAAAGTCAAGGTGCTCAACAATTTCCTTGACCCTGTGAAGCTCAAGCAATACCGAGCCTTTGACAATAATGTTCCCCGTGAAGATTACTACTGCTTTGTGGGTCGCCTGTCGGCCGAAAAAGGCATTGAGGACCTGCTTGACGTGGCATCTCGCCTGCCCTATCGCGTCAAGGTAGCCGGCAGCGGCACGCTGGAACCCGCCATGCGCATCAAGTATGCCGACTGCTCCAACATCGAATTTCTGGGTATGCTCGATGCGTCAGAAGTGGCACAGCTGCTGGCCCATGCCCGTTTCAGCGTCATGCCCTCGCAGTGCTATGACAACAATCCGTTGAGCGTCGTGGAATCGCTGTGTGCCGGCACGCCTGTTGCTGGTGCCGACATCGGTGGCATCCCTGAGCTCATCGACAGCAGCAATGGCATCGTGTTCCAGCCCTTTGACAAGGAAGCGCTCAGCACGGCCATCACCATGGCGATGTCCAGGAAATGGGAACATGCCTCCATTGCCCGACAGGCACTGGAGCGCTTCTCGCCAGCCTCGCACATGAAACGATTGATCAACGACATCTATGGCAACTAAACATTTTTAGTTTTTTCGTTTTTTTTGCCATACATGCACAATATTTTGCACATCGCATAGTTAAATAAATGTAACAGCTTTTTGACGATAGCAAATGAAGAATGTGATTCAGGGAAGTCTGATCACCACTTTCAGGTGCAACGCGCAATGTAATATGTGCAATATCTGGAAGTTCCAGACTCACCCCAATGAAGAAATAGACGCCTCCTACTATGAGAACCTGCCCGCGGGGTTGCGCATCAACATCACGGGTGGTGAGCCGACGTTGCGTAAGGACATCGACCGCATCTTTGAAATCCTCTATCCCAAATCACGACTTTTAGAGCTGAGCACCAACGGTTACAACACCGAGAAGATCGTGGAGCTCGCCAACAAATATCCCAACATCCTGATCCGCGTGAGCGTCGAGGGTCTTCCCAAGATCAACGACACCAAGCGTGGCATCAAGGATGGTTTTGACCACGCCCTGCGCACAATGCTGGAGCTGAAGAAGACCAAGTGCAAGAACATCGGCTTCTCGGTGGTCATCTCGCCCGACAATTACAAGGACCTGCTGCACCTCTATGACCTGTGTGTAGCACTTGACGTGGAGTTGGGTAACAGCGCGGTGCACAACTCGTGGTACTTCCACAAGGAGGACAACCAGATTGAGAGCGAGGAAGCCCTGCAACAGCATGAGCTGTTCGTCAAAGCGTTACTGACCAGCAAGCGCCGCCACCTGAAGGACCGCCTGAAGGACTATGGCCGCGCCTACTTCAACCGTTCAATCCACCGCCGCCTGCGTGGCGACACCGACGAGTATCGTCCACCCTGCGGCGCCCTCAGCGACTTCTTCTTCATCGACCCGTGGGGCAACGTCACGCCCTGTAACGGCAGCAACGAGGAGTGGAAGCTGGGCAACATCAAGGAAGACAGCCTGGAGAACATCCTCGCCAGCGATAAGGCCAAGGAGGCGATGGAAAAGGTGCGCAACTGCAAACGCAACTGCACCTTTATCGTCACCGAGCGCCACGACATGGTGCGCCGTCCCTGGGTGCCCATCATGTGGGTGCTCAAGAACAAGTGGCGCATCCGCAAGGGGCAGGACCTCTGCTGGGACTAAATCAGTTAGAAGTTAGGAGTTAGGAGTTGAGACTTTAACTGACAACTGAAAACCGACAACTGAAAACTAAAAACTGAAAACTAAAATGAAGACTGTAGCGGTGATCGGCACACGCGGGTTCCCTGGCATCCAGGGCGGCGTTGAAGTTCACAGCTATTTTCTTTATACCCACATGAGGGACACCCACGTGAGGCTTTATCGCCGTCGCGCCTACCTGACCGAGCAGTCCCGTCAATCTTTCCCAAACATTGAGTACATTGACCTGCCCTCGACCCGCATCAAGGGCTTTGAGGCTGTATGGCACACGCTGCTGAGCGTGCTACACATCGCGTTTCATCGTCCCGACGTGGTTCACATCCACAACATCGGGCCGGGCATGTTCACTCCCCTACTCCGTCTGATGGGCCTGCCCGTGGTGCTAACCTACCACAGTCCCAACTACGAGCATGACAAGTGGAACGGTCCCGCCCGCTGGCTGCTGCGCCAGTGCGAGAAGCTGTCGCTGCGCTTCAGCAACCGCGTCATCTTTGTCAACCGCCACCAGATGGAGAAGTGCGGTGCCCTTGACAAGAGCGTCTTTATTCCCAACGGCATCGACCCTGTGACGCGCAGCACGGCAACATCGTTCCTGGAGAAGCACGGCATCACCCAAGGCAACTACCTGCTGGCTGTGGGCCGCCTCACGCCCGAGAAGGGCCTGGAATACCTCGTTGAGGCAGCAAGCCGCCTGCCGCAGGTGCAGCAGGTCGTCATCGCCGGCGCCAGCGACCACGACAATGCCTATCGTGAAGAACTGCTGGAGCGGCTGGACGTGAATAAGAAAGTCATTTTTACGGGATTTACCACGGGCGAGGACCTGCGACAGCTCTACAGCCATGCCCGATGCTTCGTCTTGCCGTCGGTCAACGAGGGTTTCCCCATGGTGATGCTCGAAGCGATGGCCTATGGCCTGCCCATCCTGTGCAGCGATATTCCCGGCACCCGCCAGGTTGAGCTGCCCGAGGAGGACTATTTCACCGTGCGCGACGTCGATTCCCTGTACGCCGCTATCACTCGCCAGCTCGCCAAACCCAACGAGTCGCAACACTACGACCTTGAGAAATACAACTGGGACACCATCGCTGCCACCACCCGCCAGCAACTATTCCCCTAATTATTTTATTTAGTGTCCGGGGATAATCCAGTTTCCTATTATAAAGGTCTCGGTATAAGCTAATTAGACAGAATGATTAGATAAGGGGCTTACTTTAAGGGCGTATCAAAAGCCACCCTTTGGGTGGCTGCTTTGGGGACGGTTTCTATGTATGAAAAACGCTTGGGTTTTTCGTACTTAGGAACCGTCCCCCCGTAATAGGCGAGAGTTACTTCTGGTCGGATTCGAGGGGACGGTTCCTGAGTCCAAAATGCAAAGCATTTTGTTACACAGAAACCGTCCCCGAGTAGTTGCCCTTAGGGCAACTTTTGGACACTCACATAAATCCCACATGTTTCCCTGGACACTAATTATTTAAAACCCGGGTTGGATATCTTGTGGATCAGGATCTATACCGCTATCATAGCCCCATTGTGACTGCAGCCAAGCGACCTTCTTGTTAAAGCAGGGCTTGGTGTAATGGTTCAGGCGATAGGTATTATTATTGCTCTGGCACTGCGGCCAACGGATGAAATCATAATTACCGGCAATCTCAATACGTGCAGCAAAGGTGTCCATATAGGCCTCCATCTCGGGATAGACCTCCTCATAGAAGCGCTTCCAATAATGCCGTACCCGAAACTGGAAATGAGGGAACTTGGCGATTTCACGAATCCACCTGCAGCGACAATAGCTGGGTTGGTTCTCATAGATGAACTCGTTAAAGGGATAATTCTTGTTATAACGGGTGAATGAGCTGCCACAATCCCACATCGGGCCAAAGATAAGCTTAGTATCGTTACCGCGTTCCTTATACATGAAACAACTGCCCGAAAATGCCTCGGGGTTATCCACAACCTCCTGTACAAGATAGTAGATGGCCAGCGAGTCAATATCGATGTAGCGCTCCCACTCGGTGCTCACCTTGTTACCTATATAAATGGCCGAATCGGCCCGCAGCAAGAAGGATGTGATGTAGTCACGCTGCAAGTCACTCAGCACTTCGGGGGTCTGAGGCGTGACCCAGAAGGGCTCGCCATTGCCCTCGGTAAAAGTGATGTTGTCCGGCTCGATGTAGTTGTCGATTTCCAGCAGCCAGCCTCCGGTAATTTTGGCTGAATCGGTCTCATTATCTTTTTGCTCAGTAATATTGACGCGCTCCTTGTCCACACGGATTTTCTCCGTTAAGAAGTAAAGGCCGATATACTGGCCGTTGAGCACCACCTCGATCGGTTCCTGACGCGGATTCCACGCCATACCCATACGTCGTCCAATTTCAAAGGGCAATGCGTCATTCATTTTCCCCATCCACGCGTCAGCATAGGCCAACAGTACCCAATGACGGTTTGAAGGCATCCCCAACATGGCCTGTTTCTTTTCCAACTTGAGACGGAAAGGCTTCTTGTCAAGGTTGGTCCAGGTAGCGTTGCCACGGCCCTTGATTTGCATCTTCTGTGGCTGATTGGGTGACCCGATAGATTCATAGCCGTCTATGCCCGTCGCATCCAGCCACCACACAGCGTTCAAGTAATCCTCTTTGCTGACAATATCTTGGTAATCCTCGGTATTGATAAACAACACAGGCAGAGAGCCAGAATAAGCCGGCATAGGTTTCAATTCGGCGCCCAAGAGGCCATCAACCAATAGATTGATATCAGCAATATTGATTTCCTTGTCGCCGTTGATGTCGTAGGCATAAGTGTAAAACGAGTGATAGGTCGTACCCGAAACTACGGCGTCCACCATTGTATTCAAGTCGGCAACGCTGAGTTCCCAGTCACAGTTCACGTCGCCACGGGGACGCAACAAGTCACGAGCCTCCGCACCAGAGCTGAATGCCATAGCCCACAAAACAATGATATAAAGAAGTCTCCTCATTTCTGTTTTATTCTTTTGTCCTTAGGGACCTATACCAGCGAGAGGCTCTACCTTTCCCCATTGGGAGTTGAGCCAGTATATCTTGCGGTAGATATAAGTCACGAATTTTCTTTTCTGATAGTCAATGTCATAGCAATACCATCGCTGTCCATCAGCATTAAAAGCAGGTCTAATAGCGTTCACAAAGTCTGCTACATACTGGTCAATATCCAGATTGTCAAAGGAAGAATTCCAGAAAGTCAGCCAGTGCTCACGAACCTTCATCTGGAAATGCGGAAACTTGCAGATTTCCTCAATCCAGTGTGACTTGAAGACCGTGGGTTGTTCATAGATAAATTTATTGAACTCAGTGTCGCCATAAATGGCATGGCGCTGGAATGCGTTACCAAAGTCCCACACCGGTCCAAAAACCAATTTGGTGCTGTCACCACGGTGCTTATACATAAAGCAACTTCCGGAGAAGTACTCCAGGTCATCCATGATTTCGCCCACAATGTAGTACATCGCCAGCGTGTCGATGTCGATATACTGTTCCCACTCGGTGCTCGTCTTGTCGTCGGTATAGATAGCGTCGTTTGCCTTTTGGATAAAATTCCTGATGTATCTCTTCTGTTGCCAAGAGAGATTTCCGGGCGATTCAGGAGTAACCCCGAGACTAACGATGTCATCCTGTGGCTCGACAAAGTACAAAGTATTGTCCTCTGGCGAGTTGGTAATCTCCAGCAGCCAACCGCCAGTCATGTTGTAGGGATCGGTCTCTCCGTCCATTTGTTCCTCGATATTGACGCGCTGTTTGTCTACACGAATCTTCTCAGTCAGGAAATACAGGCCGATGTACTGGCCGTTGAGCACCACTTCGACAGGCTCCTGGGCTGGCGTATAAGCCAAGCCTATGCGGCGGCTCAGTTCAAAGCCCATCGTGTTCTTGAGACGTGCCAAGAGGTCGTCGGGGTGAGCCATTAAACACCAGTGCCGGTTGCTGTACATTCCCAGCAGCGGCTGTTTCTCGTCAAGTTTGAGACGGAAGGATTTCTTGTCAAACATGCGCCACGAGTAGTTGCCGCGACCCTTGATCTGCATTTCCAACGGCTCCTCGTGCGAACCGATTGACTCATAGCCCTCGATGCCCATATTGTCAAGCCACCACTGCGCCCGTAAGTACTCATCCTTGCTCACGATATCCTGGTACCCATCGGTGTTGATAAACAACACAGGCAGTGTGCCCGAATAGACAGGCATAGGCTTCAGATTCCCACCCAGGAGCCCATCTATCAGGCAACTGACATCCTCAATGTTGATGCTCTTGTCGCTATTAATGTCGGCATCATAGGTATAAAGGGAGTGATACTCAACACCATTCAGCAGCATGGCAATAAGATCGGTCAAATCATCAACACCCACATTCCAGTCACAGTTCACATCACCACGGGGGCGCAAACCGCACTGTCCGTGCATGTAGGGCACAGATAATACAATAATCAAAATGGATGTTAACAGTGACTTTCTCATGATTATTAGGCTTCTAGAACATCTAGAGTAATAACGCATGTCAAACAGGCTTTATCCGCCAATGCCTTCACGCAAGCGAGCATGACCAGGCAGGGGTACGTCAAGAACTGTTTTCATCCGTCATTCCATTTTATCGGTTGGTTTGAATGACAAAGGTAATGTTTATTTTCAAAACTGCCAACAGTTGGCAAAAAAAACACTATCTTTGTCTTTTGCTAATGATACAACAGGCTCATCGATGTTATATAACTCGCTGAATTTCATAGTGCTATTCCCGTGCATCTTCTTGCTGTACTATGCCATTCCGGCACGTTACGGCAAGGCGCGCAACGTGTTCCTGCTAGTGGTAAGCTACTTGTTGTACCTGCAGTGGAAACCAGCCTATGCCCTTATTCTGCTGGGCGTCACAGCGGTGACCTATGGAGCGGCCAGAGCCCTTTCTTCCGCCAAGGAAGGCACAAGTTTTCACGACCCTGCAGGGCAAACACCAGCCATGAGAGATAAACGGAAGGTCCTGCTGGTGGCTGGCATATTGTTGGCACTGTTGCCGCTGCTGGTGTTCAAGTATTTCAATTTCATCAATGACAGTCTGAGCCAGGGCTTGTCGCTGGTGGGACTGAATTTCTACCTGCCGGGCCTGAACTGGGCAATACCCATCGGCATTTCCTTCTTCACGCTTCAAGCGTTGGGTTACCTGATTGACGTGTACTATCATCGCCAGGAAGTGGAGCATGACTTCCTGACCTATGCCTTATTCATATCTTTCTTCCCCAGCATTCTTTCAGGCCCCATCAACAAGGCCTCGATGGTCATTCCGCAGTTGAAACAGCTGCGCCCACAATATGACGGCACCAAGGTGATGCAGGGATTGAGGTTTCTATTATGGGGCATGTTCATGAAGGTCGTGGTCGCCGACCGCGTGGCACTCTATGTCGATACCATCTTGCCCAATTACATGAATCACACTGGTCTATCGTGCCTGATTGCCAGCCTACTCTATACGATACAGATTTATGCCGACTTTGCGGGCTATTCGCTCATGGCCATCGGTGTGGGCAAGGCTATGGGCTTTGAATTGACCGAGAACTTCCGCCGTCCCTATTTTGCCGTCAGTGTAACCGACTTCTGGCATCGCTGGCACATGTCACTGTCCACATGGCTCAAGGACTATATTTATATCCCGCTGGGCGGAAACCGCTGCAGCCGTGTGCACAACTACTGGAATATCTTGGTGACGTTCCTGGTGAGCGGCATCTGGCATGGCGCCAACTGGACTTTTATCGTTTGGGGCGGCATACATGGCATCTGCCAGATTGTCGAGAAGATGTTGGGGCAGCAGCACTGCAACTACGGCTGGCTGGGCCGCGGCGTCAAGGTTGTCATCACCTTCCTGATTGTCAACTTCGCTTGGATCTTCTTCCGTATGCCGTCGATAGGCGATGCCTGTCATGTCATCGGACGCATCTTTGACCCCTCCCTTCCCGCCAGCATTTTCATGCCCACCAACACCGACCTGTTGTTGATGGCAATGGGCGTGGGAGTATTGTTCATCAAGGATTTACTCGACGAGTTCTTCCCGGGTCGTTGCCAATTGCTTGAGAACAAGCGGGCGGCAGTGAGATGGGTGACCGCATGCGTCACGATGGTCATCATCGTGATGTGTGGCGTGTTCAGTGCTGACCAATTCATATACGCTCAATTCTGACCTGCCATGATACGTCACTGGATTAAAATATTGGTTTTCTTCATCATCATCGTCCTGATTGATGTGGTGACTGGGCTGGTGTTCTCACGGCTAACCAGTTGTGCACGTGGCGGTGACACAGCGCGCAACGAATACATCTGCAACAGAACGAGTGAGGACATCCTCATCTTCGGCTCCTCACGCGCCATACACCACTATAACCCAGCCATCATTACCGACTCCACAGGGCTATCTTGCTACAACTGTGGACAGGACGGCAACGGGGCCATCCTGAACTATGGGCGCTATCACCTGATCTGCCAGCGATACCAGCCCAAGATAGTAATTTATGACGTGATGCCGCTCTACGATTACCTCCAGGGCGAGGACAACAGCAAGTACTTGGGATGGCTCAGGCCCTACTATGACCGCGACGGTATCGCTGACATTTTTAAGGCCGTGGACCCCATGGAGCAGTATAAAATGATGAGCCAGATGTACCGCTACAATTCGCGTTTCGTGCAGATTCTTTCTGATTGCTTGCGCTCGGGACAGGCCGATGACCGGAACGGGTTCATGCCCTTGGAAGGCGAACTGGACACCCTGAAAATCAAACCTGAAAACCTTGAATCTCGGGAACTGGACCTGTTGAAGGCAACCTACCTCCAACAAATGATGGACGAGTCGGACGAAACACGCTTTGTGCTGGTGGTTTCACCCTACTGGTATGGCATGGACGCCAGTTTGCTGGAACCTGTCAAAAGACTCTGTGCAGAACGCGGGATAGCCCTGCTGGACTTCTCCAACGACCCCAAATACCTGCACAACGATAACTACTTCGTTGACGGCGCTCACCTCAACGCCCGCGGAGCTGATGAGTTCACCCGCGACCTTGTCTCTATGCTGAAAGGAGCATTAGATAATAGATGACACTGCCCTTGGAAGGAAACTCCTGCAGGAAGAAGTTCATATTGTTGCTCTTGAAGGTGTTGCTGGTGAAGTCCAGGTTCAAACAACTGTGTGCCTTCACCGCCGTTCATATCAGCGACATAGCTATAAAAAGCGTGGTAGGCTACTCCTTTCATCACCGAGTCAACTAGTGCATTCACATCGGCAATGTTCATTTCCCAGTCACAGTTCACGTCAGCGCGGGCGAAGCCCCGACTGGGCATGTGTCACTAACCCGGTTATGGAACATAAAATGAGAAAGATGAGTGCTAAGGTTTTTTCATGACATTGTTCTGGTGAGCGGGGAAAAGATATGGTCCTTGAAGAAAATGAACGGGCTGAGGCGCAGGCGGTCACACAGCCATGCGCAGGCCAGGCAGCACAACACAACAAACGCCACCGCTACAACCGCGAATGAGATAGCCGACGGGTCAAAAGCGAAATATGGTGCTACCACCTTGGTTACAAGCGTGAAGATGGGCGAGAACACTACTATGGCAAGTGAGTTGCGCCCCAAAAAGCACAGAGTGTTGCGAACGATAGCACCACAATAAGGATAAAGGGCCAGCAAAAGGCTCATCATGAGCACTGTGATGGCTACGCCGGCCAGTGACCCGTTATGGAAGTTCTCGCGTGAGGCAAATAGCACGATTAAGGGCAGGATCGCGATGAATGACGGAGTGATTATTTTTGTCAAGGAGTTGCCGCTGCGCATGACCGCTAAGCCCAACAGGAAATAAATGACATAATCCCAGTTGAGACCCTCGATGACCAGTGATAGCCCATACAGCACCAGTCCCGTCAATGCCAGTCCCGAAATGCCTTTAAGGTGTAACAGACGGTAAACGATGTAATAGATAGCGGTGCTGATGACCAGCGTGTGGAGGTACCAGTAGGGGCCGGTGGGCTGTGTCGCGATGCGCGTCACGAAATCCAGTGGCGTGAGGCGCTCAATGGCGTTGTGTGCATGGAGGGCGTTGCCCATGAAGTACTGCAAGAGAATGTAAAGCGCCTCGAACAGCAGGTAGGGGACCAGGATGCGCAACAGGCTCTTACCGAAAGAGCGCGGCTCCTTTTCCACGTTGGCCAAATAGCCAGAGATGATGAGAAATGCCGACATATGGAACGTGTACACCGCCTCGCGCAGCACGGGATAGGTCTCCTCGATCAGGGCGAGGTGAAACAAGACCATCAACACGATGAAGATGCCCTTGAGATAATCTAGCTGGTGTATACGTTCATTAGCCATTGGCGATGGTGTTAACGGTTATATCTATTGTGGCCTATTTTGCGTGTGCGAGCGTTAGTGACGTTCTTTAACAGTTCTTTCTCGTTAGCCACGCCGTGGAAGACATTGTATTTCACCTCCAGGCGGTCAAAGCGATAATTCTTGGTCGAACTTTTTGACCAATGAGTCATGAATTGGCCGTTGCCGCCGTTCACAGTAACATCATTGTTATCAAACACGACCGAGCCGCTAGGTGCAAATTCCACAAGGAAGAAGTTCATGTTGCTGCTGCGGAACGTGTTGCCCTTGAAGTTGAGGTTCATTTTCTTGATCTTGTGGCTGTAGATGCGCGTGTCGCCCTCAAAAACGTTGTTGCTGGCGTTGAGGGTAAACAAGTCGGTGCCTTCGCCACCGCCCACATAGGCTACACTTTCAAGCCCCTTGCACACATTGTCGCGCAGCGTCACGTTGCCGCCCTCATACTGGCACCAGATGAGTCTCATGCCATAGGGTTTGCGGTTCTTGGGGTTGACGGTCACCTCGTTGAGCAGGTGATTGCCTAACACGCTCACGATGCCGCCACGGGTCTGGAGGAACATGTATCCCGAGTCGTCATGATCGGTGAGTACCAGGTTCCTGTTGATAACCGTGTTGCCGTTGATGTGGATGGTGTCGCCACATGAACTCAGGTCATGCACCTCGATGTCCTTGTGGTAGTACCTGTATTCGCGACCGATGTCGCCATTGATGATCTGGTTATTCTCGATGAAGATGTCCTTGTGATAATCGGCGGGGTCAAAACCGATGTACATGCAGCGCGTGGTGACATCGTTGATGAAGAACTTGTTGTTGCGCAGGTGGAAATTACGCGTTGTGCACTGGTCTTTGCTTAGCTTGTGGTCGGTCATCAGGGTGAACAGCATGCCGCAGTTGGCCTCGGGATCCTTGTCCTTGCCGTTGTAACCGCCATAATAAAACTCGTTGTCCTCCACAAAGATGTCGGTGCGTCTGGCCGTGCCGCGGACATAACCGTTGGTCACATCAACCACGCGGTCATAGATGCCGAGGGTCTCATCCTTGCCATACTTGTAGAACTTATTGCCCTTGACATTGATGTTGTGCATCTCGCCTCTAATCCACAATCCTCCACCATCGTTACAGTTGTTGTAGTTGGAGATGATGCAATTGGTAACGGTGACGTTAGAGCACACGCGCATGTCGATGTTGGTGATGACCGCGTTCTGCATGTAGCTGTCCATGTCGTGGATGTCCACCTTATTGGCGTGGTAAATCTTCACGGCATGGCGTGCCTCGCCTTCCCACCAGATGCCCTTGTGGTCCTTGAGCCTGATGGTAAGGTCGCTGATGCTGGCTGTAATGGGATTCTTGAGTGTGCCAGCAATCCTGAAATAGGTGTCATCGATAAACGCCTTAAATCCTGCACGGTCACTGCCCTTGTCAAGGATGATTGTGGTGTAGTCACGGCCTTGGCCCTTGATGACGACAGAACAGTTGAGACGGATGGTGCCGGTCACGGTGTAAGTGCCGGTTCCAAAGTTGAGCACCACCAAGTCGTTGTGGGTTGCTTTACCGCATTGTTCGCGCAGCGCTTGAGTGAGGTCTCCCTTCACTTCATCGACATTGATGTTAATGGTTCTTGCCTGACCAACCATGGTGGTCAGCAGCAGAGCCAGTAGGCAGATGTGTTGGTTAAGTCGTTTCATATTCCTGTATTTTGGTTGTTTATTGTTGATTTTCAAGAATTGTGCCAATGGCTCCCTCAAGAGCCGTGCGCAGCGCCTCAGGGCTATACACCCGCTGGTACAGGCCCGATGATGAGCCTGGAGACTGCAGGCAACGGCCTATCGCAGCCGCAAGGGCCTCACTGTCGCCGCTTGAGAAGAATTCTACCCCTTCGCTGCCATCACATGTCTGCTTGAAGAAGGGCAGATCACTCAAGACCATGGGTTTGCCAAAGTAGCTGGCAATGCTGGTCACACCACTTTGGGTTGCCGAGATATAAGGGTAAACGACAACTGCGGCCCGTGAAAACAGGTCGCGCAACTCGCTGTCCTCCATAAACCGGTTGATGAAGATGGCGTTGTCGTCGTTCTCTCGCTTGAAATAGGTCGCTCCCGCTCCCGCAACCACTAACGGGCGGGAATTTAGCTCGGGATGGTGGATATAGGCATCATAAAGCAGATGCACGCCTTTATACAGTTGTACGGTGCCGAAGAAAAGGATGTAGCCGTCGGGCACATCTCTTAACTCGGCCACTTGCTGCCTTCCTTGGGCAATCTTGTCGTTGACAAGGGTGGGGAAGGGGACATAATCCACCGTGTTCCCCGGATAGCGTCGGCCAATGAGTTCCAGCTGCGCCTTACTGTTGGTCACCTTGTGCGGTGTGTGCTTGAATAGCGACTGTTGGGGTAGGGCGATGATGAGCCTGTCCTTGAGCCAATGGAGGGGAGAGCTGAATTTGTAGTCGTGATAAACGGCATCGTGGACGGTATAGAGCAGGGGGATGCGACGCTGCAACCGACCGATGCTGCCGGCAAGAACCAGCTCGCCGGTGAGCGAGTAAGCCAGATCAATGCCGTGGGCCTTGATGATGCGGTTAATCGAGCGGTTCAGCCGCCGAGGAAAATACCTGAACAGCGCACGTTGCCATGTCGTTGCAGGATAGTCAATCCAAGTGATGGAAGTGGCGGGAATGTTAGGGAAAGCCTGGTTGTCAGCCCCGTAACGGGTCACGATGAGCACATGGTCGCCCGCTTGCCACATGGTGTTGATGATGTTGCGGGCATAGGGTCTCATGCCCGGTGCATCATATTCGGTGGCGAGGAACAATATGTGTCGTGAAGGGTCCCTCATGCTGGTTGAACTGATAATGATTCTTCTTCGTCATCGTCGGCTTCTGCCATTTGTTCGCGCAGTTGTCGCTTTGCCTCTTCAACCGTAGCAAACTCGGGGTGCTCTTCGGCCGCGTAGTGGCGGTTAAGCGATAAGGCCAGGAACATTAATGACAGGCTCAGGACCTGAGGAGTGAGAGGTGCCCAGTCGCTGTTACCCTGAACGAGCCAACAGCACATGACGCCCAAGCCCGAAATGTTCAGGATATTGTAGTAGCGGTTGCGCGATTGCCGCGTTCGCCACTTAAATGTCGCTATATACCAGATTACAAAACCAAAAATGGGCAGGAACCCGATTAGGCCTAGCTCATCAATCAAAATGATCCAGATGTTGTGAATAGGATTGGTGAACATGAACTCCTCGGGTTGCCACAGGTCGGTCATGTCAAACACTTGCTCAAATATCACGGCCGAGCTGTTCTCGCCCAAATATGTGAGATGGGCATTCATGCCCACGCCTACCAGCGGGTGGTCTTCAAAGATCTCATAACCGCAATAATAGTGCATGAGTCGTGAGGTAGTCATCTCATCGAGATCCTCCACGTCACTGAAAAGGAAGCTCAGCGGGCCCGAAAGTAGTAGGGCAATCATGATGCCCAGTGGCACGATACCCTTGAGGATGCTTTGGAGGCTGAGCAACTTGTAGCGGCGATAGATATAGAACACCACGATAGCAAGCACCGATGCCACCGATGCCAAGAGGGCGCTGCGGCTGGCCGTGAGAACAATCACGATAAAAGCCATGCCGGCAAAGATGGCGCTGGGGCGGCGTTTGTAGGCCGTGATGAAGCATGCGACAAAGAACGTGAAATAGTAAGACGCATAGGTGCCCAACGCATTGGGGTGGCCCATGGTGCCCACGGCACCCACACGTTCCTCGCTGCGCGTCGAGGCCTCGCTGTCAAACATCTTGACGACACCTTCCATGCCTAATACGGGATAGCAAATCGCCAGTATAAAGTGCAGGATAACGGTGCATGCAAGTCCAATATAGATACCGCGGATGACGCTCTTGACCGAGAAGCTGTTGGCGAACAGATACATGAAAACTGCAAACGACAACAGGTAGAACACCTCAACCAGGGTTTGTCGGCGCGCGATGTTGTAGGGATTGAGCAGCGTGTAAGCCGCATAAGCCAGGAAGATGAAGAATAGCCACAAATTGGGTCGGCGGATGCGCCACTGCTTGCCTTTTGCCACTATCCATAACAGCAGCAACGACATGAAATAGAACGGCCATAGCGACAAGCCTGTTCCAAACGTGCCGCAGGGTTCACCGTCACCCTTAAACACAGGCAGGAAAAGACGGGTAAAGCAACACGAGAAGGTATAGATAGATATGAAGATCTCATGCAAGCGCACCTTAGTCAGCCGATTGCTCTCGCGCGCGAAGAAGAATACCAGCGCGAAGCCCAACGTGACGAATATGAGCGCTCGATCCATGCTACAGGTTGTCGTTAAAGCCGATGTCTAGAGGACCTGATTCTTAGTCCTCATCCTTAGTCTTTCCGTAACCGTAACCGTAAGTGTTGTCGTTGCTCGGTTTGGTGTCGTTGAGCACGACGCACATGTTCTTAAGCTGCTTGTTGGCGGCGATGCGGTTCATGAACTTCACCAGATTGCGTTTGGTGTAGTTGGCGCGGGTGACATATACGGTAGCGTTGCTGTATTTGTCAAGTGCAAAACTATCGCTCACCATGGCCACGGGAGCCGAGTCGACAATAATGATGTCATACTTGGCACGCAGGTCCTCAAAGAACTGCTTCACGCGGTTGCCCAGCAGCAGCTCAGAGGGGTTGGGTGGAATGGCGCCACCAACAAACACGTCCATGCCTTCGACCTCGGGGCAGGGCTGAGCGATGTTCTCAAGGGTGACATCGTTGCGTGACAGGTAACTGGTCACACCTGGTACGTCGTTCAGGTTCAGCATTGATGCCAGCTTGGGCGACCTGATATCCATTCCTACCAGAGCCACGCGTTTACCCAACAGGGCAAACGATGAGGCTATATTGGTGCTGACAAACGATTTGCCCTCACCGCTCACGCTACTGGTAACGAGGACAACCTTGTCGTTATCGTCATTGAGCATGAATTGCAGGTTGTTACGCACATAGCGGAATAGCTCCACAATGGCCGAGGTCTTGCCCTCCTTGACCACCAGCTGGGTGTTGTGGCGGTTGTGATGGATGTGACCGATAAAAGGCACTTGGGAGATTTCCTCGAGTTCCTCCTGGTTGGAGAACTTGGTGGTGAACATATCCTTGAGATACAGCAACAACAGCGGCAAGAAGATACTGGCCAGTAATGCCATGGCAAGAATGACCATCTTGTTGGGGCTGATGGGTGTATGCTCGGCGTAGGCATGGTCCACAATTTTGCCTTTAGGCGTTGTAGCGGCCAGCACGAGTGAATTTTCCTCACGTTTTTGGAGCAGGAAGGTGTAGAGGGTGTTCTGGATGCCCTGCTGGCGATACAGCTCGCGAGACTCGCGCTCGATAGAGGGCACTTTGTTCATGTCACCCGAAGCCTGGTTGACCTGGCTATACATCTTCTTGAGCTGCATGTCCACACCCTTGATTGACGTGTTGACTCCCTGCAGCACGTTGTTGTGCATGGTCTCGATTTGCTGGTCAAGCTGTTTGATCGCCAAGTTGTTCTCTTTGGCCGACAACTCGAGCTCTTGACGTTTGGCCAGCAGGCTATTGTAGGCCTTGATAGCGCCTGATGCCGCGCTTGAATCCACGTCAAAGGGGATATAGGAGTGCCTGTTGGCGGGATTGGAAACAAAGTCCTTGACCATTCCCAGCAATTGTTTGTTAGACTCCAGCTTGATGATGGCGCGGTCGGCCAATTCCTGTTTGGCGATTGATGATTTGAGCTGCAGCTCGGCGTCCGAGATGCGGTTGTTGCGCTTGTAGGCCTCGATATCGGCCTCACTGCTGGTCAAACCCTTGTAGATGAGTGCCAGTCGCTCGTCAATGAACTTGGCCGTGTTGATGGCCTCTTCATCTTTCTCACGCTGTCCGCGCTCGTTATACAGCTCCATGAGCTTGTTGAGGATGTCGATACCGCGCGACGGGTTGTTCTCGGCAATCGACAGGTTGATGCCATTGGACTTCTTGGTGGCGAGTTTCACCCTAATGCGGCGGTTCAACTGTTCACCGCGCAGCTGGTTGCCATAGAGTGATGCCCTGATGTGGCATTGTTTTCCTGATTTGAAACGGTCGGTGGGCTGAACGCCAAACACGCCATAGGCCGTCTTCACCGTTGTCGGCAATGTCGCGTTTTCCAGTTCGGCGAGCGTTTTGTCGCCCTTGGTGGCCTTGATGTGGACCTGACCCTGCTTGTTTACGTCAACCTTGAATTTCAGCACCGAGCTCAAGGTGTCAAACATCTCGTCGGGAGCGACAATCTCGATGGGCGATGAGTCATAATGATCCTTGTCGGGCTTGTACCATTCTTTCTCCTCTATATAGGAACGGTTGAGCTTGAGTTGCTTGGCGACCTGGGTGCAAAGCTCCTGAGACGAGAAAACGATCATCTCGTCATCGACCTTGCTGCCCTGACCCATGAGCTTCATGCTCTTGAGCAGATTGGCACCGGCGCCCGCGCTGTTGTCGTCTTGAGCGATGAGGACAACGGCCTTAATGTTATAGACGCGCTTGGCATACTTGAGATAAGCAAATGCCAGCGTCATGCACGCGATGAGCGAGAGCAGGAACAGCCACCAGTAACGCTTATACTTGCGCACAAAGTTGCCAAAATCAATAATCTGCTCTTCTTGTTGTGGGTTGGAAGGTATATTGAATTTTGCCATGTCGTCAGGTGGTTTATTTGCTTGCTACAAGTGCGATAATCAGCGATGCGATGACCGAAGCCGAGCTCACGACAGTGGAGAGCACCGAAAGCTTGAATGCATTGTTTTGGTTATACTTGGAGTTGTCGATGCGGATTTGGTTAGGCTCGACATAAATGACATCGTTCTGGCGAAGGTAGAAGTAGGGAGAATTGAAAATCTCGCTACTGTTGAGGTCAAGGCGGTGATAGGAACTTACGCCCTCCTCGGTGCGGATCACGAAGACGCGATCACGCTTAGCAAACTCGGTAAGGTCGCCACACTGGGAGATGGCGTCAAGCACGGTGAATTTCTCGTGGCTCGAGTAGGTGCGTTGCGGATTGTTCACTTCGCCCATCACATCGACACCAAAGTTCACTAGGTCAACACGCACGTAGGGGTCCTTGACGTCCTTAGAAATCATCTCGGTGATTTCTTGTGAGATTTGAGCCGTGGTTTTATCCTTCACCAGGTAACGTCCTAAAACGGGCAGCATGATATAACCCTGCTGGTCCACGATATAGGTTTGGGTACGGGGCTGTGTCGCCTGACGCAGATTACCTCGAGTGGCAGGGTTATCCATGGGCAGGTTGTAGGCTGCCGTAGCCTCGGGAACGGCCGATGATACCGAAATGATTAACTCGTCATCGGGCTGGATATGAATCGGGTAGTCATTCTGATGTTTGGTTAAAACGCCCGATGGACTTTCAAGGATGTCTTTAAAATAGGACAGGTTGTTGTCCTTGGTTGTAGTGCATGACAAAAGCGTGGCCGCTGCTATCAGCATTATAAGTAATCTTGATTTCATAGCGGTTGTTAAAGTATTTATTTACTATTTAACGAGTAGACATGACAATTATTTTGTCACGCTGCGTGTTTTGGTGATTTTTGACAATATCAGCTCGCGAATGTCCTTGTAACAGGATCCTGCAATGCATGCTAAAGCAGCGAGCATGAAGGCGATGTCGGCCCACCAGGGAATGTTGCTGTAGAAGGGTATGGCGCTTATCAGCATCACCGCCACGGGAACAGCGGTAAGCTTAGCTATTTTCAGGATGAAGTAGCGGCGCATGTCATGCCAGCGGTAGATGAACAGCACCAGATAGGTGACGAGCTGGGTGATGATGACGCCATAGACTCCCAATGGCTTGATGAGTAGGAAATTAAGCACCACATTGACTGCTGCCGAAAGCACGATGGCGGGCAGCGTGCGCTTGGTGTCCTTAGCACACTGGTAACCCATGTCGAAGAAGGCAGCAGCGGCAAAAATCACGGCCGACAAAGCCAGCGGATAGATATAGTTGAGACTCTCGCTGTATTGCGCGGCAACCAGCCAGCCATAGTTGACCTTGAGCATGAAAACATAACCCACCAAAATCAAGCCCAGCAGCATGATGTAGCTGTTGAACATCTTGGAGAAAAATCTGTCGCGGTCAGGGCTATTGTACTGCAAGATGGCGGTTTCCTGCCAAGCTTGGTAGAAGATAATGGCGAGCGTATAGATAATGCCTGTGAAGCGTGTGGCAACAGCATAGACACCGTTGACGTCAAGTCCCAGGAAATGGGTGATGAACAGGCGGTCGCTGCTTCCAGTGAGCCACCAGCACAATGAGCCTGGCAGCAACGGTAACGAGTAGCGCAGGATGTCGTGTGCCACCTCACGCGAGTCGATGCTCCATCGCGTGTTGCGGGTAATCAACCTCACACGGGCCTCAACGAGGATTAACGCCAGCACTCGTGCCAGGATGTTGGCTAGGAAAATGCCCTTGATGCCCCATCCCATGCCAACGACAAAAAAGATGCTGAACAGGCCGATGCCTAGAGCCGACAAAATGCCCACCGTGGCAAACGCGCGGTTATTGCCCAATCCCCTAAAGACCTGGGAGTAAACCTCCTGGAATGACATGGCCAGTAACATGCCTAGGGCATAACCCAAATACTGGATATTGGTGAACATGGCCAATGCCGCCGTGATGATGAGCGAGAGCACCGTTGTCGCAACCATGGTACGTGACACGAAGGTGACGATGCGCTGGCGACGGGTGTCGTCGTCACAGTCGAGCAGGAACCTGAAGGCGCCGTCGCGCAACTGCAGGGTCACAAAAGGCATGAGCAGCAGACACCAGGTGAAGCACAGGTCATAATAACCGAAATCTGACTTGTCGATATAATGAGTATACATCGGCACCATCAGGAAAGTGATGATCTTGGAGCCGATGTTTCCAATGGCATAGATGCCGATATCCTTAACGAATTTGGATGACCGGCTGCCTGCCTTATTATTGTTGCCACTCATTTTTCGGCTGCAAAGGTACAAAATAATTGAGTTTTTACGCTTTTTTCATCAAATGTTTGTAATTTCGCACTTTAAACCGCTTGATGGCATAACCACAATAGTGGCTGTCTTTAAGAGCTTTGAGATAGATGATAAAGACAATAAATTCGTGGCGTGGACTCATGGCGGTCGTTGTGGTATCGTTCCATAGCGGCTTGGGCTACCTGTGGAATCTGACTTATTCAGGCGTTACGTTTTTCTTTATCTCCAGTGCGTTTTTGTTGTCGGCCCGACATCCGTTTGACCGGCTGTCAAAGAGTGATTACAAGAACTTTGTCTTTGGCCACTCCATGCGGTTATACCCGCTCAACTGGCTTGCGCTGGCTCTAATGATAGCCTTGGCGCTTGGTTTTCACACCGCGAGTGTGGATTGGGGCGCTACGGCATTGACTGCATTGCTCCTGCAGTCGTGGTCTCCCGTGCATGATGTGCATTACTGCCTCAACCCTGTCGCTTGGTTTATGAGCGCGTTACTGTTCTGCTATGTGGCTTATCCGTTCCTAGCCCACTGGGTGGGGCGGTTGCGTTTCTGGCCAAAAGCGATACTGACAGCTGTGATGGTGCTTGTCCTGGGGTTGATGCTGGTTCCGTTGGATGCCGAGGGACGCGAAACGATGTTTGTCAACCCGCTTGTCCATGTGGTGGATTTCACTATGGGTATTCTGCTTTACCATGTCTATAAAATACTGAAAAATAAGAATTTACAAATTGGCTTCGGCACGGCGACCCTTGTTGAAGTGGCCTTGCTGATATTGCTCGCGTTGACCGTGGTCGCTACGGTCAAGACCACCTGGTTCAAACCTTGGGAGGATGATCTGCTGTGGCTGCTGCCTCAAGGGGCTATTCTTGTGGCTTTGACGCTGTTTGACGGCCGCGAGGGCGCCGTCGGCCGGGTGTTGTTGTGGAAGCCCTTGCAGTGGCTGGGAAGCATCAGCTACGAGGTGTTCATGTTGCAGTTTGTGGCATTTCACCTGTTCAACTATGTGCTGTCGCCTGTTGCGGGCCACTTCGGGGTGCTTATCTATGACCTCAAGACGCTGTGTGTGTGGTTGGTACTGTTGCCTTTGGCATGGGTTGTGAACCGTTATTTCACCCGCCCGATTAGTGCCTATTTTAAACGTAGAATCAAATAATTAACGATATGATAAAGACGTTAAACGGTTGGCGTGCCGTGTTCGCGCTGATGATAGTGCTTTTCCATGTGGGTGTTACCGGCCTTGAGGAAATGACATGGGCAGGCGTTAGCTTTTTCTTTATGGCGAGCGGTTTCCTGTTAAGGTTCAAATATCCTTTTGAACAGCTAAACAAGGAGACTTATTCTCGTTTCTCGTTGCGCCATGCCCTTAAGTTATATCCATTGCACTGGCTTGCACTTGTGCTGTTGCTGGTTGCCTTGGCATTGATTGGAAAACTGGTGATCAGGCCCGGTGTGCTGGCGCTGGATGCCGCGTTGTTGCAAAGTTGGTCGATGCACCATTCCATCTATTTCTCCTACAACCCGTTTGCCTGGTTCCTGAGCACACTGTTGTTCTGTTACTTATGTTATCCGTTGTTGGCCCGATGGTTTTCGCCCCTTGGCTTGCGTGTAAAACTCATCGTCTTTATTGTGCTGATTCTCATCGATATCGTGCTGCTGGGATTCATGGATTTTTACGGCAAGACTGCCATGTATGTCTTCCCGCCGGTGCGTTTGATCGATTTCATGCTGGGAATGACGCTGGCCGATGCTTCGGGAAAAATCAAGCAGCTGCCCGTGTTAGGCAAGAGCAAGAATGGCACCGACCTCGAACTCATAGCCATTGCCATGTTGTCGGTGGGAGTGTTGTCTATCCGCTCCTATCCCTTGATGATGCCATGGAGTGATGCCATCCTGTGGTGGTTGCCTGTAGCACTGGTGATATTGACTTGCTGGCTCTATGATAAGCGAGAGGGCTTCGTTGGCATGGTTTTAGCCTCCAAACCCATGCAATGGTTGGGGAACATCAGTTTTGAGATCTTCATGCTGCAATGCCTGGCACCGATTATCTATACTTACCTGGTTGATCCCGTACTGTGGCATTTCGGCATTACTGAGTTTGCCAATATGGTGAGCAACGACCTCTTTGGTGTCAATGCTAATCTGTTATACGTTTTCGTTCTTCCCATCGACATCGTTCTCGCATGGCTCGTAAATCGCCTGTTTACCCGCCCCATGACCCGCTTGCTCAACCGCCTTCCCGCGTTTAGATGAATCTGTGTTGACTAGTCTATAGCTCAGCAAAGTCAAAATTAAGAATTGGACTTAACATCATATCAATTTGTAGAGACGCAAAATTTTGCGTCTCTACGTGTTCTAAAGGGTTAATCTGATGGGTATTAAGGTGCTATTCCTCAAGTATACATTAGGATTAATGAGGTCCCATGCTGTGAGGGATAAAGAAACTGCACATAGCTGCAGGAATTGCAAGCTATGTGCAGTGCTTTTTTAGTGGGAAAAGACTAAAGGGATGTTATCCCGCCCCTCATGGAGAGGGTAGTCTTAATCTCACAGTCGTGATTTACTTCACGAGGATCTTCTTGCCGTTGTGGATGTAGATGCCAGCGGGCAGGTTGTTGCCATTCATCTTCTGGCCCATGAGGTTGTAGTAAGCGCCATCAACGGGAGCTACACTGATCTCCTCAACACTGGTCATTCTGCCGGTGGTGAACAGGCAGGGCTCGGTCCACTTGCTGGGAACATCCTCCTCAACAGCCTGTACCTCTACCTCATAGGTGGTCTCGGGAGTGAGGCCCTCGATGGTGTAGAAGTTGTCAGTGAGGTCATAAACGTAGATCCACTCAGCCTCCTCAACGGGCTCGGGCAGCTCACCGATGAGAACGTTGTCGATGTTCAGACGGAACATGTCGGTAACGTTGTAGTGACGGATGGCTACATAACCCTCCAAGCCCTCATAAGCGCTCAGGTCGAAGGTGTACTGCTCGATGGGGCTGGTGGCAACGATGTCCTCAGAAATCTTAACGAAGTCACTCAAGTCGGTACCAGTGGTTGATACATAAACGGCGAATACCTCAGCAGCATAGCTGGGATCCTGGCCGGCAGCCCAGAACGAGAAGTCCTTAGCAAGGGTTACCTTGGGTGAGATCATCCAGTCATCGGGATACAAAGCACCATAGCCATTGTAGCTGGCTGAAGTAGCGCACTTGGTGTCGAACAAGCGTTCGCCATCACCAGTATCATAACCCAAGCTCATGGGATCCCAGATGAACCAGCCAAAGCCATCACCGTCGGCATCAACCGAGGTCCATGACAATTCGGTCTCATCCTCAAAGTCCCAGAAGTAGCCGGTTGCCTCGGGCTGCGGGGTGTAAACCCTGTAGCGGAGGTTCCAAGCGGTGCTCTCACCTGCATCCCAAGTCACGTCAGCGGTGGTGATGTAGGGGATAGCCTCCAGACCCTCGGGAACGGGGGTTACAGGACCATTGTCGAAGGTGTAGGTGATGTCGTCGATGAAGACTTGATACATGTCATAGCTGTTGTAGTGACGGATAGCGAAGCAGCCAACCTCACCAGCAAAGTCGCTCAAGTCAACGGTGTACTCGGTCCAAGTGGTGGGAGGAGTGATCATGCCAGATACCTGAACGAAGTCCTCAGCTGAGGTGGGAGTGCCGACGCAAACATAAACTGCAAAGTTGTCGGGATAGCTTGTCAGGTAGTTCATTGAGAAGAATGACAATGTTCCACCCAGGGGCACCTCAGGCGAAATCAGCCAGTTGTCGGGATCCAATGCGCCAGCATAATAGCTGCGTGATTTCAAGCTATAGCTACCGCTATTGTGTGAATAGTAGTCATCAACTTCCCAGCCATAGCCGTCGCCATCATTGTCCAGGCTCAGCCAGCCTTCAAAGTCGTCTTCATCCTCAAAGTCCCAGAAGAGGGTCTCGGTGTCGCGCGTCATGTTGGCGGGAACCAGCATTCCGTTAAAAGCCCTAAGGGGATTAACACTGGTCTGCTCGAGGGTGCTGCGGTCAATCTTGCCAGCCAATAAATCGGCCTTATTGGCAAACTGTGCCATCATTGGCAATGCCAATGCGGCCATCAACAACATAAGAGATAATTTCTTCATAAGCTGATAAATTAAAAGTTAAACATTAATATTAAAATAACTATATGTATTAGTCTTGACTTTGTATGTCGCTGATCCATAATGGGTTTGTGATAGTTGAAAAATAAAAAAACGGATCAAACGACAAATAATCCATATGCAAATATCGGGGTAATTCTTGACGTGTGCAAGTTTTTTCTTAAAAAAACTAACAATTTGTGAAATTTCTGTTTTTTCTGCTGTTGCGGCAACAGGGTCAGTTTTGATGATTTACTGTCCTGATTTGGATTTTGGGCGGGTGTTTTGTGACAGTTTTTTGGCGATTGAGCAATATTGGCGAGAAAACTGCGTTATTAAGGTTAAATGAACCAGACCAAGCTCAGACATATCGCATTGTGGATAATGCTTATGGTGATGGGGTGTGCCGCTGCATGCGCCCAGGATAATGACATGATTTTGAACCGCCCATATGCCGATAGTAAGCCTATTCACTTCGGCTTCTCGGTGGGCATGAATTTTCAGAATCTTGCCATCACCAATAACGGCCATATCACCGATGACAGTGCTAATTATCCTGGTGAGGAATGGTATGCCGATGTGTCGGCCAATTCGCCGGGTTTTTGTGTGAACGTGCTGGCCGATTACCGCATTGCCGAGCATTTTAACCTGCGCGTGTCTCCGGGTTTGTTCTTTGGCAACAAGGTGGTACGTTTCCTGAACCACCAGGGCGATTCCGAAGCTCCTGATCAGGATCATTACAAGCGGAGCCAGAATATCAAGTCAACTTACATCGTTGTGCCCATTGACTTGAAGATGAGTGCCAAACGCTACCATAACATGCGTCCCTATTTCACGGCAGGAGCCATGTATACTGGCGACCTCTCTAAGGACCGCAGTGAGCAGTATAGGCTCAAAAACAGCGATGTGATGTTGACTGTGGGAATGGGATGTGACTTTTACATGCCGTTCTTTAAACTGTGTCCCGAAATTAAGTTCTGTTTTGGCATGAAGAACGTCTTGGACAAATCTCGTCCTGATTTGGTTGATGACCCGTACATGAACCGATTTACCAATAGTGTGAGTAAGATCAAGAACAATATGGTAGTGGTCACTTTCTTCTTTGAATAATGTGTGAACTGATGAAAAAGAAGTTACATGACATAAAACGCCTGTTGACCGTGATGGCATTGATCGCTGTTGTGGCATTTAGTGCGACAGCTCAGGTCGATGCCGCTTTCTCTCATTTTTGGACAGGCCAGTCCTACTATAATCCAGCTGCTGCAGGAGAAATAAACGCCATCCATATCGTATTGGGTAGTCGCATGCAGTGGGTGGACATCAAGCATGCGCCTATGTCATTCTATCTCACTGGCAACATGCCCCAAAAACTGCTAGAGCAGCGTTGGGGCGTGGGCGTGAAGGCCGAGTTTGAACGCATCGGTCTATTTACCAATACACGCATTGGTGCCCAACTGGCATGGAAGCGCAAGTTTGGCAAGAGCATGCTCAGTGTGGGCGTTCAGCCTGGCATATTCTCTCAGACATTCCGGGGCAGTGACGCCTACCAGGGCGATCAGGATAATGAGAATTATCCCTCTCAGGATGTGTCGGGTACGGTATTCGACGCCAATGCGGGTGTTTACTTTTCTCATCCCCGGTTTTGGGTGGGCGCATCGGTGACCCACTTGACCGCTCCTACCATTGGATTGAAGGTGTCGCGTGACAACGAGATAGATCCCTATGAGTTTGACGTGCACCGCGGCTATTATTTTATGGGCGGTGGCAATATTCCGATTAATAATACGTTATTTGAGATACAGCCCTCGGCCATGTTTGCTATGTATCAAAAGGCTTGGGCAGCCCAGGTGGCGGCTATGGTGCGCTATAACCGCTTGTTGAACATCGGTGTGGGTTACCGCCACAAGGATGCTGTAAGCGCATTCATCGGAGTGAACCTCAAGAATGCCTACATCGGGTATGGCTATGATTACCCGATATCGGCGATTAGCAAGGCGACCTTTGGCAGCCACGAGGTGTTTGTCACTTATAACGTGAAGTTGGAGAACAACGAGAAGAACAAGAACAAACAAAAATGCGTACGCATAATGTAATAATATGAAAAAGCTACTATTGATACTGTTGGTCGCCATCGCGACCGTGTCGTGCAGCTCGGTCCGCAAGGGCGGAACCGCCGGTGGCGAGGTGACCGGCGTCGGTGCCACTGTGTTTAACGAGACCACGCCATTTGGCATGGTGCTCGTCGATGTGGGCTCGATGCGTGAGGGTCCCAATGAGCGCGACTCGGTGTGGGGCATCGATTCGACCGCTCATGGCGTGTCGGTTGACGCCTTCTGGATGGATGAGACCGAAATCACCAACTCTAAGTACAAGCAGTTTGTTTACTGGGTGCGTGACTCGATTATCCGTGAGCGTCTTTACGCCCTCGGCTTTGAGGAGTTCAAGATCGAGGAGGATAAGGAAGGTAACCCCGTGACCCCGCATCTGGATTGGAGCAAGTCCATACCCTGGAAGAATCCTGGCGAGGATGAGGAGCAGGCAATCAATGAAGTATACCGCATCAATCCCATCACTGGTGTCAAGGAGCTTGACGCCACCAAACTGAATTATCGCTACGATGTCTATAACCTGACCGAAGCCGCTAAGCGTAAACATCGCTTCGACCCGACTCGCCGCGACTATAACACCGATCATGAAGTGGACTTGACACCGCCTACCATCAGTAAGGACACGGCCTATGTCGATGATGATGGCGTTATCCACCGCGAGACCATCACCCGTCCGCTGAGCAGTGATTATGATTTCGTCAATACCTACATTGTCAACATCTACCCTGACACTACTTGCTGGGTAAACGACTTTGAGAACGCCTATCAGGAGCCATATGTAAGGATGTATTTCGCTAACGGCAACTACAACAACTATCCCGTTGTGGGTGTGAGCTGGGAGCAGGCCAATGCTTTTTGCCATTGGCGCACCGAGTTCCTGAAGAAGGCGATGGGCAGCCAGGCTATCTATGTTGAGCCGTTCCGTTTGCCCACCGAGGCCGAGTGGGAGTTTGCTGCCCGTGCCGGTAAGAACAAGAACAAGTACCCGTGGGACGGTGACCTGCCCTTGACTGTTGATGAGGGATGCTTCTATGCCAACTTCAAGCCCGATGAGGGCAACTATGTCAAGGACGGTTACATCATCTCGGCCCCTGTCGGCACCTATGAGCCCAATGATTATGGCTTGTTTGACATGGCGGGTAACGTGAGCGAGTGGACCTCGACGGCTTATACCGAGAGCATCGACCGCATGACCGATGACATCAACCCCGAGTACCGTTACTATGTCGCCAAGGAGGATCCTTACAAGATGTCACGCAAGATCGTTCGCGGTGGCTCATGGAAGGACGTGGTGCACAACATCCGTGCAGACCTGCGCATGTGGGAGTACCAGAATGAGCAGAGGAGTTACATCGGATTCCGTTGCGTGCGCTCCAAGGTGGGCCTCGTTAAGGGTAAGCGCAAAAACTGCTGCAAGGATTAATCACAATCGAGTCAAAAAAATAACCAAATCGTAAAAGTCAATTTTTCACATCATTAGCAACAATGGGAAAAGTCAAGAAATATAAAAAGAAAGCAGGCCGCTTCCTCAAGAGCGACAGTGGTCAGCGTTTTTTCAACTTTGCCTACAGTATCGGTGCCGCTATCGTAATCTGGGGTGCGCTCTTCAAGATTTTGCACTTGCCCGGTGGTAACACACTGTTGTGTATCGGTATGGGTACCGAGGTGCTCATGTTTATCCTCACGGCATTTGACAAACCTGAGAAGGAGTATCACTGGGAAGAGGTGTTCCCCGTGCTTGCCAGCCAGGATCCCGAGGATCGTCCCGACTTTAATACGGGCGGTGGCATCTTTATTGGTGGTGCCGGTGGCAGCGGCGAGGGCTATGACGGTGAGATTAACGTCAGCGCCGGCGAGGCCAAGAGTGCTGTAGGTCTGCCTCAAGGAGTGAACCTGAGCGAGGAGGATACATTGTCGCTGAGTGAGAGCATCGCCAAGATGGCTGCTGCCAGTGATCAGCTCTCGCGCATGGCCGAGCTGACCGACGCCACTCAGCAGTACCTGAGCCAGATGGCCGGCATCAGCGAGCAGATGCAGAAATTGCAGGCCACCACGACCGCACTGAATGAGGTGAGCGAGACCTTGCTTAACAGCTATCGTGCCATCACCGACAACAGTCAGAACATCTCGAACAGTTCTACCGGATATGTTGACCAGATGCAAGCCCTCAACCAGAACATCAGTGGCTTGAACACTATCTATGAGATCCAGCTCAAGAGCATCTCGTCGCAGCTCGACAATATCGACCGCGTGAACCGCGGCTTGAAGGACATTCGCGACATGTATGAGAAGAGTGCCGCCGAGAGTGCCCACTATTGTGACGAGACCGAGAAGATGGCCCGCTACATGAAGCAGCTCAACAGCGTCTATGAGAAGATGGTCAAGGCTATGACTGTGAACATGTACCGTCCCATGCCGGGAATGCCTGGCATTGACCCCAACAGTGAGGACCAGGACGCTTGAAGCGCCATTGAGTGACATTTTAACTGACAACTATTCCTATTTTTATAGAGAGAAGAAAATAGATGGCAACATCAAAAAATAAGAGCGTCAATCGCATGTCGCCGCGAGAGAAGATGATTAACCTCATGTACATCGTCTTGACGGCTATGCTTGCGCTGAACGTGTCGAGCGATGTGCTCAACGGTTTCAGCCAGGTGGAGGACGGTTTGACACGCTCCAACCGCACCATCACGGCGCGAAACCAGTCACTCTATGCCCAATTGCAGGCCTTCAACGAGAAGAATCCCGAGAAGGGCAAGATCTGGCTGGACAAGGCGACCCAAGTGGTGGGGGAGACCGACAAGCTTTTCGACTACATTGACTCATTGAAACTCCAAATCGTGCGGCTGGCCGACGGTCCCGATGGCGATGTGAACAACATACGCAACCGTGATAACCTGGACGCTTCCAGCGAGGTGATGCTCACCGCTACCGGAGGTAAGGGTAAGGCGCTAAGGACCCGCATCGACGGGTACCGCCAGTTTGTGACCTCGTTCCTGGAGGATCCCGAGAAGCGCAAGAATCTGGAGACAGCGCTCTCGACGACACCGCCCAAGTTGGCTAACCACGACATCAGCAAGCACACGTGGGAGGAGACCCTGTTTGAAAATATGCCCTGTATCGCTGCCGTGACACTGCTCACCAAGTTGCAGAACGACGTGCGCTATGCCGAGGGTGAGGTCCTCAACCAGATGCTGACCAATGTCGACCTGGGTGACCTGCGTGTGAACCTGGTCAACGCCTTTGTGGTACCCGAGTCCCGCGTTGTCATGCGTGGTACCAAGTATAAAGCACAAATCGTGCTCGCCGCTATTGATACCACCCAGCGCCCCGTTGTCTATGTGAACGGTGGCCGCTTGGGTAACAACACTGGCATCTATGAGGTGGGTACTGGCAAGGCCGGTAAATATGACTACTCAGGATGGATCGAGGTGCTGGGACGCGACGGTTCGGTGACCCGCCGTGACTTCAAGTCGAGCTATACCGTCATCGACCCGCTGGCGACCATCAGCGCCACAATGATGAACGTGCTTTATGCCGGTATCAATAACCCCATCAGCATCGCTGTGCCTGGTGTGCCCGAGAACAGCATCAGTGCCACGATGACCAACGGCTCGCTCACCAAGAGCGGTGACGGGTGGATTGCACGTCCTGCCAAGGTGGGTGCCGAGTGTGTCATCTCGGTGACCGCCGAAATGGACGGACAGCGTACTAACGTGGGCAGCACCACTTTCAGGGTGCGCAAGTTGCCCGATCCCACGCCCTTTATTACCTATAAGGACGCCGAAGGCCATCCTAACCGCTACAAGGGTGGCAAGCCTTTTGCCAAGAACCTGCTCATGTCAGCTAGTGGACTGAATGCCGCAATCGACGATGAGATTCTGAATATCGACTTCAAGGTCGTGTCGTTTGAGTGCCTCTTTGTGGATGCCATGGGCGATTTCCACCCAGAGGCAAGCAACAGCTCACAGTTCACCGAGCGTCAAAAGGAGCGCATCAAGCGCCTCCAGCATGGCAAGCGCTTCCTCATTCGTGGCGTCAAGGCGACAGGCCCCGACGGCATCACCCGTGAGATTGCACCCATCGAGGTCATCATCAACTAATAGAAACAAACAACCTGAACATCAAGAATATGAAAAGTCTTAGATTGATTATCGCATTGCTGCTGCTTGGAACAGTCCTCGCAAGCAGCGCCCAGGTGACAAGGCGCACTGGCAGCGATTCCCGTAGGGATAGGGACAAAAAGAATGGCGCTGCCGTCATCAGCGATAGGCAGCAGTCCTTCTATGAAGTCAAGGAGCCCAACGATGCCGACTTGCAATGGATGAAGGTCATCTACCGCGAGGTGGACCTGACCAAGGGCAAGAATGCCGCATTGCTTTATCCTGAAATGCCCAACCAGGACGGCCAGAACTTGTACTTCATCATCATGCGTCTGCTGGCTAAAAACCAGATCTCGGCCTACGACTATGAGGCTGAAATCTTTGACGAAAACCATAAGATTAATGTAGCGGACATGTTGTTTAACCACTACATTGATTTCACCGAGGCCAAGGGAAGCACTCCCAAGAACCCCATCTACGAGTTTGAGGACGCAGATATCCGAGGCAATCAGTGCTTGAGTTATTATATCATCGAGAAGTGGGAATTTGATACCCGCAGCAATCAGATGAAGGCTCGTGTCGAGTATTTGTGCCCCGTTCTGCATCAGATGGATGACTGGAGTGGCGAAACCGGAAAATATCCTATGTTCTGGGTGAAACTCAATGACATCCGTCCCTACCTGGCACAGCAGTATGTCTTTACCGATGATGATAACAACCTGCCGCGGTACAGTCTTGACGACTTCTTCAAGCTGAACATGTACACGGGCGACATCATCAAGACCAAGAACCTGCGCAATATGGCCCTCAAGCAGATGTACACAGACCCTGAGGCCCTCAAGCATGCCCAGGACAGCATCGAGCAGCGCCTGCAACGTTTCAACAAAGACCTGTGGGTACCCCCATTGGAGGAACTCCAGGCACGTGCCGAGGCCGAGGAGAAGGCCCGTGCTGCTGCCGAGGGTGAGCTGACAGAGGGCGAGGAAGGCGCCGAGACCGAGGTTGAATCGGCTGAGCCCGCCGAGGAGAAGGAGAAGACTGTGACCCGCACCACCAAGCGCGGCAGCAAGTCTAAGGACAGCAATAAGTCAACCAGCAAGTCTAAGTCTAAGACCAAAAAGACCAAGATCAAGGAGCGCAAGCCCAAGACGAGTACCCAAACGGTGAATACCGGCGTGCGTTCGGTACGCAACCGCAAGAAATAATTAAGTAGGAGAGTAATAATTTTCATTGTGTGTCATCGCACTGGTCCATCAATCGAGGACCAGTGCGATGGCTTTTTGGCGCATGGGATGTGAGCGCGGGTTGGGGCTCTTCTTTGCATACCATGAAAAAAAAATCAGTATTTTTCTTTGTCGGTTGTGAAAGAAATGTGTAACTTTGCGGCACCAAAAAACGGAAGGGGGTTGAAAATCCTGACTTAAGAAACTGATTATCAACATATAGCGACATAATTAAGCATCGCTTGGCAAGTGGCTCGCCAGCGGTGTGATGTCAATATGAGGCCACAAAAACAATAAGAAAATCCAAATAATTACAAACAATAAAAAATTAAAAACAAAACAAACTCATTATGATTATTGTTCCCGTGAAGGAAGGCGACAACATCGAACGCGCCCTCAAGAAATTTAAGAGAAAAACTGAGAAGACCGGTATTATTAAGCAATTACGCAACCGTCAGGCTTTTGAGAAGCCCTCAATCACCAACCGCAAGAAGATGATGAAGGCCGAGTATGTACAGCAGCTGCGTGCACGCGAGGATTAATACTTCCCGATTCAACTGAAAATACAAGACGGAAACCGAATATTTGACGGTTTCCGTCATTTTTTTGGCCCAAAATTTGCATTTCATAAAAATAGTTGCTAATTTTAGCACCGCAAAGTAGCCGAATTTGCTCTAGGAGAATGGAGGCTGCTAGCAACACGTTGAATGTATGCCTATGAACGCCACGATTGAACGTTTCCTGCAATATTTGCGCCTCGAGCGTAACCTGTCATGGAGGACGGTGGATCTTTACCGCCGAGACCTTGACCAGTGGACTTCGTTCATGGCTGTCGGTGGCAGAGACCTTGATCTGCCCTCGGTCACAACATCTGACATACGCTCCTGGCTCATCTCCCGCTCGTCACACGGTGACTGTCCTGGTACCCTGCGCCACAAGGTGCAGGCCATTAGGGCACTGTATTGTTACCTGCTGCTGCGCGGCGAGGTAACCAGTAATCCTGCGGCACATGTAGAACTGGCCAAGATGCCGCGTCCCTTGCCCAAACTTGTTAGAGAGAAAACCGTTGATGCCGTGCTGGATGCCGACATTGACCGGGATGATTTCACCCAGGTGCGCAACCGCTTGATCGTAATGCTCTTTTATGAGACCGGAATCCGCCTGAGTGAGCTCATCGGTCTGCAGGATGCCGCTGTCGATGTGGACAAGCATGAACTCAAGGTGCGCGGTAAGCGCGACAAGGATCGGTTGGTCCCCTTTGGCGACGAGTTGGCCGAGTGGGTGACCCGGTATCGTTCCCTGCGTGAGCCGCTGCGTCCCGAGTGCGGCAATCTGCTCGTGACAGGCAAGGGCAAGCCGTTGTATCCCTCGTTGGTCTATCATGTGGTTCACGACTCGTTGGCATGGGCTGGCGGGAGCGGCAAATTGAGCCCCCACGTGCTTCGTCACACCTTTGCCAGCGCGATGCTTAACAACGGTGCCCAACTCAACAGCGTCAAGGACCTGCTGGGACACGAGAGCCTAGCGGCGACACAAGTATACACTCACGTGACGTTAAATGAATTACAACACAATTATGAACACGCCCATCCACGGGCACTAAAAAAAGGAGGTTAATATGGAAATTAAGATTAATGCCATCCATTTTGAAGCAACCGAGAAACTGAATGATTTCATCAACAAGAAAGTTGAGAAATTGGGTAAGTACAACGAGGAGATCGCCAATGCCGAGGTTATCCTCAAGGTAGTGAAACCCGAGACGGCCATGAACAAGGAAGCATCGGTGCGCCTGAACGTGCCTCGCAGCGAGGATCTGTTTGCCAACAAGGTGGCCGACACCTTTGAGGAAGCTATCGACAACTGTGTTGACGCCCTGAAGCGCCAGCTCGAGAAGGGCCGCAAGGACAGATAAGCCACCGCGCCACACATTTTTTTAAAAAGATATAATTCGCCCCCTGCCCGCACACCGCTGCCGGCAGGGGGCGCGTATGAGTAAAGGACGGCAGCACAGGCAACAGGATAACAATTGCCATAATTCAACGTCGCAATGTTTCGGGTAATTAATACAGATTATTAAAAGCTTCTAGTTTGAAGGGTATCCTGAATAATTGACTTGATTTTTCTTGATTTATTTGGAATTTGTAAGTAAATTTGCAGAATAGTTCATTTTTCCGAATTTATTAACCTTTTAAAAGATAAAAATTATGAAAAAGAAATTATTACTCATCAGGGTGCTCGCCCTCGTGGCCTGCATCACGTGCGCCATTGGCGCCAATGCCTATGATTTTGAGGATTATTCCACTAACCTGTATTACAACATAGTGAACAGCGATGAAGCCTCGCTAACGTATTATGACACAGACTATAATACCTATAGCGGGTTTGTTTACGTTCCAGATTATGCCGAAGCGGGCGCTCTTCATCCCGTGACTTATACTGTGACCTCGATTGGTCAGTATGCTTTCCGCGATTGCTCTGGCCTCACGGGAGTGGGTATCGGCTCAAATGTCAAGACCATCGGCTTTGACGCGTTTTGGAACTGCACCTCACTCTACAGTTTAGATATTCCCGACAATGTCACCACGATCGAAAACTGGGCATTCGAGGGTTGTTCTTCTATGAATGTCGTGAAGATCGGCAGTGGCATGACCTCAATTGGCGGCTCAGCTTTCTCGGGTTGCACAGGTCTGTACCACATTGAATGCAGAGCCACCACACCGCCCACCATCACCAATACCACGTTTCCCTCCAGTTTATACAGCCAAGTCACTCTGCATGTTCCTAAAGCCGCATTAAATGCCTATAAGAATGCCAACTACTGGATGAACTTCACTAATATCGAGTCGATCGAGCTTTATGACTTTATCTATAACGGTATCTATTATGATGCCTATAGAGAAGACGCTGCCTCGGTAACACGAGAACGGTGGGACAGCAACAATTGCTACAGTAGCAGCAACATCACCATCCCCAGCACAGTCTACAATAACGGCCAGGCTTATACCGTGGGTGGTATCAGTAATTATGCTTTCCGGTATTGCAGCAATCTGCGAAGCATCACTATTCCCAACAGTGTCTTGACGATTGGTGGTTGGGGTTTCTACGTTTGTGAAAATTTGAGGACGGTCGTCATCGGAAGCAGTGTGTATTATATCGGTGAGCAAGCATTCGGCGCTTGCCCGTCATTGACGTCCATCACGTGTTATGCCACCACACCTCCTTCTCAGACTAATGCCTACGCTTTTGGTGGAGATAATAGTAGTCTCTATAACAATGCCACACTCTATGTGCCGGCGGGTTCGATCAGCGCCTATAAATCGGCCAATGTCTGGAAGAACTTCACCAATATCAAGATGATTCCTGGCACCGGTGTGGAAATCAACGCAACCAACTTTCCTGATGCCAACTTCCGTAGTTACCTGCTGTCGCTTTACCCAGCTGGCTATATAAGCAATGAAGAGATAGAAGCGCTCACGGTACTCGACGTGCAGAACAAGAACATCAGCAACCTGACGGGTGTCAAACTCTTCACCTCCTTGAAGGAGCTGCGATGCTACAACAACCCGATGACCTCGCTCGATGTGTCGGGCTGCCAGTCCCTGACCTATCTGGATTGCGCCCCCACGAATTCATACACCGGCACAAAACTGACCTCACTCAATGTGTCGGGCTGCACCAGTCTCCAGAAAATCCTTTGCTACAACAACAACTTTACCACGCTCAATGTCTCGACTTGCACGAGCCTCAAGGAACTCTATTGCTACAACTGCACCAGATTGACAATTCTGGCGGTGTTTGACAAGCCGAATTTCACTACGCTCAAATGCTCGGACTGCACTTCCATGACCGAACTCGATTGTTATAGAAATGCTTTGACTACGCTCGAGATTTCAGGCAACACTGCATTGACTGAACTGCGATGTTACGAGAACCCCAACCTGGCGACCATCACCGGCTTGGCCGATTGCACCGCCATCACCTATCTGGACTGCGAAGACTGCAAAATCACCGACCTGAGCGCAGCCAACTCGATGACCAATATCGCTACACTACTGGCCCGCAACAACAAGTTGACCTCGCTTATGGTTAATGGCAAGAACAACCTGAAAACCCTGAGGGTCAGTGGCAACACATCGTTGACCAATCTCAAGTGTTACTATAATGCGTTGACCTCGCTTGATGTAACTGGCTGCTCTGCAATGACCTATCTTGATTGCTGTGGCAACCAATTGACGTCTCTTTCGGTGAGCGGATGTACCGCCCTCAATCACATCGAGATCTACAGGAACAGAATCAGCGGCACTAACATGACTAGCTTTGTCAACAGCCTGCCTACTCGCTCGTCGAGTAATAAGGGTACCCTGTATGCCATCTACAACACGGGCGAGAACAACTCGATGACTGCCGCCCAGATCACCACGGCACGCAACAAGTACTGGCTGCCCATGAAGTACAACGGCAGCACTTGGGTAGAGCTGACGGCCTCGCAGCGTGGCGATGTGGACGGCGACGGTAATGTATCCATCGCCGACGTGACCGCCTTGATCGATTACCTGCTTGGCGGCAACGCCAGCGGCGTCAACGTCAGTGCCGCCGATTGCGACCAGGATGGCAGCGTCAGCATCAGTGACGTGACCGCCCTGATCGACTATCTGCTGTCTGGTTCGTGGTAATATTGCGTAATCGGCCGATGCTTGGCATCTGCTGACAATAGCAACTGGCACATATGTTTCAATTCAAGGAGTGGGGCCTCGCCTAGGGGCTCCACTCCTAATAAACGTGAGTTCGACGATAATTAAGTGCTGTCTATCAACTCCTCCCCTAAGCTAGGGGAGGTGGCGCGAAGCGCCGGAGGAGTATGACTGTCCTCAAATTATATCTTAGATTGTGTCAACGCCCCTGCCGCGACCAGTCGCTGAAGGCGACCCCTTCATCCTGGACTGGCACTATTGGGGTCGCTTCCAGCGACGGGGATAGTATTGCCCTCCCGCGGGTGATGCAAACCACTTCGCTACCGCTCAGCAGTTTACATTACCCGCGGTTACTCAAATGACCGCCCTTTGGGCGTTTATGCCATCAGTTAGTATGTATCCTAGGCTTTTTCACGCTGACACTCCTTATTCACATGATTCCGCCAATGGGTTATAAGATATAGACTGAGCGTGTGTGCGACTCTGCGAGAGATCTGGAATCGGATGCCCCTAAAAGCCTAAAGCCTTTGCTTGAGAATAGTTACCAAATATATATTTATATAATGTGGTGGGGTGGGACGGCACGAGTTTGGCATAAAAAATGCAGTGGTCCGCTGAATAAACTCAAATTATTGTAAACCAATGAGTTGTAGTTGTGTGTTGGGTCTCGTTGAAAAGTTTTTTGAAAAAAAAACAAGAAAAAGTTTGCCAGTTTAGAAAATGGTTGTACCTTTGCATCCGCAAACGAGATCACCCCGTATCTCCAAGCGCAACGATAGATGCCTCTTTAGCTCAGTTGGCCAGAGCACGTGATTTGTAATCTCGGGGTCGTTGGTTCGAATCCGACAAGAGGCTCAAAGAACATAACACAATGGGTAGATTCCAGAGT
>JAEETL010000027.1 GCA_016290325.1 Muribaculaceae bacterium
AGAATACCGCCGAATTGCTTAGCCGCTTCAAGACCGTGATTGTTGCCGAGCTCAATACCGGTCAATTGGCAAGCTACCTGCAGAGCAAGATACCTAATCTGAACATCTGCCACATCAACAAGGTGCAGGGACAACCTTTCCTGGTACAGGAGATTGTTGACGGAGTTAAAAACATCATGATGGAGGAGGAATTGTAATGGAAGAGAATAAGAACCAAGAAATGGCTTATAAGCCTTTGGATTACAAGAATAACCAACCCGTGCGTTGGTGTCCCGGATGTGGTGACCACGCCGTGCTCAATGTATTGCTCAAATCGATGGCTCATCTGGGCATTCCGCCCGAGAAGACCGCGGTGATTTCGGGTATCGGTTGCAGTTCGCGTCTGCCTTACTATACCAAGACCTACGCGTTCCACACCATCCACGGCCGTGGTGGCGCTGTGGCTACCGGTTTCAAGACCGCTAACCCCGATATGACCGTTTGGCAGGTGTCGGGTGATGGTGACTGCCTGGCTATTGGTGGTAACCACTTCATCCACGAGGTGCGTCGTAACATCGACGTAAATCTGTTGATGTTGAATAACCGTATCTACGGCTTGACTAAGGGACAGTTCTCACCCACGAGCGCACGCGGTTTCAAGTCAAAATCATCTCCCTACGGTACGGTTGAGGATCCCTTTGTGCCCGCTGAATTGACCTTCGGTGCACGTGGCACCTTCTTCGCCCGTAGCCTTGATGTAGCACTGGATATCAGCCAGGAAGTGATGATGGCTGCCGCTGAGCACAAGGGTTGTTCGGTCGTTGAGATTCTGCAGAACTGCATGATTTTCAACAATGGTATCCACAACTATATCACTGACCGTGAGTACCGTGCTGACCGCACTATCCACCTTGTGCATGGCGAGAAGATGATCTTTGGTAAGGACAATAACCGTGGACTCGTGCAGGATGGTTTCGGCCTCAAGGCGGTGACAATCGGTGAGGACGGCTACACTATCGATGATGTGCTCATCCACGATGCTCATTGCGAGAGCAACTTCCTGCATCAGATGCTGGCCAAGATGGACGGAACCGACCTTCCCGTGGCACTGGGTGTCATCCGCTCGGTTGAAGATTCCACCTATGAAGTCTCTGTTGCTGAGCAAGTCGAGGAAGCCAAGGCAAAGCATGGTTTCACCTGCCTGAAAGATGTGATCATGTCAGGTGATACTTGGCAAGTGGATTGATGATTAAAGAATCAGGGCATTAACAGTGCCCATGATGCTACCTAACAGTGCTCCGAGCCACACGATGGCGCGGAGCTCTTTTTTCATCACGTCGAGGATGATGGCTTCGGCTTCATCCATGTCCATCTCATTGATGCGTTGCTCGATGATGCCGCTGATGTCGATATCTTGCAGGATGCGCGGCAGGTGCTCGGTGATGATGACGCGATAGGCATTGAGGATGCCGCTCTTGATTTGCGCAACTTGTTCATCGTGGTTACTCACCAGTTGACTCATGGACATGTTCAACAGGTCGTCTGACTGCTTCACCACCAGGTCCTTAATCATCTGTTGCGAATTGGTCTGCAGGATTTCATTGATGTGTTTTGCAAGGATTTTCTCAATGGGTTGGGCAACGCCGGCTACCAGCTTATCGGCTCCGAACAGTCCAGCCACGCTGTTGCGTGTCTTCGCCAGCACATGTTCGGTGGCCATGTGGGCGATTTGCTCTCCCATGTTGCTGTCGGTCAATTTTGAAGACACCATCTTGACGATACCATCCGATACGTTATGGCGCATGGCGATGATATCCTCTTCGGTCAGGTAATGTCGGGCAAACTGCTCGATGGTCTCTTCATTGGCGCCCTGAGTTGTGACAAACTCGTCAATGGCATTATTCATCTTGGTGAGCATTTCGTCGCTCAACAAGCTCTTTTCCAGTACCTCGCGGTTCATCAGATTCTCGCTCACAGCTTTACCAATGGCTCCAGCAATGCGTGCTTTCTCCTTGGGGATGATACCAGGAGTGAACGGGATATGAATGCCCATGAAATATTTGGCGTGATGGGGTCTGAACAACATGCGTATGGCGATGTCGTTGGTGATATAGCCAATGACAGCTCCTACAAGGGGACCAACAAAGTATTGATACATGTCTTTACTATTTATTCCTAAAGCCTAAAACCTAAAACCTAACTACCTCAAATCCACCACTTCGGTGCCTGCGGGTACTTGTGATTTGTCAAAGGCGAAAGTGGATGCAGGCAGTGACTTGTGCTTATAACCAGTGATTTTGACCGTGTAAACCGATTTGTCTTTCATCTCGAAGCGTGCCGTGCGCAGCAGTGATGTCGTCTCGTCAAAAAAAAGCCACAGCGTCTTGATGTTATCCTTTTTCTTTGGTGTGAGCTTGATGACATAAGTCTTGGCGGTCTTGGCCTTAGCTTTCTTCATATTGAAGTTTGCTTTGAAGTGTTGGACTGCCGCCACGGGGTTGGTCATCCGCAAGTCCTCTAGTTCGGGTGTGGTGATATTCACCTCACTGGTGAGAGGTGACCATGACCACTGTGTCGTGCCGTCATACCAGCACTTGGCATCGGGCGAGAGAACACGGAATTTTTTACCCTGCATGGCGATGGTGCCGCTACTGGTGCCCTGGCTGGTAGTGATGCTGTAATTGGCGGTCACGCCACCGCTGGCGTTAATGGCCGCTACACACTTGTCGAGCATGGCCTGAGGCGTTTGTGCTCCCATAGCCAGTGTTGAAATAGCGACAAGAATGACTGTCAGTATTCTTTTCATTTCAAATTTCAATTAAGTCCAATTGATATAATATGCAAAAAGAGTGCCAGACTTGTCAGGTGGCACTCTAAGAATTCTTTTTTAAGAGAACAATTGGTCAATATCCATGGGGCTCACGAGCACCTGGCGCGGCTTACTGCCCTGAGCGGGACCAACGATACCGGCATGTTCCATCTGGTCCATTAGGCGCCCGGCGCGATTGTAACCGATCTCGTAGCGGCGCTGCAACGACGAGGTGCTGGCGGTATTGCCCATGACGATGAATCTGACGGCCTCCTCAAACAACGGGTCGCGGTCCTTGACATTGCCCACATTGGCATCGCTGCTACCGCCCTCATCCTTGCCGATGTACTCGGGCAGCATATAGGGTTCCTCATGACTGATGTCACGGTCGTTATCTTCCTGTTCCTTAATGAAGTCACAGATACGTACGATATCAGGTGTATCAACAAACGGGCACTGCAGGCGGGTCAACTCGCCATCGATCTGGAAGAGCATGTCACCACGGCCGATGAGCTGTTGGGCACCCGTTCGGTCAATGATGATTTGACTGTCAATACGCTGGGCAACGGCAAAGGCGATGCGGCCAGGGAAGTTACCCTTAATCAGACCTGTGATGACCTTGGATGACGGGCGTTGGGTGGCAATAATCATGTGGATACCCACGGCACGAGCCTTCTGGGCGATGCGAACCAACGGGGTCTCGACCTCCTTGCCAGCGGTCATGATCATGTCGCTGAACTCGTCGATAATACCCACGATATAAGGCATATAATGATATTTTTTCTCACCGTGCTCGTCACGAACCTCGCGCAACTCACGGCGCCACATCTCATTATAGTCAGCCACGTTACGCACCCTGACGTCCTCAAATACCCTATAACGGTCTTCCATCTCTTGGACAAGGCTGTTCAAGGTCTTGATAACGCGATCGGTATCGGTGATGATAGCTTTCTCTTCTCCTGGAGTTTTTGCAAAGTAGTACTTCTCCAGGTCGACATACACGCTAAACTCGACGCGCTTGGGGTCAACCAGGACGAACTTCAGTTCTGATGGGCCCTTCTTATAGAGCAATGACGTGATGATGGCGTTTAGACCGACCGATTTACCTTTACCGGTCGCACCAGCAACCAGCAGGTGAGGCATCTTGGTCAAGTCGGCGATAAACACCTCGTTGCTCACGGTGCAACCTAAGCACATAGGCAGTTTGGCGCGGCTCTCCTGGAAGGCCTTAGAACCCAAAACCTCGCGCATGGGTACCACTTGCGGGTCGCGGTTGGGCACCTCAATACCGATGGTCCCCTTGCCGGGCATGGGCGCGATGATGCGGATACCCAGGGCAGCAAGACTCAAGGCAATGTCGTCCTCCAAGCCGCGGATTTTGTTCACGCGCACACCGTCCTCTGGGACTATCTCAAACAGTGTCACCGTGGGACCCACGTGCACCATGATTTCCTTGATTTCGATGCCATATTTGCTCAGTGTGTCGCGAATGCGCTGCTTGTTCTCGTCTTGTTCCTGCTTGTCGACGCTGTTAGGATTCATGCGGATGTCCTGTAACAGGTCGAGGGTGGGGAAGCGGTAGTGGCGGTACTCGCCAGTGGGATCGTGAGGGTTGCTCACGTCGGTGCTGGCGGTAATCGGTTTAAGACGTGCGGTCTTGCCATTATCCGTGGTGTCGTTTTGGGCCACTTGGGATCTGTTTCTACGCACTCTGTTAGTGAACCCACGCTTTTCGACCGTTGGTTCAACGTCTGCATCAGATGTGTCAGTCACTCGTTGCTCACCACCCAGGAATGTGGATTCTCCAGGTTGGCTCACCACTTTTTCGGCTTCCTCCTTGCTGTGACTGCGTTTCTTCTCGATCTCATGCTGCAGTTGCTTGTATAATGCCGTAATGGTCTGGTAGGTAAGGAAAACCCATAGCATGAAGATAATGAGATTTACTGCTATCATGCCATATAAACCCACAAGCCCCAGCAACCATTTGTTAGCGTAAAAACCGAAATAGCCACCCAATGGGAAGAAAGTGATAGGTTTAATGAAATAGGTCGCAGCTCCAACTATCATCGAAAAAGTAAAAATGCTGAACAGGCACACAAAAGTATAGGAGAAGAAATGTATCTTCTTGCCCTTGCGGACAAACCTCATACCTAGCGTGAGCAACCAGATGACGATAATGAATGCTGCCACACCCACACCACTGGAGATGAAGAAATCACTCAACGACGCTCCGACAGCAGCTCCTGCATTGCGGATCTGGTCGGGCACTTGGGCGTTCTCGATCATCGAGTAGTTAGTGATGCGGTTCTGGTCGCTCATTCCAGCCGATAGGAAGAAGGACAGGAACGAGATGAGCAGGTATATTCCCGCCATCAGCAGGATGATACCTGTCGCAAAGCGGAGTCTACCGTTCTGGAAAAACGCGATGAAGCGTTGCCACTTGGTGGTATTCGCGTTATCAATGGCTTCTTCTACCTCACGTTTCTTGCGGTAATCCTCCGACCTTTGTACTCCACTGATGTCAGGATTGTAATATCCCTGATTATCACTCACTTTCTTATTCTGGTTGCCTTGATGTTTGCTCATATTGCTATCGTTCAGTTTTGGGGCGTAAAATTACAAAATAAAATTGGTTTACAAACGCAAATAACACGCTTTTTTTCAAAAAAAATAAAAAAAAATTTTACTCCTGTTTTATTGCGCTCAGTTGGGCCTTTTCATGGCCCTCAATGAAAATCAAGCGACCCGCACTTGATGCAGGTCGCTAGTAAGTATAATTCGTTAAAATTCGCCGATAGAACAATCTTAGCTGCTCATCATTTATCAAATGCGTCTTTAACCTTTAATCTCTAACCTTTAACCAGCGAGCGTAGCGAACATTACTTAAACAGGAAGAGGTCATTGATTGACTGCTTGATGTTCACATGCTTGATGGCATGGGCAAACATCTTATCCAGGCTCAATATCCTCACCTTGGGACAGCGTTCGGTTTCAAATGGGATACTGTCGCTGATAACGAGTTCATCAAGGCCACTGGCCATGACTCTTTCACTGGCTGGATCGCTCATTACGGCATGTGAAATATAGGCGCGCACGCTGCGGGCTCCGTTTTCTTTCATCAGCGAGGCTGCCTTGCAGATGGTGCCTGCGGTGTCCACCATATCATCGATCAAGATAACGTCCTTATCTTGTACGTCACCGATAATGGTCATGCTCTCGACCACGTTGGCTTGCTGACGGTGCTTGTGGCACAGCACGAGCGGAGCATTGAAGTATTTGGCATAAGAGTTGGCGCGCTTGGCTCCGCCCACGTCAGGCGATGCGATAACCATGTCCTTGAGGTTGAGCGAAGCGATATCAGGCACAAACATCGTCGATGCGTAAAGGTGATCCACGGGAATATCAAAGAAACCTTGAATCTGGTCGGCATGCAGGTCCATCGTGATCAGGCGGTCGATACCAGCGGCAATCAGGATGTTAGCGACCAACTTGGCAGCAATCGAAACGCGAGGCTTGTCCTTGCGGTCCTGACGAGCCCATCCAAAGTAGGGGATAACAGCGATTACCGACTGAGCCGACGCGCGCTTGGCGGCATCGATCATAAGCAGCAACTCCATCAAGTTTTCGCTGGCTTTGAACGTGGACTGGATCAGATAGACCTCAGCCCCTCGCACTGGTTCCTCATAACTTACCTCAAACTCTCCGTCGGCAAAACGCTGAATGTTGATCTTGCCGAGCTCCACACCCAATTCCTTCGCAATCTTCAAGGCAACATAACGCGAGTTAGTGCCCGAGAATACTTTCATGTCAGCCATAACTAATTTATCTATTAATTTTGTTTGTGCAAAATTAAGTATTTTCAGCGGCAATCCTACTATTTTTCCGCATTATTTTTTCAAAAAAAAGATTTGCTATTTTTTGAAGCGCCACAGGGTAACATTATGCGGCTCGATGTAAATAGTATAAGATGTATCGCCGTTGAGCGCCGATTTGGTGGTTTGCCCCGTGAGCAGTTCCTCACACATGTATTTGCCTACAGGCATGCTGGCGCAATCCAGAGCATGTTGCGGTATTCTTATTGATGTGTCAACAGGCATGTCACCAAAGTTAGCGACAATCAATGTCATCTCACCGTCAATGTGCCGCAGGTAGGCATATTGACGCTGTGGGTCGAGTGTGTCTTGGTTGACATACATCAGGTCGAAGAATTGTCCTTTTGCCAGCGAGGGCTCGCTGTTGCACAGGTGCAGCAGGCGGCGGTACATGGCGCGCAGTTTGCGTTCAGCGCTGGTTGGTTTCCCATTGTGCCAACGGCGCAGGGTGGGAACACTCCAATAGTCAAAAATGGTCGTGCGGCCGTCCAAACCGCTATAACCTTCGGCATCGGCTGCTGGTTCGCCCAACTCTTGCCCGGCATATATCATGAATGGGCACTTGGACATTGTGGCGCTGACCACCAAGGCTGGCAGTGCTTTCCAGGGCTCACCGCAGAACTGTCTCGAGGCGATGCGTTGTTCGTCATGGTTCTCAAGGAAGTTGAGCATGTGGTCGCCCATGCCCTCAACCGTCTGCCAGCAGCGTGTGAGCTCGCTCGCTGACCAGCCGTTACACAGGATGCCCCGCAGCGTGTCATATAACGTCACCTTGTCATAAAGGTAGTCAAATCCACCATATTCTATATAACTATGGTAAAGTGCCACGTCATAGATCTCGGCAATAAAGATGAGTTGTGGATACTGTGCTTTGACTCGGGCAATCGCCCAATGCCAAAACTCCACGGGCACCATGTGGGCCATGTCGCATCGCAAACCATCGATACCTTTCCCAGCCCAAAAGAGCAGTATGTCGAGCATCTTGTGCCACGTTGGAGGGATGGGGTCAAAGTGCTTGCTGCCGTTCCATGGGTCAACGCCATAATTGAGTTTGATGGTCTCATACCAGTCGTCGCGGTTGGGCGAGGCACTGTAGCAGTCGTTGCCGGTGGCGCGGGCGGGAAACTCTCGGTATGCCCCTTTGCCATGGCCCAGATCTACGCCATTGGGCGCAAACTCCTGGCCAGTGATGTAATAAAAATTGTTTTTCGGATCGAAGAACATCATCGGGTTGTCGTTCTCGCCCAGGTCTTGAACGCCAGCGGGTTTGGCGTCGCTCTCATACTCGCGAGCCACATGGTTGGGCACAAAGTCGATGATGACTTTCAGCCCTGCTTTGTGGGTGCGTGCCACCAGTGCCTCAAATTCGGCCATTCGCTGTTTGACATTGACAGCCAGGTCAGGACACACGTCATAATAGTCGCGTATGGCGTAAGGCGAGCCCGCCAGGCCTTTCACTACATGCGGATTGCACGGTGTGATGCCCTGGCGGCTGTAGTCGGTAGCAGTGGCATGCTCGATAATACCGGTGTACCACACGTGGGTGGCTCCCAGCGACTTAATGGAGCGCAGCCGTGTCTCGTCAATCTCGTTAAACTTGCCCGATCCGTTTTGTTTGATGGTGCCATTGGGAACGCACTGTGCGTTGCTGTTGGTGAACCAGCGTGGCATCAACTGGTAGATAATCGTTTTCTTTTCCTCTTTCATGCGGCAAAAATAACAAATAATTTAGTGAATAGTTAAAAGTGAATAGTTAATAGTTGTGTTTCGTTATTGTTTTTTGTACTTTTGCAACCTGTTAACCAGCATAAACTAACTATTAACTGAAAACTCTTAACTGTTAACTAAAACGATGATTTCTTTTGAGAGCGATTATAATAACGGATGCCACCCTGCCATCCTCCAGCGACTGAATGATACCAACGACGTGCGCGCCACGGGTTATGGACTGGACGATTTTTGCAATGCTGCCCGTAACAAGGTGCGCGCGGCCTGTGAGATGCCTGATGCCGACGTGTATTTCCTCGTTGGTGGTACCCAGACCAACGCTACCGTAATCGATGCGCTGTTGCGCGGCTACCAGGGCGTACTGTCCGTCGAAAGCGGGCATATCAACGTCCATGAGTCAGGCGCTATCGAGTTCGGCGGCCACAAGGTGTTGGCTTTGCCCACTCACGATGGCAAGATGGATGCTGGCGAATTGCGTCAGTGGCTCGAGTCGTTCTATGCCGACATCGCCTATGAGCACATGGTGTTCCCTGGCATGGTGTACATCACTTTTGCCACCGAGATGGGCACTATCTACACCCGTGCCGAACTCGAGACCATCTACGGTATATGCCGCCAATATGAACTCCCCTTGTTTATCGATGGGGCTCGATTAGGCTATGGCCTGATGGCCGAGGGATGTGACATCACATTGCCTGAGCTGGCTCGCCTGTGCGATGTGTTCTACTTGGGTGGTACCAAGTGCGGAGCATTGTGTGGCGAGGCGGTCGTGTTCTCGGGAATGAAGGCACCCGCCCAATTCTTCACCACAGTCAAGCAGCACGGGGCATTGTTGGCCAAGGGCCGCCTCTTGGGCATCCAGTTCGACACGTTGATGACTGACGGATTGTACTTCAAGATTGCCCGCCATGCCGTGGAGCAGGCGATGCGCTTGCGTGACGCGTTTGTCGCCAAGGGCTATAAGATGTATTCCAATTCACCCACCAACCAGCAATTTGTCCTGCTGGATAAGGCCACCATTGAGCGTTTGGAGAAGGACTTCGTCTTTGAGCAGTGGTTCCCCGTTGGCGACCTGATGAATTGTCGCTTCGTCACCAGCTGGGCCACCGCCCCTGACGACGTCACCGCCCTCATCGCCGCTATACCTTGCAAACAATAAAACTAACAAACCCATATATATATATATAAAACATGTTTTCAAATTTTAGAGTGCAGCCATTGCTGTTTATTGTGGCAGCTATGGCCGTTGGCAGAGCGCTGTCCATTCAGGCCGCAACGATTAAGGCCGATGATGCAAGAGCCATCGCCACCGATTTTTTGACACAGAATCAGTCCGGAAAGCGGTCAAACAATTCACAAGTCGATCTCTCCTTGACCTTCACCCGCAATGCCGATACTAAACAAAACACTCCCCTCTATTATGTCTTTACAGACAATAACAACGGCGGCTGGGTCGTCGTGTCGGCCGACAACGACGCGATTCCTGTGCTGGGATACAGCGAGAACGGCTATTTTGATATTGATGCCATGCCTTGCAACATGCGTGCATGGCTCGACGGCTATTGCTCACAGATTGAATACTTGCAATCTCATCCCGATGCCAAGGGCAACATGAGAGCTCCTCATCGCGATTCGTCATTGAGCGATATTCTTCCTATGCTCTCGACCGCATGGGATCAGACACAGCCATTCAATGGCCAGTGTCCAAAAGTGGGCTATTATCCGACCTACACGGGATGTGTGGCAACTGCGATGGCCCAAGTGATGTACTATCATCGCTATCCGTCAGGGCAATGCCTCGGTATTCCGGCTTACACCACCAAGCGGGGTATCGATTTACCGGAACTGCCCCCAGTGGCTTTTGATTGGGACAAGATGCTCCCTAACTATTATAGTTACACGACCGAACAGGCTACAGCTGTGGCTCAACTGATGAGGTATTGCGGTCAGTCGGTCGAGATGGACTATGGTACCCAGGTGAGCAACGCTGTTTTCCAGACCGTCGCTTTCGCCATGAATTATTATTTCGGGTACAGCAACCAAGCGATGACATGGATGCGCGACTCGTCTAATGATGCCGATTGGGACCAGATGATGTATGATGAACTGGCCGAGGGACGACCTGTCATCTATATGGGTAGCGACGACTCCAACGGTGGCCATGCGTTTGTTCTAGATGGCTATCGTAACGGCATGTTCCATATCAATTGGGGCTGGGGCGGAAACCATGATAGCTATTGGCAGCTGTCGGCCTTGACGCCCAACGGGAATAATTATTCTACACGCCAGTATGCGGTATTGGGATTGGCTCGTGATTACGCCGACGTGAATGGCGACGACCAAATCACTATTGCAGATGTCACCAGGTTGATAGACCTGTTGTTGTCGGGAAAGATTACCGGACGCATAGGTGACGCGAACAACGACCACGAGACGACCATCGCTGACGTCACCTACTTGATTGACATGCTGTTGAATGGCTCCGGACCAGTCGCGACCGACGGAGAATCATTTACCGTTAATGGTGTGACCTTCACGATGGTCAAGGTTGACGGTGGATCATTTGACATGGGAGGCACTGATGATCAAGCCATTGCTAATGAGTTCCCTGTGCATCGTGTCACCCTAACGACTTATTATATCGGCCAGACCGAAGTGACTCAAGCGCTCTGGAAAGCCGTTATGGGCACTAACCCAAGCAGCGTGAAGGGCGTTGAGCTGCCTGTGGGTGGCGTGAGCTGGAATGACTGTCAGAATTTTATCACAAAGTTAAACGCCATGACAGGTCGTTCGTTCCGCTTGCCCACCGAAGCCGAATGGGAATTCGCTGCACGCGGCGGAAATAAGAGCAGTGGCTACGTCTATGCCGGCAGTGATGATATTGATAAGGTAGGCTGGTACTATGATAACGCATGCTATTCCTATGGACGTCGGGTTGCCCAGCAGCGACCTAACGAGTTGGGACTCTATGACATGTGTGGCAACAGTTATGAGTGGTGTGCTGACTTTTATGACGATTATCCGTCAGGGCCTCAAACAAATCCTCAGGGACCTGCCACAGGCACTGATAGGGTGATTCGCAGCGGTAGCTGGTACACCCCGGCCAACGACTGCCGCAACTCATCACGTGACTTTGGCGCCCCTGGTGATGCCTTTGTCCACTTTGGCTTGCGCCTGGCCTTGTGATTGAGTCTGGTGCCGTTTTTTAGGGATAAACGACGGGATTTGCCGTGATTTGTGCGCCATGTCAATACTTTTTTGTAATTTTGCGCGTTTTTTAGGTATTATATAATGGCGACAATCTTGAGCATAGAGACATCGACCGATGTGTGTTCGGTGGCACTGACCAGCGAGGGACAGGTGTTGGACCATAGCGAGAACTATGAGGGCCAGACCCATGCCACATTGCTGAGCCAGTATGTGCAGCAGGCATTGCAATATGCCCGCACGCGCGAGGTATCTATCGATGCCATTGCTGTGAGCATCGGTCCGGGTTCATATACGGGCCTGCGCATCGGCTTGAGCGAAGCTAAGGGGCTCGCTTTTGGCTTGTCTGTGCCGCTCATCGGTGTGAACACCTTGCAACTGCTTGCCGTGAGCGCGATGTTTAATCATTTTATCGACGAGGAGCGGTTGCTCTATGTCCCGATGATTGATGCGCGACGCATGGAGGTCTATACAGCAGCCTACACGCCCGCTCTTGAGGCACTAGTGGAACCACAGGCGATGATTCTCGATGAAAACTCATTTGAGAACCTGCTTGACGAGGGTTACACCCTTGTGGCGATAGGTAACGGCAGCGATAAGGCCCGTGAGGTGCTCAAGCATGAACACATGCGCTTCATCGCTGGCGTCAAGCCTGTTGCGCTCGAGATGATGGCACTGGCCGAGAAAGCCTTCCGTGAACAGCAGTTCATCGACGTGGCCTATAGTACTCCCCTCTATCTCAAAGAGTTCCAGGCCACGAAGCCTAAGAATCCTATACTCAACCTATAGGGAAAGCGAAAAAGGATTTTCGCAGTTGAAAAAAAAGTAGTATTTTTGCAAATTATGTTGACATATAATTCACAACTCAAGACACTGGTGCTGCCCGAGTATGGCCGCAATATCCAGCAGATGGTGGATCACTGTCTGACCATTGAGGATCGCGATGAGCGCACTCATTGCGCTTATACCATTGTGCAGAACATGGCGAACATGTTCCCCCAATTACGTGCTGAGACCGATTACCAGCACAAACTGTGGGACCACCTCATGATCATGAGCGGATTCCAGCTCGATGTGGACTTCCCCTTTGATGACATCATCAAGGAGGAAAACCTGGAGACAAAGCCTGACCCCATCCGTTATGAGCTGGAGCCCATTATTTACCGTCATTACGGTAAGAACATCGAGCGCATGATTGAGCGTGCTGCCGAGTACCCTGAGGGTGAGGAGCGTGACGCGCTGGTGATGCTGCTCGCTAACCACATGAAGAAGCTCATCTACCAAATCAATAACGAGGATGTGGAAGATGCTAAAATCTTCAAGGACCTGGAGCGTTACAGCCATGGTGCGATTCGTCTTGATCCTGAGACCCATCGCCTGCACGAGTACCAGATTGTAAAGCCCGCCCAACCAGCTGGCAAAAAGAAGAAAAAGAAATAACAGGCAATAATGATCACACGCGACGAACTCATAGCTATCGGGCATTACAACAAGCCACATGGCGTTGCTGGCGAAATCTCGGCAACACTCGATGTGGAGTGGGATCTGTTGCGTGAGTTGTCGTGTCTAGTAAGTGACATTGACGGTATTTATGTGCCCTTCTTTGTCAATGCTGTTCGTCCTAAGAGTGGCGACACTGTGTTGCTTACCATCGATGGAGTAGGGAACGAGAAAGATGTGGCGCGTTTGGTGAATCGTGACATCTATGCCCTCAAGCGTGAATACCGCCAGGAAAGCATCGATGCCGATGCCGACGGTTATCCGTTGGACTTCTTCATTGGCTTCGAACTGCGTGACAGCGACGGCAGCAGGGTAGGAGAGATCACCGATGTGGACGAGCAAACCGAGAATGCCATTTTCATCATTGACCGTGATGGGACTGACCTGATGGTGCCCGCTACCGATGACTTGATTGTAGAATTTGATGTTGATAACAAAGTGATGGTCATGGATCTGCCCGAAGGGCTCCTTGACCTGAATGGATAAAATAAATGAGCATGCAACGACCTGTATCACATATCATCATGGCTTTGATGACAGTTTTGTTTATCATGTGCCCCGCGTCATCCTTTGCAAGGGACGACGATGAAGACATTTACGAACTGTCTCTTGACGAGAATTTGGCAACCCCCGAGATCAAGAATGACAAGCAGGCCGACAGGATTCAGGAGTTCCAGTATGATATGGCCATTGCCTTCAAGAAGTCAAACTATGCGGTCGAGGTGATGCGTGACGACGAGGTCATTGTGATCACCATCCCCGCCAGCCAGTTGTTTGACCCCAACGACACTGTTGTGAACAAGGTGGGTGAGGCACTGCTCAAGCCGTTCCTCAGGATGCTCAAGAATCCCGGTTTCTATAAAATGCTGCTAGTGATGCACAGCGACAATACGGGTAGCTCGGTTTACACCCTTAATCTCACGCGGCAGCGTGTCAATGCCATCTATGACTGGTTTGACGAGAACGGCAGCGTGGACTATGTGGTACCCTATGCACTGGGCGATACCGACCCTGTCGTTGACGAGAACAATAACATTGTCGAGAACAACTCGGTCGAGAACCGCAAGCGCAACCGTCGCCTTGAAATCTTCCTCGTTCCTGAGAAAACGATGCTCCAGCAGGCCAAGAAAGGAACAATCAACATCAGTCACATCGCTAAAGAGAAATAACAATACATAAAAATATAATATCATAATGGCAAAAGAATTAAAGGATTTAACTAAGAGAGCCGACAATTACTCTCAATGGTATAACGAACTAGTGGTAAAGGCCGACCTTGCTGAGCAATCGGCTGTGCGCGGTTGTATGGTCATTAAGCCTTACGGCTACGCCATTTGGGAAAAGATGCAGCGCCAGTTGGACGATATGTTTAAGGCTACGGGCGTGCAAAACGCTTATTTCCCCCTGCTTATCCCCAAGTCGTTCCTCAGCCGTGAGGCCGATCATGTGGAGGGCTTCGCTAAGGAGTGCGCTGTGGTAACTCATTACCGTTTGATGAATGATCCTAACGGCAAGGGCGTTGTCGTGGATCCGTCAGCTCGACTGGAGGAGGAACTGGTTATCCGTCCCACCAGCGAGACCATCATCTGGAACACCTACCGCAACTGGATCAACAGCTATCGTGACCTGCCGTTGCTCATCAACCAGTGGGCCAATGTCTTCCGTTGGGAGATGCGCACCCGCTTGTTCCTGCGCACTGCCGAGTTCCTGTGGCAAGAAGGACACACCGCCCATGCCACCAAGGAAGAGGCCGAGGCTAAGGCCATCGAGATGCTTAACGTCTATGCCGACTTTGCCGAGAAATACATGGCATTGCCCGTCGTTAAGGGCGTGAAGACTGCCAACGAGCGCTTCGCCGGTGCGCTTGAGACTTACACCATCGAGGCGATGATGCAGGACGGTAAGGCCCTCCAGTCGGGAACGAGCCACTTCTTGGGCCAGAACTTCGCCAAGGCATTTGACGTGAAGTTCATCGACAAGGAGAACAAGCTGCAGGACGTGTGGGCCACCTCTTGGGGCGTTTCAACCCGCCTGATGGGTGCGTTAATCATGACCCACAGCGACGACAACGGACTCGTGCTGCCCCCGCACCTGGCTCCCATCCAGGTAGTTATTGTGCCCGTTTATAAGACCAACGACCAGCTTGAGGAGGTGAACAAGGTTGTCGAGCCCATCGTCAACAACCTGCGCACCATGGGTATATCGGTTAAGTATGACAATGCCGATAACAAGCGTCCCGGTTTCAAGTTCGCTGACTATGAGTTGAAGGGTGTGCCCGTGCGTCTCGTGCTGGGTGCCCGTGACATCGAGGCTGGTACAGTTGAGGTCATGCGTCGCGACACGCTCGAGAAGTCCAGTGAGCAGCTTGCCGGTATCGAGAACCGCGTGAAGGATCTGCTTGAGGAAATCCAGCAGAACATCTTTAACAAGGCCCTGCGCCAGCGCGAGGAGATGACCCGCAAGGTCGACACTTGGGAAGAGTTCAAGGAGCAGATCGAGAAGGGTGGTTTCATCCTGGCTCACTGGGACGGCACTACCGAGACCGAGGAGAAGATCAAGGAAGAGACCAAGGCAACCATCCGCTGCATCCCCTTGGATGCCGTCGAGGAAGAGGGCAAGTGCATTTACACTGGTAAGCCCAGCCATCGCCGCGTCATCTTTGCACGCAATTATTAAGAGAATGTTGTAGTAGATGCCTTCAGGAGAAGGTTTCTAATAGATAGTGGGTTACGGCAGTCGTGAGATTTCCGTAACCTGTTTTTTATTGCCCATTGAGAATAAATGACTACCTTTGCAGCCAAATTCAAAAAATGACCCTATTCAAACACAATTATGATTAAAATTGACAAGAAAACGAAACTCACGCGGGAAATCCTTGCTTACATCCTGCTCACCATCGGTAGCATCCTGTTCGCCGTGGGCGATGTGATGTTTGTTAACCCTTATCTGATGGCTCCTGGCGGCACCTATGGTTTGAGTAACGTCCTCAACACCGTGTGGCCTTGGAAGATCTCGTTATATGCCATCTGCATGGATATCCCTCTGTTGCTTATTGGCACTTGGATTCTTGGACCCAAGTTCGGTATCAAGACCATTGTCTCCACGATATTGATTTTTGCTGCCACTTATGTGCTTGAGAGCACGTGGGGATATAATCCCGTGATTCATGACGGTGCCATCAGTCAGATAGAAGGCGCTGGCATGGTGCAGATTCCCCATGACGGCGGCTGGTTTAAGCCCGACTATTTCCTCAACACCGTGCTGGCGGGTCTCATCTATGGCGTTGCCATCGGTTTGATTTTCCGTTCGGGCGCTACCAGTGGTGGCTCAGACATCATTTCTATGATTATCCACAAGTACACCAAGATCTCGCTGGGTACCCTGGTTATGATTGTTGACGGTATCATCACCTTGAGCACACTTATTGCCTTTGGTGACATTCGTCTTCCCATCTACTCGATCCTTATCATCTTCATCGAGGGCAAGGTCATCAACCTGGTCATCGACGGTATGAAGAGCTACAGGACCATGTTTATCATCACCGATAACCCCGAGCCCATCCGCAATTATGTCATCAATGACCTTAAGCGTGGTGGCACCTGCATCACTGGCAGTGGTCTCTATAAGGGTAATGAGCGCAAGATGGTCTATGTCACCCTGAACCGCTCTGATATGATTAAGCTGCGCTCAGTGCTTCACCTCATTGATCCGGGCGCATTCGTCAACATCATGGAGAGTTCCGAGATCCTGGGCCAGGGCTTCCGTGCTCTCCCCGAGGAATAACCCTCCATTCAAAACTTCGAATTACACAAACCCAACTAACGTTATTTTTTATAACTCTGTAGAGGCGCAAAATCATCTTGCGTCTCTACTTTTTTTACGTGTAATTATCATTAATTATTCATGAATTGACGACAGTTCACGTGAAAATCGATTGTGGATGTTGTAGGGCCTCGCTTTAGCGTGGCCGTTCCCGGTCGCGGATGTCTATTCGTACAGTTGGCTGCGCCGAGCTAAGGGTTCGTGTAATTAGTAGTTTGTTTTGGACTGGATAAAAAAGCACTCCGTTTCGCAACGAGGTGCCCTAGGAAAAAATAGTATGAATAAAAGTTGATTTAAGGTTTTGCAAAAATAATCACAATATTTTTAATGTGCAATAATTTTTGTTGAAAATATACTGTATAATGCCCCATTTGACTAATTTTTTCAAATTTTTACTGTGAACATAGCCCAATTTGGAATGCTGTGCCACAATTAACGCACATTTTTTTTATAATTTAACATCACAAATAAGGATAAAATGTTAATTTTGTCGTTTGATTGTTGTAAACCTATTCTGTCATAGGCAGTCTAAGGGCATAACTGACATTAAACGATATCTTTAATATGAATAATAGGCAAACGAGCATAAATCAGTTATTGAAGATGGTTTTTGGCATCTTCATGGTCTTTGTTTACCTGGGTATGGCGGTACTCATGGCGCTGAACGCCTTTGACTGGTCAAGCACTCCGCTATGGACTGCTGTCAGGTGGCTCTTTGCCATCGTCTTTGGCGCCTATGGCCTTTATCGCGGCTATCGTGAGTTTAAAGGGGAGCACACCTATGGCATGCGTGTCCAGGATGATGACAATGATGAGAATACCTATGGTTCATATTCCCGCAATTTTAATGACTTAAAAGATAACAACAATGATGAAAAATAATCACATATTGCTATTGCTGGCGTTCACGCTGCTGACGCTTGTATCATGTGACACAAAGCTGCCCAAGAGCACGAGCACACGAGGTATCGCTAAGATCATGTGTGACGAGTCGTTCCAGAGCGTGCTGGAGCAGGAAATCGCCGTGTTTGAGTACCAGTACCCCGAGGCCAGCATCATGCCCGATTACATCAATGAGCACGACGCCCTGGATTCGCTCATGCACAACAAGGTGGACCTGATTATCACTTCCCGTGACCTCACGCCCGATCAGCGTAAGAGTCTCAAGAAGCTGGGACGTGGTTACCGCTCTAGGAAGATCGCTGTCGATGCCATCGCCATCATCGTCAACAAGCAGAACGATATTGACGAGTTGTCGATGGACGAATTGAGCGAGATCTTCACTAGCAAGGTGAAGCGATGGGGTGAGGTGTCACCCACTAAGCTGAAAAATGACAGCATTAAGATCCTGTTTGACGGCTCGGGTACCGGAGTGGTCAATTATATAAAGGATAAATTCCTCGAGGGCGGCAAGTTTGGCTCCAATGTATATGCCAAGAAATCAAGCACCGAGGTCTTTGAGGAAGTGGAGAAAAACAAAAACGTGATTGGCTTAATCGGCGTGAGCTGGATTACCAGCGACCTTAAATCGGCCGAGAAACCCATTTCCGAGAAATATGACGAGCTCAAGGAGAACAACGAGGTGAGCGTCATCGACTTCACCGACCGCATCAAGGTGATGCCGGTGCGTGCCATGGACAAAGCGCATGGCGTGAAGCCCTATCAGGCCCACATCTTTAGCGGTGACTATCCGCTCGTGCGCTCCATATGGGCGATTGATGCCTCTTATAACGGTACGCTGGATCACGGCTTCTTTGCATTCCTGACGGGTGTCATCGGCCAGAAAATCATTCTCCAGACGGGTATCTTGCCCGCTGCTGAGCCAGTGAGATTCGTTGAGGTTCAATAAGGTTACAAATTGGCACGGAAATTGCTATATAGACAACAAATCGAAACAATAAACTAAATATTAACATTAAATTGTTACTACAATGAAAAGGAAATTCTTTTTTGCATCACTCATGTTGATGGGTGCATCCCTGGTAGCCAACGCACAGGGCTACAAGGACGGTATTGAGTACTACAAGGTTGACAAACTGGACAACGCTAAGGAACTGCTGGAGCGTAACCTGAACGCTGCTGCAACCGACAAGGCCGAGGCCTACTATTATCTGGGTCAGATCGCCCTGCATCAGGGTAAGGTCGCCGAGGCTGCCGCCAACTTTGAGAAAGGTATTGCCGCTAACGCCATGAATCCTTACAACTACGTGGGACAGGCTGCAATCGCCCTCAAGAACGGCGGAGGCGAGGCCAAGGCTCTGCTGGATAAGGCTCGCAAGTTGACCAAGAAGGACTCCAAACTGGAGATGGAAATTGCACGCGCGTTCTATGATGCCAATCCCACCACCTATGCCAAGGACATCGAGAAGTGCATCAAGAATGCCCGCAAGTGGAATGCCGATGATCCCGACAGCTACATCTTTGAGGCCGACACCAAGGCCGATAAGAAGGACTGGGGTAATGCAGCCGGTATCTATGAGTTGGCTTTTGACAAGGATCCCAACAATATTGAGGCCTATGTGAAATATGCCAACACCTACTTCAACGTGAACCCCGAGATGGCTATCGAGCGTCTTGAGGAACTGCAGGCCAAGGTGCCCAACTCGGCACTGGTTCAGCGCGAGCTCGCCGAGAAGTACTATGCTGACAACTTGGGTGCCAAGGCAGCCGAGCAGTACGGCAAATACATCAAGAACCCCAACCACTTTGCTCAGGATGAGGTGCGCTACGTTCAGCTGTTGTTCTTCGGTGAGAAGTACCAGGATTCCTATAACTTGGCTACCGACCTGGTGAACAAGCTCAATCCCGCCGATGAGAAGGTGTTCTACATGAAGCGCATGCAGCTTTACAACCTGGTGCAGCTCCAGAAGTGGCCCGAGGCCGTTGAGGCTGGTAAAGCATTCTTCGCTAATGCTCTGCCCAAGGGTTCTAACTATGAGGTACGCGACTACACTGACTACGGTCAGGCACTGCAGAATGCCGGTCTGCCCGAGGAAGCTATCGCAGCCTATGAGAAGGCTATTGAGCTCAATCCCAACAACGTGGACTTGATCCGCTTCATGGGCGACAGCTATGCTGATGCTGAGAACTTTGTGAAAGCTGCCGAGTACTACCAGCGCCTGGTTGACAGTGGCAACAACAAGTCTAACGACCTGTTTACCCTGTCTAACTACTACCTGGGTATCGCTAGCACCGAGGGTCTGGATGAAGCCGTTAAGGCCGACGCTCTCAACAAGTCTCAGAAGTATGTGGATGAGGTTGACAAGCTGGTTCCCGGCAACGTGCAGATTGTGAACCAGAAGGCCAAGATCGCTAAATTCCGTGAGGGCGATAACAACAACGGTGCCGCTCTGGCTGCCTACAACGAGCTGCTCAGCATCCTGGATTCTAAGCCTGACAAGACCGGTTACGAGCGCTACTACAAGTATGCCTACAACTACCTCGCCACCTACTACTTCACCAAGGGTGACAAGGCAACTGCCAAGACCTACTACCAGAAGTGGCTGGAGTATGACCCCGAGAACGAGTCTCTCCGCAACTATGTGAACAGTCTTAAGTAAGATAAATCACTTTAACCAACCCATTAGGCGGGCTGCTGACAACATCAAGCAGCCCGCTTTTTTATTGTATATGGTCATCAGGGATTGTTTTTTGTTTATTAATAATGTGTAGGATACGATTTTTTTGTACTTTTGTCTCAAAATAACAAATGATAAACAAGAAGACAAAGATGAAAAAATGGTTATTTGTTCTCCTGGCCGTAATGTTGGTGTCGGGGAAAAGTGCTAACATGCAGGCTCAAAGTTTGAATAACAACTTCTATGAAGCGTTCATTCAGATAAATGATAATTTCAAGGATTATCTGTTTGAAGCGGCTGGTGCCCAACTGACTGCACGATATGAAGGATTCTATACCGCTAGAATCCGGTCAGATGTTCTGCCGTCAACATTGAAGGCCATTGAAGGCGTCGAGCACGTGTCGCCGGCAATCACATTGCTCACGTGCTGTGACAGCGCCCGTTACTATTCTCGTGTCGAGAATGTTCAAAATGGCGTAGGCTTGACCATGCCTTATACGGGTAAAGGCGTTATCGTGGGCGTGATCGATTGTGGTTTTGACTTCAACCACATCAACTTGTGTGACTCCGACGGAAACACACGCGTGAAGGCTGTTTACATGCCGCTCGACACGACCGGTGTGCAGCCCGTGATCAGGTACCGCAGGTTGCCGGGCAGTTGCTATGAGACGCCTGAAGAAATTGCAGCTCTCACTACTGATGAAGCCGAGACAACCCACGGAACCCAGACAGCAGGTATCGCTGCGGGCAGCTATCGTGGCAATGACTGGTATGGCGTGGCTCCCGATGCTGACATTGTCGCTTGTGGTATCCCCGAGGACGAGATTACTGATGTCCGTGTCGCCAACTGCATTAGCTATATTAACGATTATGCCACTAGGGTGGGTAAGCCCTGTGTGATAAACATCAGCTTGGGTAGTAACGCTGGTGCCCATGATGGAACGTCATTCCTGAATCGCGTGTGCGAGCAGATGTCAGGACCAGGTCGTATCTTTGTGGTTTCGGCTGGAAACGATGGCGATAACAACGTGTGTCTCCACGCCAATATCGCTAGCAAGAACGACACGGTGACAACGCTGATAGCTGGTTATGGTGGCGGTAATTACCGTTCGGGCTATATAAGTGCGTGGGCTAACCAGGGTAAACCATTTAATACCCGCCTGATCGTAATTGATACCCAGACGGGAAAGCGCCTTTATACCTCACGTGCTTTGGGTGCTAACAATAACATTCTTGAGGTGGAATTATCCAGCGATAATGATACGATATTGGCCAAATATTATAGGGGTTATGTGAAATTTAGAGGTATGGCCGAATACAATGGCCGTCCCAACTCGTTGTGTGAGGTCGATATGACCGCTAAATCTCGAAATTACGTAATGGGCATCCAGTATTATACGCCCATGGCTACCGATCTCACCGTGTGGACCTCACAATTTGCTTATTTCAGGAATTATGGATATGATTGGGCTGAGACTGGCGTTAGAGATGGATCCATTAATGATTTGGCGACCACCGACAGTGTGATATCCGTCGGCTCATACAATACCAGGCAAACGGCCCCCTTGCGTGACGGTTCCACCTATTTCCGCACTAAGAGCACTCCTGTTGAGATTTCCTATTTCTCGGCTTTCGGCCCCGATGAGAATGGCATCAGCCGTCCCGACGTTTGCGCTCCCGGCAGCATGGTTTTAGCTTCAGGCAACCGTTACGACACTCAAGCTCACAATATCGATTTGTGGCAGCCATCGGCCTTTGTCAACGGAGTGGAATATCCCTATTGTCCCGACTTGGGCACATCGATGTCGGCTCCAGTCGTTGCTGGCGCTATCGCTTTGTGGTTGGAGGCTAATCCCAATTTGAGCGTTGCCGGCGTGCGTGACATTCTGGTTAACACTTCCTATAGCGATAAATACGTGAGAGAAGGCTCCCCCGAACGTTGGGGTAGCGGAAAACTCGATGTAAACGCCGGTATGCGCTATGTGCTACACTTGCAGACTTTGACTGGTGATGTTAACAATGATGGTGAGGTCAACATTGCTGATATCAATACCATTATCGACATTATCCTTGGTGGTAACGTGAGTGAAGATATACTCGCAAGTGCCGACGTGAATAATGACGGCGAGGTCAACATTAGTGATATCAGCATAGTGATTGATGCTATTTTGAGATCCTAATATCCAATCGGTTCAGGTCTTGTCACTGTCCTAGATAGTGTATTAAAAATGATAGACTACATTAAAGGCTCAATCGCTGAGCTAAATCCCGCTTTTGCCGTAATCGACAATCAGGGTATCGGGTACATGGTAAACATCTCGCTCTCGACCTATGACGCATTGTCTAGGGTGGGGCAGCAGGGTGTGGCCATGCTCTATATCTATGAGGCGATACGCGAGGATGCTCATTTGCTGTATGGTTTTGCAACCAAGCAGGAACGAGAGGCTTTCTTGCTGCTCATTTCGGTCTCGGGTGTTGGTCCCAATATTGCCCGCATGGTACTCTCATCGATGACCGTTGAAGAGTTCAATCAAGCCATCATCGGTAGTAACGTTGCAATGTTCAAGACGGTCAAGGGCGTTGGCGGAAAAACGGCCCAACGAATAATAGTTGACCTCAAGGATAAAATAAAACCGACAGGTAATACGTTATTACAAGAAACAGGTCAAGCCGCCGGTCAGGTCTTTGATGAAGCGCTTGCAGCACTTGTCATGTTGGGGTTTTCCCAACAAATGTCTCAAAAGACACTTAAATCGCTGTTTTCCAGCCATCCAAATTTGAGTGTTGAAGAGGCCATCAAGCAAGCCCTCAAGATGATGTGATCACGACCATTGTCGTCGTTACTTGGTCTGTTGATGCTTTTAGTTCATGCTGAACCGAAAAAAAATATTATTTTTTGTCATCATTGGCGTGCTCATCGGGTTATGGGCAGGTAATGACACTGTGTTGGCACAGTATGTGACCAGCACTTTGCCGCCTCCTCCCCCTCCACCTGATACGAGACCATCGGCTCAGCAGCAACAATCGCCAAAACTGGATCTTCATTACAACGTCAAACCCACTATTCCCCAGAACTATGACGACGTTCAGGGAGTAGGGGAGTATGCTGCTGACTTGAAGACACCGTCAAATATTACCTCGGAGGTCGAGTATGACCCTGAGACCGGCTGCTATGTGATTCACACTCGCTTGGGTGATCATGATATTGTCACGCCTTACATCATGGCGTCTGACGAGTTCAGCAATGCCGATTTCAGGCGGTCGATGATGGAGTACTATCGTCAAAAAAACGCAGAGAGCGCTCAGAACCAGGATACTGACCCCTTCAACTTCCTAGACATGCAATTCAGCATGGGACGTATGGACTCGATCTTTGGACCGGGTGGATTGCAGTTGAAGACAACGGGATCGGTGGTCATCAAGATGGGTGTCAAGAGCAACTCGACTGACAATCCTGCTTTGTCGGTTGCTCAGCGTCGAAAGACTTATTTTGACTTTGACCAGAGAATCCAGGCCAACATCGCCGCCAGTGTGGGTGATAAAATGCGCTTCAATATGTCCTATAACACTGGAGCGACATTTGACTTTGACAGCAAGAACCTTAAACTCGCCTATGAGGGCAAGGAAGACGAAATAATCAAGAATATTGAGGCCGGTAACGTGAGCATGACCACAGGATCATCGCTCATTCATGGTAGTGCCGCTCTGTTTGGTATTAAGACAAAGCTGCAGTTTGGTAAACTTACTGCTACGGCACTTGTGTCGCAGCAAAACAGCGAAACGCAGACCGTAAATTCTAGAGGCGGTTCACAAACCAACGAGTTCTACATCACGGCCGATAAGTATGACCAGAACCGCAACTACTTCCTTTCCCATTACTTCCGCGACCACTATGACGAATGGTGCGAAAACTTGCCTCATAGTACATCTGGAATTCAGATTACCAACATCGAGGTGTGGATTACCAACAAGCGTAACAATTATAGTGAGTCCCGCAACATCTTGGCTTTCATGGATCTTGCTGAGGAAAACGATAACCACATCAGTAATGATCACTGGTCTGGTACTTACATATATACCGATACCATACCCGATAACTTGTCTAATACCCTTTATAGAGAGATCAAAGATTCTTACCCAGGAGCTCGCACGAGTACGAATGCACTCGGTCCCTTAAAGGATGCTTACGATTTTGAAGGTGGTAAAGACTATGAGAAAATCGAGAATGCCCGATTGCTGAGCTCGTCAGAGTATTCGCTTAACCCCACTTTGGGTTATATCATGCTCAAGCAAGCGCTTGGCAGCGATGAAATCCTGGCGGTAGCCTATGAATACACGTATGGGGGTCAAACATATCATGTGGGAGAGCTATCTAACACACCGTCGGTTTCAACCGATCAGTGCTTATATGTCAAGATGCTTAAGGGAACCACTTCATCTCCTATCATCGAGAAAGAAGGTCAACGGTTGGACAACCCCATGTGGGACTTGGAGATGAGGAATGTTTATGACCTGAATGCATTCCAAATCCAAAAAAACAACTTTAAGCTGAATATCAAGTACTTGAGTGATACAACGGGTAATGAACTCATATATTTACCCATTGAAAATGATAGTATCAAAAAAGTGCCGTTGCTGCAAGTGATGAACCTTGACCGATTGGATGCCAATCAGGAACCCAATAAAGACGGTAGGTTTGACTTTCTGGAGGGCTACACGGTGAAGTCATCTACAGGTAAGATTATTTTCCCTGTAGTAGAGCCTTTTGGTGAGCATTTGAGTAAGCAATTCAGTAATCCAGATAATGCTAAATATTATACCTATCCCGAGCTTTATGATTCAACATTGACTGTTGCTCAGCAGTTTAGCGACAAGAATAAATTTGTCCTGGCTGGTGAATATCAGTCAAGTTCGGGTAGTGTCATCAGGCTAAATGCGACCAATGTGGCCCGTGGTTCAGTTCGTGTTACTGCCGGTGGTCAAGAGTTGACCGAGAATAGTGATTACACTGTTGACTATACCATGGGAACAGTGACAATCACAAACCAAAGCATCATTGATGCCAAAACAGATATTAGCGTCTCGCTTGAGAACCAGTCCATGTTCAATACACAGCGTAAAACACTGTTAGGACTAGACTTGGATTATGCTTTTAATAAGAATTTCCATGTGGGCGCAACGGTTATGCACTATGGTGAGAAAGCCATTGGTGATAATGTGGCTATCGGTAGTGAATTGGTGAATAACACCATTTGGGGCATGAACATGTCCTATAACACACAGTTCATGTGGCTCACCAATTTGCTCAACAAGATTCCCACTGTCAATGCTGTGGCACCGTCAAGTATCCAGTTCATGGGAGAATTTGCCCAATTGATGCCTCATCGGGCTAAAACCGGATCACTCTCTGGTAGCTCTTACATCGATGATTTTGAATCGACACAGTACGGCTTTGACATGCGTTCTCCTCAATCATGGTTCTTGGCCTCCACGCCTAATGCCCCATCGCGTGATTCTGTTAATACGTATTTCCCTGAGGCCGAGCTAATCGATAATGTGGATTATGGCAAGAATCGCGCGCTGCTCTCATGGTACTATATTGACCGACTGTTCACTCAGCGTAATTCTTCTTATGCGCCAGGCTACATCAAGAGTGATTATGATGCTCTGTCCTATCCTTATGCACGTGAGGTGGCTTTTAGTGAGGTGTTCCCCGGCCGTGAGCTTAATTATGGCGAGTCGTCGGTGGTCCAAACGCTCAACTTGTCATTTTATCCTGATGAACGTGGCCCATATAACTTGGATACCGAGCGTGTGGATCGTCAGACGGGAAAACTGCTTGAGCCCGAGAAACGGTGGGGTGGTATTATGCGTAAGATAGAAAGCGGTAATATCAATTTTGAGCAATCTAACATTGAGTATATCCAGTTCTGGATGCTTGACCCGTTCATGGATCCCGATCTTGGTAATCAGGATGGCGGCTACTTGTACTTCAATCTGGGTGAAATAAGTGAGGATATCCTTAAGGATGGCCTCAAGGGCTACGAGAACGGTCTGCCTATCAATGATGCTGACTCAACCTTTGTGGTCACAAAATGGGGTAAAGTTTCCTCACAGTCCTCATTGACCTATGCTTTTGATAATACCAATGGAGCGCGCATCAAGCAGGATGTTGGCCTGGATGGATTGTCGACTGAAGAGGAGTTCCAGCATGAATCTTACAGTAAGTTAGTAAATTGGTTGAATGACAATCTGTCCGATTCAGCGAGAATCGCTATGCAGGAAGATCCATTCTCGCCGCTCAATGACCCGGCCAGTGATAACTATTCATTCTACCGTAGCAGTTACTACGATCAGCACCGAACCTCCATCATAGGGCGATATAAACATTATAATGGTACTGATGGCAACTCGCTGTCACAGAGTGATGTTCCTGATAGCCAGTATCAAACCGGGCGCTCAACACCCGATGTTGAGGATATCAACCAGGATAACACGCTTAACGAGTATGAGCGTTATTTCCAGTATCGTGTGGCTATTCATCCTAGCATGATGGAAGTTGGTAAGAATTGGATTACCGATAAGCGAGAGGCAAGTGTTCACACGCGTAATGGCGACATCCAAACCGCTACATGGTATCAGTTCACGATACCTTTGTCTGAGTATGATAGAAAAGTGGGTTCTATTCAAGATTTCTCCACGATCCGCTTTATGCGCATGTTCATGACAGGTTTCAAGGCTGAAACCCATTTACGTTTCGCTACCCTTGAATTGGTGCGTGGTGAGTGGCGCAACTACAGGTATAACCTGGATATGAGGGGTGAGATTCCTGCTAACGGAAGCATTAGCATCAATAAGGTGAACATTCAGGAGAATGCGTCACGTGAGCCGGTGAACTATATCCTGCCTCCAGGCGTTTCCCGTATTATCGATAGTGGTAGTTCCCAAATCACTCAGAAAAACGAGCAATCCATGCAACTCTCGGTTGATAACCTTGAATCGGGTGACTCGCGTGGTGTGTACCGCAATACCGAATATGACTTGCGCACTTACAAGCGCTTGCAGATGTTTGTCCATAACGAGGCTACGATTGACAACGAAACCCACTTGAGCGATGGTGACGTGTCATTGTTCTTCCGCCTGGGTTCTGACGTCAAGAATAACTATTATGAGTATGAAATTCCTCTGACAGTCACTCCTCCGAAAAGTAATTATAACACCAATAGCACTGCTGACCGTGAAATAGTATGGCCCAAGGAGAACATGCTTGATATTAATCTTGATGTGCTGGTCAATGCTAAAAAGCACCGTAATGCCGACAAAATGCAGGGTGTTGCCGATGTGGGTTATTCGATCCGCTATCAAGATGTTGATGAGGAACATCCAGGCAATAAGGTTTACGTCATGGGTAATCCCTCGCTCAGCAAGGTGCGTGTGATGCTCATTGGTGTGCGTAATAATTCCCAGGCAACCAAGAGTTGTGTTGTATGGGTAGATGAATTGCGTGTAACCGACTTTGATAACGAGGGCGGTTGGGCGGCCAAGGCTTCGATGACGCTTAACATGAGTGACATCGCAACACTTAATATGGGATTCCACAAGGAGACCGAGGGCTTTGGCTCGGTGGACCAGAGCTTGTCAAACCGTAGGCTGGACAACCTTGACCAGTATAATGTCGCAGTTCAGACCGATTTGGGACGCTTTGTTCCTGAAAAGGTTAAACTTCATGCACCTCTCTATTATTCTTATAGCAATGAGAGGATAAAGCCCAAGTATAACCCATTGGATCAGGACGTGAAACTGGATGAGGCCGTTGCTATCTATGAAACCAAGGAGCAGAAAGACAGCATCATGAATTATGCTGTAACCCAGCGTACAGCAAGTAACTTCTCGATTTCGGGACTTAAATTTGACGTGAAGACGATGAAGAATCCCATGCCTTGGGATCCTGCCAACTTCTCCTTCAGTTACTCTTTTAGCAAGCAACACCTCAATGATCCCGAGAATGAGTACGAGAACACCAATGACTATCGTGGTAGTATGCAATACAGTTGGACTCCGTATGCTAAGCCATTTAAGCCGTTCTCATATTTCATCGATGAGAAAAATAAGAACTTGAAGTTCTTCCATGACTGGGAGATTCATTGGTTGCCCAGCAATGTGGCCTTCAACACAAATATCTCACGTTATTACTATGAGCAGCTAACGCGCAATGAGACGGGTATTACAATCCATATGGATCCATCGGTCAGCAAGAACTTCCTTTGGGATCGCCAGTTTGCTATCTCGTGGAACCCCATCAAGTCGCTGACGGCCTCATTCAACAGCAATACAACGGCCCACATCCTTGAGCCCGTGGGTCAGGTGAGGAGGGATCTTCACTCCGATGATTACCGTAATTGGCGTGACACGGTCATGGCGTCTATTAAGGATTTAGGCACTCCTTGGGCCTACAATCAGACATTTACTATGAGTTACAAGGCTCCGTTCAGCCAGATTCCCATATTGAGTTGGATCACTGCAAACGCATCCTATAATTCCACTTACCGCTGGGATCGCGGAACTGTTATCAATAATATATCGTCGGGTAACACGATTGCTAACCAAACGTCCAGGACGCTGGATGGCCGTTTCAACTTAGAGCAGTTCTACACCAAGATTCCTTACTTCAAGAAAATTGACGAGCGATTCTCTAGCAAAAACACTAAACGATCTAAGCAACCTGTTAAGAAGGATAAACCCAAGAAATTTAGCCGCACCATCAAGCTGAATCCCGATTCGGCCACGGTCATTAATCACAAGATGGGTGTCAATAATGTGAAAGTGAGTGCCACTAAAACCGATGACACGCCCTTCAAGATTGAGTATAGGGTAGTGGATAAGGATAATGTGGAAATCACGACACTTGGTACCGAGAATCTTAAGTTCACAATCACTGAGTTGCCCAAAGTCGAGAGGAAGAACTTCTTTACTGAGGCTGCACAGTACATGTCTCGTGTGCTGATGAGTGTGCGCAACGTCAATGTGCAATGGAAGAAAACAACGTCTTTATCTATACCGCAATTCATCCCTGAGATTGGTGATATCTTTGGACAGTCTAATCATTACGATGTGTTGGCTCCTGGTTTGGACTTTGCTTTTGGTTTTGTGGGAGAGTCCTACATTGAGAAATCACTGGATCGTGGTTGGCTAATTGGTGACTCGAAACATACTTCACCGGCGATTTTTGCCCGCACCAATGAATTCAAGGCTGAGATTCAGCTCGAACCCATCTCTGGCCTCAAAATCACCCTTAAGGGTAACAGGACGGATAACAGAACGAGTCAGATACAGTATATGTTCACTGACCCGATCTACAATTATGGCGGTAGCTACATCAAGACACACATCGCTATGGCTACTGCGCTCAAGAGCTTTAGTAGTGAAGATAATTACCGCAGCGAGACGTTTAGTAAGTTCTTGAGCAATATTCCGATTATTGCTGACCGTATCCAGCAGCAATATATGGGTACGACCTATCCCGACAGAGGCTTCTTGCGTGGCACTGATAAGGCTAATAGCACCTACAATATCAATAATGGTGCGGTAAACAAGGCCAGCAGTGATGTGCTCATTCCTGCCTTCATGGCAGCCTATTCGGGTAAAGACGCTAATAAGGTGAACCTGAATCCCTTCCCCTCATGGAAAGAGATTCTGCCCAACTGGCGAATCTCCTATGATGGGTTGATGCGCATCCCGTTCTTTAAGAAGATCTTTAAGTCGTTTGCCCTTAATCATGCCTATGAGTGTACCTATAATGTGGGTTCATTCTCCTCGTTCAGTGACTGGGTGACCATTGGTGACGGTCTGGGATTTATTAATGATGCTATGAATAATCTCATTATTCCATCATCACCTTTCAACATCGCGTCGGTTACCTTAAACGAGAAGTTTGCTCCGTTGATTGGTTTCAATGCCACGTTCTTCAATGACCTCTCAATCAATGCCCAATATGACGATCAGCGCACACTGACACTTAATTCGTCTGCGGGTCAGTTGGTCGAGGCAGGTACTAAATCGTTTTCTCTGGGGTCGAGCTATAAGATTGCCAATTTCAACCAGGTACTCAAGATCAAGTCTAAGCAGCAGAATGTAAACAATGACCTCACGCTCAGCCTCGGCGTAAAGATGTCAAGCAACACGTCTCTGATTCGCAAGTTCGGTTATGGCATGACCGAGAACGGTGAGAGTACGGACTTCAATTCCACCGAGATTACCGCTGCCAAGGCCCAGCCTACTAACGGTACCCGCTCGTGGAGCGTTAATTTCACCGCTAATTATGTGATGAGTAAGCGCATCACGGTAGGTGCTTTCTTTGATTACCAGAGTAATTCGCCGCTGGTTTCCACCTCGTCCTATCCGACGACCAATACCAACTATGGCTTGTCTATTAACTTGTCCCTAGTTAAATAGCGATAATTGATTTATGGTACTCAGCCTCACAGTCTACACCGGAACTGCCATTATCATGGCATTGCTGGGATGGCATGTGTACCACCGTGAGGAACGACTTATTACCAATGGCGGAAAAGAACTGCCATTTTACGCTTGGGAGATACTTGCTGCCATACTCATCTATGTTGCGATTTCGGCCGTGAGGTGGCTCACGAGCTGGGACTACAACATGTACTACAACTACTATGTGACCATGCAGTCGATGGGGGAGACCTCACGCGAGAATTTCGAGCCCGGTTTTATGCTTGCTACGCGTGTAATGGCTCGCTCGGGTCTGCATTTCGCTTTTTATTTTGCTTTTTGGGCATTATTGCAGATTTCGCTGCTCTACTATGCGCTCAGGCACCGCAAGGTGTTGCTTCCATGGATAGCGTTATGCATCTTTACTGGGCCGTACTATGTGCAGTGGATGAGCACATTGCGTCAAGGGGTGGTAGAGTGCTTGTTTGTCTTGATGGTTGAGTTGATTGTCCGCCGCAAGTTTTGGCTGTATCTGCTATTGTGTTTGCTGGCGATGACTCTTCACAAGATGTCAATAGTGCTCATCCCGCTCTATTTCGTGCCACTCATTCCATTCCGTAATGTTAAGCGGTGGGTGCCTTTCACGCTGCTCGTGCTGTGCGTCCTGATTGGCTCTTTCCCGCAATGGATCCAGTGGACATTTGACCGTTTGGGCCAGTTTGCCGATCTGTTAGGCTATGGCCACTATTATCGCCTGTTCTCCACCAACTCCAATTATGCTTTCAGGAGTGTGATGGGGCCCACGCGCCTTTGTCCGCTGCTCTCATGCTTTATACTGATTTGGTATTATCCTTCAATTAGGCGCATGTTCCCGGCTGACCGTGTCATGCCCGCCATGTATTGTTTCACATTGCTCCATTTGGGCTACCTCAACATCATGGCCAACACTACACAGTACCTGAGCCGACCTGGTGATTTGATGAGATGCTGTTTCCTCATCATGGTTTGCTATACCATGCAATACTTGTGGCGGGAGCGCAAGTGGTTGCTTTTTGCGGTGATGGCACTGTGCAATTTCTATTATATCTATTATGAGATTGCCAAAGCGGTGATCAAGACAGGCAGCATATATGAACCCGAGCTTTATCACACCTTCCTTTTTGGATAACGCATTTGATTCGATAAGTTAAAACAAAGAAACCTGCTTCTCGCAAAAAGCAGGTTTCTTTGTGATATTAAGTTGGTTGGGCTTTACTCCATCTTGCCGCCAAACTTGTTGTAGCTGATGTTTTCCTGTTTGAACTTGTCTTTGGGCTCGGGTGACTCGTCGGGATAGCCAATCCTCACGACGGCCAGCGGAATGATGTTATTGGGGCAGTTCAAGACATTAGCAACCTCGGCCACACGTTCCATGACAGGATAAACACCAGTCCAAACGGCACCCAAGCCTTGGGCATGGGCGGCGAGCAACAGGTTCTCGGTAGCGGCCGATACGTCTTGTACCCAAAAGTCGGGCAACTTGCCTTTGCCATCGGGCATGGTGGTCTTGTCGGTGTCACCACACACGGCAATCATCAGTGGTGCGTTGGTGGGCTGCTGGCCCGAGAGCAGTTTGATGGTGTTCTTGTCATTGATGACAATGAAGTGCCACGGTTGCAGGTTCACAGCCGTCGGTGCTGCCATTGCAGCCTTGAGCATGATGTCGATTTTTTCCTGCTCGACAGGCTGGTCTTTGTATTGACGGATGCTTGTTCGAGTCATGATGTTCTCGATGGCTGCTTGGCCGTTATCGGTCGTGTTAGCAGCTGTCTCTTGTTTTTCTCCTGGTTGGGTGGAGCATGAACCCATCAATAGGACTGTTGTCATTGCGAATAATAACTTCTTCATTTTTGTGATCGTTTATTGGTTAAAAAATGGAATGAATATATGATTTGTGTATTATGGGGCAAAATTACGATATTTTGTCGTTATTCATGATTAATTTGTTTCATTTTTTACTTTTGTAAATAAAATAGGGCGACTCAGTTTGTATTTGTAAAAAAAGCAGTATCTTTGCAGCCGCAAAAGTTGAAAATGAGCATCTGGCATAACATATTTTGTGTGATCACTTCCCCAAAATACGGTTGGGAAGTTATTAATCAATCCAACATACCAACAGGTAAGGTGCTGCGCAGTGCCTATATCCCGTTGCTGTGTGTGTTGGCCTTGTCGTGCTTTGTGCCCATGATTTATGACCGCACGATTTTGTTCAGTTCGTCGCTCATGACGGGTATTGTGCTATTCTCGACCTTTTTCATCAGTTATTTTTTGATCAGTTACCTGCTGGAAGGGTTTTATCCCGAGTTGGCCAAGACCGAAGGGGCTAAGGCACGGTTGAACGATTATATCCTGTACAATCTCATTTTCCTGGTCTTGCTCAGGATCTTGAGCAATTTGTTGCCCAGCGATTTCACGCCGGTTCTATTCCTCATGGTCTATCTGCCATGGATGGCATATCGAGGTACCGATAACCTCTTTGTCAAGAAAAACAAGGTCGCTAAATTTGTCATCATCTCATCGGCTTTGTTGCTTGGCTTGCCCTTTATGTTTGAAGCTATATTAGGCTTGTTTATCATTAAATGAACGTGAGTATCTATGGCAAAGAATAATAACCACAACAATACTGTCAATATCAAGAACCGCAAGGCCACATTCGACTATGAAATCGTCGAGACCTTCACTGCGGGTATTGTGCTCACCGGTACCGAGATCAAATCCATTCGTCAGGGTAAGGTGGGATTGACCGATACCTATTGCGCGGTCATTAACAGCGAAGTCTGGGTCAAGAACATGTATATTGCCGAGTATAGCTTTGGGTCCTACAATAACCACATGACGCACCGCGACCGCAAACTCTTGCTCAACCGCAAGGAAATTCGCCGCATTGCCAAGGATGCTCTGCAGCCGGGATTCTCTATCGTCCCGTTGCGCCTGTTCATCAACGAGCGAGGCCTGGCAAAATTGGTCATTGCCACAGCCCGCGGTAAAAAGCAGTACGACAAGCGACAGTCCATCAAGGAACGCGAGGACAAGCGAACCATCGATCGCATGTTCAAGCACTAACCCCTATTTATAAGTCAATAAATATCACAGGCGACCATCTGGCCGCCTGTTTTTCCATGTGATATGAGAGTACTTCATCGATGTTCTCCTAACTCTTCAACGTCATAACGAAAATCATCATCAAGATACCAGCTTCTCATCGCTGCGCCCACAATCGTGCATAAAATCCACAAGATATTTATAATAATTAACGGCCATGTTGAATTTGAATTGGTGGGAGTCAATTCAATTGCAGCAAAATAACCGCAAATAAATCCAAAGATATATGGTATCCAGCATCGCAATTTGTGGGTTGTTATTAACCGCTTTACATCCTGATAAAACTGTGAAGTCCTATTGGCATTTTTCATTCTTGAGAGAAAATGTCGCATTACCTTGTTCATGATATAATATGCAATCAGGCAACCGGCTACGCAACCACCGATCCAAACATCAAATGGCCCCAAGTCATTCGTAAAATAGTCATATACTATGTACGCAACTATAAGCGCAACAACAACGACCAGGAAAGCGATACCTAGCCATTGGTGCTTTCCTTCTCCTCCTTCTGTTTGTAGGTGTTTGATTAAATTCTCAGATTTTGCAATGATGCGTTGTTGCAAGTCACGCAATTTCTGTTCATCACTCATTGCTTGAGGCTCTTTAAAATCTTCCATAATAAAATCAATACTTAATTACCCGTTGTCGGGACTAAAAAGTTAATAAAAGGCTACACATATCGCTGATTTATAATGATTTAATGGTGGTCAAAACATTAAATTCAAATCACCCTATGCACTACTTGTTCGTAAATTTCGTAAGAATTCTTGAAGTATGCAAGCAATACTCAGAGAATTTATTGAGTGACAAGGACAATATGCCCAGGTGTGGCGTTATCTCCAAGTTCAGCGATCTTGAGGTCATTGCCACAGCCCGCGGTAAAAAGCAGTACGACAAGCGACAGTCCATCAAGGAACGCGAGGACAAGCGAACCATCGATCGCATGTTCAAGCACTAACCCCTATACATAAGTCATAAAACAAAACAGGCGACCATTCGGCCGCCTGTTTTATTGAGTATCATGTGATTGTGTCTTATCCCAAGAAGCCCAGGAGGACACCGGCAGCAACTGCTGAGCCGATCACGCCGGCCACGTTGGGCCCCATGGCGTGCATGAGCAGGTAGTTGCTGGGATCAGCTTTAAGACCCTGGTCGTTGCTGATGCGTGCGGCCATAGGCACAGCCGACACACCGGCATTACCGATAAGCGGGTTCAACTTCTTGCTCTTGGGCAAAATCAGGTTAAAGATCTTCACGAACAAAACACCCGAACAGGTGGCGATGACAAAGGCACATGCACCAAGGATAAAGATAAAGATAGTCTCCTTGGTCAGGAACTGTGATGCCTGGGTCGAAGCACCCACGGTCATACCCAGCAGGATGGTCACGATGTCGGTCATCGCGTTGCTGGCAGTGTGGGCCAGACGCTTGGTCACACCGCTCTCACGCAGCAGGTTGCCGAAGAACAGCATACCCAACAGGGGGATAGCTGAGGGCACCACGAAGCAGGTGAGCAACAAACCGAAGATGGGGAAGACGATCTTCTCCAGCTGGCTGACCTTGCGGGCGGGTTTCATGCGCATCATGCGCTCCTTCTTGGTCGTGAGCAGGCGCATGATGGGCGGCTGGATCACCGGCACGAGCGCCATGTAGCTGTAGGCACTCACGGCAATCGCACCCATCAGGTTGGGCGCCAGTTTGGACGACAAGAAGATAGCGGTGGGGCCGTCTGCACCACCAATGATGGCGATAGCACCAGCCTGGTCGGGCATGAAGCCCAGGAACAGGGCGATCATATAGGCACCAAAGATACCGAACTGTGCCGCAGCGCCAACAAGCATCAGCTTGGGGTTAGCCAACAACGCACTGAAGTCGGTCATCGCACCTATGCCCAGGAAGATCAACGGCGGGTACCAGCCGTTGCGCACACCTTGATATAGGATGTTTAGCACTGACCCATCCTCATAGATGCCGATCTCGTTACCCGGCTGGAACGGAATGTTACCAATCAGGATACCGAAGCCGATGGGCACGAGCAGCATGGGCTCAAAATCATGCTTAATGGCGAGGTAGATAAAGAACAGACCCACCAAAATCATGATCAGGTTAGTGTAGTCAAAGTTGTAGAACCCCGTGAAGTGCCAGAAGTCCAACAACTTGGTGAACAGGAAATTGTCAAGCAGTACCATAATCTGGAGTCTGTTTTTATCCGATTACCATGATTGTGTTACCCTCGAGTACCGAATCCTCCTTCGATACCTCGATGCTCTTGACAGTACCGTCAACGCCAGCATGGATCTCATTGCCCATCTTCATGGCTTCGAGGATGCAAACGACATCGTCGGCCTTTACCTGCTGACCCACCTTGACAAAGATGTCCTTGATGACGCCGGGAAGCGGCGACTCAATGACGTGACCGCCACCAGCGGCGGGAGCGGCCTTGCGGGCTGCGGGCTTGGGAGCGGCAGCGGGAGCATCGCTCACGGCAACACGCTTCACTGCGGGAGCGGCCTTGGGCTGCTCGGGCAACTCAACGTCATAGGCTACACCGTTGACCTGGATGTGGGCGATGTTGCCCTCAATGTTATCGACAGCAACATTGTACTCGTTGCCATTGATTTTATACTTGTATTCCTTCATTTTGAGTGAATGATTTTTATTGGTGATTATTTTTTGATAACGGGTAATTCACGCATCAGGCCAGTTTTTGAAGCCCATGTCGAGCCGTCACGGGGAGTAAGCGTCAACACGCCACTCTCGTTGTCGTGGGCGTTCAGGTGCTGATACAAGGCGAAGCAGATGGCTGCCATCGTTTCGCCGTCGGCATCACCACCAGCGGGAATAGCGGCAGCTTGGGCAGCAGGAGCGGCCTCGGCTTTAGGCTTATCCTCGCTCGACAGGTTGCGGCTGGCAAACATACCGAACAACTTGAAGAGGATGTAGAGCAGTGCCAGTGCAATGAATACTACCGACATGGCTAACAGGGCAATCCAGTAACCGTGAGGATCCTTGATGTGGAAGGCCTCGATGTTCTCGTTCACCTCGCGGATGTTGTAGTTACCCTTGGTGACAGCGGACTCGATGGTCTTGCCGTCTTTCACGGTCCACTCGGTCTTGCCGTCGTCCAGTACGCTCGGCAGACGGCCCTCGGCCTTAATAGCGTAAGTCTCACCAACGTTAAGCGTGGCGGGAATTGTCACGTCGTCAACCAGGTCACCATTCACGTCATAGAGGGCAATGTAATTGTCCTTGCCACTGGTGAAAGTGAAAGGCATGTGGAAGGTGCCCGACTTGGGGTCACCATCGGCTTCCATGACGAAGTGGGTGCGAGGAGCGATCTTGGTGTGGCGCTCATCGCCGCGGGGAATCTCGTAGATGGCCCCGGGTTGGGCTTCGCAGAGTTCAACCAGAATCTGTTTGGGCTTTTTCTTGTTGCCCTTATTCTTATCGAACACATTCTGGATCTCCTCACGGCTCAAGGTCGTGATGAACATCTGCTCGACGGCAGTTGAGCCATAGGACGAGTTATAGAACTCGACCCAGCCATTGCCGCCCGTGCTATCCTGCTGCACCATTACCTCGTTGATGCGCACGTTCTTGCGGCTTTGCGCGAGCGTGGGCAGGGCGAGGATGGCACACAACAGCATGAGTGTCAATGCTCTTTTACTCATAACAGTTTGCATTGATGGTTTACAAGGGGATATTGCCATGCTTCTTGGCAGGGTTGGTCAACTTCTTGGTGCGCAGCACTTCCAGGGCGCGGATTACGCGGAAGCGGGTGTTGCGCGGTTCAATCACGTCGTCGATGTAGCCATAACGGGCTGCATTGTAAGGCGTGCAGAAGAGGTTGTTGTACTCGTCTTCCTTGGCCTGGATGAACTTCTTGCCTTCTTCGAGCAGCTCCTTAGCCTTCTTCTCATCGCCGGCAGCCTTGGCTTCCTCGGCTTGAGTCTTGAAGTTCTTGCTGTCCTTGGCATAGAGGATCTCGGCAGCACCTGCAGCACCCATCACAGCGATCTCGGCGCTAGGCCATGCATAGTTCAAGTCACCACGCAGCTGCTTGCAGCTCATCACGATGTGAGAGCCGCCGTAGCTCTTACGCAGGGTTACGGTTACCTTGGGCACAGTAGCTTCGCCATAGGCGTACAGCAACTTAGCACCGTTCATGATCACGGCATTGTACTCTTGGCCGGTACCAGGCAGGAAGCCGGGCACGTCAACGAGGGTTACCAGAGGAATGTTAAAGGCATCGCAGAAGCGAACAAAGCGACCGCCCTTCTTCGAGGCGTTCACGTCGAGCACACCTGCCATGCAGTTGGGCTGGTTGGCAACAACACCAACGGCCTGGCCGTTGAAGCGAGCGAAACCAACGATGATGTTCTTAGCAAAGTCCTTGTGAACCTCGAGGAACT
>JAEETL010000050.1 GCA_016290325.1 Muribaculaceae bacterium
TCAACTGCCTCAAGTCGGCAGAGGTCGAGACGCTTGGAGAACTCGTGGTCTTCAACAAGACCGACCTGCTCAAGTTCCGCAACTTCGGTAAGAAGTCGCTCAGCGAGCTTGAGGAGCTGTTGGCCACACTCAATCTGCACTTTGGCATGGATATCACTAAATACAAATTAGAAAAAGAGTAAAAAACGATGAGACATAATAAGAAATTCAACCATCTGAGCCGTAAGAGCGCCCATCGTGATGCCATGTTGGCCAACATGACCATCTCGCTTATCATGCACAAGCGCATCATCACGACCCTCGCTAAGGCTAAAGCCCTGCGCGTTTATGCCGAGCCCCTTATCAACAGGGCTAAGGACGACACTACCGCATCGCGCCGCCTCGTCTTCAAGCACCTCCAGAACAAGCAGGCCGTTAAGGAACTCTATTCGACCGTTGCTGCTAAGATCGGTGACCGCCCCGGTGGCTATACCCGCATCTTGAAACTCGGTAACCGTCTGGGTGACAACGCTAAGACCTGCTTCATCGAGCTCGTAGACTTCAATGAGGCTATGCTCGAGGCTAAGAGCCAGGAGAAGGCAGCCGCTAAGAAGACGACTCGCCGCAGCCGCAAGAAAACCAATACTGCCGCTGCTGCTCCCGCTCCCGCTACCGAGGAAGCTCCCAAGACCGAAGAGTAAACAATCTGCTGCTTCGCAATATTTTGCAATGAACCCCGCAACCAGTCGATGGTGCGGGGTTCGTTGCATTTTATTAGTTATTCTGTGATAGTGAGCGCTTAGGGAGTTGGCTTTTCGCTATCTTTAGGCAACGCGGTAGGCTTCAACGCCGCCTCCATCAATGCCTCGTTGGTATTCAATGTGTCGCCAGCAGGCGAGATGAGATACATGGCCTGATAGGGAGGCTCGGCATTCTCGACAAACATCTTTTCCATGATGCCGAAAAACTCCTTCACAGCGACAGTATCGTTCAGTGCCTTAATTTCCTCAACAATTTCCTTGCCGTCGGGCATCACTTTCACAAACTTGTAGCTCTTGGGCTTCTCGTTACAAGAGATCAAGCATCCGCAGCACACGGCTGCCAACGCAATGCTGAAAATAAATTTCCTCATTTTCCTCAGCTCTTACTCTTTCACTTCCCAGCCTAGTGCACTGGCACCCAGCACGGCTGCGTCGCTCTCCTTCAGTTCGCTAATGAGGATCTTCACCTTACCCTTATAGATACCCAGCACATTGCGGTCATAGGCCTCCTTCACGGGATTCATGATCAGGTCACCGCTCTTGGTCAAGCCGCCAAACAGCACAAACGCCTCGGGGCTCGAGAAGTTGGTGAAGTCGGCCAGTGCCTCACCCAGGATGTTACCCGTGTACTCAAAGATGTCCTTGGCCAGTTTGTCACCGGCAACGGCGCAGTCATACACATCCTTGCTCGTGATAGCCTCGATGTCATATTCGCGCAGTTTTGACGGCTCGTCACGCAGCTCCAGGAACTCGCGTGCCGTGCGGGCAACGCCTGTTGCCGAGCAGTAAGCCTCCAGACAGCCTGTGCGACCGCAGCCGCACACGCGACCGTTGGTGCGCTTCACAATCACGTGGCCCAACTCACCGGCAAAGCCATCATGGCCATACACCATTTGTCCGTTTACCACGATACCGCTGCCCACACCAGTGCCCAGGGTGATCATGATAAAGTCCTTCATGCCGCGAGCCACGCCATAGGTCATCTCGCCGATGGCTGCAGCGTTAGCGTCGTTAGTGATCAGGCAGGGGATGCCGAATTTCTTGGTCACCATGTCGGCCAGGGGGATGGGCATCGGCCAGGGCAGGTTAGGAGCCTGGTCAATCATTCCAGTGTAGTAGTTGCCGTTGGGAGCACCGATGCCGATGCCGTTAATCTTGCCCTCAGCGTCATTGTCCTTGATCAGACGAGACAGCTCGGTGTGAAGCTCGTCGATATAGTCTTTAAAGTCGCTGTGTTTGCCAGTCTTGATCGAGCTGCTGGCAATCACATTGCCACGAGCGTCCACTATACCAAAGACGGTGTTAGTGCCGCCCATGTCGATACCGATTACATAAGGTTTTGCCATGATTCTAATTCGTTTTAATTAAGAGTTGATAATCAATAATGTTTTTTCTGTCAAAGGGCAAAGATAATAAAAAGTTGCCAGTTTTGCTTTTTTGATATCAAGTTTTTGCATTGTGATATGTTTTTTTATGGTTTTCTCTTTTCTTGGGATGCATGGGAAATCAACGCTCGTCAGCAGTGGGCTGTCACTCCTTTGCTATGGGTATGACAAATTCCTAGCCAGAAATAGATGGGCTGGCTAGATTTTTTATAGAAACTAGGTGGTTCTAGAAACTAGCCGAGAGGCGGACGTTGAGCTGACGGCGGGTGAGGTAGTTGGGGACGGCATACTGGATGTTGTTCACGTCGGTGACCCAGTAATAGCTGCTCACGTTGCTGATGTCAAACAGGTTGAAACAGTCGATGCCAAGCCAGATTTCCTTGAAGTGGCTGAGTGGCCCGGAGCTAGGACGGTTCTCCTTGCCGACAAGCTCATAACTCAGGCCCGCGTCCACACGCCTGTAAGCGGGCTGGCGCACATAGGAGTCGGCGCGCGTCAGGTGGGGCGCTGTGGTGGGCAAACCATCACTCACGATGCCCTTGAGGCTGAACTTGAGGCGCGGGATGTTGGGGAAGTAGTCAGTAAAGAACAGTGCGACGCTGTAGCGCTGGTCGGTAGGACGCGGAACTTTCACGCCGTTGAGGTCTTCCTGAGTCTTCATGATCGATACGCTGAGCCAGGAGTCGGTGCCCTCTACAAACTGTCCGAACAACTTCATGTCGATGCCCGCGATATAGCCCTTAGATACGTTCACACCGCTATAGACGAGCTTGAGGTTGTCAATCTCATAGGGGATGAGGTTGGAGAGATTCTTGTAGTAGGCCTCGGCGGTGAACTTGAAGGGACGGTCAAGCGCGCGGAAGGTGTAGTCGCTACCCAGAATGACGTGGATGCTGCGCTGTGACTTGATGTCCTTGTTGAGCAGGATGTTACGGTTATTCAGCGAGTCCATCACCTGCTGGCGGTATTCTTTGTAGAACGGAGCCTGATAATAGACGCCCGTGGCAAGACGTAGCGACAGGTTGCCATTGCGCTCAGGCACGAAGCCCAGACTCACGCGGGGCGATACAAGGGTCTCGCCGTTGAAGTTCCAATGCGACAACCTTACGCCCGCATTGAGCGACCAGTAGCCCGCATTGCTGTTGAAACGCCACGTGTCCATGAGCCATCCGGCAATGCGGGTGGTGTTCAAGTCGTTGCTCGACGTCTCAGTGAAGATGACATTGACCTGATCAGGGATATGGGGCAGGGAATAGCCTGCACTATCGCGCCACTGCCACTGGCGGGAGCGGTCATAGATGTCCTCGTTACGCATCGACAGGCCATAGGAGATACTATTGTTGTTGAGGCCGACGTGACCGCGCAGGGTGAGGTCCATCACGTTCATTTTGAGGCGGGTGCGCTCATGCTCGTGATATTTGCCCACACCTTGCTCTTCACCGGCTTGGTCAAGCCAATACTCGCCGTGGATGTCATAGCTCACCAACTCGTCGGTACGGTAACCCGATGCCTGAATGGTCAGATCGGTGCCTTTGTCGTTAAACAGATAGGTGGCCGAGGCTGCAGCAAAATAGGTATGGAACTTGTCCTTCTCGTAGCCGTCAAAAAAGACGGTAAACGTGCGTACCTCCTCGCTGGTACCGAAACTGGTCTCGCGGTTCACGGGGGTGAAGCGGTAATCGTTGATGCTCACGTTACCTAGCAGAGCGATGCGCAGCTTGTCGATAGGCTTGAAGACAAGACTCGTTTGGTAGTCAAAGTATTGCGGGTCATATTCGCCCTTGCTCTCCAGTGAGCCCATGAGCGAGGAGTTGCGCTTGTAGCGAACGCCGTGCATCTGCGAGTAATGGCGGGTGCTGTGTCCCAGCATGAGGCTACCGCCCTGAAGACTTGCGGCAAAAGCACCCTCAAAGGCCTGGGGCTCGCGGTAGGTGATGTCGAGTACCGACGACATGCGGTCGCCATACTCGGCGCTGAAGCCACCCGTCGAGAACTCAACCTTGCGCACCATGTCGGGGTTAATGATACTCAATCCCTCCTGCTGGCCGCTGCTGATGAGCTGCGGTCGATAGACCTCTATGCCGTTGATATAGACGCTGTTCTCGTCATAAGAGCCGCCTCGCACCATATATTGTGAACTCATCTCGTTCTTGCTGCTCACACCGGCCATCGTCGTCAATACCGCCTCGACACTACCGCCCGATGCGTCAGGCGTCCGACGTAACATGTCCACGTCGATACCCTGCATGGTGTTGGTCTGCTTCTTGTATTCGGTAATCTCGACTTCGCCCAGTTCAAGCGTCTTCTCATATAGCTTGGGATTAATGGAAACAGTGCCTTGGGGCTTGATGAGCTGGCGTGTTATTGTGGTATAACCCAAACATGAGAATTCAATCCTAACGGTGTCGGCTTTGGGTACGGTCAACTCATATTCACCCTTGGTGTCGGTGTTTGTGCCCACGGCAGTGCCAAGCAGGCGCACGGTGGCAAACTCTATAGGCTCGCCTGCGGCATCCACGACTTTTCCGGTGATTTTAACTTGAGAGAACGCTGTGATGGCACACGCGAGGTATGCCACGAGCGACAATATGCGGAGTTGTGACTTCATTGACTTTTTATGTTATATATAATAACATAACGCAGAAAACGGTGATAAAGTATATCCAGTTCTAGCTTTTAGTGATTTGGCAGAAAGCCAAACACCACCCTGAACACCTGCGGTTAGAACAAGGAGAACAGGCTGGCGGCATCCATGCGCTTGTAACTGTTGGGGATGCTGCGGTCAATATTCACCTGTTTGTTCCACTCGATGTTCTTATAATTCAACGAGAAAGCCATTTTCTTTTTATCGACAGTGGCATCCACGTTGATATCGTGGGCGATATTGCCCGCAGGGGTGGACTTCACGCCGCTGAATTTGACTTGGTAGGCAGGGGTGGTACTGCCCGATGGAATGATGTCTAGCGAGGTGATGCGGTTAGACTTGTCGAAGGTGAAAGAGTAGCCGTAACCCTTATATTTCTCGTTAGGGGTAAGCAGGATGTTGCTGCCCTCGCGTGAAACGGTCACTTGGGACTTGTTTCCCTCGCTAATGGTGCCCTTGCCGATAATGAACGGCCTACCCAGGAAAATGTCCTGAACATCGCTCACGGTCACGGGGATGCCCGCGGTGAGAATCGACACTTTCTCGGCAATGTAGCGCTTGTGTACCTTATCTACAGCGTAAAGGCTGTCGGCGGTTATGAGCAGCCTGCCCACCTCAATACCGAGCATCGGCCTGAGTGAGATGAAAATAGCCTTGTCACGAATCATGCGCACCTGGATCGACGAGGAGAAGTTATTGCCGCCCTTCAGCGAGATGTTGCCACCGGTCTGCAAGGTCTGCCATTCGCCCAAAGTTGAGACTATCGCAGCAAACGGGTCGTCATGGCTTTCGCCTTGTGTCGATTGGCCTTGACCTGTCGGGTTGATGACGGGTTGATTGGTATTGGCCTTCTTGAATGTGCCACAAGCGGTCATCGATGCTACAAGTATAATTAGTATCGCAATATTTATTTTCTTCATAATCATTTAATTAAGAAATAATCTCAAAATCTCTTTAACCGTTAACCTCTAACCTTTAACCTACCATGAATGTCATCATTCATAGTAAGTCTTGTCTTTTACTTTGCGTTGTAATAATTCGTTCTCTGAATCCTGCTCAAGGGCCTTGGTCCATTGCTCGACGGCGCCGTCCTGGTCACCGGTGAACCACAGGATGTCGCCGTAATGCTCAAGGAAATGCTCGTTTTCACCTTTTTCCATCGCGCTCTTGATGTAAAGAAGCGCCATGTTGTAGTCTTTCTTGGCAAAATAAACCCAGGCGTAGGTATCGATGAAGTTAGCGTTTTCAGGATCTTCTTTTACCGCAAGGGCAGCCATCCGCTCGGCACGATCCAGATTTTGGGCACGCTGGGCGAGGTAGTAGGCGTAGTTGTTGAGCGCTCCCGAGTTGAGCGCGTCCAACTCAAGCGCTTTCTCATAACACTCGACGGCCTTTACCGTGTCGTTCATCTCGCTATAGGTGTCTCCCATGCCGCAATAGAGCTCTGACTGCTTCTCGACATCGGTGGAGTCAGTCATGGCAAGCGTATTGACGTAGGTTTCTATCGCTTTGTCAAATTCTTTCATCTGGTGGTAGCACCCCGCGACATAACCCATCAGGTCAAGGTTGCCGGGATTGTATTCAAGGGCTTTCTCCGAGGCTTTGACCGCGTCGGCATAATTGTCGTCCATCATGTTGAGAATGACCATATTGCGCCACCCGCTGGCATCGGTGGGATTCACGTCAAGGCTGTAGCCCAGTTGCTCGATGGCGCCCTTGATGTCTTCTTTGGCGTACAGGTATTCACTGTACAACTGGTGGATGTTTGCCTCGTGGGGATGTTGCTTGATAAGGACGGTGAATAGGTCGTTGATGCGTTGGGTGGTGTCCTCCTGGGCGAGTCGTTCGCGTATGAAACTCAGCAGTACGCCCAGTTTGGAGTCCACGTCAAGCTGCTCGGCAGTGAGGGCATTATAGATTTGCTGCTCGTAGCCTACGCTATCGCCTAACTGGTTGTAATAATCAGCCCGTACGAGGTAGATGTAGCCGTTGTCGGGCTCATATTCCTGGGCACGATCCAAATAATAGAATGCGCTGTCGCTGTTTCCGTAATGCTGGAACAGATTGCTCAAGGTGATGTTGTAATCGGCGTTTTGGGGGGCTTTGTAAAGCAGTTGCCTCATTTCGTTGAGTGCGCCGGCGCTGTCCTGCATGGCTTGGTAGTTGTTGATTTTGCCGGCGGTGAGTTGGATAGCGTCGCCAAAGATAGCAGCTATGCTGTCATAGGTGGCGTTGCTCTGAGTATAGTCGCCCGAGCGCGAATAGGCCTCGGCAAGGCGCACTTGCAGCTCCAATCGGTTGGGGTTGTGCTCGTTGAGTAGTTTGATGGCGCGCAGGGCCTCCTCGGGATGGCCCAGCTGCATGTTGGCATCGCTGTAGAATGTCGTCTCATACAGATCCTCGGGTTGAGACTCAAAGTGCTCTTTCATCAGCGCCAGTCCGCGCTCGCACCGTTCCTTGGTTGTATTGTTCATCCTTACCAGGCACATGCCCATGTAGAACGAGATGGCGCTGTTATCGGGGTCAATCTCGTGGGCATGAGCCATGAGCTCATAGAAGGCGTCATAATTGCCCTTCATCTTCTCGTTCTGTGCTTGCAAGAAGATGTATTCGGCCTTGCGCCGGTCGGCTAGGCTGACGGCCTTTTTTGCCGGTTCATTCTTGCCAGCAACGGCTGTCAGAGCCATCAACGCTATGGTCAATATTACTATATGTCGTTTCATCGTTATGGTTGTCAATGATGAAAAGTTCATTAATTTCTAATCTCTAATCATCAAATTCTCAACCGAGAATTTGATTCACTTCGTCCCCGTGTGTCCGAATCCTCCTGCGCCGCGCTCGGTCTTGTCAAGGTCATCAACGATGGTCCATTCTACTGTGCTGTGACGGGCGACCACCATCTGGCAGATACGCTCACCGTTCTCGATGGTTTGAGGCTCGTTGCTCAGGTTCACGAGGATGACCCCGACCTCACCGCGGTAATCCGCATCGATGGTCCCAGGGGTGTTCAATACGGTCAAGCCGCGTTTCAAGGCCAAGCCGCTACGGGGCCTGATTTGGCACTCATATCCCTCGGGCAGAGCGATATAGATGCCCGTGTGCACCAGTGCCCGTTGCAATGGTTGCAACGTCAGCGGCTCCTCGAGCCACGCCCGCAGGTCCATCCCCGCGCTCAGCGCTGTCCCGTACTGCGGCACCTCATGCGGCCCCTTGTTCACGATCTTCACGTTTATCTTGTCCATAAATCATGGGATTGGTTACAAACTGCAAAAATACATCAAAAACAATTACAACCGTCATTTGAAACCTTTTTTAAATGTCAATGTTTAGGAATGTCAATAAAAAATCTCATCGACCTGCCACTGCCCGCCCGCTTGACCGACAACATCGACGAGTAGGTCATCTGGGTGGCCGAGCAACTGGAAAAATAGATTTACTTTGCATTTTTGGGCATAATTATAAAGTGATTATCATTTTTCGATAATCACTTTTTGATAATTAATGGGATTGTTGCTACTTTTGTGCAAAATTTGGAAACGAAATGTCACAACAACGCATGGATTGGGACCGATTGATTTCGGACAAACGACTGGGACTGGAACATTACCACGATGATAAGGGTGGGGGAGTCAGGAGCGACTTTGAACGCGACTATGACCGCCTGGTGTTCTCGTCGCCTTTCCGTCGCTTGCAGAACAAGACGCAGGTCTTCCCGCTGCCTGACAGTATCTTTGTGCACAACCGACTGACTCATAGCCTGGAAGTATCGAGCGTGGGCAAGTCGATGGCACGCGAGGTGGTCATCCGCCTCATGCCGCGCTACGAGGGTGAGCCTTGGGCCGACAAATTGCGTGACATCGGCGAAATCGTTGCTGCCGCCTGTCTGGCACACGACCTGGGCAATCCGCCATTCGGCCATTCGGGCGAGAAGACCATCGGTGCCTATTTCAGCGAGGGTAAGGGACTGGAATTCAAGGAAAAGTTCACGGTCGAGCAGTGGAATGACCTCATCCACTTTGAGGGCAACGCCAACTCGTTCCGCACCTTGGTTCATCAGTTCAAGGGCCGCCGTCCTGGCGGTTTCGCGATGACTTACAGCACCTTGGCATCCATCGTCAAGTATCCTTATTCGTCGATGTACGCTGGCAAGAAAGGCAAATTCGGCTTTTTCACTACCGAGAAAGATGTGTTTATTCGCATTGCCGACGAGTTAGGGCTGATCAAGCTGGAAGAGGACCGCTACTGCCGCCATCCGCTCGTCTACATCGTCGAGGCCGCCGATGACATCTGCTACCAGATCATGGACATTGAGGATGGCCATAAGCTGCGCATCATTGACATCGAGGAGACCATCAATCTGCTCATGGGATTCTTTACCGCTGAGCGTCAAGCAAGTATCCGCAGTCACATGGACCAGGTGGCAGATCCAAACGAGAAAATAGCCTACCTGCGTTCCTGTGCCGTGGGTTTGCTGGTACAGCAGTGTGCCGCAACGTTTGCCAGCCACGAGGACGAAATCATGGAGGGACGCTTTGAGGGCAGTTTGATCGACTGCATCGATCCCTTGCCCGCAGAGGCCTATCGGGCGTGCAGTAAGTTGGCCCAGGAGCGTCTTTACCGGGCTGGTTATGTGGTGGATGTGGATTTGGCGGGTAACCGCATCATCAACCTGCTGTTGGATAAACTCATGGAGGCTGTCATGCATCCCGAACGCAACTATTCCCAGCTGTTGCTCAACAAGTTCCCGCAGCAGTATGACGTCCATGCCCCCACGCTTTTTGAGCAGGTGCAAGCCGTGCTGGACCACATCAGCGCCATGACCGATGTGTATGCCTTGAACCTTTACCGCCAGCTTAACGGTATCTCCCTGCCCACGGTATAAAACTAAGGAATACGAAGGCCTAGGGGCGCCTCTCACTCATGACAAATTCCAGCGTTCCACCAGCCATGATGTCTTGATGCTTGAGTTTGAAACCCTGTATCCGCTTGCCGTTGAGGCGGATTTCCTTGACGTATATGCCCTTGTCGCCCTTGCGGGTGATGGTAAAATCCTTGCCGCCAGCCAAGTGCAGAGTAGCACGCTGGAACAGCGGTGTGCCGGTGACATATTCGGCAGCGCCCGCATTGAAGGGATAGAAGCCTAATGCCGAGAAAATGTACCACGCTGACATCTGTCCGCAGTCATCGTTGCCAGCATAGCCTGCTGGAGTGGCATTATAGAATTCGGAGCGCACTTGGTTGACCAGTTCTTGAGTGCGCCAAGGGCGACCGGCGAAGTTGTAGAAATAGACGG
>JAEETL010000006.1 GCA_016290325.1 Muribaculaceae bacterium
AAGATGATTCTGTTGCCCTCGTTTGACGAATACCTCATCGGCTACAAGTCACGGCATCACGTCCTGGCTGACGAACACCGCTCCAATGCCCACACCAACAACGGCATCTTCTACCCCGTCATCCTCGACGGCGGCCATGTCGTCGGCAATTGGCACCCCCGGAACCACGAGGCCAGTTTCTTTGAGGTCGCAACCGCTCGTGATGCTACTGCCGCCTTTTCCCGTTACGACCGGTTCCTCAACGCTAAACAACACGATTCTAAATTCCCCTTGATTGAGATCAATACATTCAACTAATTGCGAAAAGCCGAACCGTCGACTGGCGGTTCGGCTTTTCGTTGTCTATTGACATTTGGGCACAGGTCCATAATTTTGCTGATCACCAATCCTTGATGATCCTTAAACTATGGATTCCTTACAAAGCAAGGCGCAGTCCACGTTCATTGGATCTGCCTGTAGGTACTTTACCTTCTCTACAAATTATTACTAAGTAATCATAGGAACCTGTAGAGTTCCATGCTCCACCTCTAACCACTCGTGTAGTCCCGCTTTCTGGGCCAGTGGGGTCTATTTGAGATTGGCTTTGATAATCGCCATACCAATCCTGACACCACTCCCAAACGTTGCCGCTCATGTCATAAATTCCCAATTCATTGGCCATCTTGGTTCCAACGGGCTGAGTGCCGAATCCATCTGTGCCGGAAGTCGAGGAGGGAATATTGCCCTTATACCATGCGACCTCATCACGCACATTGCTTCCACTATACTTATAACCCCCGCCAAACCTGCCTCCACGGGCCGCAAACTCCCATTCGGCCTCGGTAGGAAGCCTAAAGTTCTTTCCCGTCAACGCATTCAATGTGGAGATGAATTCTTGGCAGTCCTCCCAATTGACATATTCTACAGGTTTGTTCAAATTCTCGGTATATCCGTTAGCACTGGAGAAACGACTTGGATTCGTTCCCATCACAGCCAACCACAAGCCCTGGGTAACTTCGGTTTCGCCAATCTGATAACTTGACACTGTAACTTTGTGGACCGGCATTGAACTCCCATAATAGGATTGGCCTTCAGCGGGCTTCCCCATAGTAAATGAACCACCAGGAACGGCTTTCATTGTGAATGACACCCCATTAACAGTGAAAGTTTCGTCTGCTACAGCCTTAAAAACATCTACGTTGAATGTTGCCTTAACTAGGGTGACATTGTCCTTGACAGTTACTGTTCCGGCACCGATATTGAGGCCTTGAACGACAATCTGGTCATTGCTGATCTGGCATTGCACGATGTCCTCACATCCTTCGATGGAATAACTCCCGGAGCCATTGGTGATGTCAATGGTCATTTGCTCACCGACCATCATTTTTAAACTGCGCTGCGACAAGGTCAGCGTCACCTGGGCTACAAAACCGGTTTCCTGCATTGTGACGTTGTCCCTGATGATGATTGTTGCATATCCACAACTGAGGCCAGTTACATACAATTGGTTATTGAAAATCCGGCATGACACATGTTCCGCGCCATCCTCAACAATGTAGGTGTAACTGCCACTGCCATGGAGAATGTCCACAAATCCTTCTTCTTCCACCTCAATGGTCAAGCCGTTTTGAGCGATTGACAAGGAGGCCGCATCAGGTGCATCCAGAGCAAGACGCACACCAATTCTCGACCCAGCTGAAGTCGGGGCACCAGAACTGCGATATGCTACACGGCTGAATCTCTCCACACCACTCCAGATACCTCCACGCAAGTTTCGATTCGTACCAGAAGCATGATAAGGGTTCACTTGAGGCTCAGCACTGTAAGAGCCATAGAAATCCTGGCACCATTCCCTGACATTGCCACTCATGTCATAGATACCCAACTCATTAGGCAGTTTCTGACGCACAGGCTGTGTGCCATACCCGTCGGCGCCGATGGTTGTTGAGGGCAGATTATAGGCATACCAGCCAACGGTGCCTAATGAGTTGCTGCCCGAGAACTTGAAACCTTTGCTCTTGACACCGCCACGAGCGGCAAACTCCCACTCAGCCTCGGTCGGCAGACGGAACACCCGACCTGTTAACTCATTCAGCCTAATGATAAATTCCTGGCAGTCATTCCAATTGACACTTTCTACAGGCTTGTTCAAATTCTCGGTATATCCATTAGCGCTGGAAAACTCGCTAGGATTACTACCCATAACAGCAAGCCATAACTCTTGGGTGACCGGAGTCTCGCCGATGCTGAAACCGGACAAGGTCACCTGATGAGTGGGATACTCGTCTTCATCAGTGTCATTACCCTGCTCGGGAGTTCCACCCATCGTGAATGTACCTCCTTGCACACCCACCATGGTGAAGGTCACGCCATTGACGGTAAATGTTTCATTGCCCGAATCATCGGGTTGCTCGGGTTCGGGCCACGTGCCATGCAGCAGATAGTCAATGATAACCGACACGTCATTGATACCGATTTGGCCGTCTTTGTCCGCATCGGCACCGTCAGGGAGAAAGAGTGAACCATCACTGTTGCCCAACAGGTTGTCGATGAGAACTGCCACATCATTGATTGTCACCGAGTCGTCGCCATCGGCATCGCCTTGCTTTACATCACGGGCAACACCTTCAAGAATCACCCGATTAAAGACATCACCGATTTTTATCGAGTAATTGGCAGTATGTGTACCTGATGCCGTGGGCAGATAGGTAACAATAATCTCACCCACATTGTTACCAGGAGCGGGAGGAATTTCTCCCAAGTTGTCATCCAAGGTGAAAAACGTTGTCACACTGCTGTAAGCCGATAACGGATAAATTGGGACTGTTCCCGTATTGGTAACCGTAATTACCCCAGTAACCGGGACGCCGACAATGGTACTCAACTTAACGGTATCGGGAGACACCGTTCCTTGTTCTGCGGCCTGCGCGGCTCGCTGATTGAAACTCGTGGAGAATTGAACGTCAGTCATTAACTGGGCGTTCGCACCAATGCACAATAAAAATGCAAAAATAAAGGAGATTAACTTTTTCATCGTTTAAGACTTATAATAATTAGAAATAATTAGTAGAAGTTAATTAAGCACACGCTGCAAAGTTAGCAAACAATTCATAAAAACGCAACAAATAATGCAAAAAATTACTGATTACTACGACGGAATATACAAACAAGGCAACCAGGTTGTCTGTCATAATTATCTAAACATGACAAAAGCGCTCTATATTTTCAATAAAAGAAGTATCTTTGCGAGCAAAATTTCACACTAACTACAATAAAAAATAAAAACAATATTATTATGAAGTTTAAGAGTTTATTGGCAGCCTTTGCCATCAGCACCCTGTTGTGTTTCCCTGTTCAAGCCGATGACGATACCCGCCATGAGATCGGCATCAGCTATGGCGTTGAACCCAATACCTTCTGGCTTGATATGTACACCGATCTGATTCAGATGGAGTTTGGCGAGTCGCTGGACGGCGAGAAATACGTCGGCCCTATCGGACTGGAGTATTACTATCACACCAGCCCGTTGATTGGCGTGGGTGCCGTTGCCGTGTTTGCCTCTAACCACCAGAACGGTTTCAGGAATAACGTGCAGAGCTCACACACTACCAGGACTTACTTCTCGTTCATGCCGTCGGTAAAATTCAACTGGCTGCGCAAGCACAATTGGGGGCTGTACTCCAAGGTGGCAGCAGGCGGCACCTACATCCGCTTCAACAAGGAGGACTGTGATGACAACGGCAAGAAAACCGGTGAGAACGACATCGTCAATGACCTGATGTTCAACTTCCAGGCCACGCTCATCGGCATTGAGGCCGGCGGTGATCACGTGCGTGGCTTTGTGGAGCTTGGTGTGGGCGAGCAGGGTGTTGCCCTGGCTGGCGTGCGCTGCAAGTTCTGACATCATCCAAATTAAGATAAAAAGCGACCAGAGAACAGTCTCTGGCCGCTTTTTTTTTGTGAATCTCGCAGATCTTCTCTAACTTTGCGCTACAATAAACCCAGCTTAACCACAGAACATCATGATGAAACTGAACTTGATTACGTTTGCGTCCTCACTGGCATCACGTGAGTCGATTTTTACCGACCACCATGAACTGCTCGATGCCATCAACGAGAAATATGAGGTGAGTTACATTTTCCCCGAGGAACTGGATAGCCCGTGTGCTGAGGGGGCCACGATGGTACTCGTGGGCAGCGGCGGAGTCGAAGAAATGGTCAAGGCAAACATCGACCGCTTGCCGCCTTATGTCGTGCTCATCGCCGACGGACTGAAAAACTCGCTCGCCGCATCGCTCGAAATCCTGTCGTGGATGCGGCTCGAGGGACGCAACGGGCGTGTGCTGCACGGCCCCGTGGACTTCATCATGCAAGGCATCGACGACTATGCCAGCGCCCACGAGGCGGTATCCTGGCTTCAAGGAAAGCGTGTGGGTGTTATCGGTAAGCCTTCAGGATGGCTCATCGCCAGCAATGTGGACTATGCCACGATGCATGAGCGCTGGGGCATCGAGATGATTGACGTGCCCCTCGATGAGGTAGTCAAGGGTTATGAGAGCATCACCAACGACGAGGTGCAGGACATTACCGACGATTTCATCAGCAAGGCCGTGGGCATCAAGGAGCCGTCGCGCGACGAGGTGGTCAAGGCCATGCGCCTCTACCGCTCAATCAAGGCCATCGTGGAGCGTTACCATCTCAACGCTTTCACCCTCAACTGCTTTGATCTCATCCCCACCACCCACACCACTGGCTGCGTGGCCCTGGCGTTGCTTAACCAGCAGGGCATTCCTGCCGGCTGCGAGGGTGACGAGCAAACCTTGCTCACCATGCTTGCCGTGCAAGCGGCAACAGGTGAGATGACCTTCATGGCTAATCCGTCAAAGATAATCGATAACGCAACCCACGAGATGGTGTTTGCCCATTGCACCATCGCCCCCGCGATGACCGACCGCTACATCGTGCGCGACCACTACGAGTCGCTGAGTGGTGTCGCCGTCGAGGGCATTTTCGAGCCTACTGACGTGACCGTCGTTAAGTGCGGCGGCAGGAGTATGGAACACAGTTTCATCAGCCGTGCTCGCTTGCTCGAATGCACCACCAACCCCAACATGTGCCGCACCCAGCTGCACCTGCAGCTCGACGAGCCACTGGACTACTTCCTGGAGCGCAGCATCGGCAACCACCACGTCATCGTGCGCGGCAACCATGTTGAGCGCCTTTCAGCCACTTTCCGCATGCTATCAAAATGCTGATTAATCCCAAATATCAACACCTCAAGAAGTGGCTGGAACAGTTACCCAAGCAATTTGAGCAACTGGGCGAGGTCATATATGACAAGCGCAACCAGCTGCGGGTCATTGAGGCTCCTGACGGCACCCTCATCAATGCAAAGCGCTACTGTGTGCCTCATGCATTCAATCGCCTGGTCTATTCCTCAGGGATACGACAGCCTAAGGGTAAGCGCGCATTCCTCTACCCTTTCCGCCTGCTGGAACGTGGCATTGACACACCCGAGCCCATTGCCTATATTGAACAGCGCAATCGCCTCGGCCTGCTGCAAGAATGCTATTTCGTGAGCGTCCAGTCGCCCTTGAAACACACCCTTTATGAATTCGGTGACGCCCAAGAAGGCACCTATGAGGAGATGGCGCGTGAGTTGGGACGGTTTACCGCCATGATGCATGACCGTGAGGTCTTACATCTCGATTACTCCCCCGGCAATATACTGTGGGACAAGGATGAAATGGGGTATCATTTCGCCATTGTCGACATCAATCGCATGCGCTTTGGCAAGGTCGACATCAAGGACGGCTGCTCCGCCCTGCGCCGCCTGTGGGGTCCCAAGCGCTTCATCGAGCTCATTGCACGCAGCTACGCCGTCGCCCGGGGCTTCGACGAGGACGAGGCAGTCCGCCTCACCATGGCCGCCCGTACAGCTTTTTGGACCCGCTACCAACGCCGCCACCCCGTCGATTTCCCCCTCGAGCTATAATATTTAACGTGCTTTCGATGAAAATAAAGTGCAATCTATCAACTCCTCCCCTAAGATAGGGGAGGTGGCGCGAAGCGCCGGAGGAGTATGATTTGTCCTCAAAATATATATTAGAAAGTATCAACGCCCCCGCCGCTCCCGCGGCACCCCCTCTTATCCAAGAGGGGGAGTAGCTAACACCGATCAACAAACGACAAATTCATCGAACCCACGTAATATTTAGTATTATACGACACAAAAAAGGCAAGAAGGACAACGAATAAAGAATTGTCCTTCTTGTCTTTCTTGTCTTCTAAAACTAGAGCAGCCGTTATTTGTAGATAACGTAGGCCGTCATCGGGGCGAGGGTGCCCTTGAGGACGCCTTTCTTCACTTGCAGGCGCTGCTTGGTCACCACGTCGCGGTACTTGCCGTTGCTCAGGGTAACGGGGATCGCAACTTGGGCCTGCTGCTCATCGAGGTTGATGACCACGGCTGCCTTATTGCCGCGCTCGACGATGATCTGCTTGCCATTCTCGCTATAGACGATATTCTCGGGCTGATTGACATTGCGATGGCGGAACTCGTTGACAGCCTTCACCACGGGGTGCTTGAACTCGTCATTACCCACCTTGCCAATCTCGTTGTCACCCCAATAGTTGTCGCGGGTGCTGCCGTGAGGACGTGAGTAGAACAGCGGCGTGCCATACTTGCGGGCGGTCAGGAAGACCCATCCCAGGCGGATGAGCTCATCGCTCATGCCAGCCGAGGCATGCTCGTTGCAATAGGTGTCGTGAGACTCCACCCAGGTCACTAGGTGGGCGGGATCCACCGAGTGGTGCCAGGTCAACAGGTTGTCGGCACGGGCATCATGCCTGTTGAGCACGTTGCGCAGCACCCAGCCATAATTGCTGGCGGTCAGGTCCATATACTCGGCATAACCCTGCTCGGGCACATTGAGGTCCTGCAACACCTCGCCATAGATGAACAGTTGCTCGCGCGGAACAGCCAACCTGAGGCCCTTGACTGCCTTGCGGCCCATCGCCACGTCCCAGAAGTCGTTCTCGGGCGACTTGGGGTCGCGCATCTCGCCGGGCAGGCCGATGTGCTTAGCCGTGTCGTAGCGGAAACCGCTGGCACCGCAGGCAAGCACGTCGTTGACAAACTGCATGTAGTAGTACTGGAAATCAGGGTTCTCGGTGTTCACGTCGGGCAACGTACCCATCTCGCCCGTCGTGCACTGGTAACGGTCGCTGTAGTCCTTGATGGGCCACAAGCCGTTGGCATGGAACAGGTTTTCGCGGCCATTCACGGCGCTGTCGAGGCGCGCGTTGATCTGCGTGCGGTCAATGACGGTGTGATTGGGCAACACATCCACAATGACACGCAGCCCCAGGCGGTTAGCCTCGGCACACATCGCCTTGAACTCGTCGCGCGTGCCTAGCTGGTAGTTACCGATGGTCCAGTCGGTCGGCTGATAGTGGTAATACCACTTGCCGTGACCAAAGAGTTGACGCCCGCCGCCTTCGCCCACGACGCACTCGTTGATGGGTGACGTCTGCACGATCGTGTAGCCAGCGGCCTTGATCTCGGGCAGATGCTCCTTGATGGTGTTGAACGACCACGACCACGCGTGCAGAATAATCTCATTATTGCCCTGGTCGGCCTCGGCAGCCGAAGCGCCGCTAGCCATCAAACCCATGAAGGCAACCAAAACGATAGAAAAAATCTTCTTCATATATACTAAAATCTTGTTAAACAATTTTCTTCACAAAGCACAAAGATACAAATAACAACCGAAACCACACTATAAAAAGCAAATTACTCGGGCAATATTCTTGCTCAATTCTTCAAATACTACTATATTTGCAGCAATTCATTGGCGGACCCGGCCGCAGCGGCGACCACAACAACCAACCGCCAATGATGACATATTAGATACAGGCGTTTACTGTAACGCTTTGGTTTTGGCACCTTGAAATCCGGAAAATTTCAAAACAACTCTGTCAAAAACAAAGCAACGTGAACGCCCCAATAGGTGTACTATATCCATCGCTCTGGTCTCCATATAGAGACTTGAAAGATTTGATATACACATCTACGTGGGGCTTCGTCGTTGCTCGTTCTGACAGAGTGGGCACTTTCCGGAGCCTCAAGGTGTGGAACTGAGCAGCAGACTTGGCTCCACGCTTTGTATTTAATAGAGAATAATCCTAATTCATCACCTCCTGGTTGCCGAGAGCCACAACCAAACGATAAAGTTAGGTCTATTATGTTAAAGTATAAATTGGAAAGCGATGTTGATGATTATGTAAAAGCATATTTAATATCTTTAGGATTAAAAAAATTGCTTGATTTTAACGAAAAATCAAGTATGTCAAACTACATGAAAGAGTCTTTAAAAGGCTCGGCTAAAACCGCTTCAAAAACGAATTATGGGCAGCCCGATTTTACTTGCGAGAAATACGATATACCTGTAATTATAGAGAATAAATTAAGCAATGATAAGCACTTAGCTTATAATAGTTCGGGCATAAAAACGGACGAAAAGTCCGTAAGAGATTACGCAGTAAATGGTGCCATTTACTATGCTCGTAATATGATTGCTTCTAAGAAATATAATGAAGTAGTTGCTATTGGGATTTCTGGCGAAAGTGAAGAAGATATAAACATATCCGTGTATTATGTGTTTTCAGCAACACTGCCCCCAAAATATATGCCAAAATACACAAACCTTAATTTCTTACAAAATGAGCAAAGTTTCAAAGCTTTCTATAATGACGCAACTATTACTGAACAGGAACGTCACAAGATATTAATTTCCACAAGAAATGAAATCTTACGTCAAGCAAAAAAGCTCAACATCTTAATGAATAATTGTAATATCGGTGTCGAACAACGTGTCGTTTATGTATCAGGTATGTTGCTATCGATGCAAGATGTCATTGACAAAACTGGCAATGTCATTGATTATGGTTTAACCAAAGACGATTTAAAAGGCATAGAAACCGAACAAAAACGTGACAGTATACAGATTATTTCGCACATTGAAGAATACATTGAACAGAAAGATATTGATTCGGTCAAGAAAAAAATAATGATTGAACAATTCAAAAATTCCATTTCACTCGACCCAAGCCGTGATATACCTGTAGACTGCGATAAAATAGTTGGTTCGTTGTTGAAAGATAAATCCTCTATTACTAAACAAGTATTCAGTTTTCTTTATGAATATGTTTACAAAGCAATTGATATGACACACGGTGCATTAGACATAATGGCCGAAATGTATTCAACATTTTTGAAATATGCACTTAGTGATGGTGCCTCACTTGGAAAAGTCTTAACACCACCATATATAACAAACTTGATGGCAAAAATACTTGATATCAATAAAGATAGCAAAGTGATGGATTTAGCAACAGGTTCTGCTGCTTTCTTGGTTGCATCAATGGATTTGATGATAAACGATGCAAACAAAAAACATGGTAAAGGAACAACATTTGCAAATCAAGCAATTGAGGACATTAAGAAAAAACAACTTCTCGGAATCGAAGTTGATGCAAAAATGTACACACTCGCAGCTGCAAATATGTTGTTACGTGGTGATGGAAGTTCAAATATTATCAAAGCTGATTCATTCACAACACCAAAACAATTATTCAGTGATTTCGGTGCGAATAGATTATTATTAAATCCTCCTTTTTCTTATAAATTTTTCGGTTTGCCTTTTTTCGAATTCGGCTTAGACAATATGCAAGAAGGCGGTATAGGCGCATTAATCATTCAAGATTCAGCAGGCTCTGGAAAAGCAAAAAGTGTAACAAAAAAAATACTGAGCAAACATACTATGTTAGCAAGTATCAAAATGCCCGCTGATTTGTTTATTCCTAATGCAATCGTTCAAACAAGTATATATATTTTCAAAGCTAAACGTCCACACGATTTTGAACATGATATTGTGAAATTCATTGATTTCAGAAATGACGGCTACAAACGCACAAAACGCATAATTAAAGAAATTGACAATCCGTCCGATCGCTATAATGACATTTATTTGATATATAAGTTAGGGAAGAATGCCGTTCGTAATGAATCATTCCATCCTAATTTGTGGAATTTAGACAAAGTGTATTGCGAAGATACGATTTCAGAGAAAGGTGATGATTGGAATTTTGAGAAACATATTCAACACATCACAGTACCTACAGAAGAAGAATTTACAAGTGCCTTAAAGAAAACAGAATCGTGGAACATATCACAACTAATAAATAGTTTTGATATAGATGTTTTATCAGATATTCGTGCTCCTTTTGGTTTTAAAGATTTTCCTGCAGGTAAAATTTTCACTATCAAATCCGTAAAACCAAGTTATGATAAAATTAAGCTTAAGCCTGTAGTTGATGATAAAGAATCTTATGATTATATCACGCGAACTTCTGAGAACAATGGTATCTGTGACGTGACATCATTCATCTCTGAGAATGGTATACAAGAAGCAGGTACATTCAGTCTTGGTTTGATGCAAAAGATATTTTTCTTGCGTAAACGAGAATGGTATGCAGGACAATACGTAAAAGTTGTGACATGTATAGATGATGTCAGCTATGACACAAAAGTTTATTTGCAAACTGTTTTGAACGGTTTGACCTCATTATTACATTCAGTGCTTGTAAGAGATATTGAAAAAACATTTATGAAAGCGAAACTACGATTGCCGATTAAACAAGACGGTTCGATTGATTATGATTGGATGGCTGAATACGTTGTTACAGGCCGTTCATTGATAAAATCAAAATTGATTGAATGTGGACTGATGAATAATTGATTTGTCATGGTCTTTATATAGAACATAGCGGCGTGAGGCCAAGATGAATGTTATGACTCACATTGAAGGGTCATGAATAAAGAATCATGAATGGTCGATACGTGATCATTCGTGGGCATTCACGTAATTTCGTTTAATTCGCTAAAAAAGAGCGAATACCCAATAATTAGTTCCGTTCGTGTAATTCGTAGTTTATAAGCATTTTGGCGTTGACCCTTAGAGGTGGTAGATTGTACCTTTGTGCTGGAGGTGGCAAAGCCTGCTTTTAACAATTCGTTAACAATCCCGCACCACCCTCCTCACAATAGAGCAGCAAATACAACCATTGATAGTCAATAGATTACAGAAAATACCACCAAAACAGGCCCGTGCCTTTTGTCACCTCGTCTGCCCTCAGAGAAATCAGAAAAATCCGTAGTTTTTTAAAGAGTGCGGATGCCTCTTAAAACGTTTTGCGTCTTTGCGCCTCTGCGTGGGGTAACGATAGCGGATGCCACCTAAAACCTAAAACCTAAAACCCTGCTCGCACAGCGAGCATAAAGTTGTCTGAAAAAGAACAAAAAACTAAGGGCAAAGGACTAGTAACTAGAAACTTTTTCACTATATTTGCAGCCGAATACAAATACATTCTTTTAAAACCTATAAGACATTAACTGAAACAAGAAAATGAACGAAATTGAAAAACTGCAACCGACGTGCATCTGGCGCAACTTCTATGCGCTGACACAGATTCCCCGTCCCTCGGGACATGTTGAGAAAATCCAGAAGTACCTGCTCGACTTCGCCAAGAAAATCGGCGTGGAAGCCTTCCAGGATCCCGCTGGCAACATCGTGATGCGTAAACCCGCGACTCCCGGTATGGAGAACCGCAAGTGCATCACCATGCAGGCCCACATGGACATGGTTCCCCAAAAGACGCCCGAGAGCAAGCACAACTTCGAGACCGATCCCATCGAGCCCTACATCGACGGCGAGTGGATCAAGGCCCGCGGCACCACGCTGGGAGCTGACGACGGTCTGGGCGTGGCAGCCATCATGGCAGTCATGGAGGACAACACCCTCAAGCATGGTCCCATCGAGGGCCTCATCACCAAGGACGAGGAGACGGGCATGTATGGCGCCAACGACCTGCCTAAGGGTCAGATGAAGGGCGACATCCTGTTCAACCTCGACAGCGAGACCTGGGGCAAGTTTGTCATCGGTAGCGCCGGTGGTATCGACGTTACCTGCACGCGCAAGTATAACGAGGTGAAGACCGCTGCCGGCGATACCGCCGTGCGCATCACCTTGAAGGGTCTGAAGGGCGGCCACAGCGGCCTCGAGATCCATGAGGGCCGCGCCAACGCCAACAAGCTGATGGCACGCCTACTGCAACTCGCCATCGTGGACCACAAGGCCCGCCTCGTGAGCTGGCATGGCGGCAACATGCGCAATGCTATCCCGTTCAAGGCCGAGACCGTAGTGGTTGTTCCCGAGGATAACCTGAAGGGCTTGAAGAAGCTCGTCAAGACGATGAAGGCCCAGTTTGAGAGCGAGTTCAAACTCATCGAGGACAACGTGGACCTGACCCTGAAGGCCATCGACCGTCCCAAGATGAAGATGGCGCTCGACGACCAGACGACCATCCTGCGTACCCTGTACGCCTGCCACGACGGCGTCGTTCGCTTCATCCCCGCCTATCCCAACGTGGTAGAGACCTCGAGCAACCTCGCCATCATCGACATCGAGGACGGCAAGGCATCTGTTAAGATCCTCGCCCGCTCGGCCCGCGAGGACATGAAGGAATACATCGTTAAGATGTTGATGACCTGCTTCCACCTCGGCGGCTTCAAGGTAGAGACCGGCGGTGACTACATCGGCTGGGATCCCAACCCCGACAGCGAGGCCCTGCACATGCTGCTCGACCTGTACAAGAAGCTGTTCAACGAGGACGGCATCATCCAAGTGGATCACGCCGGATTGGAGTGCTCCATCATCCTGGGCAAGTACCCGCACATGGACGTTGTTAGCTTCGGTCCAACGCTGCGCAGCCCGCACACCACCATCGAGCGTGCTTACATCCCCGCAGCCGAGCCCTTCTGGAAACTGCTTGTCAAGGCCCTCGAGGAGGCTCCCGTCAAGAAATAAGTAATAGTTTTTTCATTTATAAGCATTGCCGCAGGTCGCCCCATAGCCCCCTGCGGCAATTTATTTGACACACTGAAAGGGAAAAACAAGAAATGTAAAACCTGCACGCATGTGCGGAAAAAACGGACAGAACGGAAACAGACAACGAGAGCGCGGAAAGCATTAGGGGTCGGGGCGGTACTCGAGGATGTCGCCGGGAGAGCAGTCGAGCGCGCGGCAGATGGCGTCGAGGGTGGAGAAGCGCACGGCCTTGGCCTTGCCGGTCTTCAGGATCGAGAGGTTGGCAATAGTGATGCCCACGCGTTCGCTCAGCTCGTTGAGCGACATCTTGCGGCGGGCCATCATCACATCAAGATTCACGATAATCATAGTGCGCAAGGGGTTTAGATGGTTAACTTCTGTTCCTCGGCAGCGTCGTAGGCCAACTTGTAAAGCATTGCGACCAGGACTGCCACAATCGCATAGACAAAGGGGGTATCGGTCAGACACCATTCATAGTGATCAGAGGCCGAGCAGGCAAAGCCCATATTATCACTGATGAACGAATGGATGGGCAGTACTATCGCCATAATCCACAACAGCACCACATTGGCACGATTAAAAATGGTGCCTCCCTTCAGATGCTTGAGGATGTTGAACACAAACGCAGCCATCAGCCCTGCCAACGTGATAATCATGATACGGTTGATGACAAACATGGTCAACTTGCCGCCCATGTTCGGAGAGCCCCAGTTGATCACCCCGTTACCGCTGCCAGTCGTCAAGACGAAATAGCTCTGAATAGCATAAAACGCCACCCACATGAGGGTGCAGATGAGTGCGAACACGCACAAGATTGTCAATAGTTTGCTGGATGTCTTTTTCATAATGTAGAATGCTTTTGATTACTAATTCCACTGCAAAGATAAATCAATTTATCGTAAAACAATAAATATATCGTGATATTTAAGAAATTTTAATTGTTTCACAAAACACACTTTGGAATTACACCTGCCAGCACACGCTCCATTACGGGCATGTAAAGTATTTTTTCAAGTTTATATACCTTATTAAAAAAATAATGCGTACCTTTGCACCCTGTAAACCAAACTGAACATTGACTAATAACTAACTATATCAGTTTTTCTAAAATTTTATGAGTAAAGAAAAGAAATTCATGACGTGTGACGGTAACCAAGCTGCCGCCCACATCAGTTACATGTTCACTGAGGTAGCCGCAATCTACCCCATCACTCCGTCATCAACGATGGCCGAGCACGTGGACGAGTGGGCCGCCGCAGGCCGCAAGAACATCTTCGGTGAGACCGTTATGGTCCAGGAGATGCAGAGCGAGGGTGGTGCAGCCGGTGCCGTTCACGGTTCGCTGCAGGCCGGTGCCCTGACCACGACCTACACTGCGTCGCAGGGTCTGCTGCTGATGATCCCCAACATGTACAAGATTGCCGGTGAGTTGCTCCCTGGCGTATTCCATGTTTCGGCCCGTACGCTGGCCAGCCACACCCTGTGTATCTTTGGTGACCACCAGGACGTGATGGCTACCCGCCAGACCGGTTTTGCCATGCTCGCCGAGGGCAGTGTGCAGGAGGTAATGGACCTGGCCGGTGTTGCTCACCTGAGTGCTATCAAGGCTCATGTTCCCTTTGTCAACTTCTTTGACGGCTTCCGCACCTCTCACGAGATCCAGAAGGTTGAGGCCATGGACCAGGAAGACCTGCGTCCCCTCATCGACATGGAAGAGCTTGCCAAGTTCCGCAAGGGTGCCATGAATCCTGACAAGCCCGTTACCCGTGGTACTGCCGAGAACCCCGACGTGTTCTTCCAGCACCGCGAGTCGTGCAACGATTACTATACCGCAGTTCCCGCCATCGTCGAGGACTACATGAACAAGATCAGCGAGATCACTGGCCGCAAGTATGGTCTGTTTGACTACTACGGCGCCAAGGATGCCGACCGCGTCATCATCGCCATGGGCAGTGTGACCGAGGCTATCCGCGAGACCATCGACTATCTGACCGAGAAGGGTGAGAAGGTCGGCCTCGTTGCTGTTCACTTGTATCGTCCCTTCAGCGCCAAGCACTTCCTCGCTGCCGTTCCCAGCACTGCCAAGCGCATTGCTGTGCTCGACCGCACCAAAGAGCCCGGCGCTAACGGCGAGCCCCTGTATCTCGACGTGAAGGACTGCTTCTACGGCACCGAGAATGCTCCCGTTATCGTGGGCGGCCGCTACGGCCTCGGTTCTAAGGACACCACGCCCGCCCAGATTCTCGCCGTTTACGAGAACCTGGCCCTGCCGATGCCCAAGAACCAGTTCACCATCGGTATTGAGGACGACGTGACCTTTGCTTCTCTTCCCATGAAGGAAGAGGTTGCCATGGGTGGCGCCGGCATGTTCCAGGCTAAGTTCTACGGTCTGGGTGCTGATGGTACTGTGGGTGCTAACAAGAACAGTGTGAAGATCATTGGTGACAACACCGACAAGCACTGCCAGGCCTACTTCTCCTATGACAGTAAGAAGTCAGGTGGTTTCACCTGCTCTCACCTGCGCTTTGGCGACGAGCCCATCCGCTCGACCTATCTGGTGACCACGCCCAACTTCGTGGCTTGCCACGTTCAGGCCTACCTGCACATGTATGACGTTACCCGCGGTCTGCAGAAGGGTGGTACCTTCCTGCTGAACACCGTTTGGGACGGCGACAAGCTGGTTGAGAACCTGCCCAACAACGTGAAGAAGTACTTCGCCGACAACAACATCAAGGTTTACTACATCAACGCAACCAAGATCGCTCAGGAGATTGGTCTGGGCAACCGCACCAACACCATCCTGCAAAGCGCGTTCTTCCGCATCACCGAGGTAATCCCCGTTGACCTGGCTATCGAGCAGATGAAGAAGTTCATCGTGAAGTCTTATGGCCGCAAGGGTGAGGACGTGGTGAACAAGAACTACCAGGCCGTTGACCGTGGTAACGAGTACACCGAGCTGGCTGTTGATCCCGCTTGGAGCAACCTGACCGTCGAGGGCCCCGCCGCCGACAACGCTCCCGCATTTGTCCACAACGTGGTTCGTCCCATCAACGCCCAGAATGGTGACCTGCTGCCCGTGAGCGCATTCAAGGGCCGCGAGGATGGTACTTGGGATGCCGGTACCGCTGCTTATGAGAAGCGTGGTGTTGGCGCCTTCGTTCCCATGTGGAAGGCCGAGAACTGTATCCAGTGTAACAAGTGCGCGCTCGTCTGCCCGCACGCTGCTATCCGTCCCTTCGTTATGGACGAGGCCGAGGCTGCCGCTTCTCCCTTCAAGGAGGAAGACAAGCTCAAAGCCATCGGCAAGGGCTTCGAGGGCATGACCTTCGTACAGGTTGTTGACGTGATGGACTGCTTGGCTTGCGGCAACTGCGCCGACGTTTGTCCGGGCAAGAAGGGCGAGAAGGCTCTCGTGATGGTTCCCATGGAGGGCCACGAAGAGGACCAGAAGCTCTGGGACTACGCTATCAACAACGTCAAGAGCAAACAGCACCTCGTGGACACCAAGTCCAACGTGAAGAACTCACAGTTCGCTCAGCCGCTGTTTGAGTTCTCGGGCGCTTGCTCGGGTTGCGGTGAGACCCCCTACGTGAAGCTCATCAGCCAGTTGTTTGGTGACCGTCAGATCGTTGCCAACGCTACCGGTTGCTCGTCAATCTACAGTGCATCGGTTCCCTCGACTCCTTACACTGTTAACGAGAAGGGTCACGGTCCCGCTTGGGCCAACTCACTGTTTGAGGACTTCTGCGAGTTCGGTCTGGGTATGACCATCGCCGACGAGAAGATGCGCACCCGCGTCCTGGGCTTCGTCAAAGAGGCTATCGACGACGCTACCGTTGCCGAGGATGTCAAGGCCCTCTACAAGGAGTGGGTTGAGAACTTCAACGACGGTGACAAGACCCGCGAGTTGAGCGACAAGATCCTCGAGGCCATCGAGCACAGCGACAATCCAGCCGACATCAAGGTTCGTGAGCTGGGTCAGTACCTGGTTAAGCGTTCACAGTGGATCATCGGTGGTGACGGCGCCAGCTATGACATCGGCTTCGGCGGTCTGGACCACGTGATTGCCAGCGGCAAGAACGTTAACATCCTCGTACTCGATACCGAGGTTTACTCCAACACCGGTGGTCAGGCCTCTAAGGCTACCCCGATTGGCGCTATCGCTAAGTTTGCCGCTGCCGGCAAGCGCGTCCGCAAGAAAGACCTGGGTCTGATTGCCAGCACCTATGGTTACGTTTATGCTGCCCAGATCGCAATGGGTGCTAACGATGCACAGTGCTTGAAGGCTATCCGCGAGGCCGAGGCCTATGACGGTCCTTCAATCATCATCGCCTATGCTCCCTGTATCAACCACGGTATCAAGGCCGGTATGGGTAAGGCCCAGGCCGAGGAGAAGGCTGCTGTTGCTTGCGGTTACTGGCACCTGTGGCGCTACAACCCGCAGCTCGAGGCCGAGGGCAAGAATCCCTTCACCCTCGACAGCCCCGCTCCCAACTGGGACGAGTTTGAGAACTTCCTCAAGGGCGAGGTTCGCTACGCATCGGTACTCAAGCAGTATCCCGATGAGGCTGCCGAGCTGTTTGCTGCCGCTAAGGAGAATGCCCAGTGGCGCTACAACAACTACCGCCGTCTGGCTCGCCAGCAGTGGGGTGTTGCCGAGGACTAATCGCCAATAGCGATACTGAATAACGCGGGGCGGGATCGTTTCATGTTCCTGCCCCGTTTTTTACACCATTTGATGGCTAAACGACAGTATAGGGTAAGTGAGAAAAAAATATTAAACAATGTTATAAGGCTTGCAATTATCAAGAAAAATCCCGTAATTTGTAATCGTTTTTAATCCTTAACCAATAAATACATTACATTATGGGACTCCTTGAAGAAATTCAGAAAAAACTAGAAGAGGCCGCACGTCAGGCCCAACAACAGCAACAAGGTGGTGGCGGATCTGCTGGCGGAAGTGAAATCCCTAACCCATGGGATCAAACCCCACAGCAGCCTCAACAGCAACCTCAGCAAACCCCCAACTATCCCCCTGGCTATCAACAGCAGCAACCCAACCAGCAGCAGTATCAGCAGCAATACCAGATGATCATGCAGCAGATGCAGCAGCTCGTGCAGCAAGCCTACCAGCTGGGTTACCAGTATGGCGTCCAGGTCGCTCAATCAGGCGGCTATCGCGCCGGTCTCATGGACGAGGAGAAGAAAGAGTAACCTGATTTATAGAATATCACCATCACACCACTGCCCGCCTTGAAGAAAAGGCGGTGTAGTGGTGTCGTGTATTCTAGTCTAAACAACACTCATTTCAAAGACTATTCACCCCAATAGAAAACAACAAAGGGCAACATTGACGGTTGCCCTTTGTTGTTATAAATGTTGTGGTTATTACCCAATGAAATGGTTTAGCCGCACTGGAAGTACTCGTTGACGAGCTGTGAGGTGCGCTTGGGATCGTGCTCGATGTCGTGGCGCAGGGTGCGGTCGTTGAACGAGCGCAACTGCTCGATGATACCGTCGATCATGTGAGCGCTGAAGACACCCTTCTCCTCAAATGCTCCGCGCAGTTTCTCCAAGCAGTCAGCACTGGCGACGCAGCTGTCGGGCAAGCAGTCGAGCTCGTTGAGGCGGGCAGCGTTGGCTGCGTCGTGGATATTCACATCCACATAGGTCTTGGCAGCCAGTTCGAGTGCATTCTCCATCTCGAAACCGTGACGGCATGCTACACACAAGCCAGCGAGCAGCTGGTAGATGTCAGCCGAGCCATCCGGCGAGCGCATCTCAACGGTCTGCTTCTGGGTGGTATCAAAGTTGCTGGCGGGCTCCAGCGGGTTAGCAGCACGGCACATGTCGGCACCAGCAGTCCATCCCAGAGGCACACGCACGAGTACTGAGCGGTTGCGATCGCCCCAGCATACGTTGGTGGGAGCCTCCTGGTGAGGTACCAGACGGAAGTAAGACATCGGGTTCTTGTTACCGAAGGCGGTGATAGCGGGAGCCAGCTCCATCATGCCGGCAATGGCCTTGCGAGCCTCGTCACTGAGGACACCCTTGTCGTTGATCATCATGTTGCGACCGTCCTTCATCATGCGCATATGGACGTGCAGACCTGAACCAGCCTTGCCGGTAGTGATCTTGGGTGCAAAGGTGACGTTCAAGTCCTCACGGAAGGCCAGGTTACGGATCACCCACTTAGCGACCATCAGCTGGTCGGCAGCATCCAGCACGGGCACGGGCAGGAACTCAATCTCGTTCTGCTCATAGACCACGCCGTCCTGCTCGAAGTTACCCACCTCGCTGTGGCCATACTTAATCTGGCCACCGGCCTTAGCTATGTAGTCCATGCAGCGCTGGCGGAAGCCGTTGGTCTTGGCATAGGGCATCGACTCGTGATAGCCGTGCTGATCACGGGCAGGATAATAAGCAACTGAGGGGCGGATGACGTAGTATTCCAACTCGCCCATGGCCTCATATTCCATGCCTGTCACCTCGCGGAAGGCCTGAGCGGCCTTTCTCAGGGTCTGCTCGGGAGAACTCTCCAGCGGGTTGCCGTCCTTGTCAAAGAACGAGCAGAGCAGACACAGCGTGGGAATCTCGGCAAACGGATCGAGGAAGGCGGTGCTGAAGCGCGGTAACACATACAAGTCACTTGAGCTGGCCTCAATGAAACTGAACAGGCTGGAACCGTCAACACGCTCACCACACGACAAGATGGTGCGCAGGTAATCCTTGCTGCTGATGACAAAGTTCAAGGTTTTCAACTTGCCGTCACCACCGGGATACATGAAATTGACCATGCGGATGTTGTTCTCCTCAATGAAGCGGATGATGTCAGCTTTGGTAAACTCGTGCGGTTGTTTCTGCAGGTAGGCGACTACCTGATTGGCGTTAAGTGCCAGGATTTCGTTTTCCAATTCTCTTAAGATTTTAGCGGAGGCATATTGATTCATCTAGCTATTTGTCAATGACTTATAGGTTAATAATATCAAAAGGCCTCACAGGTTAAATAATGGTTTTAGTTCTAGGGGCAAAGGTAGTGCAAGTTGAGCACATAACAAAAAGAATTCATTCTTTTTTTATGTCGAGACGCAGCCCACTTTCGCCGAAGGCATCGTTAGCCATTTTCTATAACGCAAATTGCTTTTTTGCCAAGATTTCTATCACCAAGACCAATTTTTCGTCAATTGAAAAGCAATGTAGCTAGAATTAGTCTCACGCTTATATTAAAAACCATCAAAAAGCACTACCTTTGAGGGGTGCAAAAAACAAAAAATCATGATGACGAGAATAAAGACCTTTATCCTGCTTGCCGCTGCCATCATCGGCCTGGGAGCACATGCCCAAGAGTTGCCACAGTTCTCCAGCAGCAGTTTTGACGGCTGGAGCTATAATGGCGGAACGCTGGACGAGACCGAGATTGCTATGGGAAAGATCACCCTTTATGTCACCAGACAAGGCTTAGTGCTAACGCTCACATCTCCTGAGTTCCAGTGTACGGGAATCGATAGCATTGCTGCCGAGGTGCGCTGGTACACCCAGAGTTTCTTTGATGACAACTTTGTCCTTTCCAAGACAGCCTTAACTATGGCTATCGATGACACCGAAGGCAACCCGATCGACTCGGTGACCTGTGTGCCCACTATTTCAGGCGTGAGCAACCAGAACCTAAAATTCTCACTCCCGATGCCACAGGGCTTGACCAGGGGACGCCTGCGCTTTGTCTCATGGCAGGCCGATGTGACCAGTTGCGGTGCCATTAAGTGGATTATCCTCACCCCCATCGGCGCATCACCACAACCGAGTGTACTGGTTGGGGATGTGGATAACAACGGTAGCATCAATATTGCCGATGTAACAACATTGATTGATTATCTGCTATCAGGAAACAGTGTATTGATCAATCCCCTGAATGCCGATCTTATCAACGATGGCAATATCAATATCGCCGACGTCACAGCACTCATCGACAAACTGTTGAGTGTGAGATAAGCGCCTATTGCCGGGAACTCTTCAATCCATAGAGCATCACCACGATAAAGCAAACTGCCGGCACCACAAACGAGACATTGACAGCTGGCAGTAGTTGAATATCACTATCGATAATCATAGCCTGAAGGGCAGGCAATAGACTGCCACCCAAGATGGCCATTATCAATCCCGCCGAGCCCACCTCGGTGTCCTCATTCACGCCACCCAGTGCGATGCCATAGATAGTGGGGAACATCAGGCTCATGCAAGCCGAAACGCCTACCAGGCAGCACATTCCCGCGCGACCTCCCACAAAGATGACTCCACACATCAGCAGTAGTGCCACACCGGCAAAGAATGCCATCAATCGTTCTGGTTTGAAGTATTTCATCAGAAAGATGTTCACAAAGCGCATCAGGCAAAAGAGCACCATCGCCACGATGTTGTAGCGCTGGGATAATACCTCGGCTGCCTGCTCGCTCATACCCTCGGCCATGAAAATACGCGTGCCATATTGGATAATGAAAGTCCAACAGGTGATTTGAGCGCCCACATAAAAGAATTGGGCCACCACACCGCGACGGTATGGTTTATATGCCGCCAAACGTTTCACAGCGGGCCATAGCGGCTCATGATGTTCACGTGCCGGCTGACGCACGGCAGGAATGCGGACAAACAACATGGCCACTAACAGCAACACGAGCACCACGCTCAACAAGGCATATGGCTGCACGAGCACACCCAGGTCACTTTGTTTCAGAGCCTCGAACTGCGCATCATCGAGCACCGCACGCTGGGTGGTGTCGAGCGGGGATAGACGGGATTGGATAAAATTCATCGCCACAAACATGCCCATTAACGAGCCGATAGGGTTGAACGACTGGGCCAGGTTCAGACGCCGCGTGGCGGTCTCCTTGTCGCCCATGAGCAGGATGTAGGGATTGGCGGTCGTCTCAAGGAACGACAGACCACAGGTGAGTATGAAATAAGCGATGAGGAAAGGGGCAAAACTACCGATGGTCTTGGCCGGAATGAACAGCAACACGCCCAGCGCATACAACGCCAGCCCCATCACGATGCCGCTCTTGAACGAGTGGCGACGGATGAACAGCGCCGCGGGCAACGCCATGCAGAAGTAACCGCCGTAGAAAGCGACCTGCACCAGCGTGCCGTCGGTAACGCTCATGCGGAAAATCTTGGAGAAGGCTTTCACCATAGGGTTGGTGATGTCGTTGGCAAAGCCCCACAGGGCAAAGCAGCAGGTCACGACGATAAAGGGCAGCACATAGCTCACGCCTTCACGGGTCACCAGCAGCCTGGATTTGTTTTCTTTATCGGTTGTCATTTTGCTTCAAGTTTTACAAACACCTTGAACAACATAAAAAAAGGGTTGTTTTGGTTGTTGTCAGTTGTTCCGGTTGTTTGATTGTTTTTCAATCATTCTTTTATGGTATAAACATTAAAACGACATGTATCCATTTCCGACTTTGATGACACCACAAAGAAAGATAAGAATACAGCTGGTGTATAGATTTTATCTCCCTTGATGATTATAGGTCCATGTTCGTTCCAAGGAAATGAGTGCTTCCATCCATTCGTTTTATTGATAACTACATGATCTTTATTATCAAAAAGAAAATTAAAAAATCTAGTTCTCTTATATTCTAAGACATAATTGTCGGTTAAATCAATAAAATCAATAGGAGCCTCAGTTTCAATTACCCAAGTTTCTTTTGTATGAGGATAATATACTGTTTTTTTAGTCAACTTCTTTTCTCCACTCTGCCAGATAGCAAACAGGGTGTCTTGTATTTCTTTGTCAAGTTCTGTGAATCTTACGGTATTAGGCTCTTTTACAACCGAAGAACGAGAACATTTAAAGGCGATTACACAAATAATCAGAATACCAATCAAAAACAAAACCTTTTTCATAAACTCATATAATAATATGACCTCGATGATGAGAATGATGCCAATCTAAAATAAATCCAGGATGATTTGCCCTGATGTTTTCACCAGCAGCCTGGATTTGTTGTGATTATCAGTCTCTCTCATCATTCACTAATCTCTAAACTCTAAACCCTAAACTTCAAGCTTCAAGCCTTATTGAAGCTTGAATATCAGTTCCATCAGTTGCCATTTAGCTGTCGAGGGGGCAGCAGGATCGCAGCCCTGGAATCGGGCGACATAAGCCTCCCACTCGGCCTGCCGGGGCAGGGTGGCCAAACGCGCGTTGTCGGCCTCCCAGTCAAAGTCGTCAACCGTGTCACAGATCATGAACAGGCGGTTTCCCAGGATGTAAATCTGCATGTCAAGAATGCCCACATTGCGGATTCCAGCCTGGATTTCGGGCCACACATGGGCATGGGCCTCGACATATTTCTCAATCAGCTCGCGGTCATTCCGCAGTTCTAAGGTTTGGCAATAGCGTTTCATATCACTGATTCAATAGATTAGAGGTTTTTACATGCCACCACGGCGGATGGTGAGAGAAATGGCGCCCTCGGGGAAATGCCCTCGGTCGCGACACACGAGTGCCAAATAGCCGCCACCGCCCGCGCCGGGCATCTTCCATGCCAGCACACCGTCCATGGCGCTATAGCGGTCGATATAGTCCTGCACGCCAGGCTGAATCATTGCAGGGAACATCGCCACCTGAGCGGCAAACGAAGCGCGATAGGCCGCGGCAAAACCGTCAATGTCCCGCTGCTGGATGGCATTCCAGCAGTCGGCTGCCGCGGCAGCCAGTGCCTTGACTTTCTCGGTGGTGATATCCTTGCCCTCGACCACGCTACACCCCGGCCGACGCGGAAACATGGGTATCATGCACAGGTGATCCTCAAGCCACCCCAGCAGGGCGGGATCTTGGGTATACTCAATCTTCTCGGGCCAAAATGCGCCGTTATAATAGTGACGAGCTAAACCAGGCACACAGATGCCAATGGCATCCTGGGCACCGCTCACGATGCCGTCGCTGCGCTCGGGGTCATTCTCAAGGCAAAAGACCAAACGCGCCAGCATCTCGGGATCCATGTTGGGCAGTTGATAGGGCCAAACGCGCTTGATGGTGTTACGCGTGCTGGTGGACAAGCCACAACGCTCACGTACCTCAAACGTAGGCTCCAATGAGATGGTCAACGCCCACCCGGGAGCATAGCATGACACATAGGGTTGGTCAATCCATGTCCCCGCCAGATCCAGGCGTGTGGGCAACTGGCTGGGCAACTGTTTCAGGTCGGTGCTGCTGCGAGCGGCAAGGCCATCGCTTGGGACCCGCTTGAGCACAATATACTCCATGCCGCGCTCACGGCACAAGGCGCGTTTCTCCTCACGGTCACCGTCCTCGTTGACCACCAGGCAGTCAGGCCGCACGATGTCCAGTGTGGGCAGGAAGTCGAGGTAACCGCCACCCTGGTTGATGTAAGCCTCCTTGACATAGCGGATAGCGCGAACCATGAACAGGCGCTCCTGTTCACTGTACATCGTCTTGTGCCCCTTCAATGCGGCAATGGTCTTGTCACTGCCGATGCCCACATACAGGTCACCATATTGCGATGCCTGCTTGAAGAACTCCACATGCCCCGAGTGCAATAGGTCATAGCACCCCGATATAAAGACCTTTCTTTTTTTCTCAGCCACTATTTCTCGTCATTTGGTTTCTAGTGCCACAAAGGTACAACATCCCAACGGCAAGAGCATCATGAAGGACGGAAAAATACTTTCCGCCCCCCAAAATCAACTTACTTCATTGTTTAACTAATAATCACGTGCTTATTTTGGTACACTTTTAAGGGTCTGTGCGATATCTTCATCCGAAATCTGGTAATTCATCAGGTCGCCGTTCAGGTATTGCTCATAAGCGCTCATGTCAATGAGGCCATGTCCCGAGAGATTGAACAAGATGACCTTCTGCTCGCCGGTAAGTTTACACTTTTCGGCCTCACGGATGGCGGCGGCAATGGCATGGCCTGACTCGGGAGCGGGAATGATGCCCTCGGTGCGGGCAAACAACATCGCGGCATCAAAGGACTCAAGCTGCGGAATATCCACACCACGCATCAATCCGTCTTTCAACAACTGGGAAATAATCACTCCGGCACCATGATAGCGCAAGCCACCCGCATGGATATTTGCAGGCTTGAAACTGTGACCCAATGTGAACATCGGCAGCAACGGGGTGTAACCGGCCTCGTCACCGAAGTCATAACGGAACTCTCCCCTTGTCAACTTAGGACAACTCTCGGGCTCGGCAGCGATAAATTCGGTATGCTTGCCATCCTTCAGGTTGTGACGCATAAAGGGGAAGGCTATACCACCAAAGTTTGAGCCACCACCGAAGCAAGCAATCACCATGTCAGGATACTCCCCGGCCATGGCCATCTGTTTCTCAGCCTCCAGGCCAATGATGGTCTGATGCAGGCCCACGTGGTTGAGCACCGATCCCAGGGTGTACTTGCAGTTGGGCGTCGTCATGGCCAGTTCCACAGCCTCGGAAATGGCTGTTCCCAGCGAGCCGGGGTGCTGAGGGTCACGAGTGATAATGTCCTTACCAGCCCGGGTAGACATCGAGGGCGAACCCGTCACAGCCGCACCAAAGGTACGCATGATGGACGAGCGGTAAGGCTTTTGCTGCATGGAGATTTTCACTTGATAGACCGCAGATTCCAATCCGAAAACCGAGGCGGCATAGGATAGGGCAGCACCCCATTGGCCGGCACCGGTCTCGGTGGTGACGTTGGTCGTCCCCTCCTGCTTGGCATAATAGCACTGTGGCAAAGCCGAGTTGACCTTGTGCGATCCCAACGGATTGACCGACTCATTCTTGAAATATATGTGAGCTGGCGTCTGCAATGCCTCCTCGAGGGAATAAGCGCGAACGAGCGGCGTTGAGCGATAAGCCTTGTACTTATCCATAACTTCATCAGGAATAGGGATGAAGTCGTGCTCGTTGTCCAGTTCCTGCACACAACACTCTCGCGGAAATATTTGGGCCAAATCGTCTACACCCAAGGGTTGCTTGGTGGCGGGATGGATGGGCGGCATGGGTTTGTTGGGCATGTCGGCCTGGATGTTATACCATGCTGTAGGTAACTCGTTCTCTTGCAGAATAAATCTCTTTTGTCTCATCTTGCTTTTGTATTATTATTAATAATGTTTAAAAGGCCTGTCGCGAGAACGACAGACCTTTTATTCTATTTTGTCATCTTAATGATTCCAAATGGTCAAGCGACTCACGACTTTTTCAATCTTGAGTTGCGCCACCACCAATATGCTGAAATCATTGTCATTATTATCTCATATTTATGTCAGCGATGCAAATATATAACCATATTTTGATTGCAACCAAGAAAAATCGAGAAAAAATGACCGATTGACATCAAAAACTATAAGAATCGGTCAGAACAAGCCATTAATTCCGCGTCAGGAACATCAAGAAAACAATGTAATTGCAGATTTGATTTGGATTTATGCAGATAAAAGCTTAATTTTGTGACCAAGTTGACATGGAAGAATACAAAAACCAATAATTATAACAATAAACATGTACACGCAAGAAAACGGATTTTACATTGCCCACGGCCCTAATGGTCCGATCAGCATCTTGGGCAACATGGCCAATCGCCATGGCCTCATCGCCGGAGCCACGGGAACGGGTAAGACGGTGACGCTGCAAGTCATCGCCGAGAGTTTCTGTAAGGCAGGTGTGCCATGCTTTATGGCCGATATGAAAGGGGACCTGTCGGGTGTGAGCCAACCTGGCCAGATGTCACGCTTTATCGAGAAAAGACTGCCTGAGTTCGGCATGAAGCAGGAAGACCTCACCTTTGAGGGCTGCCCCGTCAGGTTCTATGACGTCTTTGGCGAACAAGGCATCCCCATGCGTTCCACCATTGGCGAGATGGGGCCCGACCTGATGGGCCGCATCCTGGGGCTGAACGATACCCAAACGGGCGTGCTCAATATCTTGTATCGTATCCTCGACGAGAAAGGCATCCTGCTTGACGATGTCAAGGACCTGCGCAGCGCCCTGGACTGGCTATCCAAGCACGCTAAGGAATACACCACCCAGTATGGCAACGTGGCACCGGCCAGCATCGGCGCCATCCAGCGTGCCCTGCTGCACCTCGACAACCAGGGTGCCGACAAATTCTTCGGCATCCCGTCATTTGACATCCAGGACCTGATGGATACACGCGACGGCAAGGGCGTCCTGAGTGTACTCGCAGCCGACAAGCTTATGCTGCAGCCCAAGCTGTACTCCACGTTCCTGCTGTGGTTACTGAGTGAACTTTATAGCACCCTGCCTGAGGTGGGAGACCTGGAGAAACCCAAGTTGGTCTTCTTCTTTGATGAGGCCCACATGCTCTTTGAGGACACGAGCAAGGCATTGACCGACAAGATCGAGCAGGTAATTCGACTCATTCGCAGTAAAGGCGTGGGCATCTTCTTCATCTCGCAGCTGCCCACCGATATCCCCGACGTCATCCTGGGGCAATTGGGCAACCGAGTGCAGCACGCCCTGCGCGCCTACACGCCTCGGGACCAAAAGGCCGTCAAGGTGGCTGCCGAAACTTTCCGTGCCAACCCGGATTTCAAGACCGAGGATGCCATCCTGGAGCTGGAAACCGGCGAGGCACTGGTATCGTTCCTCGACGAGAAAGGCGCGCCCAGTGTGGTAGAACGGGCTAAAATCCTGTTCCCGCTGAGCCAGATTGGCGCCATTACCGAGGGGCAACGCCTCGATATCATGAACGCTAACCGCGACATCAACAACAAGTACAAGGAGGCCGAGGACAGGGAGAGCGTGTTTGAGGTGTTCTCCCGCGAGGCCGAAGCCGAAGCACAGGCAGCCGAGGAAGCAGCAGCCTCTAAGGAAGCCGAGAAAGAGGAGAAAGCCAAGAAAAAGGAAAAAGGCTTTTGGGACAAGGTTTGGAAATCGGTAGTCACGGCTTTGACCGGCACGCTGGCCACCATCCTCGGCAAAACCGTATCCGACGCCGTTACCGGTAAGAAAGGCAAGAACACGAGCGTCAAGGATGCCGCCGGAAGGGCAGTGAAGAACGCCACGACTGCCGCCACACGACAAATCGTGCGTGACGTCCTGGGCAACGTCGTCAAGGGCAAGTAAAACGCTTACACACGACAATACACATAGCGCAACCGCCGCCAGATGGAATGTCTGAGCGGCGGTTGCATGTTGTTTTATTGAAGTGCTTTGTTGGTAATAATTTCTTTCTTTTTTTGTTACTCACATTTCTGCCGGCTGCCACTCGATAGCAATGGTCTGTTTTTATATGGTATGGTTTGTTTTATTATTAATGTGTGGCAAAAGTCGTTGTCTAATTTAAATATTTGCAGCCGGCAGAATCAAGTGAGTAAAGTATCAACATTATTACATTAGATATTCAAAGTTATTGCGAAGGGCCAAACTCCTCAAAGCGGCCATCACTGTAGAAAACCATGATGTTGACCACGCGGCGCGCATCAGGCGAGGCCGAGCCACGCATACTACGCGCGGCGGTATTGCTACGCATGATGCTCTGGATGGCCTCATTCACCGTCGTCGGGGTCGCCATGCGCTGAGTGGACTTGGAAGCCGTTCTATAGCCCAGGGACTCATCGTCGTCAAACGAGATGGCACGCTGGCCCATATCGTCAACATGTCCATTTGAGCCGTTTGAGGCGTCTGACATTTTGTCAGCAGCTTTCGGTTGCTCACCTCCAGAGATGATCATCTCGCCATCACCAAACATGAGCCACATTACATTAAGAGATGGATAAGCACGATGGATCTTACCGATCACCTCGTCACTCACTTTCTTGTTACGTCCATTGAGCAGCTGGGAAAGTGTAGGACGAGGTATCTCACATGTATCAGCAAACAGAGAATTTGAAATCCCCGTTTGATCAAGAAACATTTTTAATCTCGTCACAATATCCATTTAAGAACAATTTTTAGTTAGCACTTAACGGCGCTAGAATCACAAAAAACTGAGCTGAAAATTATCTGGCTCAATAATACGACCGAGGAAACCCCCAAAAATCGCCTCAAAACCCAAAAATCGCCTGTTTGCGTTTTTTAATTTTGACAATGCAAATTTATAACAAGTTTTTGAACCGACCAAATTTAAAAACGAAAATTTTAAAATTTGCAATTAAATTTTCCATAAATTGTCGATTTTCGACAACTTCTCATTGGGTAAAAATTTAATTCGATTAATACTTTAGATTATACTTATTATTTTATTGATTTATAGTGATTTATGATAGTAAATATAGAGGTAATTTACAATCACACACCACGCAACCCCATTATTTATAGCCAAACTAGAGGTTTTGTGCTTAATTTATTGTTTTTCAGTGTATTGTAGCTATTTATAAAATATGTTAATGTGATTTTTGGACAGAATCGTAAACTTTACGGGCGTAAATTTCTATTTTTTAAAGGATCTGCACAATTGCAAACTGTCCCCAGGAGGCAAAAACCGGCAATTCAGGCATTCATCAGGCCATTTGAAAACGCAAACCAAATCCTGTTTCAAAAGCTGAATTCCATGTTGGTAAAATACCAATTTTGGTTTTCTGGACGCTCAACTCGATTTCCTTGCGATATTTTCCAGCCCACCCTACTACGGGACAAATTATAGAAATTTGAGCGATTCTAGCCAATTATCAAATTTGCAATATTTCGACAATTTCGTTTTATTAATCGGCATTATAAGGATATATTGTCTGTAATCTTAAGGTGTATTTTATCGATGCAGAAAAGTGAAAAATCACCCATTTTTAGCCATTTTGGCCATTTTGGGGCAAATAAGGGCCAAAAAGCGGCAAAATGCGACTTTTTGACCAATTTTCAAGGAGGGTGGTGAGTCTTCATTAAATCATGTTCTAGCCCACCCTACAAGCGATTAAGTGAAAAATACGTTAAAAAACGAGGCGCTTTTTTTAGGAATTTAAGACCCCAAAACCAGCTCTCTCAAGACGTGATTTTGGGGTTGAAAACGAAATTTTCTGACCTGAAATGTGTGCGAATTTTCAAAATATGACGTTATGCCCCACTCGAGCGGGTGAAAAAAACACGAAAAAGAATTCAGAAAATGGGTGATGACTTACCCTAAAGAATGATCAAAAACCTGACACGGACATCACCACAAATCGGGTCACTCAAGTTCAGATTTAAGAAAACGCGCGGTGATTGAAACAGGTGATTGGGCAACTTGCTCGGGGGTGCCAGTGGCAACAACCTGACCACCGCCCCGCCCTCCCTCGGGTCCCATGTCGATGATGTAATCGGCACACTTGATGACGTCGAGATTGTGCTCGATAACGATCACGGTGTTGCCTTTATTGACGAGTCGGTTGAGCACACCCAACAGCACCTTAATATCCTCGAAGTGCAAACCGGTCGTCGGCTCATCAAGAATGTAGACGGTCTTGCCCGTATCTTTCTTGGCCAACTCGCACGCCAACTTCACACGTTGGCACTCTCCTCCCGAGAGCGTGCTTGATGGCTGCCCCAGCTTGATGTATCCCAAGCCCACATCCTGGAGCACTTTGATCTTACGCAAAATTGATGGTTGGGCCTCAAAGAACTCCACTGCCTGGTTGATGGTCATGTCGAGCACGTCGGCAATCGACTTGCCCTTAAACTTGACCTCTAGGGTCTCACGGTTATAGCGCTTGCCACCACATTCCTCACAGGGCACGAGCACGTCGGGCAGGAAATTCATCTCCACCGTCTTGTAGCCGTTGCCATTACATTTCTCGCAACGGCCGCCACTGGTGTTGAACGAGAACCGACCAGGCTTATAGGCGCGGATCTTGGATTCGGGAAGGTTGACAAACAGGGAACGGATGTCGGTGAACACGCCGGTATAGGTCGCGGCATTGGATCGCGGTGTGCGGCCCAATGGTGCCTGATCGACGGTGACCACCTTGTCCACGTGTTCCAACCCCTGCACTGTGTCATAGGGCATCGGCGCGGTGTGTGAGCGGTACAGGCGCTGGCTCAGGATGGGCTGCAATGTGGCATTGACCAGCGTGGATTTTCCGCTGCCACTCACCCCCGTGACACAGATAAAAGTACCTAACGGGAATTCCACATCAACGCCCTTGAGGTTATTGCCTCGACAACCGGTGAGTCTCAAGGACTTTCCTTTGCCCTGACGGCGCTCTTTGGGTATTTCAATAGAGCGTGTTCCGTTCAGATAATCGGCGGTGAGCGTGTGCTGCTGAAGCAATTCTTGGGGTGTTCCGGCAAACACGATGTTACCTCCCTTGCGCCCTGCCAGCGGCCCAATGTCGATGACATAATCGGCCTGCAGCATCATCTCCTTGTCGTGCTCTACCACCAGTATGGTGTTGCCGTCATCACGCAAGGTCTTCAATGAGTCGATAAGTCGCTGGTTATCACGCTGGTGTAAGCCAATGGAGGGTTCATCAAGGATATAAAGCACATTGACCAAGCGCGACCCGATCTGGGTGGCAAGCCTGATGCGCTGACTCTCGCCGCCCGAGAGCGACGCCGAATTGCGGTTCAGCGACATGTAGTCCAGCCCCACTTCCAAAAGGAAGTTGAGCCTTGAGCTGATTTCCTTGACGATTTCGCGCGCGATTTCCCACTGCGTGGGTGTCACGTGATTGTGAAGGTCTTCAATCCAGTCGCGCAGCTCGCTGATGTCCATCGCCGCCAGCTGGGCGATATTCTTGCCGTTGAGCCTGAAATGAAGCGCCTCACGGTTGAGACGGGCGCCGCCACACTCGGGGCACACGGCACGTGAGAAGAACTGCCCTGCCCACTTCTGGGCTGCACTGGTGGCCGTATCGTCCTGTTGCATCTCGATGTACTTGACCAAGCCATCAAAGGTGAGGAAATAGTTGTTGGTGGAGAGTGTCTCGGTGCGCAGGTTCAAGCGCTCGTTGGTGCCGTTAAGGATGTCGTTCAACGCTTCCTCGGGCAGCTCACCCAGGGGTGTGTCGAGCGTGCAGTCATATTTCTCGCATATCGCGGCCAGTTGCCAAAAGATTTGGACATTCCTGTATTTGCCCAGCGGCAGGATGCCACCGCCACGAATGCTCAACGACATATCGGGCATGATTTTCTCACGGTCGATGAGATTCACATAGCCCAATCCCTTGCAATGAGGACATGCACCCAGCGGCGAGTTGAACGAGAAGTTGTGCGGAGCCGGCTCCATGTAGGACAGCCCTGTCGCGGGATCCATCAGCGAGCGGCTATAGTACCCTACCTCATCGTTCTCAGCATCCAACACCATCAGCTGGCCGTTGCCCTGCTTGAAAGCGAGGTCAACAGTGTCGGCCAACCGCTTGCCGTCCTTGTCGGCCACCTTAAGGCGGTCCACCACCAGTTCAACGCTGTGGTTGACGTAACGGTCAAGCTTCATACCGAAGGTGATTTCGCGCAACACGCCATCAACGCGTACATTCATGTAACCTTTCTTGCGCAGGTTCTCAAACAGGTCTTTATAGTGTCCCTTACGGTTCTTGACCAATGGCGCGAGGATATAAATCCTGTGGCCCTGGTAGCGTTCCAGTATCAGGCTCAAGATCTTGTCGGTGGTGTATTTAACCATGCGCTCGCCCGACAAGTAGGAATAGGCATCGGCAGCACGGGCATAAAGCAACCTCAGGTAGTCATACACCTCGGTTGTCGTGCCCACTGTACTGCGCGGATTGCGGTTTACGGTCTTTTGCCCGATCGAGATGACGGGGCACAGGCCAGATATCTTATCCACATTGGGGCGTTCCAAAATCCCCAACATGTTACGGGCATAGGACGAAAATGTTTCCAGATAGCGCCGTTGCCCCTCGGCAAAGATTGTGTCGAACGCCAGCGACGACTTGCCGCTGCCGCTCAGTCCCGTAACGACAGTGAGTCTGTCATGCGGGATCTCCACATCTATATTCTTGAGGTTGTGGACACGCGCGCCCAGCACCTCCACGCTATCTATTTCCTGCCCGTTCAGTTTCATGTTATTCTTTAGACGTTAGTCGATGACCCAGTCCTTGTTATAAACGGTGTAACTGCGCTTGCTGCGGTAGAGCTCGCTCTGCTTGGGCACACGCACCTTATATGTTTTCCCACTCGAGTTAGTGAGCTTAGTGGAACGTATCCAAGGGTTGGCTTCGCGCAACTGGGCATAGGTTATGCCCTTACCCTTAGCCCAATCGACCCAACTGGCCACACCGCCTGTCACCTCAACCGTGGTATAATCCACAGGCTGCCACAGGTTCTTGCGCGAGAAACGGTAACCGTAGCGCTTGGGTGATTCCATCAACAGCTTGTAGGCGATGATGCGGAACACATAGCGTGACGTTTCCTGCACCAGATACAGGTCAAACGAGTTGCTCACCTGCTGTTTGGATAATTCATTGGTAATACGCTGCATTCCAGCGTTGTAGCTAGCGGCCACAGTGGGCCAGTTGCCATATTTCTTATAAGCCGACTTGAGATATTTACATGCCGCTACCGTCGATTTCTCGGGGTCAAAGCGCTCATCAACCTCATCGGTCACTTCCAGACCGTAGTCTCGCGCCGTACCTGCCAATAACTGCCATGCACCCGCTGCCTTAGCGCTGGAATAGGCATTATAGTCCATCGAACTTTCGGTTACCGCCAAATAGAGGAAATCCAAGGGGATACCTTGCTCCTTCAATATCTTTGCCATAGCCGGAAAATAGCGGTTAGCGCGCTTGAAACACAGTTCGGTCGTGGTTTGCCCGTAGATGATGCCGGTCAACTCCCGGTCCAGGCGCTCGGCCATGTCCAGGCGGTCAAGGCTCACTTTCTCGCCTGCAAAAGTGACACTCATGGGGATATCAGGGCTGGCTGTAACGCCAAACACGGGGGACGACGCTCCCGTGCTTGACTGCTTACTATACTCTTTCTTGAGCTGAGCGTTCATCACGACAGTGGTTGCCATGAGCGCCGCGACAAGCAATATGATTCGTTTCATCGGTCTATAATGTCCAGTCTTTTTTTGTTAATCAATATCCGCCGTTGTTATTAACGGCTCCAGCACTATCACTGATTCGCAGGATGTTGATGTCGCCACTTCTATTGTGTTTGACACCATCGATGCCCTTACCTGTTGCCACATAGTAATAAACACCGGTGTCAACAAGCTTGCCATGATATTTGCCATCCCAACCACCCTCTGGGTCAGTGTATTCATACAACAGATTGCCCCAGCGGTCAAAAATCCAGCAATGGAACTCTATCAGTGACTTACAGGGTATTTTCCAAATGTCGTTAGTGTTATAGGTTGAATTAGGTGTGAACACGTTAGGAATCAACCCTCTCTCCCCCTTTCCAAGCTCGCTCACGCTAGGCGCGATGATGTAAGTCTCGCTGTAGATCTCGCCACAGCTTTCTGACTTGACCATGAAACGAATGTAGAAAGTAGTCATGTCATCAAAGTATTTTTCCATCACATCGCTGTCATAGGTTTCGATGATGTTCTCAAAACTCTCATCGGTAGCAATCTGCCACTGATAAGTAGTGGCCGCATCGGTTGGATAGCCAGTAAATATGATGTGATATGGAGCAAGACCCCGCATGACGGCATTATGTTCTATCAGGGTGTATTCGCCATTGTATTCATGCACAGCAATAGCGTTACAGCTTACGGCCTGGGGGTTATTGAAGTATACTGTCTTTTTCTTCTTTTCGAAATTCCACCTCTCCAGGTAGTAGTCGCCACTCATCTCAAATTCAGTGCTGCACAGCGGCGGAGCAACTGACACGTTATAGATTGATGGAAAGGTATCGATAACCTCTACCTGCTCCCAGCGGGAATTGGTACTGTCGTTAATAAATTCGAGCGTGTTATACTTCAACTCGATTTTCCTATCGAGCACATGGGAATTGCCGCCATAGGTTTTGTAAGTAATCGCGTCTCCACGGCCGTCAACATCCAGTGTAATCAAATCGCAAGGCGACTCATCGTTTATCGATAGGCCGTTGAGTACCAGATAATGATCGGCATAGTTCACCACCCAAAAGCGATAAGTGTCATTGATGATGTAGCCTCCCTCTCTGACCCGATTAAGCGTTGTCTCAAAACCATTCCACTGGACTCCATCGATTTCATCGGGATAACTCTCAAAGGAACACACCTTTGGCCGTTCACCGGTCTCCGACGGGTAGTGCATGATCACGTCCTGAATGTCATAGATGACATAGATTTTGAAGTCGTTGGTGCTCTCAGGTGCCACGATGGGGGAGTAAGTAGCCAAACTACCACCAGTAAATTCCACCTGACCGCTCGCCGACAACAATGCCAGCACAGCAGCCATGAGCATTATCATTCTCTTGTTCATTGTGCGCACTAGATATTTCTTTATTTATATAATATATAACGTGCAGCCACGCTGGTTATTGCCCCGATCAGGAAACAATAGTGCAAGCCGAGAGGAAAGCAAAAAGAATTCATTCTTTTTTATCCCGAGGTGACACCTATTGCGCCCAAGCCAAAGGCGCAGGGAAACATGACGTAACAATAAACCTTGATGGGCACTAGACTGGAGGCGCCCTACTGCCTATAAGAAATAGGCTAAGACAGCATTGATGTCGGTGATCATTACCTCGCCATCACCATTCACGTCAGCACGGCCCTCATAGATATCAGGGGCTCCCAGAATAACGTTGATAATGCAATTCACATCACTGATGTTTACTTCGCCATCACCATTCACGTCACCATCGAGTATACCATCTTTCCAAGTGAAATAACCAGGATTGTCTGGAGCATCATCTATATGTGCATAGGCGGCATCCACATGGTCCTCATCATAAACTGTCCCCTGGCCACCGACAAGTTTTTCACAGCCAGCAAACATTTCACGGGATTCAGTCACGGCATCTGTACTCCAGCCATTGCCGGCATATATGGTTTCCAAATGATCGCAGCCCTTAAACATGGTTTTCATGCTCCGCACATTTGAGGTATTGAAACGACTCAGGTCAAGGGATGACAAAGAACCGCAGCCTGTAAACATTCCTGCCATGTCAGTCACATTAGCGGTATTGAAGCTGCTCAGGTCAAGTGACGACAATGAACCGCAGTCTGTAAACATGCTTGCCATGTTTGTCACATTCGTGGTGTTGAAACGTCTCAAGTTTAGTGATGCCAAAGAATCGCAGCCAGCAAACATGCTTCTCATATCTTTCACATTTTTGGTATTAAAACCACTCAAGTCAATGGATTTCAATGATTTGCAACCATTGAACATAAGAGCCATGTCAGTCACCGAACTGGTATTCAGATTTGTAATTCCAGAAATGGAAGTAAGCTTGTCCATATAGTAGAACCAACTATGAGTGGAAGCGGGACGGGCGGCAGCAAATGAGGGGTCAAACACTACTTGGGTGACACTCTCAACATAACCAAACCAACTAGGATTGTTTTCTCCCGTATTCAGCAAATAGGAAATGCCTAAGCGGGAGAAACGCTGGTTATCGTGATAGAACGTTAAGGTCTTTTGATCAGAAGAAAGTTCTGCATAGGCAGCAGTAGGAGCAGGGGATTCATTGGTGGAGAAATAACCAGGATTGCTTGATCCTCCGTCGATGTGGGCGTAGTAAGCATCCACATGAGTAGAGTCATAAGCCGTTCCCCTCTCGCCCATGAGTTTGAGGCAATTTTTGAACATATTTTCTGATCTATTAGCGTTTGCCGTGTTCCATCCCTTGCTCACATAAATGCGCTCTAAATCCTCGCAATCGATAAACATTTGTGTCATATCAGTCACACGGGCAGTGTTAAATCCACGCAAGTCAAGGCTAGTCAAACTGCTGCATTGGGCAAACATACATTTTAAGGAATTATTCTTTGACGTGTCGAAGCCGAACAAGTCAATGGATGCCAAAGATTTGCAGCCCTGGAACATGAGAGCCATGTCAGTCACATTAGCGGTATTGAAGCCGCTCAAGTCAATGGAAGTCAAATATTTGCAGCCATCGAACATACCTGTCATGTCTTTCACATTCCCAGTGCTGAAGCCACTCAGGTTAAGGGAAACCAAAGTATCGCAGCCCTGGAACATGTACTCCATTTCGGTAACTCCAGAGGTGTTGAAGTGGCTCAAGTCAAGAGAAGTCAAGGATTTGCAGCCTTGGAACATCCAACCCATGTATTTCACATTAGTTGTGTTGAGGCTTTGTAGGCCAATGGAAGTCAAAGATCCGCAGTCAGCAAACATGCCTGCCATGTCTGTCACTTGGCCCGTATTAAAGCTGCTCAAGTTAATATACCTCAAAGAATCGCAGCCGGCGAACATGCGCGCCATGTTTGTCACATTAGAGGTATTGAAACTGCTCAAGTCAATAGACCTCAAAGAATCGCAGTCATAGAACATGGTCCACATATTTGTCACGCTATCGGTGTTGAAGTGACTCAAGTCAATGGTCTTCAAAGAATTGCAGCCAGCAAACATTCTTCTCATATCTTTCACCGAGCTGGTGTTTAAATTGGCAATTCCAATAATTGAATCAAGCTTATTCATTCCGCGGAACCAACTATAAGTGGTTGTGGGACGGGCAGCGACAAATGTGGAGTCAAACGCCACCTGAGTAACACGATTAGCGACACTAGACCAACCAGGATTGTTTATTCCAGTATTCAACACATAGGGAGTGCCCGGCAGGGAGGAAGTGAGGCGCTGGTCATCATGGCGGAATGTCAATGTTGTCTGATCGGTGGAAAGCAATGCATAGGCCTCCCTCTTTCTACTCAGGTAGCCAGGATTGGCAATACCACCGTCTAGATGGGCATAGGCAACATCCACATGGTTCTCATCATAAACTGTACCTTGCTCACCAACAAGATTGACGCAGCCGTAAAACATCTCGGCTGAATTGATCACTGAATCGGTTGACCAGTCATCGCCGGCATAGATTGTTTTCAGATTATTACAGCCCCAGAACATTTGTCCCATGTTTGTCACATTCGTGGTGTTGAACGTTCTCAGGTCAAGATATGTCAAGGATTGGCAGTGAGAGAACATGCTCGACATATCCGTCACATTCTGGGTATTGAAGCTACTCAGATCAAGCGATGTTAAGGATTGGCAGTGAAAGAACATGCCCGACATATCCGTCACATTCTGGGTGTTGAAACTACTCAAGTTAATGGAATCCAATGAACTGCAGTAAGCAAACATGGCATTCATAAGTGTCACATTAGAGGTGGTAAAACTTCTCAAGTCAAGAGATGTCAAGGATTGGCACTTTTGAAACATGCCGCTCATATCCGTCACATTCGAGGTATCGAAGTGACTCAGGTCAAGGGATGTCAAGGATCTGCAGTTCAGGAACACACATCTCATGTATGTTACATTAGAGGTATTGAAATCACTTAAATTAATGGATCTCAATGAAATGCAGTCAGCGAACATGAATCCAATCTTCTCCACCCGCGAAGTGTTGAAGCCACTCAGGTCAAGAGAATCCAATGAACTGCAGCCATAGAACATGCCTTCCATGTCAATCACCTTAGCAGCGTTGAAGCTACTCAAATCAAGGAATTTCAACCGTGCGCATTGCTGGAACATGCTCATCATGTCGGTCACACTAGACGTGTTAAAGCCGCTCACATCAACGGAATCCAGTGACATACAACCCTGAAACATCCTCCTCATGTCGGTCACCGAGTCGGTTTTTAAATATTCGATTCCAGAAATGGTGTCCAGCTTAGCCATCTCGTAAAACCAACTGCGAGTGGAAGTGGGACGGGCATCGACAAATGTGGTGTCAAATACCACCTTGGTAATGCCGCCTCGGTTCTCATACCAATCGGGAACACTATCCGTCAAAATCAACGAATAGGAAGTGCCCGGGCGGGAACTGCGCTGGTCATCGTAGAAGAACGTCAGTGTGCTGTCGGCCTCGGTAAAAACCGAGTAGGCTTCTTGAGCCGAGGCGGCAAATGTTGTAAGCGTCAGCAACAGCAACATCAGGCATCGGCCCATGGATATTTTGAAATTTATTGGTCGCTTCATTGTCAAATGTTTATGGCTGGTTAAATATTCGATTCAAACTGCAAAGATAGTGATTTTCCCTCAAGAAGACCAAAACCACACTTGTATTTAAGCAAAAACTAACAACTGAATCATCTGAATTATCTGAGGGTTTCTATATTCAGTCATTTACTGACACAAACGCAAATGCCCACAGAAAATTCAGAAATTTCAGTTGTTAATATAACCAGGACGCGGATGCCTCTAAAAAACGTAGTTTTTGTTGTTTAACGTTGTTCAAGTAGTATGAAAAACGGACGAGTCAAGGTTAACGTTCGGTTTGCTCAAATAAATTTGGCATTGTGTTCGCCTTGCACTACCTTTGCAACAGATTTTACACATTATATATAACACGACAATGGAACAGAACGAGATGTTGAGCGGGATGCCGCGACGCGAGCGCGCAGTGATGTATAAACGCGACCACAACTGCTGTCAGGCGGTGCTGTTGGCCTTCGTTCCTGAGCTGGATTTGCCCCAGGAGAAACTACTGGCCATGGGGGCATGTTTTGGCAGCGGAATGGGCTGCATGGAGGAGACATGCGGCGCCCTGTGCGGCGCCCAAATAGCGCAGGGTTTGCTAAAATTTGACAACCGCCGGATGAACCCTCAAGCCAGTCAGTTGAGGGCTGATTTTGAGCAGCGGTGCGGCGCCACCAAGTGCAAGGACCTGAAGGGCGTGGGTAGCGACCGTGGGGTGTTGTGCTCTTGTGAGGACTGTGTGCGTCATGCCGTCGAGGCTCTGGAATATCTTCTCTAAGGGCTCCATGAACCCCGACATTCCCGAGCGCTCCTAACCGTCCTACCAAGAGCGATATTTTTTATTTTTTAATTATGTAAATATAGCGGTTGTTTTGCAAGATTTCACTAATTTTGCAGTCCATTTAACGGGTGTTTTTAACAAGAAATATTATAACAATCTATCAAACATAGAGATACATCATGGGATGGTTTTCATTCACTCAAGAAATCGCTGTCGATTTAGGAACAGCCAACACCATTATCATCCATAACGACCGCATCGTCATCGACGAGCCGTCGGTAGTCGCACTTGACTCCAAGACCAACAAGCCCATCGCCGTGGGTGAGCGTGCCCGCGAGATGCACGGCAAGGTACACGAGGGCATCCGCACCGTCAGGCCGTTGAGCGACGGTGTGATTGCCGACTTTAACGCTGCCGAGCACATGATTCGCGGCATGATCAAGAAAGTGAGCGCCAAGAACCACTGGTTCTCGCCCTCGCTGCGCATGGTCGTGTGCGTTCCCTCGGGCTCAACCGAAGTTGAGATCCGTGCCGTGCGTGACTCGAGTGAGCATGCTGGCGGACGTGACGTCTATATGATTTATGAGCCCATGGCTGCCGCACTGGGTATCGGCCTTGACGTGCTGGCACCTGAGGGTAACATGATTGTCGACATCGGCGGCGGTACCACCGAGATCGCCGTGATTTCGCTGGGCGGTATCGTGAGCAACAAGAGCATCCGCACCGCTGGCGACGACCTCACCGAGGATATCCAGGAGCACATGCGCCGCGCCCATAACGTTCGCGTGGGTGAGCGCACTGCCGAAGCCATCAAGATCAACGTGGGTTCGGCCTTGACCGACCTAGGTCCCGACGCCCCCGAGGACTTCATCATCCATGGCCCCAACCAGGTGAACTCGCTGCCTCTGGAGGTGCCCGTGACCTATCAGGAGGTGTGCCACTGCATCGAGAAATCTATCTCCAAGATTGAGGCCGCCGTGCTGAGCGCTCTGGAGCAGACTCCTCCCGAGCTGTATCAGGACATCGTCCACAACGGTATTTTCCTGACCGGTGGCGGCGCATTGCTGCGTGGTCTTGACAAGCGATTGACCGACAAAATCGGCATCGAGTTCCATGTTGCCGAGGATCCCCTGCACGCTGTTGCCAAGGGTACCGGCATCGCTCTGAAGAACATCAAGCACTTCAAGTTCCTCATGCGCTAACCTTTTGAGGCTTTAGGTTTCAGGCATTAGGCTTTAGGTAATTGCCGTTAGGTCATTCCACCTGGAACCCATCACCAAAGCCTAAGGCCTAAAAGCTAATAAAGGCACGATGAACAATCTGCTCAACTTTTTCGTCAAACACAGTGCGTGGTTCATTTTCGCAGTCTATGTGATTCTGAGCCTCGTGCTGCTGTTTAAGGATAACCCTTACCAGCAGAGCGTCTATTTGACCTCGGCCAACTCGGTGAGTGCCGCGGTCTATAAGGCACTCAACAATGTCACGTCCTATTTCCACCTGCGTGACATCAACGAGAGCCTGCAGGAACGCAACGCTGCGCTGGAGACGGAACTGATTGAGCTGCGCAACCTGATGAACGACATGGCGCTGCAGTCGCCCGACTCGCTGCGCCAGCCTGCCTTGAAGCAATACAGCTTTGTCATGGCACAGGTCATCAGCAATAGCATCGCCCAGCCTAACAACTACATCACCATCAACCGAGGTGGCCTTGATGGGATAAAACCCGAGATGGGCGTCATCGACCAGAACGGCGTGGTGGGCATCGTCAATGTGGTGGGACCTCACGCCTCACGCGTTATCTCGTTACTCAATCCCCACATGAGGCTGTCGTGCAAGCTTAAGGGTAGCGGATTTTTCGGATCACTGGTTTGGGACGGCAAGAGTCCCCAGCTGGCTGTGCTCGAGGAACTGCCCAAGCACATCACGTTCAACAAGGGCGACACCATCGTAACCAGCGGTTACTCGGCGGTGTTCCCCGAGGGCATCATCGTGGGTACAGTCGAGGGACTGGCACGTGGCATGAGCGACAGCTTTGTGTCACTGCGCATCAGGCTGACGACTAACTTCAGCCAACTGAGTAGCGTGCGCGTCATCACCAACAGCATGAAGGAACAGATCGACGCCCTGCGCCGTGCCGAGCAAGGCATCGACACCGCTGCCAACATCGAGACCCGCCCCGAGATCAAGCCCGAAATCGTTGATGTCCTGCCCGAGGACACCAAACCGGCCAAGCCCGTCAAGCATGACGAGCCAGTCAAAAAGACCCAGCCAGCTTTGCCTGAACAGCCCGTACAACCAGTTGAACCCGAAAACCAGGGAGGAGGAGAAGACCAGCCATGACCAAGACCGTGATACAATTCATCGTGCTGTTTTTCGCCCTCATGATCATGCAGCTGGTGTGCAACAAGATCGTGTTGTTCAACGTGGCCATGCCCATCGTGTTCATCTACCTGATCCTGCGCCTGCCTGTGAACCTTCATGGCGGCTGGGTGCTGACCATCGCCTTTTTCACCGGGCTGTTGCTCGACATCTTCACTAACACACCCGGCATGAACGCGCTGGCTTGCACCATACTGGCTGCTGTGCGCCGTCCGGTGTTCAACCTGTTCGTTTCCCATGAGAACGACATGAACATCCCCATCCCCTCGGTGGACTCAATGGGTGTGAGCGACTATTTCAAGTACATGGCAAGCCTGGTCACGCTTTACTGCACCCTGATTTTCCTCATCCAGGCCTTCACGCTGCATAACATCGTGCTCACATTGGCACGCATTGTCGCCAGCAGCGCTTTGTCAATCATCATCATCTTTGGGTTGGACAGTTTAGTTAGCACTCGCCGTGAGAAAAGATTATAACCTCGAGAAACGCAAGTTTGTCATCGGCGGCTTTATCGTGGCGATTGTGCTCATCTATATCGTCCGCCTGGTGCAACTGCAGGTGCTTGACAGCTCCTACAAGGCCCACGCCGATAACAACGCCTTCATGGAGAAGGTCATCTATCCCTCGCGCGGACTCATCTATGACCGCAACGGCAAACTGGTGGTGTACAACACCCCCGAGTATGACCTGATGATGATTCCTAAGGATGTGACCCCATTTGACACAGTGGATTTTTGCAACACGCTGCAAATCAGCCGCAGCGAGTTTGACCAGCGCTGGCAGGAGATGAGAAAAGGGCGCAATTACTCGGCATTCACCCAACAGGTGTTCATGCACCACCTCACGCCCGAGGATTATGGCCGGTTGCAGGAGAAACTGTACCGTTTCCCGGGTTTCTTTGTCGTGCAGCGCATCCTAAGGCAATACAGCTATCCGGTCGCAGCCAACGTGCTGGGCGACATCCGCGAGGTCAACAACAAAGACATTGAGAACGACGACTACTACCGCCCCGGAGATTATACCGGCGACTTGGGTATAGAGAAGAGCTACGAAACCTGGCTGCGAGGCATCAAGGGCAAGGAAATCCTTATCCGTGACGCGACAGGAAAGATCAAGGGACGCTATAACGACGGAGCCGATGACGTGTCGCCTGTAGCAGGCAACAACCTAAAACTGAGCATCGACATCGAATTGCAGGCCTACGGCGAGCTGCTCATGCAGGGTAAGGTGGGCGCTATCGTGTGCATCGAGCCCAAGACGGGCGAGATCCTCGCGCTGGTGTCCAGCCCGAGCTACGACCCGTCGCTGCTCATGGGTAAGGAGCGCGGCAAGAATTACCGCGACCTGGTAAACAACCGGCTCAAGCCGCTGTATGACAGGTCCTATATGGCGGCCTACCCGCCCGGATCGACATTCAAGCCCACCCAAGGCCTGATTTTCCTCCAAGAAGGCATCATCAGCACGAGCACACTGTTCCCCTGTCGTCGAGGTTATGTCAATGCGGGATTGCGTGTGGGATGCCACGGCCACTACTCGCCCATCTCGCTCAAGCCCGCCCTGCAGACGTCGTGCAACGCCTACTTTTGCTGGGGCTTCAAGTACATGATGGACAAGCGTTCCAAGTATGGCTCGACGGGCAAAGCCTTTGAGGTGTGGAAAAACCACATGGTGTCGATGGGCTATGGTTACAAGCTGGGCATCGACATGCCGGGCGAAAGCCGAGGCTTTATCCCCAACACCGCTTTTTATGACAAGATTTATGGCGAAGGTAAATGGGTGGGACAAACCATCATCAGCGACGCCATCGGACAAGGCGAAATCCTCGCCACCCCGCTGCAAATCGCTAACCTGAGCGCTACCATCGCCAACAGGGGCTATTACATCACGCCCCACGTGGTCAAGAACATCGAGGGCATTGGGGTACTCAAGAAAAACATCGAGCGCCACGATACCGACATCGATAAGAAGTATTACAACGACATCGTCGAGGGTATGCGTATGGCTGTGTTGGGTGGCACCTGTACCCGCGCCAATATTCCGGGACTGGACGTGTGTGGCAAGACGGGAACGGCCCAGAACCCTCATGGCCGCGACCACTCGGTTTTCATGGGTTTTGCTCCGATGAACGACCCCAAAATCGCGGTGTGTGTCTATGTTGAGAACGCAGGCTTTGGCGCAGCATTCGGCGTGCCCATCGGTGCGCTGATGATCCAGCGGTACCTGCGCGGCAACTCCCCCGGCCTGCAAGCCCAGGGACGCGCCATGGCAAGCCGCCATACAATTTCAGTCCCCAAGGTCAAAAAGACCACCAATTCCGGCACCCAGGCCGACAAGAATAAGAAACAACCTTCAAAACCCGTGTCAAGCGATGGAAGTAAGGAATGAAGATGAGAATACCAACCTATTAGGATCGGTGGACTGGTTCACTATCATCCTGTACCTGATCATGGTCGTGGCAGGCGCGGTTAGCATCTATGCCGCCACCTATGACTATGATAAGGCCAGCATGTTTGACCTGAGTGAGTACTCGGGCAAGCAGTTCATGTGGGCAGCCATGGCCTTCCTCATCGGCTTCTCACTGTTGCTCATCGACAGGCGCATCTATGAAGCCTATGCCTACCCCATCTACGGGTTTATGATATTGCTGCTGATTATCACCATCTTTGTCGCGCCTGACATCAAGGGATCGCGCTCATGGCTGGTGTTCGGCCCCGTGAGCCTGCAACCCGCCGAATTCACCAAGGCGGCCACCGCACTAGCGTTGGCTAAACTGTTCAGCACATACGGCTTCACGCTGAACGGATGGCGCAACTACGCCATCGCCTTTGCTATCATCGTTTTGCCCATCCTGTGCATCATCCTGGAAAAGGAGACGGGCTCTGCACTGGTTTACACGGCGCTCATCTTTGTCCTCTACCGCGAGGGCATGTCGGGTTTCGTGCTGTTTGCAGCCTTGATGGCGGTAGTCTATTTTGTGGTGGTGCTCAAGTTTGCCGCCATCACGTTCATGGGCATCCCATTAGGCATGGTCATCGCCTTTATCCTTGTCATGACACTCATCGTGGGGATGCTGCTGGTCTATTGCCGCTCGTGGATACTGGGGCGCAACGTGCTGTTGGGCTACCTGGCTGCAGGTGCGCTGGCAGGCGGGCTGACGCTGGCGGGTGTGCATGTCAACGGCTATGCTTTTTTCTTGCCGGTCATCTTCCTGTCGTTGCTCTACCTGCTGTGGGGCATGTTGCATGACGACTTGAAGAAAGTGCTCATCACCATGTGCTTTGCAGCGGCATCAATCCTGTTCATGTTCATGGTGGATATCGCCTTCAACAAGGTGCTGGAGCCGCATCAGCAAAAACGCATCATGGTCACCCTGGGCATCGCCGACGACCCTCGCGGCGCGGGCTACAACGTCAACCAGAGCAAAATCGCCATTGGCAGCGGCGGCATCATGGGCAAGGGCTTCCTGAACGGAACACAGACTAAACTCAAATACGTCCCCGAGCAGCACACCGATTTCATCTACTGCACCATCGGAGAGGAGAAGGGCTTTGTGGGCAGCGTGGCTGTGCTCTTGCTGTACCTGGCACTCATCTTGCGCATCATCACCCTAGCCGAGCGCAACCACTCGACCTTCGCGCGAGTTTATGCCTACTGTGTCGCGTCCTACCTCATCTTCCACCTCACCATCAACATCGGCATGGTCATCGGCTTGTGCCCCGTCATCGGCATCCCGCTTCCCTTCTTCAGTTACGGCGGCTCCTCGCTGTGGGGCTTTACCATCCTGTTGTTCATCCTCTTGCGCATTGACGCCGACCGTCACTCCTACGGCTCCTGGTAAAACTCAATGCACTATATAAAAAAGCAAAAGTCCGGCTCTCACGAGTGGGACTTTAAATTTTATGAATAGAATCTGTATAGAAAAGTGCAATATCTCTTTTTCGTGCTGCAAAGTTCGTCATTATTTTTTTCCCCACAAAATATTTTTGTAAAAAAATGCACATTATTTCCTTGGTAAGCTATTTTTCCCTATGAGAATCAATAGAATAGCCCAAATTTTCTACTCAGTATAGATTCATTTTTCTCATCAAATGTGCCCCATGGTTTTAAAAATGGCATTAAATTTGCAAATCCTTAACTATTAGTGATGCAACGGCTGCTGCGATCATATTATGTGACAATGTTGTGTGCCCTGTGTGCAACGGGTACACTTGAGGCTGCGCCCGAACTTCCCCAATCAATGCCCAAAGAGGCTTTAGAAGAGGATTCGGTCAAGGTGAGTCTTGTCACGTTCTATCCTGGCAGTGAGCCACACAACATCTGGGGACACAGCGAGATACGCGTTCAGCAAGGCCCTGTGGACCTGTACTTCAACTACGGCGTGTTTGACTTTCAAGCGCCTGCGTTCATGTGGCGCTTCATGCTGGGCGAAACCGATTATATATGCCAGCCCGTGCCGCGTTTCTATGCCACTATGGGCATGGAGGAGCGACGCATGGTCGAGCAAGAACTCAATCTGCCCCAAGATAGAGCCATTGCCGTCAGAGACTTCCTGTGGAACAATGCCCAGCCCGAGAATCGCACCTATCGCTACAAGTTCCTGAGTGACAACTGCTCTACCCGTCCCCGCGACATCATCGAGATGGCAGCGGGCGAGGGACTGCAATATCCCGCAATGACCGATACGGCTGTCACCTATCGTGACATATTGGCACACTACTGCCGCAACTATGCATGGGAGCATTTTGGCATCGATCTGGTGCTGGGCTGGAACATCGACACAATACTCGACCAGCGTGCTACCATGTTCATCCCCATGCTGTTGATGGATGCCGTAGCAGAAGCCACCATCACGACCGACAGCGTGACGATGCCACTGGTCAAATCCACCACCGTGCCCATCGACAAGAGTACCGAAGGCAATGTAAGACCGCCCACGCCATGGTATCTGTCACCCATGACCGTCGCTCTGCTCGTGCTGGCATTGACCCTGCTCGTGACGGGCCGTGACATGAAGCGCCGCGATGTCTCAAAATGGTTTGACACGTTATTATTCACCACGGGTGGTTTAGCAGGTTGCATCTTGTTTTTCCTCATCTTTTTCTCGACCCACGAGGCCACATCGCCCAACATCAACATCGCGTGGCTCAACCCGCTGTTGCTCTTGCTGGCCGTGCTGCCCTGGTTCAAGAAAACCCGCAATGCCGCACGGTGGCTTCACGCCCTGAACGCGCTTGTCGTTGCCCTGCTCATGCTGGCATGGCCCTGGCAACCCCAAGTGGGTAATATCGCCTTCTTCCCCCTGATGACGGCACTGGTGATGCGCTCGCTCACCAACGTCTGGCTATTGGGTAAACCCACCCGCGGCCCCACCCGAGCCTAAACCTTCTCACCCCTCCACACACCTTTTCCTCCCTCCCCAAAAACCGCCTTTTTGAGCCATATGGGTGATTTATACATTATTAATAGCCCATAATCGGCTAAAAAAATGTACCTTTGCGGTTTGAGAAAAAAAACAACATCAAAAACATATAACAAAAAATGGGACTTAGTGACATTTTGAAATCAATGTTTGGCAACAAATCTACGCGTGACCTCAAGAAGATCATGCCCGTTGTCAATCAAATCAAAGCAATTTATCCCGAGATTGATGCATTGGATATCGACGCACTGCGCCAACGCACTGCCGACATCCGACAGATGCTCAACGACTCGGTACAAGACAAGCGCGACGAAATCGAACGCATCAAGGCCGAAATCGAGACCCTCGAGTATGAGGAGCGCGAACCCCTGTGGAAGAAAGTCGATGATATCCAAAAGGAGATTCTCGACGTGTTGGAGGATAAACTCAACGAGGTACTCCCCACCGTGTTTGCTATTGTGAAATCGACGGCTCGCCGCTTTACCGAGAACGAGACCATCACCGTTACCGCTACTCAACTCGACCGTGAACTGGCCGCTCAAGGCAAGGACTTTGTGAGCATCGATGGCGACAAGGCCATCTACACCAACCATTGGATTGCCGGCGGTAATGAGATCAAGTGGGACATGATCCACTATGACGTGCAGCTTATTGGTGGTATCGTACTGCATCAGGGTAAGATCGCCGAGATGGCCACTGGTGAGGGTAAAACCCTCGTGGCTACCCTGCCCGTCTTCCTCAATGGTTTGACTGGAAACGGTGTTCACGTGGTAACCGTCAACGACTACCTGGCCAAGCGTGATAGCGAGTGGATGGGTCCGTTGTATATGTTCCATGGCATGACCGTGGCTTGTATCGACAAGACCGAGCCCAACTCACCCCAGCGTCGCGATGCCTACAACTGTGACATCACCTTTGGTACCAACAGTGAGTTTGGTTTCGACTACCTGCGCGACAACATGGCCATGCGCCCCGAGGACATGGTGCAACGCCCCCACAACTATGCCATCGTCGATGAGGTCGATAGCGTCTTGATTGATGATGCCCGTACCCCGTTGATCATCTCTGGCCCCGTGCCTAAGGGCGAGGACCAGATGTTCAATGACTTCAAGCCCAACGTGGAGCGCGTGTATAACGCACAGCGCCAACTGGTAACCGGACTGCTCGCCGATGCCAAGAAAATGATGGCCAGCGACGACCAGGATACAGTTAAGGAAGGTACCCTGCGACTCTTCCGTGCTTTCAAGGGTCTGCCCAAGTACAAGCCACTGATCAAGTTCCTGAGTGAGGAAGGTGTCAAAAACGCCATGCTCAAGACCGAGGCTTTCTACATGCAGGACAACAACCGCGAGATGCCCACCGTCACCGATCCCCTGTACTTCATCATCGATGAGAAGAACAACACCGTCGAGATGACCGATAAGGGTATCGACGTGCTGACCAAGGGTACCGATGATCCCGAATTCTTCATCCTTCCTGACATCGCCGCTCAATTATCGGCTGTCACCAACGAGCCTCTCACCGAGGAGGAGAAGATGAACAAGAAGGACGAGTTGCTGGCCAACTACTCGGTTAAAGCCGAGCGTGTCCACACCGTCACCCAGCTCTTGAAGGCTTACACCCTGTTTAACCGTGACGACGAGTACATCGTTGATGCCGAGGGCAAGGTGAAGATCGTCGATGAACAGACAGGTCGTGTGATGGAAGGTCGCCGTTATAGCGACGGTCTGCATCAGGCTATCGAGGCCAAGGAGGGCGTGAACGTCGAGGCTGCTACCCAAACGTTCGCCACCATTACGTTGCAGAACTACTTCCGCATGTATCACAAGCTGTCAGGTATGACCGGTACCGCCGAGACCGAAGCTGGTGAGTTCTGGGACATCTACAAACTGGATGTTGTCACCATTCCCACCAACAAGCCCGTTATCCGCAACGATATGGCCGATCGCGTCTATAAGACCGAGAAGGAAAAATACAACGCCGTCATCAACGAGATCGAGGCGATGCGCAACTCGGGCCGTCCTACCCTGGTAGGTACGACTAGCGTCGAAATCAGTGAGAGGTTGAGCCGTATGCTTAACCTGCGCCACATCCCCCATAATGTGCTTAACGCCAAGTTGCACCAGAAGGAGGCCGACATCGTTGCTCAGGCTGGTCAGTCTATCGACGGCAAGGGTGTCGTGACCATCGCTACCAATATGGCAGGTCGTGGTACCGATATCAAGCTCTCTCCCGACGTGAAGGCCGCAGGCGGTCTTGCCATCATCGGCACCGAGCGCCATGAGTCACGCCGTGTGGACCGCCAGTTGCGCGGTCGTTCCGGCCGTCAAGGAGACCCGGGTTCATCAGTATTCTTCGTGTCGTTCGAGGATAAGCTGATGCGCCTGTTCGCCAGCGAGAGCGTTGTTAAGACGCTTGACCGACTGGGACTGAAGGATGGCGAGGCCATCGAGAGCAACATGGTCACCAAGAGCATCGAGAATGCTCAGAAGCGTGTCGAGGAAAACAACTTTGGTATCCGTAAGCATCTGCTCGAGTATGATGACGTGATGAACGCCCAACGTAAGGTGATTTACACCCGCCGCCATCACGCACTCATTGGTGAGCGTATCGGTCTGGACATCATTAACATGCTCTATGATAGTGTTGAGGATATCGTGGAAAGGTTTGGTCCTGACGAGTACGAGGACTTCCAGATGCAGGTTCTCAAGACCTACGCTATCGAGCCTCCGTTCAATGAGGAGGAATACCGCCGCATGGATGATAGCAAGAAGCAGGAAATCTTGTACGACAACGTCATCAAGGCCTTCAACCGCAAGATGGACCGCCTGAGCGAAGTTGCCGATCCCATCATCCAACAGATTGTACAACAGCAAATTGCTGACGGCATTGAGCCTCAGGGCCTCATCCGTGTCCCCATCACCGACGGCAAGCGCACTTTTGGTATCGTGATCGACATCAAGGAGGCTGCTGACACCCATTGCAAGTCGCTTACCAAGGCTTGGCAGAAGGCTGTCATGCTGCTCACCATCGACGATAACTGGAAAGAACACCTGCGCGAGATGGACCAGTTGCGCCAGAGCGTTCAGAACGCCAGCTATGAGCAGAAGGACCCGCTGGTTATCTACAAGACCGAGGCCTTCAACATGTTCAAGCAGATGGTTGGCATCATGAACGGCAAGTCAATCGCCATCCTCATGCGTGGCCAGATTCCCGAGGCACCGCCCCAACAGAACGTGCAGGAGCGCGAGCCGATGCAGCGCCGTCCCCGCTATAGCGAGGGTCGTGGTGCCGCAGCCAATCCGAACGCCCCCCAGGGTGGCGCGCCCATGGCTGGCAATCGCCCGCAGGGTCCCGTCGGCCCCATCCGCAACGAGGGTCCCAAGATCGGACGTAACGATCCTTGCCCCTGTGGTAGCGGCAAGAAGTATAAGAACTGCCACGGTCGCGGCATAGCTTAAGTCAGCATCCGTACCCACTAAAAAAGGTGTGCCAATCCCCCGATGGATTGGCACGCCTTTTGTCATAATTTCCTTGAGAGAATATAGAAAAAAGAGTATTTTTGCTGACGAATAACTATTAAATCCAAAATGACTATGAGACAAACGGCACAATGGTTGATTGTTGCAGCAGTAATTGCACTGTGCGGCATGACGACGGGTTGCAAGGACAAAGCCCAGCGCCCAGCGAACGGAACGATGGAAGAGGCTATCGCACCAGGCGATGCGCCTCAGGCAGTGGTTGATCTGATGAAACGAGTGAACATCGACGAATGCTACGAGACATTGATGGAGGACAAGACAACTGGCGTGAGCGTGTGGAGCTTGATGAAATGCTCCGACACGGTGTCCAGCGAGGGCTATGGAATGGTTGTCGCCAAGGGTGACGTGAAAACCGCTTTGCCCCAACTGCGCCATGGCCGCATGCCACGGGCACGCTATGACGCCGCCACGGGCGATTTATTGATTGTGGGTGCTGATACCGAGGGCACAGGGGTCAACATCGAGCGGATTTACATGCTGCGCTTTGATGACAACGGCTACGCGAGCATCACCAACTCCATCGATCCTTACGAGATGCAGCAAGCATGGTGCAAAGCGCTCACCTACTCCATCGATGGGCAGGACATCACGTTCTATGCCGATGGCAAGCCACTGACCACGGTAACCAACCACATCGAGGACATGGGCGGCTTTATGGACGACGCCATTTACATCGGCGAGCAAATCAGCTATAGTATTGAGGGCCCGATAACAGTCCACGTCACGCCAGGCGTGAACTTCGTGGTGGGCAAAGTGCTTCACTACGACGACATGCCCACCTTGAGCGCAACCGTCACCATGGACGAGAGCGGTCCCAAGTTGAGCAACTTCACCGTCGAGCAATAATTGCTTACCATTATGGTAACTCGTCATCGATGATGAGGCGAAGCCACTGAGCGGTGCTCAGAGGGATAGGACCAGCAGGCTCGGTGGACATCAGGCGGTCGTTCAGGTCTTGCAACAACGGGCGTGCGTCACTCTCCCCGGCGCGGGCGATAATGGCATGCGCCTCAGGCATGGCACGCTCCATCACGGCTCGAGATGATGGCCTGATCAGGAAACTGCGCCAATAGAGCCAATAAGCGTAATCATAGATGCGCTGGGCATCCAGCGGATTATCCAGGTCAACCTCGCTAGCGATACACCACTGGCGGGGTACAGGCGCTTTTTCATATTCCTCATCGAGCAGCATGTGGAACGCCATCGCGAGAGCCTCCAATTCAGCATCATGCGGGTCGAGGACATCATCCCCTACTTCTCCGGCAATTGTCCACCAGATGACATAGCGCACGTCGTCGCGGTTAAGCTCGTAGTCGATGTAGTCCTCATCCCTGCCGTAATGGGGCAACGGAGTACCATGACGAAGGGCGTGCAGCCGCGTGAACGAGCGCCACAGGCCACTATCAGCCACCACATCCTGGAAATAGCCCGTCACCGCAAGCACCACGTCGCGCCTCACGTCATCATCCAGACCGCGCAACCATGGCGACTCATCCCACAGCTTCGCTAGCCTGAGTGCTATCCATAAGTAGTACTGGTCAGTCTCGGCCACTCGCGGGTGGTTGGGCTGCCGCTCCATAAAATCCTTAACCCTAATTTCCATAATCACCTAAATCTAAAAAAACGGGAGAGCCAAATACTGGTTCTCCCGTCTTGTGGTCGAGCCGCGAGCGGGACTCGAACCCGCGACCTTTTCGTTACGAATGAAATGCTCTACCGACTGAGCTATTGCGGCTTAGTGCACTGCGATACTTGCAATGCGGGTGCAAAGGTAGCACAATTTTTCTGACCCCGCAAACTTTAATTGACAATTTGTTTGCTGTAGGTAATTTTTGTCTTGGCTTGGTCTAGTAGCAGTCTGACGATAGCTGGCCTCGACACCATAGGCGAGATTTTGGTCACCGTCGATGTTGAGCCTCCATAATAATAGGACTGCGTATAAGTGTAGTTGGTCACGTCAACGGGGGTGATGGTGAAATTAAAATCATCCTCGGTGGCGATGCCCCCCTGGTTCTTGATAATGTTCAACACATAGTTGCGCAGGCCAGTGAACGTGTAGGTCTTGTTCATCGCGTCATAAATGGCGTAGAACGAGTCCTTGTTGTTGGCCAAACTGTCACCGTTAATGAAGGTATCCTTCTTGGAGGTCTTCACCATGAGCAGATAAGTGGGCGGCTGGATATTATACTCTGTCTCGGGGATGCTCACAGGCAACTCCAGTGACAACGAGTTAATGATAGCCTGATTATTACCCACATTGGCCTGGAACCTGTCGATGATATCCTGAATGGGGAAGCGCACCTGCACTTCATATCCTGCTGGTGCGGCAATAATGGCTTCGCCACAATTGACCATCGCTTTCACCTCATCGGCGATGTCATAGTGGATAATGTTGTTGGACACGACCTCGGGCGTGGATGCCAAATAAGATTGAGCATAGGTCGAATCGGTCTCGGTGCTGTCATTCAGCTGCACATGCCTGTGGTAATAAACATCCAGCTCGGTAGCCTTGATGTTCAGCACATGGCCACTGCCGTAACTGTTAGTGATATAGATACCCGGGAACACATCGGCAAACGCCTTAGGTGACGAGAACTTATCAGGGTTGTTCACATAGGTGGTAAACAGCTCACGACCCAATTCCACCGGCATGGGCACCGAGATCACACGCACCGTATCACTGGCCATCGTGCCCGATACATAGGTGGTAGTCGTCTCCATCCATCCCGACATGGGAGAATAGGAGTCCGAAGCCAGCAAGTCATTGCTGTCATAATAGTCGGTGGGATCAAAATCACTATAGATAGGGCTTGGCAGTGGTTTATTCAAGCGATAAACATTCAAGCGCATGGGGGCCAGCGGATCGCCAGTGTAACCATTAGTGTAAGGCACACGCAGTTTCAAGCGGCAGGAGTCAATCCACTCCGGTTTGATGCCAGTAGTATCAATACTCATCGCGGGCATCCACATCGTCACGGCCGAAGCGTTGATGCTGCCAAAGCCCTCAGCACTGAACGCGCCCAACATCTTGGTGGTCGTGCGCATTTGCACGCGGTCATTGAGTACCGATTGACCCTCGATAACGAATGATGAATCCTCGATAACAGACGACAAGCTGTCGGTGATTGAAACACCGATGGTCTCGTCGGTACATGCGTACAGGCTAAGCAGCGCAGCCGCTGCCAGTATCACATTGAAGAGTTGTTTCATATTCTTGAAAAAATAAAAAGCGATGGATTTAAGAATATAGAAAATATCTATCAAGCGGGCGAAGACCGTCAATCAAACAGCGACGTGTAGAAGTCTTTCACCTTCATCACATCGTCATCATCGATGAACTGCAGCTTGGGCAACGCGCTAGCAGCCTCAAGCACCTTGGGGCTCACACCGGCCTCACACTCAATCACCGCATCGGTATACTTCAGCGAATAGGCCATCAGGTCTTCATAGGTCAACTCATTGCCGGCAATTGGCTTGAGTGCGCTCTTGGGCACGCCGTCCATGTGTATTTTCTCAGCCATACGGGCATCAAGCGGAGCTCCAATCTGCTCGTTGAACAATGCAGTCACAATCTTTGCGTCGCGGAACGACGGGTCATCGCCATAAAGAGTGCGGATATATACTGGTGCCAGCGCCGAAATCCAACCCGTGCACTGAATGATGTCGGGCACCCAGCGCATCTTACGGATCGACTCGATGACCGCACGCACAAAGAATATGCTGCGCTCGTCATTGTCATGAGGCGAGCAATTCATCTCGAGGTCATCAATGCGGTTGCTGGCAAAATAGTCCTCGTTATAAATGAAATAAACCTGGAAATGAGCTTGTTGCAGGGTAGCCACCTTGATGATGAGCGGATGGTCGGTATCATCAATGATCACATTCATACCCGACAGCCTGATCATCTCATGCAGCTGGTTGCTGCGCTCGGCAATCATACCATACTTGGGCATAAAAGTGCGTTCCTCAATGCCTTGCTCCTTGATGCCCTGAGGCAAGATGCGACCAATCTGGGACAAACGGCGCTCGGGCACGTATGGCGCGATCTCCTGCGATATAAATAAGACTTTCTTTACTTCCATGTTGCTTTCTTGTCAATAATAAATGCAAAGATAGCAATTTTTTTTCATTTTCACGATATTTTTTGCAGCCCTATAGGTCATTTTTAAGTAAAAACACCCCCTTTTTAACATCTTCTAATTATTTTTCCCTACCAACAACCCCATTAAACTGTAAGCGTTTAGCCTACCAAAGATAGCCCGTAAAGCCCATTACCCCATCCTATCAGCCCTGTAGGTCCTATTAGCCTTTTAAGAATCGGCCACCCATAAAAAGCGAGAGAGCCTTCCTTCAACCAGGAAAAGCCCTCTCTATCAAACACACACACGATATTTTCCTCACTACTTCTTGTTGCCCTTGCAGTCACTGTCACAGCCCTTGCAGCCATCGTGGCCGCGGTCGGGCTTAACCCCATCGTGGCGGGGACCGCCGTGCTTCTTGCCGTGGCCACGCTTGCCCTCATGCTTTTTGAATTCGGCAAACTTGGTAGCCTGTTCCGGAGTCAACAAAGCCTCAATCTTGGCATTGGTAGCCTCGCGCTGCGCCTTCATCTTCTCGTGCATCGCCTTCATCTTAGCCTCGTCAGGCTTTTGGCCTTTCTCGGGCTTGGCGGGACGCTCTTTAGCCATCGATTCCATCTCGGCGGTGTAGATCTTGGTGATCTCGGCTTTCTGCGCCTCGGTCAGGTTCAAGGCCTTCTCCATGCGCTCAACACGTTGCTTAACCATCTGTTCGGGATTACCGTGACGGCGTTGGGGTTGTGCATTTGTCACAATCGTGCCCATCAGGGCAATCATCAATACTAAAACAATCTTTTTCATCTTAAGTGGTGTTTTTGAAATGAATAATAAAATTTGATAAAACGTTTCTTTGATTCACATGCAAAGAAAAAACCAATTTTTGAAATAAAAAAACGCCAAATTCCCACTTCGTGACCAATCGACAAAACACGTTGACAAACTCCCCGAAAACCAAGACTAAAAACAAACCCAAAACCAGGGCGAAAAAGCGCTACTACCATCAGATTTTCTTAAACATTCGTCAAGAAATCAAAAAAAATGTAACCACTACATACAACTTATCAAAAAACGATGTATATTTGCAGTTCAAGGATAAAAAAGATTGGGGATGTTGACTCAGATTTATAACGGCCATGTACTCACTCCTGAAGGTTGGATCAACGGCGGATCGGTAATCATCGAGGACTGCCGCATCAAGGAGGTGAGTAAGAGCAGCCGCCAGTTGGATGGCATGGACAAGGTCATTGATGCCCACGGCATGCACGTTGTGCCGGGCGGTATTGACCTGCATTGTCATGGCGGTGGTGGCAGTGATTTCCAGGAGTGCAGCCGTGAAGCTTTTGAGACAGTGGCCATGACCCACCTGCGCCACGGCACAACTGCCATTTATGCCACGCTATCCTCCTCACCAATCGATATGATGGAGCGGGCTTGCCAAACCTGTGATGACATGATGAAGGATTCCAAATCCACCATCATGGGCATGCACATGGAGGGCCCCTATTTCAATCCCAGCAAAGCGGGTGCCCAGATGCCTGAAGTCATCCGCATCCCCGACCCCAACGAATACCGCCACATAGTTGAGGATTTTGACTGCATGCGCCGATGGTCCTCGGCACCCGAACTGCCTGGCGCCGTCGAGATGGGCGAATATGTCACCGGTAAAGGAATTGTTGCCGCCATTGGGCACACCGCAGCCGAGTATCCACAAATCAAGGCCGCATGGGATGCGGGATATACCTTAGCAACCCACTTCTATAACGGCATGCCGGGTTTCCACAACGTGAGGGAATTCAAGCACGCCGGCACTGTCGAGAGCGTCTATCTGCTTGAGGACATGGCCGTTGAGGTGATTGCCGACGGTATCCATGTGCCATCTACCCTGCTCAACCTGGTTTATCACATCAAGGGCGTGGAGCGCACAGCCCTGTGCACCGATGCACTAGCCGTGACCGACAGCGACAGCGAGCACGCCTTTGACCCGCGCGTCATCATCGAGGACGGCGTGTGCAAGCTTTCTGACCGCAGTGCCCTGGCCGGCAGCATCGCCACTATGGACCGCCTCATCAAAACTATGGTGCGCGTGGTGAACGTTCCCTTGAACGACGCCGTGCGCATGGCCAGCGAGACTCCTGCCCGCATCATGGGCATTTATGACCGTAAGGGCTCGCTGCAACGCGGCAAGGATGCTGACATCCTGCTGTTTGACAGCGACATCAACCTGCGAGGTGTTTTCTCGATGGGCGAGTTTGTTAAGGGTAGCGATCGCATCGCTCCTGCAGCCATTGTGGAGCAATAATAAAGAAAAAATCTGAGTTTTTTCACGATATTCTTGCACAAGAACAAAAATGGTATTATCTTTGCACCCGCGTTTCGACAGAAATGCGTTATATGGTGGACGTAGCTCAGCTGGTTAGAGCGTCGGATTGTGGTTCCGAAGGTCGTGGGTTCGAGCCCCATCTTCCACCCAAAGTGAATAAAAACCTGTACCGCTTAAGCAGTACAGGCTTTTTTGTTTTTTACACGTCAGGACCAAATATTACAGCCCAAGTATCGACTTGACCATCGGGGTGATGTCGACAGTGTTGGGGCCAGTATAGGCCACTGGGGTGACGGCGGTGTCAAACACCAGGTCAAAACCGCCCTGCTCACCAGCGGCACGGATAGCCGCCTGAATCTTGTCGGTAATGGGTTGGGTCAAAGCGGTGCGACGGGCAGTCAAGTCATCGGCAGCTCTGCGCTCAAATTCACGCATTTTCTTGTCACTCTCCTGCAACTCCTGCACTCGTCTCTCCTTGATGGTCTCGGGCATCGAGGCATCGGCGGCAACCGTCTGGTAGTCGGCATACTTCTTGTCAAACTCCCCACGCAGCAATTCATACTCGGCATGATATTTCTCGCTCATCGCTTTGAGTTGGGCTTCGGCAGCCGCCTTCTCGGGCATAAGCTCAAAAATATTCTGGGAGTTCACAATTCCTATCCTGGCCTGTGCCATCAGCATGAGCGGCAACAGCGCCACTGCAATCATGAGAATTCTTTTCATCTTTTTTATCCTTTTCTATTACATTATTTATTATAGCGCAAAGGTAGTCTATTTTTCCAATAACAGCAAGAGACGTGACGGGTTATTGAAACGAAAACTCCTGCCGCAACAGTTACCGGCAGGAGTTTAGTATCTAATTATCGGTCAATTGTCAGTCATCGGTACCGAAGAGCGGGTCTTCGGGCATGACCATTACGGGCTTGGTTTCGGCAGCCTTGAGGATGTTTTGCGGCACATATTTCTTGTCCACAACCAAGCGGAAGGAGTACTCGTTGAACCACTCGTTGGTCATGATGATGTATCCCTTTTGTCCGCTGTCGCCACCCCAAGAGTTCTCGACCTTCCACTTGATGGGATTGCCGTTATCGTCAAGATCGACGGCGCAAAGCGTCATCGCGTGCGTTGAACCGCTGTCAAAAGTGGAAATGCGCTGGGCCTTGTCCATAGAGAATGTGGTGCCGAACAGGGTCGCATAGTCAAAGTTGTCGAGTGCGAGATAGCCGTTATCGCGGTTGAGCTGCTTGCCCACGTCAAAGCTGGCATAGAGTTTGGTGGAATCCTTCAGCGAAGCGATGGCCATGGCTGCAATGTCCTCCATGGGGAGGTTGACATAGCGCCAGTTGTGTCCGTCATAGGTGTGACGATCATATTCCACCTCATAGGTCTTGTAGTATTCCCTGCGGGGGTCGTTCATCGCCATGATGAACGTGCCGTTGATGGGGCCGCCTACCGTCTCGCGGTAGAATTCCAGCGGGGTGTAGGTGCGTGCCGGGCCTACGGCCTTGCCATTCTTGTCACGGAAAGCGTAGGTGAACGACTTGATGGGTTCGCCCAGCGTGAGCGATAGCATGTTATAGATGGTGCCCAGCATCTCGGTCTTGCGCTGGTTGATAGCCTTTTTGCTCTTTTTGGCGGCAACCATCTGACGCAGTTCCAGTCCGAATTCACGCAACTTTGACGAGACAAGCTGGCTCATGCGCGAGGTGCGTTCAGCCGAGAAGGTCTCAGGCTGTGCCTCAACAGGCACGAGGCCATATTTCTCGGCAAGGTCGGCCACGCCACAGAAAGTGCCGCCATCGTTCATGGGATTGTGGAAGAAGAACTGCACACGCGTGTCATCAATGGGCTTGTCGGCACAATCGATCACGCCTTGCAACATGAGGTTGGCCTTCTCGAGCTGGTCGTAGAAGAAAAGGTAATCGTGAGAGAACTCCACATTAATGGAGTCGCAATGGCGACGCGCGAAGTTGGCGCGCAGCACGTTGAAACTGGAGTACATCCAGCAGCGCCCGCTCTGACGCTGGTTGTGAATCGATTGCTTGGGCGTCTCGATGCTGAAGTAAGTGTCTGAAACTTTGGTGTTGCGGTAGTTTCTGGCAAGATCGTCGATGGAATTTGTCGCCATGGCATTGCTGATGGCCTTGTTTTGGTTAGATGCCGAGGATGCAACAATCTGTCGCATCATATCGGGGCTGATACCTCCTTGAGAACGATCTTGTGCTGAGGCGGTAAAGGCGAGGCCTATTGCCAGAGCAAGTGTGATGAATTTATTCATATTAAGTTGTGAAATGGTTTAGAGCGCGGCACTGGGCCTTAGCGCAGGATTAATAGCTTCGTTGACTGCAAAGGTAGTGCAAGTCGAATACAAAAGCAAAATAAATTTTGATTTTGTTGAAGCGCCGCCTGCCTTGGCTGCCAGATTATGTTTGAGACCGCTAAAGAACGCAGGACTTCAAAAAACTGCCGCCAGCGAGGTTTTCTCTCACTGGCGGCAGCCTGTTTCAAACAGCTAAAAGCTGATGTCTTGTATTACTTAATGCCCAATTTGGCTTTAACCTTAGCACTCACGTCCTCGGCATTGGTGCCGGTGTAAAGGATTGAGCCGGCAGCCTGGTCAAAGATGAAGGTGTAGCCGCCCTCGGCACCGACAGCCTGGATGGCGTTCTGGAGCTTTTGGGTGATGGGGGCAAGAAGTGTATCCTGCTGGCGCTGCAAATCCTGAGCAGCGGTCTGCTGGAAATTCTGGATCTTCATGTAGTCATCCTGCAGTTCCTGGTTGTGACGGTCCTTGATGGCCTGGGGAGTGGTGGCATCCTTGTCGGCAGCCTCGTATTCGGTCATCTTCTTCTGGAAAGCGTCCTGCAGGTTCTTGAATTCGGCCTCATACTTATCGCTTACCGACTTGAGGGTACTTTCAGCCGTCACCTTATCGGGCATGACGTTGAAAATCTCGGTGGTATTGAGATAACCGAATTTCTGAGCTTGCGCACACAGGCACATGGTGGTAGCCGTGATGGCTAAGAGCATAAATCTTTTAAACATGTCTAAAAATTAATTTTGTTATTATAATTGTTCTTTTTCTTAATAAAACCTCGACTAAAGCCTAAAACCTAAAGCCTATTTTACTTGTAACCCATCTTCTCGAGCACCTCGTTGCTCACGTCGATGCGAGGCGATGCAAAAATGATGCTTTGGCTGCTGGCGCGATCAAAAATGACCTGGAAACCACGCTCCTCACACACCTTCTTGCAGGCGTTGTACACGTCGTCCTGGATAGGCTTGATGAGCGACTGGCGCTTCTTGAACAGCTCGCCCTGGGGGCCAAAGTACTTATACTGCAGCTGCTGAGCCTCTTTCTCCTTCTCGGTGATTTCTTCCTCTTTCTTCTTCTTCTGGTCATCGGTCAGGAACACCATGTCGGCCTGATAGTTCTTATACATGGTATCGGCCTCTTTCTTGAGTTCATCGACCTCGCGCTGCCAGCGCTGCGACACCTGGTTGAGTTGCTCATTGGCCATCTCATAGGCGGGAATGTTCTTCAATACATACTCCATGTCCACGAGAGCAAACTTCTGCGCGTTGGCGGCCATGAAGCCGGCAACAAGCGCCACTGCGATTAAAGCTATACGTTTCATTTCTTTTATCAGATAATTTTTTTGTTAATATTCGACCTTTAGACTGCGGCAACCGCAAATCGTTTATTGATAACGTTAAAAAATTAACTTAATTGTGTTAATGCCTTTAGAATTCCTGTCCCAGCACGAAGTGGAAGTTGCTGCCACCCTTCTCGCCAAAGACGGTATCGAAGCCATAACCCCAGTCAATACCCATCATACCAATCATGGGCAGGAAGATGCGGGCACCGACACCTGCCGAACGCTTGATGTTAAACGGGTTGAAGTCCTTGACATCGGTCCATGCGTTACCACCCTCGACAAACACGAGAGGATAGATCGTGGCACTGGGCGAGAGCATGAGCGGGAAGTGCAGCTCGATGGCAAATCGGTCATAGGCATAGCCCTCAGAGCCATAGGGAGTCAATGCACCATTCTCATAACCGCGCAAGGCGATCGTCTCGGTGGCATAGGTATAAGAACCTGACATACCGTCACCACCCACATAGAAGGTCTCGAACGGCGACTTCAGGTACTTGTTCCAGCTACCCAGCAAACCGATGTCGGCACGGGTCATGAGCACGAGTGTCCAACGGCCATAGGGGTCGGTAAGCGGCGTGTAGGTGCGTGCCTGGAACTTGAGTTTCCAGTACTCGATCCACTTGTAAAGCTCCTTCTTTGAAGCCTCGGTGTTGCTCTGGCTCAGCTCTTTCCAGTTTTTCTTGCCAAACAGGCTGGCTGGTGGTGTAGCTGTGAAACTGATGCTGAAAGAGCTTCCCCTTCGGGTATACAAGGGGTTGTCGATACTGTTACGCGCCAGGGTCACACCCAGCAGCAACGAGTTGGACACACCGTTCTTCATATAATAGAGGTACTCCCAGTTCTTCAGGCTGTACCACTGATAGCCAAAGGTTGCTGACAGCTGGAAATAATCGTCGGGCCACTTCAAGCGTGTACCAAATCCCACCGACACGCTTGCCATCTGCAAGTACTTGTTGGGGTCATAGGCATTCTCATAGTAATTGTTTGTACCGTAACCATAACCGCCATAACCGCCGTAACCATAGGCACCATAACCGCCATAGTAGGAGTTATAGTAGTTGTACATCGCGTTCTGGTACAACTGGTTATAGTAGGATGAGTTGATACCTGTCTGACGGCTGTAGTAGGCCGATACCGACAGCGCATTGGGACGCTTGCCACCAAACCAGGGGTCAAGGAACGAGATGCTGTAAGCCTGATAGTACTTGGCATTGGTCTGGGCACTGATTGACAAGGTCTGGCCTTCGCCCTGGGGGATAAGACCCTTGTAGGACGACGGGTGAAGCAGGTTCTGCAGAGAGAAGTTGGTGAACTTCAAACCCGCCTTGATGATTACACCTGCCTGGCCCCAACCAGCACTTAACTCGACTTGGTCGTTGGCTTTGCTCTCGAGGTTAAGGACAATGTCCACGGTTCCGTTATCGGGATTAGGCTCGGGACGCGGGTCAATCTTCTCGGGGTCAAAGTGACCCATCTGGGCGATCTCACGCATTGAGCGGATGAGGTCTTCCTTAGAGAACAGGTCACCCGGACGCACACGCAGCTCGCGGCGCACGACTTTCTCATACAGGCGGTCATTACCATTGATAATCACGCGGTTGATTCGAGCCTGCTTACCCTCAAACATGCTCATCTCCAACTGGATGCTGTCTCCCTCGATCTTGCGCTCGATGGGTACGAGTTGATAGAACAGGTAACCGTTGTTCAAGTACAGGTTGGCAATAGCGTCGTCATCTTCCTGAGTGCGCTTGTTGAGCAGTTTCTGGTTATAGACGTCGCCCTTCTTGATTCCCAACACTTCTTCCAAGTAGGCCGAGGGGTACACGGTATTACCCACCCAATCGATGCCCGAGATATAGTACCGCTTGCCCTCGTCGACCTTGAGATAGATGTCAACAGTCTTCTCGTCATAGGGGACCACACTGTCACTCAAGATGACGGCATCGCGGTAACCTTTCTCGTTATACTTGTCAATGATTAATTGCTTGTCGGCCTCAAAATCGCTCTGGACGAACTTCTTTTGGCTGAAGATCTTCCATATATTCTTTTTCTCGTTGGTCTTTTTCATGGTGCGTTTGAGCTTGGTATCGCTCAGCACCTCGTTACCGTCAATATAAATCTTGTGGACCTTGATTTTCTCGTGCTTGTCCACGTTGATGTTGACAATCACCTCATTTGGCTTACTCAAGTCGGGTTCCTGAACGACCTCACAAGTGGCCTGTCCAAATCCCTTGCCGGCAAAGTATTTCTCAACGATGATCTTGATGCGGTCAGCGATGTTAGGAGTGATTTGACTACCCGTCTGGAAATTCAGACGTTCGATGAGTTCCTTCTTCTCACCGCTTTTCACGCCGTTATAGTTCACCTGGGATACGCGCGGCTGCTGGCGAAGGTTGAATACCAGCCATGCCTGGTCCCCGTACATCTTCTCGACAACAATCTGAACCTTGGAGAACAATCCCTGCCTCCAAAAACGTTTAGCAGCCGTTTTGAGATCCTCGCCAGGTATCTCGATGCGTTGCCCCACGGCAAGCCCCGAGTAGCCGATGATCATGTTCTCATCATAGTTGTCCACGCCCTCGACGCGGATACCTGCGATCTCATATTTATTAGGTGCGTTGGTAAAAACGATTTTAGGGTTATAGATGGTATCGTTCACCGTGCGCATCTCTTGCGCGTTAGCCCCCATGGGCAAGCACATGGCTACTGCCACTGCTGCCAGGAGGACGTGCATGATATTCTTTGAATTACTCTTCATTTTTCTTCTTTAACCTGTTCGCTCGTTTTCCCGTAGCGGCGCTCGCGGGCTTGATAGTCGGCGATCGCATCCACAAAGTCTTCCTTGGTGAAATCGGGCCAATATTTAGGGGTGAAGTAAAGCTCACTGTAGGCAATCTGCCACAGCAGATAGTTGCTCACGCGCAGGTCCCCACCAGTGCGGATGAGCAGATCGGGATCGGGCATGTCGGCTGTAGCCAGATGGGCAGCCAACACCGAATCGTCAATGTCATCAGGATTAAGGTTGCCGGCAACGGCCTCCTTGGCCATTTGGCGGCATGCCTCGACAATCTCCCAGCGCGATGAGTAGCTCAATGCCAAACACAGCACCAGTCCGGTGCAGTGTCCAGTATCCTCCATGCATTTGCGTAGGCGGCTAGAGGCAAACTCAGGCATACGCTCCATATTGCCGATGGTGGTCAAGCGCACGTTGTTCTTGATCAGGTCGGGGGTCTGTTGCTCGATGCTCACCACGATGAGGTTCATCAGGGCATCCACCTCGTCCTGAGGGCGATTCCAATTCTCGGTCGAGAACGTGTAAAGCGTGAGGTATTTCACGCCCACCTCGCTGGCAATCTCGGTAGCCTGCCTAACGGTAGCCACTCCGTTCTCGTGGCCAAAACTGCGCTCATGGCCGTGCTGCTTGGCCCAACGCCCGTTGCCGTCCATGATGATGGCAACATGACGCGGAATGCGCGTCGGGTCTAGTTGCTGTATTTTGTCGCTGAGTGATGACATAGCTATATTATTCGATATAATTACACTTGATGCACCGCTTGCCAAACGCATAGGTCACCGAGAACACGGCAAACGAGTACCAGTCGGTATTCTTGGAAAACGAGTGCTTGATGCCAAATAAATCGCTCAAGCCATCGATGCGGTCGCTGAATTCCTTTCGCATCGTGAACTCAAAGCCCAAGTCAATACGTTCCTTGTACTTATATTTCACACCAATGCCGATGGGTATCGTGAACGACGCCTGATCGCCCACATCGTTCAGGGCAAACACAAAGCCCACTCCAGCCACCATATAGGGGGAAATGGCCTTATATTTCTTGTAAGCGGGACCACGGCCGTAGTTCAGGAAATTGAACTCGGCAGTGAGACCCAAATCAAAGAGACTCGATGAGAAATGATATTGCTCCTCATCGGGAAACTTCATCTCTATATCCTTGCTATCACCACTGATGCTGGCATAATTCAAGGTGGCCTTGAATGCCCAGCGGCTGTTGTGAGCATAACGGAAAAGGCCACCGCCAGTCACGCCGGGATGCTTGAAAACATTACTGTTGTTCACGTCGCCCAAGTAGCCACTGATGCCCAATGTCGGCCCCACCTCATACTTGTACTGCTGGGCAGCCAAGGGCAAGGTAGCCAGTAAAAAGAGCAGTGCTATGAACAATGATTTCTTCATATCAATTTAATAAACCGGATAGTGGGTCATGCGGTTATAAACACCACGCCACAGATAGGGCAAGGGCACACCCTGATCGTTATACCCGCCAAACAGGTAAATAAACGGGCATTCCCACGAGGTGACAGCTGTTGCCACGCGACGCGGAGCTCCGGCAGTGCCGGCCGCCGTCAATGTCTCAAAGTTCACAAACGCCTGAGCGCCATAGAACTTGGGCATGAAGCTAGCCTGAGTGATGGTCGAGTCCCCCTTAGTCCAAGTGATACCTTGGGTATTTGACAGGTAGATGTTGCTATTCAGGGTTCCATCGGCCAACTTACCACCCATCACATACCATGTCTCCTGCCGAGCATAACGGCGAACACCGCTCAACGCCTTGTAGGTATAGTAGGAAAACAGGGTTGCGTCAGTCAAAGCGGGCAATGAACTGGAATGGATATTATTGATCTTACCCCAATGGATACCATCAAATCCCCAAACGTCACTCAACACGTTACCCTGGCTGTCCTGACCGCCCACAATCATGGCCTGCTGGGAAACGGTCCACGTGTTGTCGGTAACGATCATACCCGACGAGTGGCACACGGGGAAGCCTTCCTCAACAGCACTTGATGTGAAGCCTTCGCTGTGGGGATACTCGTCGTGATAATATGCGTCGGTGCCTTTCACAATGCCTAACACGCGATCCTCGTAAGCACCTAAAATACTGTACCATGTCACGCCACACGAGGTCCACTCAAAACCATCGAGCGAGGTATAGAGCATGCCGTCGGCATCAAGCATGTAAAGCGCGTCATCGGTAGCTACCAGTGAAGGTATCTGAGGGATGAACGGCAAATTCACGCGTTGCTTATCCCATGTTACCTGATTGGGCGATGTCGCGGTAAACAGGAAGCTCTCAATGCCATTATAGTTCATAACACGGTACAAGTCGCCATGTTTCACCGCTTTGATGCCTGTGGCAGTATAGCGGTAGCCTGGCAGGTCACGCCGCCACGACTTGGGCCAGATGAGCGTATCGGGGTTCTCCTTGTGGACGAGCACCTTGACGTCATAGGTTTTCACCTGTGACCCATCGCTCGAGGTTACGGTCAATATGGTATTGCCCGTGAAATCCAGGCTCTTGGTCATGGAGGTCGTATAGCTGATGGTCGTGTCCGACTGCTCGGTCGCCCCTGTAATCGTGAATTCAGCCGATTTTACCGTGTTCAGGAATTCAACAACCACCTTCAGCGCTGTGATGTCAGTACCCTTAGGCAACGAGTCGGCATTATAGATCAACCCTTTGTTGTAATCAATAGTGAAATGAACCGAGTCTAGATTGTCAAGCACCTTAGAATCGGCCTGTAAAGCAAAGCCCGTCACTAGCGTTGTCAACTGGCTGGTGCTGTAGGTGTAAGTGCTGTCATCATCGTCTGAGTCCTTGTTGCATGACAACAATGCGGGCAACGACAAGATAACCATTGTCAGTGCCAGCAAGATATATAGCGGATGTCTATTTGTCATTATCTTCTTTCTAGTTCTTTTTTAACAAACGGCAAAAGTAGTAAAAAATTCGGTAACTAGCCCATTTTTATAGCTTTTTAACGACATGCCAAGCCTCGCTAGCCATTGGTCCCAGGACTCTAGCGGGCATCTTCACTTGGAGTTTGAAGACAAGAAAGCCAACAATAACCATAAAACAAATCTTAAATCAATGCTAAAGTCAAGGGATTAGATAGGTGATTTGGTTCCCGTCAATGAGGTATTGTTTTCGGACACTTCCCTTGATGGATGGGGCTGCTGTACCCTGCCCCACCCGTCGCGGACTGACCTCAATACGGGCCTCGTCCCAGGCTCCTGCATCAATCATCTGTTGAAGCACGTCGGTTCCACCCTCAACTATGACGCTGGTTATACCTCGGCGATAGAGGTCGGTGAGCCACATCTGGGGGTCAGAAGTGTCCATTTTGACATATTCCACCACGCCTCTTGTCTCGTTTTTCATGCTGTTATAAATGATGGTAGGCATGCCGTCATTGAGCAGCTTCAAGTTGTCGGGAATTGACAACTGGCACGACAACACCACCCGCAGCGGCGACTTGCCCGGCCAGTAGCGGGTCGTGAGCGAGGGGTCGTCAATGCGGGCCGTAGCTGCCCCAACGACAATGGCGTCACACAGTGCCCGCTGGCGGTGCATCAGCCGCATGGTCACCGGGGTGGACATGTGCAGGGGGTTCTCGCCCGCTTCAGGCGGTAAGGCGATAAACCCATCGGCGGTTTGTGCCCACTTGAGCTGCACCCAGGGCCTACCCGTCGTGTGAGCGGTCATGAAACGGCAGTTCAACATGCGGCATTCCTCCTCGAGTACGCCCACAACAACCTCCACGCCCGCCTCTCGCAACATGGCCACACCGCGCCCCGATACCTTGACGAAGGGGTCAAGTGCGCCCACCACCACACGTGGAATGCCCCGCTCAATAATCAGTTTGGCACACGGGGGAGTCTTACCAAAATGGGAACATGGCTCAAGGGTAACATAGATGGTGCTGTCTTTCAACAAGCTAGGATCATTGACGCTGGCCACGGCATTGACCTCGGCATGACCCTGGCCACACTTGCGGTGCCAACCTTCACCGATAATCGTGCCATCAGGCCCCACAATCACCGCACCCACCATAGGGTTGGGCGACGTGTGACCAGCACCCTGGCGAGCCAACTGCAACGCACGGCGCATGTATCTCTCTTCAACAATCATTCATTCAATGCTTAACGGCTAACTGCTGCGACAAAACGCGTCTTACCGTAACTATCCTCGATAACGCGCACCTCGTCAAAACCATTGTCCTCCAGCAGGCGCTTTACCTCAGCGCCAAAGCGCTGGTTAATTTCCAAATAAAGCTTTCCGCCACGCACAAGTGACTGAGCCGCATAGGGCGCTATGGCCTTATAGAACAGCAACGGGTCGTTATCGGGCACGAACAACGCCTGACCAGGTTCATAGTCCTTGACATTAGACTCCATAGCCTCACGCTCACTCCAGCAGATGTAGGGTGGATTGGAGACGATGATGTCATAGGTCGATGATGGTTGCGGGGCTAGCATATCGCTCTCAAAAAACCGCACCTTGACCTTTAACGCGGCAGCATTATCACGCGCCACGGCCAATGCGTCACGCGAGATATCGAGCGCATCGACCTGGGCAAACTTCAACGCACGTGCCAACGAGATAGCAATGCAGCCGCTGCCCGTTCCCATGTCAAGCACACGCAGGTCGCTCCCTGGGTTCTCGTCGATGATGAGATCCACGAGTTGCTCGGTCTCGGGACGGGGAATGAGCGTGGCTGGTGTCACCTTGAAACGGTGACCGTGGAACCGCGCTGTGCCCACAATGTACTGCAACGGCTCGTGACGGCGCAACCGTGCGATGATGTCCACTATTCGCTGCTCGGCAAAATCGGGCAGTTCACTCTCCTGGCGCAAAGCCACATCCACGGGATCATGATTGAAAATGTCCTCACAGATGACGCGTATCATCGCCTGTACTTCCTGGGGCTCGGCAACGCCTGCAAGCCCGTTCCTGAGTTGTTCTATTGCTTCCTTTAGTATCATGGTACAAAGATAGTGCAAGTCGAGCACAAAAACAAAAACTTGTTTTAGTTTTTGTCAAGACGCAGCCTATCTTCGCCGTTAGGCAACGGAGTGCAAGTCGAGCACAAAAACAAAACTTGTTTTGATTTTTGTCAAGACGCAGCCTATCATTTGAAACCATAAAGGTTAATTTTATCATGTTTTATTCAAAAAATCGGGTTTTGTCTTGGAAATTTGAATTTCTTTCACTTATTTTGTGAGTTGTTTAACATTTTGAGCCATGAGCGATAACCTAGCACCTAAACAGGGATTTTGGTCCCAAGTGTTCCATCTTTACTATGATGGTTTTCGTAGCATGACTGTTGGCAAGACACTGTGGGTGATCATCGCCATTAAGCTGTTCATCTTTTTTGTCATTATCAAACTACTGTTTTTTCCTAACTTTCTGAATTCCAAGTGCGACACCGAGCAGGAAAAAACCGAATACGTGCGTCACCAGTTGACAGACCGTTAACCCTACTTAACACTATACTATAAACTCTAAAATATGCACAATCATGGAAGAATTAATCAATGTTGTTGACTGGTCGCGAGCGCAATTTGCACTCACGGCAATCTACCATTGGCTTTTCGTGCCCTTGACACTAGGTTTAGGCATCATTATCGCCGTGATGGAGACAATCTACTACAGGACAAAGAGCGAGAAATGGCTCGCTACTACCAAGTTCTGGATGACCATCTTCGGGGTGAACTTTGCCATTGGTGTGGCAACGGGAATCATTCTCGAGTTTGAGTTCGGCACCAATTGGTCCAACTATAGCTGGTTTGTGGGCGACATCTTTGGCGCACCGCTAGCCGTGGAAGGCATTCTTGCATTCTTCATGGAATCGACGTTCATCGCCGTGATGTTCTTCGGTTGGAAGAAGGTGAGTCCCAAGTTCCACCTGGCCGCTACTTGGCTCACCGCTATCGGCGCGAGCCTGTCGGCCCTATGGATCCTTGTCGCTAACGCATGGATGCAATATCCCACGGGATGCGAGTTCAACCCCGCCACCATGCGCAACGAGATGACGAGTTTTGCCGCTGTGGCGCTCTCGCCCATGGCCATGAGCAAGTTTTTTCACACCGTGCTAAGCGCATGGACACTGGGCGGCGCGTTCGTCTGTGGCGTGTGTGGATGGATGATGCTCAAGAAACGCAACATCGACCACTGCTGGCGCAGCCTCAAAGTGGGCGCCTGGGTCGGTGTCATCGGCATCGTGCTAACAATGATCACGGGCGACACGAGCGCTGTGACCGTCGCCAAGTACCAGCCCATGAAGCTCGCCGCGATGGAGGGTCTATACAAGGGCAACCAGGACCAAAGCATTGTTGCATTCGGTATCCTCAACCCGTCTAAAAAGGCTTTTGACGACCAGGATCCTTTCCTGTTCGACATCAGCATCCCTTATGGCTTGTCCTTCCTCGCCACCCATGACTTCCACGCCTTTGTTCCCGGTATCGAGGACATCATCAACGGCGTGTCGTTTGACAAGGAGGGCAACCAGGTCAACACTGTGCCTTATGCCGAGCGCATGGAGCGCGGACTGGCCCTGAGGGAAATGCTCTCCCAGTACAGCGCCGCGATGAATAGCGGCAACACGCTCATGACCGACAGCTTGAAGAATGCGATCAATGCCGACTTCAAGAACTTTGGCTACTCCTATCTCGACACTCCCGAGGAGGCAATACCCAACGTGCCATTGACGTTCTACACGTTCCACTTCATGGTGACCGTGGGCGGCTACCTGCTGCTGTTCCTACTCTTGGCGTTGTTCTTTGTTTACAGGCCTAACATTCTCAACAAGGCCAAATGGGCGAAATGGTGGCACATACTGGCCATCATCACCGTGCCGCTCACCTACCTGTGCAGCGCGAGCGGATGGATTGTAGCCGAGGTGGGACGCCAGCCATGGACCATCCAGGACCTCATGCCCAACAAGGTCGCCATCAGTGACCTGAGCGCGGGTTATGTGCAAATCACCTTCTGGATCTTTGCTGTGGTGTTCACGGCACTGCTCATCGCCGACATCGGCATCATCTGCAAACAGATTTCCAAGAAATCACAGACCAACTTAGACACCGTTAACGATTAAAGCAAAAGGAGGAACCAAGTCATGACTACATATAATTTATTGCAGAATTACTGGTGGCTCATCATGTCGGTGTTGGGCGCGTTGCTGGTGTTCCTGCTCATGGTGCAGGGCGGACAGTCAATGCTCATCCACTACACCAAGCCCGACAAACGCGCGTTGCTCATCAACTCGATGGGCCGCAAGTGGGAACTCACTTTCACAACACTGGTGACCTTTGGCGGCGCTTTCTTTGCTTCCTTCCCGCTGTTCTACAGCACGAGCTTCGGCGGTGCCTACTGGCTGTGGATGCTCATCCTGTTCAGCTTTGTCATCCAGGCCATCAGCTATGAGTACCGTTCTAAACCAGGCAACATTTACGGCTCACGCTTCTATGACGCGCTGCTGCTCATCAACGGCATCGTGGGACCCGTCCTGCTGGGCGTGGCTGTGGCGACGATGTTCTTCGGAGCCGAGTTCACGGTGACCAAGAACAACCTGCTCAACGTGCAGGGCGCTACCATCTCTCAGTGGGGACCCAAACATGGCATTGAGGCCATCCTGTGCTGGAAAAACCTCCTCTTTGGTGTGATGGTGTTCTTCCTGGCACGCACGCTCGCGTCGCTGTACTTCATCAACAACATCAACGATGACGAGGTCAACACCAGCCAGCGCCACTTGCTGCTGATTAATGCCGGCGTGTTTGTGCCGCTATTTATTGCGGTGGTAGTGGTCATCCTCACCTCACCTGGTGTGGGCTATGATGACGGCGGTAATGCCCAGTGGATTGCCTTTAAATATCTGAAGAACTTCCTGGCTTTATGGTGGGCGCTGATTATCCTGCTCATCGGTGTGGTGATGGTGCTCTTCGGCATCGGCAAGACGCTCATGAAGGGCAATTACAAGCAAGGTATATGGCCCGCCGGTATCGGCACAGTACTCGTGGTAATGACGTTGTTCTGGGTCATGGGCTATAACAACACCGCCTATCTGCCCTCACTGCTCGACGTGCAGAGCTCGCTCACGTTGCGCAACAGCTCGTCAAGCCAGTTTACTCTCACCGTGATGAGCGTCGTCTCGATTCTGGTGCCCTTTGTCCTAGCTTATATCGCCTATTGCTGGTACAAGATGGACCACAAGAAACTCACCAGCGACGAACTCAACTCTACCGACCATAAGTATTGAGGTTTTAGGTTTTAGGCTTTAGGTATAAATCCGTGGCATCCACAAAATTGATGGGTGCCACGGATTGATTTGCCATAATATAATTGTTTAGGCAAAAGTCTTTTAGTTGCCGCGTTGCTGGCGTCTAGTGGTAAAGCCTTCGGTGATTTGGCTATAGTCGTCCACGTCCTTGTAGAGAATCCAATAGGTGGTGCCACTGACGTCACCGCCGCTGCCCTTAGGCAGGACGTAGGCCTGGGCGAAGCGCCATCCAAACTGCGTCAGGTAGTTCAACGCGTCAATCATTGAGTTGAACTTGATTTCCTTGCCGTTGCGGTCAACAAGGCGTGATTCGCTCATCGAGGTCAGCCACGACGTGCTCTGGCCGAAATCAATCGACACCTTCACCTTGGTGCTGAACAACTGTTCCTCACACGACAACTGGGCATAAACCCGCTTGGCAGCAGGGTTATAACCCTCAACTTCAGTAATCTGTGCGGGGGCCACTTCGATGGCCTCCTGTGCAAAACCCATCAGTGCTGATACCAGCAACACTAGCAATAAAGTAATTTTCTTCATCTCAATCATATTTTTGTTCAGTTCTTGAATGTAACGCTACCAGCGTTCCCTATATTTTATCAATCAGCATTTTTTTGTACTTTTGCGATGCTATTAAACAATCTTTATACCCGCCATCGATAATGAAAGCAGCTTTAAAATACTTTTTCCTATATGCCCTTTTAGTTCTTGCTGGTTTCACCTCACTCACAGTGATTTATAAAATAGCCAGCTATTGCATTCCGGGTTTCACCTATAGTGATAAAGACATGTTAGACGGCTCATGGCTTAGTTCATTATCATTAATGGTCGCCTCACAATTATTGCCCATCTACGTGTTCTTGAAACGAAAATACACCAATTACAGTTTCAGTTTCGGTTATCAATTTGGCGATGGCTTTTCTAAAAAGAAATTGTACCTCTGGGCTGCAGTGGCAAGCGTGGGGTGCCTGCTGTTCGACATAATGATAATCATGATTTTTCCCGTTATTGATGAATGGAATATCTTAATTTTTGGAGAGGACTCTGGTCCTGATACCTTTAATTTTATAGACCTCATCTCTGGCTGTTTGCTTGCCCCTCTCGTCGAGGAGGCCATCTTCAGGGGAGCCATTGAACGGCGATTGCTGGAAAAAGATTGGAATCCCTGGTTCGCAATCGTTATCTCGGCGATTATATTTGCGATTCCACATTTCTCGCTTTACACATTGTTCTTTTCTTGCTTCGGAATCCTTGTCGGATGGTTGTACTACCGCACACGCTGCATTTGGCCTGGAATCCTGATTCACGCCCTTTACAACTCTCTAGCATTTGTTCCCGGATATTTATTTTCCATTTTTGCTTCATCGGACGCCTTGCCCGAGGATGATGCATCATTGCCACTGAGTGCATCAATTCCCTTGCTATTAGTGGGAATTGCCATTCTATATTATAGCGTGAAACAGATTGCCCTCCTCACCAAGGACCGCACCCCTATCAACGTGACTGCCACACAGACCGAGAATTCAGAATCATCTATTTGACCGTTAGTCGATGCGCTGTGGCAAGCTCCTGTTAAATGTTCTTGATATCTTCAGAAGATGCCATCTGGGAATTCTGACTATGGATCATGGCGCAAGTTTTTGTTTATCCACTCGAGCAATAAGGATAAAACTAAAACATTTTTAGTACCTTTGCAGCCTAAAAAACGCAACAACCATGAATGTAAAGATTAACGATATCGTGCGCTTCCTCAATGATGTGGGAGGAGGCAGAGTGTCCAGAATTGACGGCAAGACCGTCTATGTGGAAGATGAGGACGGCTTTGAGCGTCCTGCATTGGAGCGCGACCTGGTGGTCGTGGGACAAGCCGGGACCCAAGCGTCGGCCTACGAGCGCCCGTTGGATATCCGCAAACGCCAAGTGGAGCCCGACAAACCTGCGCCTAAGCCCCAACCATCACCTGAGCCCGTGTTGCCCGTCGAGGAGACCCCCGAAGGCGAGGTGCTCAACGTGGTGCTCGCCTTTGAGGCCCGCGAAATCAAGCACTTGAATACCACTACATTCTATGCCTCGCTGGTCAATGACTCAAACTATTTCCTCTATTTCACCTATATGACGCGCGGTGACGGTGAGGGCGAGTGGATCACCCGCTATCACGGCATCGTTGAACCTAACATCCAGGTACAACTCGAGGAGTTTGGTCACGACGACCTCAACGACATGACTCACATCGCCGTGCAGTATGTCGCCTTCAAGCAGGGCAAAGGCTTTAAACTGAAAAATCCCGCGCTCATCGAGCAGCGCCTCGACGTGACCAAGTTCTACAAGCTGCACTGCTTCCACGAGAATCCTTACTTTGACGTACCCGTCATCGCCGTGGAGATTGTCACCAATGACCGTCCCGCGCGACAGATGCACATCGACAGCGGCGAACTCGAGCGCGCCATGAAGGAGAAAAAGCGCCTTGACCGCCCCCAGCGCAAGCCCGTGCAGAAAAAGGTGGACAACAACGGCATCATCGTCCAGGACCTGCACATCTCATCGTTGATGGATAACCTCAACGGCATGACACCCGGCGCCATTCTTGAGTACCAGTTGGACAAGTTCCGCGAAGTGATGGACGCCAACATCAACAAGCGGGGTCAGCGCATCGTCTTTATCCACGGCAAGGGCGAGGGCAAGTTGCGCCAGCACTTGCTCAGCGAACTCAAACGCCGCTACCCGCGCTGCACCGCCCAGGACGCCAGCTTCCGCGAGTACGGCTTCGGCGCCACCCAAGTCACCATCCACTAGCAAAAAAGCCTATAGCGGCTATAGAAACAACCGAGAGTCCGATAAAATAAAGCACTAGAGATTAATGCTTTATTTTATCGGGCTCTTGTTAAGTCGCAATCGATGTATTAGGCGGATTTAATGAAGATTCAGCAAGATGCTGATGAGATCCACCACATCATCAATGCTGATGTGTGTGTCGTCATTGACGTCGGCACAGGTGGCACAGATTTCGTCCCCGGACAACAGATAGCTGATGAGATCGCTCACGTCCTGAATGTTTAACGCGCCGTCGTGGTTCACATCACCAATCTGGTAGTCGTGGCCGCTACCCGACAAAACCACATAGCGGCTCTTGCTCCACGGGCTGATGGTGCCGTCAATATAATGCGCCTTGACCCTGTAATAGAAGGATCCGCCAGCTGCAAGACCTGTGACAGCGTAGTTCTTGTCGGTAATGCCCGTGATGAGGCGATAATCGGTACCGCCTTCCTCGGTGACAGCACTCATCAGGAGTTGGTCATTCTCGCCAGCATAGACACTAATACTCTGGAACGCGGGGAAACTGCTCTTACCGGCGATTGTCACCTGGTCCAATTCGCTGCAGTCAAGCACAGCCACATAGTCGGTGAATGGGGCACCGCCAGGAGCTGAGAACTCCTGCTGACCGACACTCGTCGAGACAATGAATTTTGAACTGCTCTGAGACATGGTGGACTTAGCCCTGACGACAACAGTCACCTTTTCATAACCTGACAGATCATACATCGGTGTAATCAGCGAACTCTTGTTGTTGATGGAAATGCCTCCCTGCTCACACCACAGTCCGGTGCCACTGAATGACCATCCCTCGGGCAACAACTCCTCGGGGTAGTTAGCATAGTTGCTGGATTCCTCCTCAATGCCGCTCCAGTCAGCCTCACCAATGAGGGTAAAGCCGGGTCTGGTATTCACCTCGAGGGTGTAGCTGTTTACATACTTGCTTGCAGTTTCGTCGGTCCACTCAGCAAGGAACTCGGTCATCCCGATGCGGGCACTGTCAGCTGGAAGCATCACGGGGGTGTACACGTCCAGAGTTGCCGTTCCGTTGAGGGTAATGGTCACATCCTCGGCCTCAGGGCTGCTCAACGTAATCGTGGCGGTGTTGCTACCGCTCGCCAGCGGCGCATAGGTCACAGTGACGACCTTTCCTGAATCCAAGTCATTGAGGGCAATGCTGGTAGCATCTAGCGAGAACACGCCGTCAGCGTCATCAACGGTCATCACCACATCATCGGTCAAGAACTTGCCATTGACAACGAATGTGGCCGTCGAATTCTGGTCCACAAAAGCCTCCATATCAATGTGGCGAGGTGCCACAATGATAGTTGGCGTGGTGATGGGCGGATGGACTCCCACGATCATCTGCTGCTCAATATTGAACGTGTAGTCCCTGTAACTAAAGGCATTTAGCGCAAAGTCGCCGTTGCCGCGGCCACTCCAGCCCCAATTCACATGATAGGTGTCGGTATCGGCATTATAACCGTCCACATCAAAAGCATGGCCGCTCCACCCGCGTTGGCTATTGTAGTCAAAGGCACAATACACCACGGGGCGCCCCTCGAACAACTCGTTCTGGAGCATAGCGGCCCATTCCTCGTCGCTATAGATCTGCTGCATCTCATTGCCGTAGTTGTCGGCCAGGGACTTCGTCAGCAGTTTGGCCTCCTCGTCATAGCCAAAAAACTTGATCGTGCGCAAGATATCTTCACCCTTAGCACCGCTGCCATCCACCGAATAATCCATGTGCTCCTCCTGACCGATGTAACGCATTAGCCAAGCCACGGCATCGGCCTGAGCCTCGTTATAGTTGCCCTCGACATACTCATCGAGCATATTCTCCCAATCAAATGTGATGGAAGGCAACTCGGGCAAACTGACGGTGTAGTTGAAGGCCGGAACAGGAGGTGTCGGCTCAACAGGAAATTTCCAGTAGTGAAACACCATCGACAACGAGGTGGCCGCACAACCCGTCACGCAATATTCGCCATTGACCTTGGGACAGTGGTTCCAGTAAGGTTCCGCCTGGTCCCACATGGCAGTGAGCATCGGAAGGATAGTTGGCGTAGTTGATCGGCTCGTGATGCGGGGCGCATCAACCTCCAGATCGGGACGTTCCTGCAGGAAAACCATCTGGCGCTTGTAGGTGTCGAGCCAGTTTTTCATGTTCTCGGGCATCGTTGCGATGTCCAGCGGGCGGTCGCCCCATGCCAGAATCTGGCGTGCGCGGTCGTCGCCTGCAACGATGACAAAGCCTTGATCGCTATTGAAAATATAATACACAGCTTGGCTGCTACGCGAGGGATTCACCTCGGTATGAACCAATTTCACATCAGCTACCATAGCGGGGGCGCCACGGCGCATCGAGGGCGCGAAATCTTGCAGAAAAAGCGTCGCGGCGGCACGAGCCTGCGTAACATCAACATCAGCTGCCATCGCCGGCATCATCGCCAACAACAGCAAGGCATAAAACAAAAATTTCCTCATATTCTATAATCGGTTAATTAAACTTCAATGGCTAATCATCGTTGCAAGGTACTATGACTGACAAGTGGTGTGCAAAATTACAAAAAAACATTGAATTGTTCATTCCCGACTATAAATAACGTCAGTTTAATAAAGCTTTTAGCATCATGGACACAGATCATTGATAATATTCAGCGGGTTAATCCCTTGATAGCTTTATTCCCATCAATTCCACATTAAAAATATAGCAGCCTAACACCTAAAGCCTAAAACCTACAAAACGATAGGGAAGCGGAATTGGCGCAGTTGGCGCTCCAAGGCTTTCTCCTTGCCGCCGCAATACTTGTCGCACAGAGCGTGGAACTGGGGCGAATGGTTCTTGTGCGTAATGTGTGCCAACTCATGGCAGATGATATAGCATACCAGTTCCTCGGGCATAAACATGAGATTGCGCGAGAGCTGAATGACGTTGCGTGACGTGCAATGTCCCAACTTCCTCATGCCACGGCCCACCTCGAAGCCTGCAGGCTGGAGTCCCAACTCGTCAGCCACGCGCTGGGCAAACGGCAACAGGACGGCATGGGCTTGAACGTCCATTGCACGCCCGATGACGCTGGAAAGGGTACGCTTGACATTGTCATCTTCAAGATTGGCACTCTCATGGACTTGAAGGTGTAACGTGTCGCCTTCCCAATGGTTGAGGATATAGCCCGGCATACGGCTCTGTGGCTCAATGATGACCCGGCACTTGTAGCACTCGATGAACTGCCCCAAGTGGAAAGTTACCGAGTCTGGGCGCGGAAATGTGCGCAATCGCTCGCGGTTCATGTCCACCATGCGCTGCATGTCTGCCACCGAGACGCCCAACGGAGCACGCATGAGCAGATGGCCATCGGCATGATAAGTGAACCGCACCGAGGTCATGCCCCGGCGCAGTTCCACATGTATCTTCCCGAACTCTTTGTCCTCGATATATCCTTTCATGGCCAAATTGAAGACAATAAATACAACAAATACAATATTCTGATGACGAACAGTTTGTATTTATTGTACTTATTGTTTTCCTTTTAACGCACGGTGACAGCTGTCGTATTAGAACTTGGTGATGCCCATGATCTCGCGCACGTCGGCCAGCGTCTTGCCTGCACGGGCGCGGGCACGCTCGGCACCCATCTCCAGGACGCGGTGCAAGTAAGCACTGTCATTCTCGATGTCGATGATGCGCTCGCGGATGGGCGTGGTCAGCGCCACGATATCCTCGGCAATCTCCTTCTTGAGGTCGCCGTAGCGGATGGAGCAGTTGTTGTAAGCCTCGGTGAAGAACTCCACCTTGTCGGGGGTGCCGACGAGCTTGAGGATGGTGAACAGGTTCTGCACAGGCTCGGCCATGGGCATATTGGGCTCGGTGGGACCACCATCGGTCACGGCGCGCATCACCTTCTTGCGGATGGTCTTCTCGTCATCCACGAGGTAGATGCAGTTACCCTCGCTCTTGCCCATCTTGCCGCTACCGTCCAGACCAGGCACCTTCACGGGTGCGCTGCCGAAGTTGAAGTTCTGCGGCTCATTGAAATAGTCCACCTTGTAGAACGAGTTGAAGCGGCGGGCAAACCTACGGGTCAACTCGAGATGCTGCTCTTGGTCCTTGCCAACGGGCACAAAGTCGGCGCGCTGGATGAGGATATCCACTGCCATGAGCGTGGGATAGGTCAGCAAACCGGCGTTCACGCGCTTGTTAGTGCTGGCACCGATAATCTCCTTAGCAACGTCCTCATCGTCATCGCCCTGGGTGGGAGCCGTGATGCCTAATGCCTTGCGGGCCTTATCCTTGAAGGCGGCAGTGCGCATCAGTTCACCTATGCCCACGTGCATATTGAGCAGCAGATACATCTCACTCACCTCGGGAATGTCACTCTGCACAAAGATGGTCGATTTCTCGGGGTCGAGACCAGCTGCAAGATACTCGGCTAGGATGTGGCGCACGTTGGTGTGCAGTTCCTTCGGGTCAGGGTTGGTCGTGAGGGCGTGCAGGTCAGCAATAAAGTAATAACTGTCATACTTGCCCTCGTTCTGCATCTTCACAAAGTTACTCAATGCGCCCAGGTAGTTGCCCAAGTGCAACTGTCCTGTGGGGCGGATTCCGCTTAAAACAATCTTCTTGTTATCCATATTCTGATTTTTTGTATTTTCAATTAATAGACTGCAAAGGTAATGCAAATATTGTCAATACAATGTATAAGTGCATGAGATTTTCAATTGACGCTATCCTAAATTATAGGCAGTCCGAAGCAAATTATTGTTGGCTGTCGATGATTTCAATTTCGAAGATGAGGGTTTCGTTGGGACCGATTGAGTAGTTGATAGAACTGATGCCATAGGCCAAATTGCTGGGGACGACAACGATTGCCTTGCCGCCGGGCTTCATGAGTTGCAGTATTTCGGAAATGCCTTCAATCTGAAATTCGATACTAAGGGGCATGAGTTCGCCTTCGCTCGAGTCAAACACTGTGCCGTCAAGGTGCTTGCCCACATAGTTTCCCACATAGTTTCCCTCATCATCTTCGGTATAATTCTTACCCTTGCCCTCCTTCAGCATTTTATAGGCCAGACCGCTCTTGGTGAACTTGAAACTCTTGTCCTTGCGTAATTGTTCCATATAGGCCTCGCCGGCTTTCTTGTTGGCAATACCATCGGGAGAAAGTCCGGCGACCCTTTCTATCAACGAGTCAATTTTTTCATCCAGTGTTCGATACTCTTCTTCGTCAATGGATTCGACACTCAATCCACTGATCAGGTGCTCCATGAAGAGGCCTTTGTTAAGTGGCATGCATGCTCGCCTCTGGATATCATCAAATGTTTGAACGATTTGGAATCCCACTTGTTCATCCTCGGAGGTTTTATCGTATTCCTGTTCAAAGCCGTATTCAATACCTTTGATGATTTGTTCAAAGTTGTATTCAATGCTTTTGAAGAACTGTTCAAAGTCTGCGTCCGGCTCGCTAAAGATGTTGCGCAACTTGAAACCATCCACAGTGCCTATTGTGCTGCTTAACGAGTCGATTAAGGCGTTGCTTGGGCACTCGCTGTTGGAATTGATTTGCTCCAAGAAATCATTCATTTTTACGTCCATGGCGTATGCTGTGAGATCGTCAATGGGATTCTCGGTCAATAATTCAGCCTTCAGATGCTCTAAAAGCAGTTGTTTGTTGAGATCGCAGCCATGGTCATTCCTGAACTCCTGATTTATTTGGGCTAACGTTTGTCCGAACAGCTTTCCGAAGATGAAATATTTGCCCTCTGGGCTATTGAACATCTGGTTGATGGTTTTGGTGACTTGCGCGATATGGATGTCTGCATCAGGAAAGCCGCGCCATTCCTTGCCTAAATCAATTCCATAATAGTCGCCGAGAATAATACTCAGCGAGTCAACGGCCCTGGTTGCTTCGAGCGAAATGGACTGGTATTCAGTATTTTGGTTCTCGTCATGGGTGATTTGTTGAGTGGTGTGGCCAAAGGCTGTGAATGCCACAAGTATTATCACAACAGAGTAAAGGAGTCTTTTCATCATAGTATTATGGACATTTTTTAATCAGGATGATTGATGCTACAAAGTTACGCAGTGCCCAATGCTCAACAACGAGTGGATTTGTTAAACATCGTTAAAGCCCGTGCGTGCTATGGCGTAGTGCCGTTTACTCGACCATCTCCAGCAGTTGCTGGGCGATGCCTGGACAAGCCGCGAGGATGCAGATGCCGTGGTCCTCACGGTAACGCTTGACGAAGGCTCCAGCTTCAAGGGCGATGAGTTCGCCGGCACAGGCATCCCATTCCTTGAGGTTCAACTCCCAGTAACCGTCGAGCCATCCGGCAGCCACATAGCTCAGGTCCATCGCTGCCGACCCCAGTCGCCTGATGCCTCTCACGCGGGGCATGACCTGGGCAAAACGGTCCAGGTTGTTATCAGGGTTGGTGGCTTTGTCATAGGGGAAGCCTGTCGAAACGACGGCGCGCTGCAATTCGGTAGTGCCTTTGGCCTCCAGGCGCCCGTAAGGCCCGTATGCTCCTTTTCCCTTGATGGCAAAGAATTCCTCGTCGAGTGAGGGCGCATAGACGTAGCCCATGCGGGTCTCACCATCCACCTTCAGGCCGATAGAGACACAATAGGTGGCAATGCCCGCGCTATAATTCACTGTGCCGTCCAGCGGGTCGATGACCCATTGATAGCTCGCCTGGCGGTGATCATCACCGCTCTCCTCGCTCAGGATGGCGTGGTCAGGGAAACGTGTGTGAATCCGGTCGATGATTAAGCGCTCGCTGGCCTTATCGGCCTCGGTCACGATGTCATAAGCACTACCCTTGTCCTCGATACTCAAGTCACGACGGCGAAAGTAACTCCTCAGCACTTCGCCTGCCGCATGACCCATCTCACGGGCACACTGCAACCACTCGGCTTCCTGGAGTGAACATCCCATCATAGCAAATTCATTTTCCATGTTTTTCTCTCCTACTTTTTAACCTTTATAAAACCTATTTTGAAACCTGATATCATTAAAAAGGGGGCTTCAATCGTGCCCCCTTGTTAATCGTCTTATGCGTTTCCTTCATCTCCACTATCGGGAGCAATCGGGATTTGGCGCTTAAATACTTCCTTGAACGTGATGAGCGTCTCGCTGCGGCCCAGACCCATCTTCATGAAGCGGTCATGGATAATCTGCAGCAGGTCGTCATTATTTTTGGCATAGAGCTTGATGAACAGGTCATACTTACCTGTCGTGAAATAGCATTCCACCACCTCAGGAACTGTCTTAAGCCTGGAAACAACCTCGTCAAATTTTGACGGGTCATTCAGGAAGAAGCCGATGTAGGCACAGGTCTCATAGCCAACCGATGCTGGATCTATCAACGAGATTGAACCCCTAATGACACCCATGTTGTACAACTTCTGGATGCGTTGATGAATAGCAGCACCTGACACATTACATGCTCGAGCAATCTCCAAATAAGGCTTGCGAGCATTGAGTGATAACATTTTTAGAATCTTGTAATCGAGTGAGTCGAGTTTAGTAGCCATAAAATATAGTTTTTTAAATATTAATGCTGAATAGTAATGTTCCCGCAATCATGGCAATCTACCATCCAATTTTAGACTGTTCGCATGACTTACGGCCCACAAAGATACAAACTTTTTTCAAAATAATGATAATTTATCATATTTTTTTATATTATTCTTCAAATTTTAAATGATTTTACCCATGCATCTTGATAATTTCCTTAGTCTAAAGTGGGTCTTTAGAATTTACATCCCATAAAAAAGTGGCAGCATGAAAAACCACACTGCCACTCCAAATCAGGTATAAAGTTTTTTCTTTACTTCATGTATTTAGCCACGGCCGATTTGAGCATGGCCGCATCCTCGACACGCTCAACAATCTCACCATTGCGGATGATGAACGTCGTGGGAATGCCGGTCACATTGTAGTAACCCACATATTGCGAATTGATACTGCGCGGGTCAAACACCGTGATCCACGGCAAATTCTTGGCGGCCTGCCTCCAAGCCACGTTATCCTGGTCAACGCTCACCTGATAGATGGTCAAGCCACGAGAGTGATAACTCTGGTAGATGTCATTCAGCAGTTTGTTGAGCTGCGGCGAGATTTCGGTCTGATAGGCCGTGAAGTCAAGCAACACCACGCGGTTTTCCTCAGCCACTTTGGCAAGGCTGTATTCCTTGCCGTGATAGTCCTGCAACTTAATGTCGATGAGCGAAGTGACGTCGGCATACACCGTGTCGGTGGGGGCTGTCATCGCGCGGCGACGACGCTGGCCATCCAATAGCAGGTTGACCAGGTAGTCGGTGCGGGGGTCATCGGGCCTAAAGGAATTGAACGCATTGGCTACCGCGCCGATGATGCGCAAATCGTTATCGTTCAACGGGTCGAACAGCGGTTTTCCACCTATATACTTATTGATCGTATAATAGGCTACGATACCGCTCGGGTCGGCCACGATTTGACGCGACAACTGGTCCTTCCAGGCCTGTAATTCAGCATCCGTCCCTTTGCCATTAGCAAATTTCATAGCCTCCTTGTCAATCTTCATCACCTGCTCGGCATGCTCGCTACCGGCAAGTGTATAGTCGGTAGCAAAACCTGACAGTTTGGTGTTAATCGTCAAGTGATCCAGGCTATCGACCGGGAAACAAATCGACTGGTTACCGTAACGCAACTGATAGATGCTGGGCACCTCGGGAGCGGGAGCGCTCACGCTATACTTGCCGTTCTTGTCAACCTTCACGGTGTCGACAGTGTACCACTCACCGTTGCTCGATTGCTCAAGCACCACCACGGTCGAGTCGGTAGCGCCATCGATTGTGCCATCAACCTGGAATTTGTTGCCGTTACATGCCGTCAAAGCTGCAATGGCAATCATCATTAATAAAACTTTCTTCATGTCTTTAATGAATTCCAACGATTATTTAGCGGAATCCTTGCGGGCCTTGAGGCTATAAACGGCAAGGAAGATAATCAAGGCGAGGTACATCACAACGCCCAGCGTGTTGGTCAACGTTTCGCTCTCAGGAGCATTGAACTTGACATCACAGAATGCGAGGGCTGCACAAACAACACCCATCAATGCACCGCCGGCAATGAAACCGCTGGCGATGAGCGTGCCGCGCTCCTTGCGAGCGTTATTCACGGCCTCATCCTTGCTGCGGCTACCCACGAACCAACTAACGATGGCACCGATGAGCAGCGGAGCATTCAACTGGAAGGGGATAAACATACCCAGCGAGAAAGGCAGGGCGGGAACCTTAAGCCAGTTAAGCAACAGGGCAAGAACAGCGCCCACGCCGTAGAGCAACCAAGGAGTATCGCCACCCATCATCAGGGGGTCGATAACAGCGGCCATAGCGTTAGCCTGGGGAGCAGCCATGACGTTGGGATCGGTAAAGCCGTAAGCCTTGTTCAAGATCATCATCACACCGCCAACGGTAGCTGCCGACACGAGGGTGCCGACAAACTTCCACGTCTGCTGCTTGGCAGGAGTGGTACCAATCCAGTAACCGATCTTCATATCGGTTACCATACCGCCAGCCATTGACAGAGCCGTGCAAACCACGCCACCGATAACCATAGCGGCCACGATACCTTGAGAGCCTTTCAGACCAATGGAAACAAAGATCACACTGGCAACGATAAGTGTCATCAGGGTCATACCCGACACGGGATTACTGCCCACGATAGCGATAGCGTTAGCGGCTACGGTAGTAAACAGGAAGGCAATGACAAGGACGACTAAGAATGCGACAATAGACTGCATCAGGTTGTGGATAACGCCGATATAGAAGAATACGAAGGTGATCAACAAAGCTGCCAACAGGGCAAACACGAGCACCTTCATCGAGATGTCACGCTGATGGCGCTCCACCTGCTGCCCCTGGCTCTGCTCCTGGCTCTTGAAGGCCTGTCCAGCCAGTCCGGCGGCACTCTTGATAACACCCCACGACTTGATGATGCCGATGATACCGCTCATGGCGATACCGCCAATACCGATAAACTTAGCGCCACCAGTGAAAATGTCTTCGGGAGATGCCGTAGCCAGTTCAGGATTCATTGAGCCCATGAGCGGCACAATCACCCACCAAATGAAAGCACTACCTGCAAAGATGATAAAGGCATAAGGCAGACCGATGATGTAGCCCATACCCAGGGCTGCGGCACTGGTATTCACCTTGAAGATCATCTTCACATTCTCGGTAAAGCCGTTCAGCGCGGGAATAGCAGCGGTGGTAAGCACTTCTTTCCACCAGTGGAAGGTAGAGAGCATGAAGTCATAGGCACCGCCCACGATACCGGCAATGAGCAGATGACGCACCTGGCTGCCACCCTTCTGACCGCTCACGAGCACCTGGGTGGTCGCGGTAGCCTCGGGGAACGGGAACTTGCCATGCTGGTCGCTCACAAAGTACTTGCGGAAGGGGATAAAGAACAGGATACCCAAGCAACCGCCCAGTAACGAACTCAAGAAAATTTCCAGGAAGTTCACCGTGATGTCGGGATACTTGGCCTGCAAGATGTAAAGAGCCGGCAGGGTGAAGATGGCACCGGCAACGATGATGCCCGACGCGGCACCAATCGACTGGATGATGACATTCTCGCCCAGCGAGTTCTTGCGCTTGGTCGCAGCGCCAATGCCAGCGGCAATGATGGCAATGGGGATAGCGGCCTCAAACACCTGACCCAGTTTCAAGCCCAGGTAGGCGGTAGCGGCACTGAAGATGACCGCCATAATCAAACCCAGCGAGACTGAGTAGGGCGTAATCTCGGGATACGTCTTGTCGGGCTTCAAGATGGGGACATATTTCTCCCCCGGCTTGAGCTCGCGCGTAGCGTTCTCGGGCAACGACATCTCGTCTTGCTCTTGAATAATGATTTCTTCGTCTTTCATAAAAAATAGATGTTTTTGTTATTGATTTGGATGTTTTAGCCAGTTAACAAAAATAGTGCAAGCCCAATTCAAAACCATATATAAACTTGAGTTTTGTCTAGGCAAAGCCAAATAAATTCAAACTGCGAAGATAGGCATAATTTAGCAATCCCACATCATGTCATGCCTGAAATATGCGTTTTTTCTTTTCAGCAGGACCTTATGGACACACCAGCACCGATAGATACGTTTCTTTTTGCGAGTTGGAAAGATTTACATTACCTTTGCCGAGGAAAACATTAAACACAAGACTATTATGATAAAGAGATTCATATTGCTGGCCATTATAGCCGTGGCATCAATAGGGACACTGAGCGCCCAAAACAACGACGAGCGGACGGCCTATGACGAAGCCATGAACTCGGGCACTGTTGAGGCTTGGAACACATTCCTGAACGAGTTCCCGCAAGGGCACTTTGCCGAGCAGGCCCGTAAACTGCGTGATGCGGCTATTGTCAACACTTACTGCAACGAGCAGGTGACCCTTGATGACCTTACGGCCTATATGGACACAGCCCACGTCTTTGAACCCCGCATCAAGCTCTTTTACAGCAACCTCGTCAACAATCCCACCCACAGCTACCGCATCGAGCACCTGGATGTGGGCTTCAACGGTTGCACGGGACGCGTCGATGAACAGGTCACCATGGCCGATGGCAGCAAGCGTAATAACATCTTCATTTTCAACAAGCAAGGATTACTCACCCAATCCAGCATCCAAGGCAGCAAAGGCGTTAAAACAGTGATTGACTATGCCTATTCCTATGACAACCTGCACGGTTTTAGCCTCAAGCAGAGCAAGCGTAAAGGCAAAACCATCAACTTCGCGCCCATCTATGATGAGAACGACCGTCGCGTGACTATCAAGGGGGACAACGGCAGCCGCCAGGATTACACGTTTAACGAGAAAGGACAACTCACCAAACTCGTCATCACTCAGGCGAAAAACGATAAACGAACGCTGCTTTACAAAGATGGTTATGTAATTAGAGAGGAAGTGGGAGGCAAGGTTTTCCGCTATCATTACGACTTTGACACCGCCACCGGCAAGAAATTCCTCATTGCCATCAAGGAGCTTAAGGGCAATGACGTGGTGCATGAGCGCACTTTTGATTACGACATCGACACCCACGGCCGCTACACCCGCGTGGCTATTGCCCTCGACGGCAAGAAACAGATGACAATTACAAGAAGTTACAGCTTTTAACCGTTAAGGCACCCTATACAATAAATGGGGCGGGTTTATCGTTTTAATCTAAAAGCACTTGTAACGCATCTCATGAAACAAATTCTATATATCACATTGGGATTGGTATTGGCCTCGATGATGATGTCTCTCGCCTCATGCAAGGGACCTCAGCTTAAAGCAGCCGACGAGGCCTATGACCGCGGTGAGTATTATGACGCCTCGGTCATCTATCGCAAATTATACAACCATTATAACCGCAAGGAAGATAACTGGCTGCGAGGCGAACTGGCCTACCAGTTGGGCATGTGTCACTTGAAGCTCAACCAGGGCAACCGCGCTATTGCGGCCTTCCAAAACGCTATCCGCTACGAGTATGAAGACTCGACGACACTACTGCGTCTGGCCCAAGCCCAGCAGCGCGAGGGATTATATGCCGCAGCCATCAATAGTTACAACGCCTATCTTGATATGTGCCCCAATGACTGGGAGGCAAAAGCGGGCATCCGTGGTTGTGAACTGGCACCAAAATGGAAGGAAGAGGGATCCCGATACATTGTCAAGGCTTTTAAGTTTTTAAACTCACGTCGTTCAGAGTACTGCCCGATGTATCTTGACAAGAACATGGAGTACCTTTATTATACCTCGACTAACGAGAAATCGACAGGTGAAAAACATAGCGAGATCACCGGCACTAAGAAAGGTGACATCTATTTCATCAAGAAAGACGAGAAGGGCGATTTCACACGCCCTGAGGTCGTTGATGGCGGTCTAAACACCGAACACGACGAGGGCGCCGCAGCATTCTCGCCCGACGGGTCGACCATGTATCTCGCTCGTGCCGTGCGTCAAGACTGGCCCACCAACGTCGAGATCTACACCAGCACCCGCAGCGAGGCCAAGTGGGGCGCTCCACAAAGGTTTGAGATCACTGCCGACACATTGAGCAACTACTCTGACCCCTTTGTAAGCCCCGACGGGGAATGGCTATATTTCGTCAGCGACATGCCGGGAGGACAGGGCGGAACCGATATCTGGCGCATCAACCTCAAGGATAAACATGGTACCCTAGAGAATCTGGGTCCGCAAATCAACACCAAGGGCAACGAACGTTTCCCCAACGTGCGCACCGATAGCCTGCTGTATTTCGCCAGCGACGGACATCCAGGCATGGGTGGTTTGGACCTGTTTCTTGCTACCCTTCAACCCCGTGATGAGAAAGACCGCACGGCTATGGACCGCTGGGTGGTCGAGAACATGGGTGTTCCCATGAACTCGTCGGCCGACGACTTCGGCATCACCTTTGGCGAGGGCGAGAGCGGTTTCTTCTCCAGTAATCGCGGCGATGCCCGTGGCTATGACCACATCTTCAGCTTTATCAAGCCCGATTTGCAGATTTGGATCTCAGGCTATGTGGTCGATAAGGACGACGAACCCGTGCCCAACGCGGTTATCCGCATCGTTGGCGATGATGGCAGTAACCAAAAGACCGCCGCTAAACCTGACGGCTCATTCCGTTTTGACCTGCAGCGGGGTGTGAAATATGCCATGTTGGCCAGCGCCGAGGGCTACCTCAATGCACGCCAGGAATTTGAGAGCGACACCACCGAGGAAGACGCCGAGTACAACGTCGATTTCATCCTCAACGCAATGTTCAAGGCCAATATCATCGAGAATATCTTCTATGACTTCGATAAGGCCGTCTTGCGCGATGAGTCTAAACTCGCCCTCGACAGCATGGTCATGCTCTTGAAAGATCACCCCAATATCGTCATTGAGATGGCATCACACACCGACCGAGTAGGTAGTGCGAAATACAACCAAGGTTTGTCGCAACGACGCGCACAAAGTGTTGTGGATTATCTGATTGCTAATGGAATACCTCGTGAACGACTGAAACCGACTGGATATGGCGAGTCACGTCCTAAAACTGTCACCAAGCGCATCCATAGCCAGTATCCTCAGTTTGAGGAGGGCGTTACGCTCAACGAGGAATTCATCAAGACGCTGAGCAAGGAGGATCAGCAGGCTGCCGACCAAATTAACCGCCGAACCGAGTTTGAGGTCATTGATACCGATTTCCAATACTGATCAAATAAAAACCGCCTCACGAGAGGCGGTTTTATTATACCATAAGCTTTAACCCTAAAGCCCTTAATGGCCCTAAAGCCCCTAAAAAACTATCCTATCGTCCGATGCAGTAATAAGTGAAGCCCATGTCTTCAAGCTCGGCGCCATCATAAACGTTGCGGCCATCGATAATCAGTGGCGTCTTCATCAGCTTCTTGACATCATGCCAAGCGGGAATACGGAACTGGCGCCACTCGGTAAGCAGCAACACAGCATCAGCGCCCTTTACCGCGTCATACATGTCCAAACCACAATACACGTTGCTCCAACGGCGCTTTGTGGCATTCATCGCTACGGGGTCATATACCCTGACGTTGCAGCCGGCATCCATGAGCAAATTGATGGTATCAATTGCTGGCGCGGCAGTCATATCATCAGTCTCGGGCTTGAAACTCAGACCCCACAGGGCTACCGTCTTACCAGCAAGATCTCCCTTGAAATAATTGTACAATTTCTTGAAAAGGATGCGTTTCTGACGGTTATTGACATTCTCAACAGCCTTGAGAATCTCCATGTCAAAATTGTGCTCACTGCCTATCTTAATCAGGTCGTTAATGTCCTGAGGAAACAGCGTACCGCCGTAACCGCAGCCCGGGAAAATGTATTTGGGACCAATGCGGCTGTCGCTACCCACACCATGGCGAACGATGTTAATGTCAGCACCCACAATTTCGCACAAGTTGGCAATCTCGTTCATGAAGCTCACACGAGTGGCAAGCATCGATGTAGCGGCATACTTGATCATCTCGGCGGTGCGGGTATCGGTATAAATGACTGTGCGGTTATTGTGCATGAGGATTGTACGGTACAGGCGCTCCATTGCCTGGCGGGCACTGACGGTTTCGGTACCGATAACAATGCGGTCGGGTTTCATGAAATCCTTGATGCCGTTGCCCTCGGTGAGGAAATCAGGATTGCTGGCCACATCAAATTTGATGTTCCGGGCGCCTCGCTCTTCCAGCGTCTCGTTAATGATTTTTGTCACATGCTGGGCTGTGCCCACGGGTACCGTCGACTTGATGACAAAAACGCTGTAGCGCGTGATGTTCTCGCCAAAATCCTTCGCGATTTCAAGAATGGGGCCCAAATCGGTGGAACCATCCTCGCTTGCAGTAGTATCGATGGCACAGAAGACAAAGTCCTGGTCAATAAAGCCCTTCTTATAATCACTAGAAAACGTGAGCCGTTTGTCATTGACATTACGGTTAATCATATTGTCCAAGCCGGGCTCATAAATGGGTATCGCGCCATAGACCAGTCGATTAATCTTTTGGCTGTCACGATCTACACAGGTCACGTTTACCCCAAGGTCGGCAAAGCATGTGCCGCTCACCAGACCCACATATCCTGTTCCTACTATTGAAATGTTCATAGCACGTTTTCTCTTAGTCTTATCAGGTTTACTATTGTATTTAATTTGCAAATATACTAAGATTTATTAGAAATTTCTTGCGTTTTCCATTAAAAATTGCTAAGTTTGCCCTTCATAATTAACAACCCGATAGCAAAGTAATTGAATTTAACCCGTTTAACCATAATAATCATTAATTAAACTATGAAAAAGTATTTAGCTGAATTAGTTGGTACATTTGTACTCACGTTTTTAGGCTGCGGCGCAGCAGTCGCTCTCGGATGTGGTGCTGACACTGCATCAGTTGTCGGTACAGCCTTTGCTTTTGGTTTGGCTGTTGTCGCTATGGCCTATACCATTGGCGGTATCAGTGGTTGCCACATCAATCCCGCCATTTCGCTGGGTTGCTTCTTGAGTGGCCGCATGACTGCTAAGGATTGTGGCATGTATATTGTTTTCCAGGTGATTGGTGCTATCCTTGCCGCAGCAGTGCTGGCTGGTATTGTGGGCACTGCTCCCGCCGAGGCCATCATCACCACCAAGACCGGTGCTAACGCATGTGCCTTTGGCGTGACCAACGGCCTGATTGTTGAGATTGTGCTCACCATGCTCTTTGTACTTGTGGTCCTGGGCGCTACTTCCAAGACCAATGGTGCTACCAATAACTTCGCGGGACTGGCCATCGGTTTGTCGCTCATCCTGATTCACTTGGTAGGTATCCACTTCACTGGCACCTCGGTGAACCCCGCCCGTTCAATCGGCCCGGCTTTGTTCGAGGGTGGACAAGCTCTGTCCGATCTTTGGGTATTCATCGTCGGCCCGTTCGTAGGTGGTGCTTTGGCTGCATGCATCTGGAAAATCATCGGCTGCGATTGCTGCAAGAAAACTGAGGACTAATTCCCGACAAGAAACTTATTCATTTATTTAATAATAACTTTTATCTTATGAATTACAAAATTATTGACATCGAGGGTATAGGAGAAGTGTATGCTCCCAAATTGATCGCTGAGGGCATTGAGACCGTTGAGCAGCTGCTTGACGCTTGCTCAGGTCCTAGTGGACGCAAAATCATCGCTGAGAAAACCGGCATCAGTGAGAAACTGATCCTCAAGTGGACCAACCATGCCGACCTGTTCCGCATCAATGGCATTGGCCCGCAATTCGCCGAACTGCTCGAGGCAGCAGGCGTTGACACCGTGAAGGAACTGCGCCACCGCGTGGCAGCTAACCTGGCTGCTAAGGTGGCTGAAATCAACGAGGAGAAGCACCTGTGTGGCCGCGTTCCCGTCGAGAGCGAGATTCAGCGCATGATCGACCAGGCCAAGGAGCTTGAGCCCCGCATGACCTACTAAGATCTGGAACCTTATTTGATCTTACTACTTGGAGTTCTCGGAGTTTTCTGAGAACTCCGAGCTTTTTATGGGATGGTAACCTCACCGCAGAGGTCACTGGCCATGTATTTCTTCACCATGCCAGGAGTGTAGCCTTGTCCAAAAAGGAACATCAGTTTAGTCACCGCGGCCTCGCTGGTAATGTCATAGCCGCTGATGACGCCCGCGTCAAGAAGAGTTTTGCCTGTCTCATAAAGAGAACAGTTCACACCACCATTGACACACTGGGTCACGTTGACGATGACCACGCCGCGGTCAACAGCTTCCTTGATACACTTGATGAACCAGGGATGGTTGGGCGTATTGCCAGCGCCATAGGTCTTCAAGACGATGCCCTTGATGCCTGGGGTGTGTAGCAAGTAGTCAAGAGTTTGCTCGGTCATGCCCGGATTGAGCTCGAGGAACATGACATTGCAATCCATGTCGGTGCACACTTTCAGCGGTCTGGGAGGTACTTGGCGCAGGTAAGGGGTATTGTACTCGATATCCAGACCGATTTCGGCCAATTCGGGATAGTTGAAACTCTTGAACGCGTTAAAGTTGTCGGCACTCATTTTAGTGGCTCGGTTTCCACGCCACAGGTAGTTCTCGAATAAAATGGCTACTTCCTGGACACGGGGACGTCCTTTCTCATCGATGGCTGCCGCTACCTGCAAGGCGGTGATGAGGTTTTCCTCACCGTCGGTGCGCACCTCGCCAATGGGCAACTGAGAACCGGTGATGATGACTGGCTTGCTCAGGTTCTCGAGCATAAAACTCAGTGCTGAGGCCGTGAAGGCCATCGTGTCGGTACCATGCAACACGACAAAACCGTCAAAACGGTCATAGTTTTCCTCAATCGCCAGCGCGATGTCCCGCCAATGGGTGGGATCCATATTGGAACTGTCGATGGGAGGATTGAACTGGATATTGTCAATGTCATAATGCAGTTTCTTGACCTTAGGCACATTATCCATCAGGTGCGAAAAGTCAAACGGCTGCAAGGCATGGGTCTCGGGGTTCTCGATCATGCCAATCGTGCCGCCGGTATAGATAATGAGTATCTTGGGTTGATGGTTACTGGTTTTCATCGTGGTTAGTAAAAGTAACGGGTTAATTATTCATCAGTTCTAAACCTCGGTCAAATGCCTTCTTAAAGAAGACCATGTGGTAATCCAGGGAGTTCACCCAGTAATCCCAACTGTGACGGCCAGGACGCACGGTGAAATCATGATCGATGCCTGCGGCCACAAGCTGCTCGTGCAAGGCGATATTGTTCTTGATGAAGATGTCGTTCAAGCCATCGTCAATGATGATATTCTGGGCAGGCGTAAGCGTGGAGTTCTTGAGGCGGTCCACTTGATTGCACACCGCGTGGTCGCGCCAACGCTGCGGGTTGGCCGCCTGCTCACCTAGGCGGTCCTTGATGTGCCAGCTGTCAGGGAACTGCGTGATGTCCATGTTGCCGCTCATGCTACCGCAAGACCAGAACACGTCAGGATGTCGCCATGCTAGGAACAAAGCACCATGTCCTCCCATGCTCAGGCCAGTGATGGCGCGCATGTAGCGGTTAGCATAAGTGCGGTAGTGGCTGTCGATATACTCTACAAGTTCCTTGCTCACATAGGTCTCGAACTGCATCGTCGGGTCAATAGGTGAGTCAAAATACCAACTATCCTGGCCGTCGGGGCACACGATAATCACTCCAAACTCGTTAGCCAGCAGGTTGAGGTCGGTTTTTTTAGGCCAGTCACTATAGCAGCCATAGGCACCATGCAACAGGTAAAGCACCGGGTAACGTGTAGCTTGAGCGTCATTAAAATAGATGTACTCCATGGGCACAATAACAACATTCTTGATGCTACGGCCCATGGCCTCACTCATTACCTCGACAGTATCGGCTTGAAGCTGTGTGGCCGACGGTTGATCGGGTGTAACGGGCGAGAGTGTACGATGAGCACATGCGCTAGTCACCATGAGCAACATAACGGTAAGTAGCATAATCGGTTTCAGCGACACCTGTTTCATTTCTCCTTAATTTTGATTGGTCGTTTTTTCTTGAAAAAGTCGGTCATCAGTTGGCCGCATTCATCAGCCAGCACGCCACCCGTGACCACTGTCTTGGGGTGGAACGGTGCCTCACACTTGGTGTGGTAGCCACGTTTATCATCGCTCGCACCATACACGATGCGTGCAATCTGGCTCCAGGCCAGCGCTCCGGCACACATCAGGCATGGCTCAACTGTCACATATAGCGTGCAGTCGGTCAAGTACTTGCCGCCCAAAGTCGTAGCGGCTGCGGTAATCGCCTGCATCTCGGCATGAGCAGTGACGTCGATTAATGCCTCGGTCAAGTTATGTCCTCGCCCGATCACGCGCCCCTTGCTCACGATGACGGCCCCGATGGGCACCTCGTCGCGCTCTTTGGCCTTATGGGCCTCATCAAGCGCCATGCGCATGTACTTGATATCGATGTCCTCGGTCTTCAGCATCAGTTCAAAGTAACACTTTACGGACCGTGTTGCCCACGCGCACGATGTAAATGCGCTGGCCGGGCAGGCTGATCCAGTTATTGACTGCGTAACGGCTATACCACTCACGCCCATACATATCATAGACGTACATCCGTAATCCATTGGTATAACCGTTGATATAAATCATGCCATCAAAACCGATAATCTTAAACTCGGGTTCGGCATCGTCAACCACATCCTCGATGGCTGCAGGCTCGGTCTGTGCCACGAGTTCCAAGTCCTCCTCATCATACATCAACGTGGTGGGTACGACCAAGTACTCCTCACTGGGTGCTCCAGCAGGCAAATAATAGCGGTCTGCTGCCGTAACGGCAGTGAGATAGCCGTCAGGACCATAAATCTTGTAAGCCAAGTTATTGCCCAAATTCAGGGCAATCCAATTCCCGCCGATACGCTCTTGCTGCATCGTCGGCAACACGGCCAAACCTTCGTCTATCCATAACGAGAACAGTTCATCATCTCCCCACAGGTCATCGTTCTGGTAGCGGCGGGACGTCGCTACATCGGGCAACATCACGTGCACGCCACTAACGCCTTCAAAAATCTCATCGCCCAGCATCAATGGCGGTACCGAAGCATCACAATAAACCTCTTTCAGGCTAGTGCAATAACTAAAAGCATTCTCGTCGATCGTTTTCAATGTCATGGGCAAGAAGATGGTGCGCAGCTGTGAGCAATCTTCAAATGCGCCCTTCTCAATATCGGTGACACCCTCGGGCAGCACCACATTGGCCACAGCAGTGCCCGCCAGCATATACCTGCTCACGGCGGTCAACCCCAACGGCAGGGTGATATTGGCCAAATCCTCGGCATCGGCAAACGCTGCCTCGCCAATCATGGTGACGCTATTGGGAATCTGGATTTGTGTGACACCAGACTGCCAAAAAGCTCTGGGAGCAATGGCTGCGACCTCATAGTTCACGCCATCGCAATAAACCCGTTCGGGCAGGATGATGCAACCCTCGTAGTGGTTCACGCCATCATAAAATGCGGGAGCGACAGCGACCTGTGTGTCACTAATGATATTGTAGTATATGCCATTGGCCTCGATGTCCTGGGCTCGCATCCACATGGCGCAACCCATCATCAAGGCAATGACAGCCAATATGTTGAATCGATATCTCATCTTATTCTCGATAATAAACACGCTTGACACGAGGCGACACACTGGTCAAAATCTCATAGGGGATGGTGCCACGCGCCTCGCTCAACTGCTCGACAGGCACATGCTCACCAAAAATCTCAACCGTGTCACCCACCTTGCAAGGCACGTCGGTCACGTCAATCATGACGGCATCCATGCATACCGTTCCCACCGTGGGACACAGTTTGCCGTTGACCCACATGCTTACCCGGCCGTTACCGAAGTGCCGGTCAAAGCCGTCGGCATAGCCGATGGTCACCGTAGCGATGCGGCTATCGCGCTCGAGCACACCACGACGGCCATAGCCCACCGTTGTGCCAGCAGGCCACTCCTTGATGCTGATGATGATGGAGCGCAAGGCTGACACGGGCATCAAAGCGTCCTCGCTGCCATCAAATAGCGTGCGGATGCCGTACAGACCGATGCCGATACGTACCATGTCATACTGGCGGTCAGGGAAACGTACGATGCCACTGGTGTTGAGCACATGACGCATGATATAGTGGTCAAATGACTGTTGCAGCAGGTCGCTGCATGAGTCAAAGTAGTCAAACTGGCTGAAGGTGTACTCGTCTTGGCTTGGATCATCGGCAACGCTCAAGTGGGTGAATACCGAGGCAGGAACAATAACATCCTGATCCTTCAGCATCTCAATTAACTCGGGTAATTGCTCGCGGGTGAAACCCAAACGGTGCATACCGCTATCTATCTTGATGTGGACGGGGAAACCATGAACACCATACTTCCGACCCTCTTTAATCAAGTCGCGCCCCATGTCCAAGTTGTACAATTCGGGCTCCAATCGATACTGGAACATCGCCTTGTAGTTCACGCCATTGGGATTGAGCACGATAATCGGCATGGTGATGCTGGCTTTGCGCAGGTCCACCCCCTCGTCATGCACGGCGACAGCGAGGTAGTCACAGCCACAGTCCTGCAACGTCTTAGCGATCTCATAACTGCCAGCGCCATAACCGCTCGCTTTAACCATGCCCACTGTCTTGGTACCGGGTTTGATGAGCGACTTGAAGAACTTGAAATTGTGGGCCAACGCGTTCAGGTCCACTTCCATGACGGTCATGTGCTGCTTGGCTTCAAGCAGGTCAATGATCTGGCTGAAACCGAAACTCGGGTCGCCCTTGATGAGGATGGTCTCGTCGTCAAAGTCGCCCTTGGCCACATCATTAAGGAATTCCTGGGTGTCCTCAAAGAATCGCGCATGAGGCAAATCATTGAAATAGCGGCTATAGCGCCCCATCTCCTTGCCGATGCCCATCAGGCGATTCACACGCTTGGTCTTTAACAACTCACTCACGCGGATATATAGCTCATCACCGCTATAGCTCTCGGTGGCGAGGTCGCTCAGGATGACCGTGCAGGGCCTGTTGCCCGCCCGGCGCGTCATGAAATTGAGCGCGGGCGTGAGGGAATTATAATCGCTGGTATAGCTGTCAACAATCACCGTGCAGTTGTTCACGCCCTCGATGACGTTCAACCGTGTGCCCACAGGCGTGAGTGCCGCCATGCGCTGGGCGATGGTGTCACCATCCAGCCCAAGGTGCAACAGCACAGCCAGGCAGGTGATGGCATTGTCAATATCGCGGTCGGCGATAAAGGGAATCACCACCTCTCCATCCTCGTCACTAAACGTGTAGTGCAAGGTCGTGGCATTTTCGGTGCGGTCAGCGCTATCCACCTGCAAGGGCGCCTCACAGTGGTTGCGTGACCATGAAATGGCCAACGCCACATCGCTCTCGACAAGCGGGGCAATGGTGTGGGTCACTAGCGGGTCATCGGCACAATAGACGATGCACTCGCAGCTGTTCAGGATTTTAGCTTTTTCCTGAGCCTTCTGCTCCATGGACTCAAATCCGGCGTTGTGCTCGCTACCCAGGTTGGTGATAATACCTATTGTAGGCCTAATCATTGCATGCAGATTATCCATCTCGTGGATGGTCGAGATACCTGCCTCAATAATCGCCAAGTCGGTATTGTTGTCGATATCCCACAACGAAAGGGGGACACCAATTTGGGAATTGTAGCTGCGGGGAGACCTCACGATACGGTAATCTTCCTTGAGCAGCTGATATAGCCACTCCTTGACGGTGGTTTTGCCACGGCTGCCCGTGATGCCGATGACCGGCAACTCACGGAAACGACGACGGTGGAATGTCGCCAGTGCCTGCAAAGCGTCAAGCGGCGAGTCCACGGCGATGAAATTGGCGGCCGAGCACTCAGGCGGAGCGAAATAATCGCTGGCAACGACAAAATTTCTCACACCCTTGCCATACAGGTCGGGTATGTAGTTGTGTCCGTCATCTGCCTCGGTACGCAAGGCAAAGAATATCGTCTCTTCAGGCTGGGTGAGCGAGCGTGAGTCGGTCAGCAACTGGCTCACGATGGCATCCTCGTCGATGATTTGCCCGCCAGTCACTTCCAGCACGTTTGATATTTCGGTGATTGAATAATTCATTGTCTGTTAATCACTTGTTGCAGTTCAGGATTTTCGGCCAGATAAGGATATTCCTTGATGAGGTTGCGCACGACGCTCATCGTGTCGGCATTGAAGCGATCCACGGTCTCGCGGCTGGTGCTCATGGGACGATGCTGCAAGCGCTTGTGAACACGCTCACAACGGGCGACAGCCAGCGCGCTGCGGTCATCGAGATAGGTAGCTTGAAACGCCTGCCAAATGTATTCCACCGCCACGTCGCTGGGATGCACCATGTCGTTGGCATAGAATCGGTAGTCGCGCAGGTCGTCCATCATGATCTCATAGGCGGGGAAATAGTCGCAGTACTCACGATGACGCGATACCACCTCGTGGATGGCGACACGCAACGATGCCTTACTCAGTGAATTGGTATCCAGCCCGTCGGCGATGTGACGGATGGGGCTCACCGTGAGGATAATGCGCAACTCGGGATTGAAAGTCCGCAGCCTCACGACCATGTCGTCAAGCACCTGGACCATCTCCTGCACGGTAGCCATCTTGCGCTCAAACTCGTGCTGCGGCACCTTGTGGCAGTTAGCGACAACCTCGCCAGTGGCCTTCAGGCGATAGACCATGGCCGTGCCCAGCGTCACCGTGAGCAGGCGGGCAGCGGACAAAGCCTTGTGCCCTTGCTCGATGCGGCTGTTCATGCGGTCGATGGCCGCCTGCTTGTCGGGCAGGGAATAGCGCGAGTGGAAGTCATAGCTATTCCACACACCGCCCTGCATGAACAGGTCCTTGCCGGCAACAGGCTCACAGTCAATGAGGCGCTGTACGCCACGCGCGATGCTCATGGGGTTGTATAATGTCCCCATGGGATTCACCATAGCATTAAACAGGGCACCGTGCATCTTGCCGCCGATGTTGTCGCTGAAACACGACCCCAGCAGCATCACGTGGTCACTGTGATGCAACCATGCGCGGTTTTCGCCCGTCTTGACTGTCGTTCTGAACTCCATTGTTACTCAGTGTGGTTGTTTTAACTAGCAAAATTACAATATTTCCTTGAAACCATCAACCTCCAAGCGGGATTATTTTGATTTTCGCCCTAAAACACCACGTTTCACTCCTTTCACCCTATCACTCCCATCAACATCAAAAAACACTTCCCAATATTGCGATTTTGAGAAATTGTGGCTAAATTTGCGTTCAAGATACGTCATTAACAACCAACAATAAATCCTAACCACAATGAAAAAAAACATCCAATTCTTCCTACTGCTTCTGGCCCTACTATTGCTGACCACGGTATCATGCTCTGGCAATCAGAGTGTGTCAAAATCAGACTCAACGTCCGAGGTTAACGGCGACTTTGACTTAATCAACGATTCCAAGTTCGAGGTTAACGGCATCTATTACTTCATCAACGGCACCACCGCCACCGTTTCCTTTAGCGGATCACATCATTACGACCATACCGATGAATACACCGGTGATTACTCCGGCTCAGTAACCATCCCCGCCACGTCACCCACGACGGCACAACCTACTCCGTCACAATCATCGGCGTAGGTGCATTCGATGACTGCCGCAACCTGACTGCCATCAACATCCCCAACTCCGTTACAACCATCGGCGACGGCGCGTTTGAGGGCTGCACTGGCCTGACCGCCATCAACATCCCCACCTCCGTCACAACCATTGGCAACAGCGCGTTCTCTGGCTGCTCCAGCCTAGCCACCATCTCAGTTGCTAGCGATAATCCCAAGTACGATTCTCGCAACAACTGCAATGCCATTATCGAAACGGCAACCAATACATTAATTGCTGGTTGCAAGAACACGACCATCCCTAACTCCGTCACTTCCATCGGCGAAGGGGCGTTCAATGGCTACTCCAGCCTGACTAACATCAACATCCCTAACTCTGTCACCGTCATTGGCGAACTTGCATTCGATGGCTGCATTGGCCTGACCGCCATCAACATCCCTAACTCCGTCACAACCATCGGCGAAGGCGCATTCTCTGACTGCTCTAACCTAACCTCCATCTCAGTAGTTAGCGATAATCCAAAGTACGATTCTCGCAACAACTGCAATGCCATTATCGAAACGACAACCAATACATTAATTGCTGGTTGCAAGAACACGACCATCCCCAAATCCGTCACCGTCATTGGCGAACTTGCATTCTCAGGCTGCACCAGCCTGACCGCCATCAACATCCCCAACTCAGTCACTTCCATCGGCAGATCTGCATTCTATGGCTGCTCCAACCTAACCAACATCAACATCCCTAACTCCGTTTCAAGCATCGGCTTCGAGGCGTTCAATGGCACTGCTTGGTACGACAACAAACCTGACGGATTGGTCTATGCAGGATTGGTCGCTTATGAGTACAAAGGTGACATGCCCGAGGGAACAAGCATTACACTAAGAAAAGGAACCAAAGGAATAGCAGAATATGCCTTCGCTGACTGTAACTGCGATGGCCTCACCTCCATCAACATCCCCAACTCAGTCACAACCATCGGCATCTGCGCGTTCGAAGGCCGCACTGGCCTAACCGCCGTCAACATCCCCAACTCAGTCACAACCATCGGCTACCAAACGTTCCGGGGCTGCACCAGCCTAACCACCGTCAACATCCCAAACTCCGTCACAACCATCGATGAAGATGCGTTCATGGATTGTCCTTCTTTATACGACGTCTATTGCTACGCAACCACTCCCCCCAGATGCAATAACTCTTGTTTTATCAACTATTCCGCTACACTCCATGTGCCAGCAGCCTCATTAGCAGCTTATCGTGCAGCACCCGTTTGGAGTAAGTTTAAGAATATCGTGGGGAATGCCGACGCCACCAACATGCATCGCAGTAAGTCGCGATAGTGTTGAAATCCAGTCAGGTGAATAAATCGAATTGCCGACCACCGTTACCCCCGTTAACGAATTATACAAGACTACACAAGCGCCTGTAATTCAATAAAATAGTTGATTATATATCTTGTATTTCTTGTTTTCGTTATATAAAAAAGGACGACAATTGTCGTCCTTTCAGGCGGAGTGACCGAGATTCGAACTCGGGATACGCTTTTGACGTATACACGCTTTCCAGGCGTGCCTCTTCAGCCACTCGAGCATCACTCCATTCGTCAAATGCGCGGCAAAGGTAATACATTTTGGCGGATTATTGCAAGAAAACGTGTTTTTTTTGCTAATTTTGTAGCACGATGAGCGAGCAGCGATTACATAGCTACAACAACACCGGCGGGGCCGACAGCCAAGACACACGGGTGAAGCAACTGGCGACCGATGTGCTGGGATGGCTCCCCTATGACCCCAACGATGACCAGATGCTGGTCATTGTGGCGCTGGCCCATTTCCTGATGTATGCCCCTGAACGATCGGTCTTTATCCTGGGCGGTTATGCTGGCACGGGAAAAACATCGCTCACCGGAGCCATTGTCAAGGCCCTGAACCAGCAGGGGATGAAATCGGTACTCATGGCGCCCACGGGCCGTGCGGCGCACATCTTCAGCGAGTACTCGGGTCATCCGGCGTTTACTATCCATCGCAAAATCTACCGCCAGCAGGGCTACGGCATCGACAGCTTTGGCCTCGCCGACAACAAGCACACCAACACTGTTTTCATTGTCGATGAGGCGTCAATGATCAGTAACAACGGAGGCGAAGGCACCATTTTCGGCTCAGGGCGGCTGCTGGATGATCTCATAGGTTATGTCTATAACGGCTTGGGATGCAAGCTGGTGCTTATGGGCGATAATGCACAGCTGCCACCTGTAGGGCAGCTGGTTAGTCCCGCACTTGACGATGAGATTCTGCGCTCAATGGGATTGACGACCTATGGCGTGTTCCTGAGCGAGATTGCCCGCCAAGCCCAAGAGAGCGGCATCCTACACAATGCCACGCTGCTGCGCCAAGCCATGGAAGAGGGTGTGCTGGGCCGACCGCACTTTGACCTCGATGGCATGGAGGACATCACGGCCGTGTCGAGCGAATTCCTGCTGGAGACCATCAGCGACAGCTATGACCGCGACGGCATGGGCGAGACCATCATCATCACGCGCAGCAACAAGCGGGCAACGCGGTTCAACATGGGTGTGCGCAACAGCATCCTCTACCGCGAGGACCTGCTCGTCAACGACGATATGCTGCTGGTAGCCAAGAACAACTACTACTGGGCGCGCGACTATGACGAGATGGACTTCATCGCCAACGGCGATGTGTGCCGCGTGAAGCGCGTTTGGGGCGATATTGAGCGTCGCTACGGACTGCGTTTTGCCAACGTGACGGTCGAGTTCCCCGACCATGATGGTGTGGAGATGGACTGCAAGATTGTGGTAGACTGCCTGCTGAGCGACACGCCCGCCCTCGACCGCGACCAGAGCGAGCGCCTGTTCAACGAGGTCTATACCGAGCTAACGGGCGACAAGCGGGAGCGCTACAAACAACTCAAGGAGCATCCCTACTTCAACGCCCTGCAGGTGAAATATGCCTATGCCGTGACCTGCCACAAGGCCCAAGGCGGCCAATGGCGCAACGTGTTCATTGACATGGGCGGCATTATGCCCGACGCCATGCAGTCGATGGACTTCTACCGTTGGCTCTACACCGCCATCACCCGCGCCCGCGACCGCGTCTATCTCATTAACTGGCATAACGATGAGGAATCCAACTAAAAACTAAGGACTAACGACTAGGGACTAAAAGCTTTTCACTACCTTTGTCGCCTGACAGACAAAATCATAACCAACATGAAGAAAAAGACTTTACACCGATTGACCATAACAGTTGCGTTGATTACAATGTGGTTAGGGGCTGGCGCTGCCATCCCTGACGGCTATTATAACTCGCTTGACGGCAAGAGCGGCCAGGCGCTGAAAGACGCTATCTGCAATCTGGCGAAACATCACACGGTGCTGAACTACTACAGCCTGTGGAATTATTTCCCCCTGACCGACTGCCAACTCGACGACAACAGGAAAGTTTGGGACATGTATAGCAACAAGACCTACTACTTTGGGCACACAAGCGGAATGAACCGCGAGCACTCCCTTCCCAAGAGCTGGTGGGGCGGCTATAATGAGACCCAAGGTTATGCAGCCTATACCGACATCAACCACCTTTATCCCTCGGACGGTGAAGCCAATATGGCTAAATCCAACTATCCGTTAGGCGAGGTTTCCACTCCCTACTATAACAACGGCGTGACCAAGGTGGGATCACCCAAGACAGGTCAGGGCGGCGGCTGCAGCACGGTCTTCGAGCCCGACGACCGCTACAAGGGCGACTTTGCCCGCACCTATTTCTATATGGCCTGCGCCTATCAGAACTATACCTGGAAATACACCTACCAGATGTCGAACAACAACTGGAAAACGCTCAACGAGTGGAGTATCGATTTGCTGTGCCGCTGGGCTCGCAACGATGCCGTGAGCGACAAGGAAGTGTACCGCAACGATGCAGTACAACATTGCCAGAACAACCGTAACCCGTTCATCGATTTTCCTGAGCTGTTTGAATACATCTGGGGCAATCGCCAAGGGCAGGTTTTCCTCCTGAGCGATGCGGGCGTTGATACCACTACCTATACTGGAGATCCCGAGCTCATCGCTCCTACCCAGAACACCGTACTCGACTTCGGTGAGGTTGCTATAGGCAAGTCACTGGAATACATTCTCTACATCAAGGGCCGCGGCTTGACCAACCCGCTATCGCTACAGCTTTACCGCGATGACTACCAGATGTTCAGCATCCCCGTTTCGTCGGTAAGCCGCACGGCGGCCAACAGCGTCGACGGCTATCCGTTGAATATCTCCTACACGCCCACTACTATGGGCGATCACACGGCACGGTTACTCATTTCTGACGGCGGCCTCATTGGCAGCGTGGGTGTGGAACTGCGTGCCCGTTGTGTACCCATCCCCACCCTATCCACCCTCACGGCTCTTCCCGCCAGTGACATCACTAATGGCAGCTATCTCGCTAACTGGAGTGCAGCCCCCGAGGAAGTGGACTATTATGTCATCACCCGCACAATATATAATAATGAGAACAACACCTCGAGTACCGAGGAGTTCACTACCGATGACGGCGACATGACCAGCTACCTGTTTGACGACTTGCATCCTGGGGAGTCTCACACCTACTATGTTCAGTCTTATCGATTGGGCTACATGAGCGAACCGTCTAATGTCATCACCATCGACTTTAGCGGCATCACGGGCATCGAGGCCGAGAAGCCCCTGCAGGTGCTGTCGATGGAAGGCGGTATCCTTATCAAGTGCAGCGAGAATGTAGGCTCGGCCACGGTCTATGACATGGCGGGACGCGTGGTGCGCCACATCGACAACCTGTGTGACGACATGATAATCAGCCTGCCACGCGGCATCTACCTGCTCAAGACCGCCACCAGCCGCACGGCATGGAAAGTCGCCGTGAGATAAAGAAGGCATATTGAATGTGTCAATACCAACATTTTGACACACCCCACAATAAAACAAGAGACGCAAAATTTTTGCGTCTCTTGTTTTGTCCAAATAAAGGATGTCGTTTACTCCTTGATGAGGTTGCCGCCTTCCTTCAGAGCCTCCTCGTTGAGGGGGATGAGGTGCCAGTGGCGCTCGGGAAGGGTCTTCTTCAAAGCCTTGAGGACGCTCTCGATGGTCACCATGGGGCGAACCTTGAGCATCGAACCCAACACGATCATGTTGAAGGTCTTGGAGTTCTTCATCTCGATAGACTTCTCGGTAGCATCGATAGGATAAATCTTGATGTCGGTGCGGGTGGGTTTCTTGTGGATGCCATAGGTGTCATACATCAGGATACCACCAGGTTTTACCTTGCTCTCAAACTTATCCAGGGACTGCTGGTTGAGGACAACCACCACGTCATAGGTGTTGAGGACGGGCGAACTGATGCGCTCATCGCTCACGATAACAGTCACGTTGGCGGTACCGCCACGCTGCTCGGGACCATAGGAGGGGAGCCAGCAGACTTCCTTGTCCTCCATCAGACCAGAGTAGGCAAGAATCTTACCCATCGACAGTACACCCTGTCCGCCGAAACCGGCAATAACTATTTCATTAATCATAGTGTCTTCTTAATTTTAGCGTTGAATACCATCTTTCAAGTCCTTCAAGTCTCCCAGGGGATACTTGGCGAACATATTCTCTTCCATCCACTTGTTGGCCTTCTCAGGAGTGAGTTTCCAACCGGTGTTGCAAGCGCTGACGATCTCGACAACCGAGGTGCCCTTGCAGTTGATGCTGTTCTCAAAGGCTTTCTTCAGGGCAGCTTTAGTCTTGCGGACGTTGGCTGCAGTGTGAACACTCTGACGGGTAACATAGCATGTACCGTCGAGTTGAGCCAGCAGCGGAGTGATGGCCAAGGGATAGCCATTGAGGTCCGGACGGCGGCCGTAGGGGCAGGTAGCGGTCTTCTGGCCCAGCAGGGTCGTGGGAGCCATCTGACCACCTGTCATACCGTAGATGGCATTGTTGATAAAGATGATGACGATATTCTCGCCACGGTTGCAAGCGTGAATCGACTCGCAGGTACCGATAGCCGAGAAGTCACCGTCGCCCTGATAGGTAAACACGAGGTTCTCGGGCCACAGGCGCTTTACAGCGGTAGCCAGTGCGGTTGCACGGCCGTGGGGAGCCTCTTCCCAATCAACGTCGATGTAGTTATAGGCAAATACTGCGCAACCAACGGGCGAAACGCCGACGGTCTTCTCAGCAACACCCATTTCCTCAATGACCTGTGCGACGAGTTTGTGCACAACGCCGTGGGAGCAACCCGGGCAGTAGTGCATGTGGACCCTATTCAATAATTTAGGTTCTGAATAGACCTTATTCTCAGGTTTAATGATATCGTTAAGTTCCATTGCGATCTTACTTATTAATGAGTTTCTCTTTCAGTACGTTCAACAGCTCGTCGGGAGTGGGCACGTTGCCACCAAAGCGGCCATAGTGCTCAACCGGCATCTTGCATTCAACGGCAAGCTTCACATCCTCGACCATCTGGCCGGCGTTGAGCTCAACGCACAGGATGCCCTTGACGTTCTTGGCGGCCTCACGGAGTTGCTTCTCGGGGAAGGGCCAC
>JAEETL010000051.1 GCA_016290325.1 Muribaculaceae bacterium
ACTTGTTGTATTTATTGTTGTTGATTTATCTTACATCAATTGTTGTGAGCAGGCGACCAGATATACTGCCAGCTCCACCAGCAGGCACACGGCACCGCAGCAGTCACCCGTATAACCGTGAATCTTGCGCAGGATAAGCAGGTACAGGAAATACATCACCAGTGCGGGTATGAAAATGACCGCGTACCAAGAAATACCTGTCAGCCAAATCATCAACACCATCGGCAGTAGACCCTGTACCGTCAGGCTCAAACCAGCGGAAAGGGATGGCTTGCGATAGATGGTTTTGTTCTTGGCTTCTTCTTCGCGACGGGCATAGGGAAGCATATTCACCAGTTGGCTTGTGACCATCTTGGAATATGGATCAGCGGCTACGATAACAAGGGTAGCCACGGCTACGGGCATACAATAAAGTGCGGTGCCCAATAGCAACATGTAGATGATGAGTCCCAGCACACCATAGGTGCCGATGTGCGAATCCTTCATGATGGCGAGGATGCGATCACGGTCGCTACCGCCTCCAAACCCGTCAAAGAAGTCGGCGAGGCCATCTTCGTGCAACGCTCCCGTTATGAGCAATCGCACAGCAATCGCGGCAATGACGGCCACGGCATGAGACAGCACCATGCTGCCAAAATATAGTGTCGCAGCCATCGCGCCACCCGTGAGCCAGCCCGTCAGCGGCCAAAACTCAACGACTGTTTTGTAACTCGACTGAGGGGGCTGATATGCTCTCCAAAAAGGCAAACGCGTAAAGAAAATCAACGCAGCCCAAATGTTGTCATACCACCTTGTTTTTTCTGCTTTTTCTTCCATAGCGCAAAGGTACAAAATATTCATTGTTTACGGCCTTCTGTTCCCTAAAAAAGTAGTACCTTTGTAGCATAAATCAAATGAACAAAAGAATGAAGAAGTTTATTGGAATTTTTGCAGTATTGGTGCTGCTTTGCGCCTGCTCTTCACAGGGCGACAAACAGACAAAGTCAGGCGCAGATTCGATGGAAGAAGTGACCGTGAAGTATGCCACAGGGTTCAGCGTTCGCGACTCAGCCGACATCAGGTTGGTTGACGTGGGTAAAAAAGACCATTTCGCCCTCGTTCATGATGCTGATGCCGTTGTTCCTGAGGGCTATGTCAAGGTCAAGGTACCCATCGAGCGAACCATCTGCATGACCTCGCTGCAACTGTCCAATTTCACTATCCTCGATGCCCACGACATCGTCAAGGGCATCACCGGTACCAAGAACCTCTTTAACGAGGACATCAAGACTCGCGTGAAAGACGGGCGCATCGTCAAAATCGGTATGGAAGGTGAATTTGACCCCGAGGTGGTCATGGCCGCCAATCCTGACGTGATTTTCATCTCTCCGTCCAAACGCGGCGGCTATGATGCCATCAAGGAAATCGGCATCACGCTGGTACCCCACCTGGGTTACAAGGAACTTGACCCGCTGGGACAGGCCGAGTGGATTAAGTTCATCGGCATGTTTATCGGCAAGGAAAAAGAAGCCGCCGAGATTTTCGCTGGCATCGAGAGCCGCTACAATGAGCTGAAGGAGAAAGCCGCCAAGGCGGAACAACGCCCCACTGTCACCAGTGGCGAGATGCACTACGGCAACTGGCATGCCGTGGGCGGCAAGAACTATCTGGCCCAGATCTTCCGTGATGCAGGAGCCGACTATGTCATCAACGATGACGAAACTTCGGGCGAGGATCTGGAATTTGAAAAGATGTATGCCCTGTCGGCCAATGCCGACTATTGGCGCATCCTCAATAGCTATCAGGGTGATTTCTCCTACGAGGCGCTGAAGGCCAGTGAGCCCCGTAACGAGATGTTCAAGGCCTATAAGGAGAAAAAGGTCATCTACTGCAACATGAAGCAGACGCCCTATTACGAAATTGCTCCCGTTAAGCCCGATGTGCTGCTGAAGGACTTTGTCGCCATCTTCCATCCCGAACTGGTCGAGAAAGACTACCAACCCACTTTCTACCACCTGCTCGACAAATAATAATCAGAAAACTAAACAAACAACAATAAATACAACAAGTACAATGATAAATAAACGATAATCAATTATTGTTTTTATTGTACTTATTGTTTTCCTTTTGATTTTATGAGACGCACGCTGCCTTTGATGTTAGCCCTTGTGGTGGCAATCCTCGTGATGATGATTGCCAATCTGTTCATCGGCTCTGTCGAGATTCCTGTGGGTGACATCTGCCGTATCCTTGTCGGCCAGGGCAGTGAGTCCGAAATTTGGACGAATATCATCCTCAGCTCCCGACTGCCGCAGGTGCTCACCGCAATCGTGGCTGGTGCGGGCTTGGCCGTGAGCGGTCTGATGATGCAGACCATCTTCCACAACCCGTTGGCGGGACCGTCTATTTTGGGTATCTCCAACGGTGCCAGTTTGGGTGTAGCCTTTGTCGTGTTGCTGTCAGGGCAGCTGGGTGGTGTAGCCTTGAGTTCGTTGGGCTATTTGGGCGACGCGGCTGTTTCGGTTGCCGCTATCATCGGAGCCATCGCTGTGATGATGCTCATTGTATGGATTTCGGGCAAGGTGAGGGGCAACGTTACCTTGCTGATTATCGGTGTGATGATTGGCTATCTGGCCACCGCCATCATTGGCGTCTTAAAGTTCCTCAGCCCCGAGGAAGATGTCAAGGCTTTTGTGGTGTGGGGACTTGGTTCGTTCTCCCGCGTTTCGGGTGACCAGATGATACTTTTCGTTGTGCTCATGTGCATCTTGCTGCCCTTGAGTTTCCTGTTAGTAAAGCCCTTGAACGCCATGTTGCTCGGTGACCGTTATGCCGCCAACCTGGGTGTCAACGTCAAGCGGGCCCGCACTTGGATCATCATCTGCTCGGGTACCTTGGTCGCTATCGTCACCGCCTATTGCGGCCCTATCATGTTCATTGGTATGGCCGTGCCCCATTTGGCCCGTGGAATCTTCCGTACCAGCGACCACTGGAAGTTGATGCCCGCTACCGCCCTGTGTGGCGCAGCCTTGGCTCTAATCTGTAATCTGATTGCCCGTGCTCCTGGATTTGAAGGTGCCATGCCCGTCAACAGCGTCACCGCGCTCATCGGTGCACCCATCATCATCTACGTCCTCTACCGCCGCCGCAAAACCTCTTACGAGTAATAAATCTTCCCATTATCATCAATAAGAAGGATAGTAAGCACACCGTTAGGCAATAGCGGGGCGCAGTAGTGAGCGCAGTGATTGATGACGACGGTGGCAAAATCCTGGAGTTTTTCTTGGGGGATTCTCTCCCACAGTTCGCGGGCGAGGGTGAGGTCGCTGATGTCGATGTCAATGTCTGCATCATGGAGCATCCCCACAATGAAATCTTTGTCCATCGTGGTGTGGCGGCTGTGGGTGTCGAGGTTGCCTGCAGCGAGTTTGACTGCTTTGCCCAGCATCACGCCCATGGTGACGTTTTTGATGTCGAGTTCATTGGCGATAGTTAAGGTCTCGCCGATGTGATTTCCATATTCCACAAAAGCCTGTTGGGGCAACTCGGGATAGATCGACTTCACAAACTTCTCGCTTTTACCACCGCTGTTGATGACCACGAGGTCGCTGCCCGATGCCTTGGCCACCTGCATGCACTTGCGGATACTGGCCACAAAGGCTTCCTCGCTGAAAGGTTTCACTATGCCCGAAACACCGATAATGCTGATGCCACCCTCGATACCTAGGCGTGGATTGAAGGTGCGACGGGCTATCTCGGCACCTTGCGGCACACTGATGGTGATTCTTACATTTTCCTTGATGTTATCGCACATCATCTGGCGCGGAGCCTTGTTGATAGCGGGCTCGCCTGGTGGAAAGTCAAAGCCGGGTACGGTAAACCTGCCGACACCCTCACCGCCCAATATCTCGAAACGGTCGCTAGATTTAACACTTGCCCTGATCTCGATACCGTTAGTTACATCGGGGTCGTCACCCGACTCCTTGAACACGGAGGCATAGCCGTCGCCATAGGTCACTTCGACATCAATCGTTTCACCATTGGGCAAGATGACGGGCACTGAGGTTGGTGTTTCTCCTGTTTTCTGCCTTATTGTTGCAGCAATGGCAGCAGCTATGGCACAGGTGCCCGTGGTTAAGCCACTGTGCAGCGGATAAAACTCGGGCAACAGTTTCTCCACCATGCGGCGCAAGCCGTGAGGGCCGTTGACGTGTCCAACGGTTACACCATCAGCTATGGGATAATCAGGTCGCTCCACAACAAAAATTTTAATACCCGCTTGTCGTGCTGCCTCCACTTTTTCGGCAAAGCCGCCGCTCAAGCCGCTTTCCTTTGTGATGATGGCTTGGGGCTGCAGTCGCCCAATCAACGATGCGGTGTCGTCTTTCTCATAATAAACGAGGTGGTCGGTAGAAAATCCGGCCTTCTGTGAACCTGCGAGTGATTCATCTCTGTTTAGGATGCGGAACCAGCAGTCATGGCTCTCCCAGAAATCGCGCAGTTTCGCAATGGTATTGACACCGGTGAGTGCAAGCAGACGGTTAATTTTATGAACCTTCAGTTGATTGATGGCATCGTCATAGTCCTTACACCAGACAAGGTCCTCGTCATGGGATGGATAGATGCGGTCGTAGCGGATGACAGGTATCCCAGTCTGTCCCGCAAGGTCAATGACGTTGCAGTGCAGATTGACGGCAAATGGGTGGGCGGCATCAATAATCAGGCGAATGCTATGCTCATGGCAAAAGGCGATCATCTCGGGCAACTCCAACGAACCCGATAAGTGGACACCGTGCACGAGTTGGATGTCCTGTGTGTCGCTACGGGTGGAATAGTAGTAGGTGGCCCCCGATTCCTCGAGTACCTTTGCCGCCACGCGGCCCTCTGTCGTTCCACCGAATACGAGAATCATTTATTAGGCTGTAGGTTTTAGGCTTTAGGCATTAGTTGGATTCATCATCGCCTTTGCGAAAAAGATGAGTGAAATGTTTGTTATAGAGTTCTGACAGGCCCTTACGGTTGTCAATGGCTTCGCCCACGACGAGCATTGTGGTCAACGTGAGGTTGTTGTCGTGGACAATCTTGGCCAGGTCTTTCAGCACGCCACGATAGATGTGTTGGTCGGGCCAAGTGAGATGATAGCAGGCGGCTACGGGTGTGTCCTCGGGATACTCCATGAGCAATTCACGCTGCACGTCATCCACGATGGCAGCGCTCAAGAAGATGCACATTGTGCATTGGCTCTTGGCGAGCAGGTGCAACTGCTCCTTCTCGGGCATGGGTGTGCGGCCCTCGCCGCGGGTGAGGATGATGGTTTGGGTGCGCTCGGGGATGGTGAACTGGCTGCGTAATTCGGCTGCTGCGGCAAGGAATGACGAGATGCCTGGCGTAATGTGGTAGTGCATATTGTGCTGGTCAAAGAACGCCATCTGTTCCTGTATTGCTCCAAAGATGCACGGGTCGCCTGTGTGCAAGCGCACGATAAACTTACCCTTGTCATAGAATTCCTTCATCAACGCGCATTGTTCCTCCAAATTCATTCCTGCTGAACTACGAACAACGGCACCAGGCTTGGCGCATAAGGTCAATTCTCGAGGAACCAAAGATCCTGCGTATAGGATGAGGTCAGCGAGCTCCAACATCTTGCGGCCTCGCACTGATACCAAATCAGGATCGCCGGGACCAGCGCCAACAATTTCGATGTGGCCTTGCTGGTCACGCAAGTATTGGCGGTCGATGGCCAGTGCAACGGTGAAATTCTTGCCTTTGATTTTGGGGACAATCAGTTTGCCGTGATTGGAGCCCAAGATGGCAGCCGCCTCACACACGCTGGGCGTCCCAACGTGTTTGGCCACAGTTTCACTCGGATTGGGCACCTTGATGGCTGACAACTGCTCGGCTGTAAAGAATTCGACATCCTCGTCATAGCCCTCTTTTAACAGTTGCACAAACGGCTCATCGGCCTTGACATCAATCGTGCAATAACGGCAAGCACACGGCAGGATGCCCCATTCAGCCAAAGCCTCGTCCATCTGGTCATAGAAGAACTTGTAATTGTCGGGGTGATGAGCCAAGCCAAAACCGATAGTACCAACCATGGGAACAAAATGCAAAGACAACATGCCTTCAGGCGCATAGCGACGGTAAGGCGTAATCATGATAAGTAGACGGTATTTCTTGGGGTCGGCCTCGCTGAGGTCGTTGATAATGGTGACGTGGTCGGGAAGTGTTTTTTCCAAATAATCGGTACCTTGGTCTCGCACTTCCATGAACAAAGCCGTCGGCTTACGGTTGACGAAAGCAAAGATGCATGCGTTCATGTCGTCCTCGCTGGCGATTGGCCAGTTAAAGCGTTCTTCCAACGTGTCGAGTGCCCATAGTCCCGCATTGTCACTCTGGGTCGTAATAACTGCTTCGGAGCCTAACGCCGAAGCCACTCGGCGAGTCAAATCGTTGGCGCCACCCACATGACCAGACAAAACCGAAATCACGTGGTTAGCCATACTGTCCACGCAGATAACTGCAGGGTCGGTGTGCTTGTCCTCAATGAAGGATGCTATCGTGCGCACACAGATGCCCATCGCACCAATAAAGATGAACGCGTCAAAATCTTTCCATCGCTTGGCGACCTCGGCACGTTTGATGACTGAGGCTTGGAACTCTTGCTGGAGGGTTTCGGCTATATCGCGGCCCTCGTCGCTCACGGGTATTACGGCTATTTTTTGCATTTGAGTATCTCTATCGGGTTATTGTCGTTCAGGATGATGCGTGTGGGTGGTTCTTGTTTTAAACCCAATTCGGCACACGCCTCATTAAACAGTTGGTGGCTGTCCGTATGCACCATGGGTGAGGTGACGCTGTTCATCACGATGCAGCCATCGTTAGCCAAGACGGTCAGCACGCGTGCCATGATTTCTTTTAGGTGACCGCCATGCCCGCCGATAAAGACGGCATCGGGGCGGGGGAGATTTTCAATATCTGCTTTGAGGAAATCTCCAATATGGTAGTTAATGCCTGGCGTGCCGAAATGTCGACTATTCTGCTGCATCAAGGCCTCACACTCGGGCCTGATTTCAAAGGCCTCGACGTGCAAATGCGGGAACTGCAACCGCGCCTCAATCGACACGCTGCCGGTACAGAAGCCGATGTCCCACAAGACGCTTTTCTGCTGCAATTCCAGGGCTTGTAGGGTCAACAGGCGGATGGGTGCTTTAGTAATCATCTTCTCACGGCCATCGAGCAAGGCAAACTCGCTCTCGGGAATGCCGTAGGGCCTCGCCTTGGCGTGACCGCATAGAATCAAGCAGTTGGGATAGTCAAAATCACGCTCTATAGCCTCCTCGAGAGTCAAGGTTGAAATGCGTTCCTCTTTAGGGTTGCCCAAGTGCTCGCCCACATGCATCGTATAGCCGTTGTAGCCATATTCCAGCATCCTGTGGGCGATGGCGCCAGGTGTGTGCTCACGGTCGGTCAGCACACCGATTTTTTCCGCACGCTCAATGAGCGCTCGGTCAAATTCAGGCCAAGGTCGCCCCGTGAGAGAAACGACACGCATATCATGGTAAGGCATTACTAAACGATGCGCCAGAATTTGCAGGGAGTTGAAAGTTGGGTAAAGAACGATTTCGGCATCAGGCATCTTGCGCTTGATGGTGTTGGCAAATCCGAAAAACAACGGGTCACCGCTGGCGAACACAATCACCTCGTCATGATACTGCTCGAAGACAGCATCCAGTGGAGTGGTGATTTCGATCCATTGTGACCCCTCGGGCAAGTAAGGCTCAACAAGTCCATAATGACGCTTGCCGCCCGAGAAAACACGTCCATTACAGATGATACTGATGACTTCTGGCGGCAGATAAGGCCGCGGCGCGTCACTGATACCTATCACGTAAAACTTCATAATTCGTAATAATTGAATGCGGATGCTAATTAGTTAAATTGACTTCGTCGAGCTAAAGGTTCGCGTAATTCGTGGTTTTTAAAGGTCTCGTCCTGGTTTCAATTGCTCTGCGTCGTCAAAGGTCAGAATGGCGTTGCACAGGGTCGCTGCCAGGTTGCTGCCACCTTTACGCCCCTCGACGATGATTTTGGGGATGTCCTTGAAGGGTTTGACCATGTGCTTTGATTCGCGCACGTGGACAAAGCCCACAGGAGCGGCAATGATGCCTGCGGGATGTGCTTTGCCCTTGCGGATAAGATCGCATAATTCAATCAGTGCAGTTGGGGCATTACCGAAGGCGAACAGGGCATCGGGGTGTTCCTCGACTGCCAGACGGATGCCCGCCTGTGTGCGGGTGATACCTTGTGCTGCCGCCATTTCGGCAACACGTGGGTCGCTCAAGTAGCATTTTGCTTCCATGCCAAGTCTTGCAAGCGCCCCCTTGCGGATGCCGCTGGTTACCATCGTCACATCAGTCACGATAGTCTTCAATTCACCGCTAGCGACCTTGTTATAGAGCGTTTCCACTGCATGGTCGTCGGTATAGAGGATGCGTTCCATCTCAAAGTCGGCCGTCGTGTGGATGGCATGCAGGAGTGCCCACTTGTGGTCAAGCGGAATGTCCTTGTTGCGGAGTTCGCTCTCGATGGTGCGGAACGACTCAATCATGATCTGTTGGCCAGGCTTAATGTCCTTATCACCTCGTTCGCGGTAATAGCCGCGCGGGGTGATAATGAGGCTTGATTCCTCCTCCGCTTGGGGGGAGGTGCCCGCAAGGGCGAAGGAGTGGGAGTAGATATAGGACTGTGAGTTGCCAATAAGAATCACGGTGAACATATCCACTTCCTCGGGGTCAAATTCGCCCAGTGTGGTCACTTTGATTTCTTGCTCATCGCGTCCTGCCTGACGGACATAGCCCACGGGCGTGTCGTCGGAACGTTGCTGCAGGAACAGTTCCACCAAACGGTACAGCTGCCAGTAACGGCCATTGGACTTGGGGTTATAGATGGCAGTGACGAAATCGCCCACGGCGGCAGCGTTAATGCGGCGCTCAATCACCTCCCATGGGGTCATCAGGTCGCTCAGCGAAATGATGCACAGGTCATGGCCGATGGGAGCACCCAGTAATGAAGCGGCTTTCTGGAAAGCCGATATGCCGGGCAATGACTTAATCTCCACATCAGATTGGCGCTCACGTTTCATCTCATAGACCAGCGGTGTCATGCCATAGATGCCGGCGTCGCCCGATGAGATGACGACAACCGTCTTGCCCTGCTCGGCAAGTTCAAAGGCTTGCTCGGCGCGCTCGCGTTCCTTCTTCATGCCTGTGTCGATGCACTCGCAGCCATCATGGACATAGTCCTGGATGAACTGGAAATAATATTTATACCCCACAATGGCGTCTGCCGCACGCACTGCGTCGAGTACGGCGGGAGTGATGTCTTCTTTGCTGCCAGGCCCGATGCCTGCTACTATAATCTTACCCATATCAGTCGCAAATTTAGCAAAATTATTAAAAA
>JAEETL010000028.1 GCA_016290325.1 Muribaculaceae bacterium
CCTGATTTGAACTGTTTTACATTAGCCTCGGCTATGCGTATGGTGGCCGGAACAGCAAGAAGTATGGGTATCACTGTAAAGGGTCAATTCCCTGAGAACGTTTAAAAACTTTATTGATTATGAGTAAATTAACGAAAAATCAGAAGTTGTACAACGCGAAGGTTGAAACGGGAAAGGCTTACACCCTTGAGGAAGCTGCAGCATTGGTTAAGGAAATCACTTTTACCAAGTTTGACGCTTCAACTGATATCGACGTACGTCTTGGCGTTGATCCGCGTAAGGCCAACCAAATGGTCCGTGGCGTTGTATCGCTGCCTCACGGTACTGGCAAGCAGGTTCGCGTTCTGGTTCTTTGTGGACCGGAGGCTGAGGCTGCTGCTAAGGAAGCTGGAGCAGAATATGTCGGTCTTGACGAGTATATCGACAAGATTAAAGGTGGATGGACTGACATTGATGTGATTATCACTCAGCCCCAAATCATGGGTAAGGTGGGTCCCCTCGGCCGCATCCTGGGTCCTCGTGGCCTGATGCCGAACCCCAAGAGCGGAACCGTTACTCCTGACGTGGCAAAGGCTGTCAAAGAAGTGAAACAAGGTAAGATCGACTTCAAGGTCGATAAGGGTGGTATTGTACACACCTCGATTGGTAAGGTATCGTTCAGCCCCGAGCAGATCCGCGACAACGCTGCCGCGTTCATCAACACGCTCATTAAGCTGAAACCCGCCGCTGCCAAGGGTACGTACATCAAGAGCATTTATCTTTCGAGCACCATGAGCAAGGGTATCAAGGTAGATCCCAAGTCGATTGAGGCTTAAACATTTTAAAACGATTGAAACGAAATGAAGAAGGAAGATAAAACCTTAATGATCGACAAGATCAAAGAGACTCTTGACAAGTATAGTGTCGTTTATCTGGCTAACACCACATCGTTGAATGCCGAGAAGACCGTCGACCTGCGTCGCGCTGCCTTCAAGGCTGGCATCAAGATGATGGTTGTCAAGAACACCCTGTTGAAGAAGGCCATGGACGCTTGTGACGTCGACTATAGTGGCCTCTATGACTCCCTGGCTGGCCCCACCACCCTGTTGCTCAGCGACACGGGTAATGCGCCTGCTAAACTCATCAAGGAATTCCGCGGTAAGAAAGAGACCATTCCCGGTTTGAAGGCTGCTTATGTCGAGGAGACCGTCTATGTTGGCGAGCAGAGCCTCGATACCCTGGTAGCTATCAAGAGCAAGAACGAGCTCATCGCCGATGTTGTTGCATTGCTGCAATCGCCGGCCAAGAACGTTATCAGCGCTCTCCAGTCGGGTGGCAACAAGCTCCACGGAGTTCTGGAAACCTTATCCAAAAAAGAAAATTAATCAACAACAAAACAACAACATTTTAAATCCATACTATTATGGCAGATTTGAAAGCTTTTGCAGAACAGTTAGTGAACCTTACCGTAAAGGAAGTTAACGAACTCGCTCAGATTTTGAAAGACGAATATGGCATCGAGCCCGCCGCTGCAGCTGTTGCTGTTGCCGCTGGTCCCGCTGCTGCTGGTGCCGCTGAGGCTGAGGAGAAGACCTCGTTTGACGTTGTCCTCAAGGCCGCTGGTGCTCAGAAACTCCAGGTGATCAAGAAGGTGAAAGAGCTCCTCAGCTTGGGTCTGAAGGACGCTAAGGACCTTGTTGACAAGGCTCCCGCAACCCTGAAGGAGGGTGCTTCCAAGGACGAGGCCGAGGCTCTGAAGTCAGAGATCGAGGGTCTTGGTGCCGAGGTTGAACTGAAATAATAGCACCTGTTAACAGGTGTGTAGGTTAAGAACCACCTATTTTGGGTTCTTAACCTTTTTGTGTCAAATTTGACCTATACAACACGATTCATCAGGAACTGCCGCCGCATGGGGCATTCCCCGTGTGGCGGCAGCGGCCCGATGAAGTTGACTCTCAAGTGTTTGCGCCTCTTGACAACTCGACTCCGCAACTGAAAAGAAACGGTGCAAAACAGACGATTATTTCGCATTTCTACAATCTCAATTGAGTTCACATAATTTCTTTGTCAATGTCAGTTTCAAAAAAAGAACGAGTCAATTTTGCACGAGTGAGGAATCCCTATCCCTATCCTGATTTCCTTGACGTGCAGTTACAGTCATTCCGCGATTTCCTGCAGCTGGATACTCCGACTGAAAAAAGAAAAAACGAGGGACTCTATAAAGTTTTTGCCGAGAATTTCCCCATCGAGGATACCCGCAACAACTTTAAGCTCGAATTCCTTGACTATTACATCGACCCGCCGCGTTACTCCATAGACGAGTGCTTGGACATCGGTTTGACCTACAGTGTCCCGCTCAAGGCTAAGCTCAAGCTCTATTGCACCGACCCTGACCACAATTTCCCCACCGAGGTCCAGGATGTGTACTTGGGTTCCATCCCTTACATGACCGACAAGGGCACCTTTGTCATAAATGGTGCTGAGCGCGTTGTGGTGTCACAGCTCCACCGCTCTCCTGGTGTGTTCTTTGGCCAGAGCCTTCACGCTAACGGCACGAAGCTGTACTCGGCTCGCATCATCCCGTTCCGTGGTTCGTGGATTGAGTTCGCAACCGACATCAACAACGTGATGTATGCTTACATCGATCGTAAGAAGAAATTACCCGTGACGACGCTGTTGCGCGCCATCGGACTCGAGACCGATAATGATATTATTCAAGTCTTTGGTCTGGCCGAGGAAATCAAGGTCAACAAGACTAACCTCAAGAAGGCTGTAGGCCGCAAGCTTGCTGCCCGCGTTCTGCGTTCATGGAGTGAGGACTTTGTTGATGAGGATACCGGTGAGGTTGTAAGCATCGAGCGAAACGATGTGATTATCGATCGTGACACTGAGCTTCAAGAGGAGAATATCGCTGAGATTCTGGATTCGGGCGTGGCAACTATTCTGTTGCACCGTGAGGATGTCAACACCAGCGATTACCAGATTATCTTCAACACCCTGAACAAGGATACCTGTAACAGTGGCAAGGAGGCGGTTAACTTCATCTACCGCCAGCTGCGCAACGCCGAGCCGCCCGATGACAATAGCGCCCGTGAGGTGATCACCAACCTCTTCTTCAGCGAGAAGCGCTATGACCTGGGTGAGGTGGGCCGTTTCCGCATCAATGCCAAGTTAGGGCTTGAAACTGACCCCGACAAGCGTGTCCTGACCAAGGAAGATATCATTGAGATTATCAAGTACTTGATCGGCTTGATTAACAGCAAGGAAGATGTTGACGACATCGACCACCTGAGCAACCGTCGTGTGCGTACTGTGGGCGAGCAGTTGTACAACCAGTTCGGCGTGGGGTTGGCCCGCATGGCGCGTACCATCCGCGAGCGCATGAACGTGCGCGACACCGAGCAGTTTGCTCCCATCGACCTGATCAATGCTAAGACCATTTCGAGCGTGATCAACACGTTCTTTGGTACCAACGCCCTGTCGCAGTTCATGGACCAGACCAATCCCCTGGCCGAGATTACCCACAAGCGCCGTATGAGCGCCCTCGGTCCTGGTGGTCTGTCTCGTGAGCGCGCCGGCTTTGAGGTGCGTGACGTTCACTACACCCACTATGGCCGCTTGTGTCCTATCGAGACCCCTGAGGGTCCCAATATCGGTCTGATCTCGTCGCTCTGCGTTTATGCCAAGATCAATAACCTGGGCTTTATCGAGACACCTTACCGCAAGGTGGCCGACAGCAAGGTGAACCTGGATAACGATGAGATTATCTATCTCACCGCCGAGGACGAGGAGAACCGCATTATTGCTCAGGGCAACGCTCCCCTGAACGAGGACGGCACTTTCGTGCGTGACCGTGTTAAGGCCCGCAAGAACGCCGACTTCCCCGTGGTTGCTCCCGACGAGGTTGAGCTCATGGACGTGTCGCCCCAACAGATCGCTTCGATCGCGGCTGCTCTCATCCCGTTCCTGGAGCATGACGATGCTAACCGTGCATTGATGGGCGCGAACATGATGCGTCAGGCCGTTCCCCTACTGCGCAGCGAGGCTCCTATCGTGGGAACCGGCATCGAGCAGCGCATGGCTTACGACAGCCGCACTCAGCTTCAGGCTGAGGGCGAGGGCGTTGTCGAGTTTGTTGACGCCAGCGTGATCCGCATCCGCTATGACCGTACCGAGGACGAGGAGTTTGTATCATTTGACAGTGCTGTCAAGGAGTACAAGCTGCCTAAGTTCCGCAAAACTAACCAGAGCACGACCATCGACTTGAGGCCCATCTGCAATGCAGGTGACCGCGTGACCAAAGGTCAGATCCTGACCGAGGGTTACTCCACCCAGGACGGTGAGTTGGCACTCGGCCGTAACCTCAAGGTGGCTTACATGCCCTGGAAGGGTTACAACTATGAGGACGCTATCGTGATCAACGAGCGCCTGGTGCGTGAGGATATCCTTACCAGTGTTCACGTTGATGAATACACCCTCGAGGTGCGCGAGACCAAGCGTGGTATGGAGGAACTCACCAACGATATTCCCAACGTGAGCGAGGACGCTACCAAAGACCTCGACGAGCGTGGTATTATCCGCGTTGGTGCCCATGTCATCCCCGGTGACATCCTCATCGGTAAAATCACTCCTAAGGGTGAGAGCGATCCCACCCCCGAGGAGAAGCTGCTGCGCGCCATCTTTGGTGACAAGGCTGGTGACGTGAAAGACGCGTCGCTCAAGGCCAATCCGTCGCTCAAGGGCGTTGTTATCGGCACCCGCCTGTTTGCACGCGCTATCAAGAAGCGCATTCGTGGCGTGGATCCAGAGATCGCAGCGCTTGACGAGGAATATGCTGCACGCCAGGAAGAGCTGCGCGGCATCCTCATTGAGAAACTCAACACGCTCACCGAGGGACGCATCTCCCAGGGCGTGAAGAACTACATGGACGAGGAAATCGTGCCCAAGGGCGAGAAGTTCACCCGCGAGATCATCATGGGTATTGAGAACTTTGACAGCATCAACCTGAGCCGTTGGACTGCTGATTCCCACCGCAACGACCTCATCCGTGCCACGGTAATGAACTACCTGCACAAGAGCAAGGCATTTGAGGCCGAGCTTAAGCGCAAGAAGCTCGATATCAGCATCGGTGACGAGTTGCCTTCAGGTATCATGCAGCTGGCTAAGGTTTATATCGCCAAGAAGCGCAAAATCAGCGTCGGTGATAAGATGGCAGGTCGCCATGGTAACAAGGGTATCGTTTCGCGCGTAGTGCGCCAAGAGGATATGCCTTTCCTTGCCGATGGTACTCCTGTTGACCTCGTGTTGAACCCGCTGGGTGTGCCCTCGCGTATGAACCTGGGTCAGATTTTCGAAGCCGTCTTGGGTTGGGCAGGCCGTGAGCTTGATGTCAAGTTTGCTACCCCCATCTTTGATGGTTGCAGCCTGAATGACCTTAACGAGTGGACCGACAAGGCTGGTCTGCCGCGTGCCGGCACGACGCAGTTGTATGATGGTGCAACGGGTGAACCGTTTGACCAGAAGGCAACCGTCGGTGTGACCTACTTCCTCAAGCTTGGTCACATGGTTGAGGACAAGATGCACGCCCGCTCGATTGGCCCGTACAGCCTCATCACCCAGCAGCCGCTCGGCGGTAAGGCCCAGTTTGGTGGCCAGCGCTTTGGTGAGATGGAGGTTTGGGCTCTGGAGGCCTTCGGTGCTAGCCATGTGCTCCAGGAAATCCTCACCGTCAAGAGTGATGATGTCGTGGGCCGCAGCAAGGCTTACGAGGCCATTGTCAAGGGTGATCCCATGCCCACTCCGGGCATTCCCGAATCGCTCAACGTGCTGTTGCACGAGCTGCGTGGACTGTGTCTCAATGTGAAACTTGATTAATAACGCTTTCTACTATGGCTTTCAAGAAAGATAATAAGATAAAGAACAATTTCACCAAGATTTCAATCAGTCTGGCTTCGCCCGACGAGATTTTGGAGAATTCACATGGTGAGGTTCTCAAACCCGAGACCATCAACTATCGCACCTACAAGCCCGAGCGCGACGGCCTGTTCTGCGAGCGCATTTTTGGTCCTGTCAAGGACTATGAGTGCCATTGCGGTAAATACAAGCGCATCCGCTATAAGGGCATCGTGTGTGATCATTGCGGTGTCGAGGTGACCGAGAAGAAAGTGCGCCGTGAGCGTAGCGGCCACATTGAGCTGGTAGTGCCGGTGGCTCACATCTGGTACTTCCGTTCACTGCCCAACAAGATCGGTTATCTGCTGGGTATCCCCACCAAGAAGCTCGACATGATTATCTACTATGAGCGTTATGTCGTTATTAATCCCGCTGGCGTGAAGTATGAGAACGGCTCAGAAAGCCGCGAACTGCAAAAGTATGACCTCCTCACCGAGGACGAGTACGTTGCCATTCTGGACAAGCTTCCCAAGGAGAACCAGTCGCTGGAGAACGATAACCCCGAGAAGTTCATCGCTAAGATGGGTGCCGAGGCTATCTATGACCTCCTGGCTGAGCTTGATTTGGACTCGCTGGCCAACACGTTGCGTGACCGTGCCTACAAGGAGAACTCTCAGCAGCGCAAGACCGAGGCCTTGAAGCGCTTGCAGGTGGTGGAATCATTCCGCGCCAGCAAGGGCATGAACAGGCCCGAGTGGATGATCCTCAAGGTCATCCCCGTCATCCCGCCCGAGTTGCGTCCCTTGATTCCGCTGGATGGTGGCCGCTTCGCCACCAGTGACGTGAACGACCTGTATCGCCGCGTCATCATCCGCAACACCCGTCTGAAACGACTCATCGAGATCAAGGCTCCCGAGGTCATCATGCGCAACGAGAAACGCATGTTGCAGGAGGCCGTGGACTCGTTGCTTGACAACTCGCGCAAGTCGAGCGCCGTCAAGAGTGATGCCAACCGTCCCCTCAAGTCGTTGAGCGACAGCCTTAAGGGTAAGCAGGGCCGCTTCCGTCAGAACCTGCTCGGTAAACGTGTGGACTATTCAGCCCGCTCGGTTATCGTCGTGGGTCCTGAGTTGAAGATGGGCGAGTGCGGTATCCCCAAGGATATGGCATCAGAGCTGTACAAGCCCTTCGTTATCCGCAAACTCATTGAGCGCGGTATCGTTAAGACCGTCAAGAGTGCCAAGAAGATCGTGGACCGCAAGGAGCCCGTTGTTTGGGACATTCTTGAGAACGTGATGAAGGGTCATCCCGTGCTGCTTAACCGTGCTCCGACGCTGCACCGTCTGGGTATCCAGGCGTTCCAGCCCAAGCTCATCGAGGGCAAGGCAATCCAGCTGCACCCGCTGGCATGTACCGCATTCAACGCCGACTTTGACGGTGACCAGATGGCGGTGCACCTGCCGCTGGGTAACGAGGCTGTTGTCGAGGCCCAGATGCTTATGCTTGAGCCCCACAATATCTTAAATCCCGCTAATGGCGACCCCGTTACCGTTCCCTCACAGGATATGGTACTCGGTCTCTATTATATCACCAAGCTCCGCAAGGGCGACAAGGGTGAGGGACTGAAGTTCTACGGTCCTGAAGAGGCTCTTATCGCTTATAACGAGGGCAAGGTGGCCATGCATGCCATCATCAGTGTCGTTGCCGATGTGGTCAACGAGAATGGCGAACACGAACAGAAACTTATCGAGGAGACTTCGGTGGGCCGCATTATCTTTAACGAGACGGTACCCTACGAGATCGGTTATGTGAACGAGCTTATCTCCAAGAAGTCGCTGCGCAACATCATCACCCGCGTGATCCGCAATTGCGGTGTGCCTCGTTCGGCCAAGTTCCTTGACGACGTCAAGAACATGGGTTACTACATGGCATTCAAGGGTGGTTTGTCGTTCAACCTGAATGACGTGCTCATTCCCGACCGCAAGGCCGAGATTATTGCCGAGGGTGATGCCCGCGCCGAGCAAATCAAGATGGACTATGACATGGGTGCCATCACCGACAACGAGCGTTACAACCAGGTTATCGATATCTGGACCAACGTTAATACCGAGCTCACTAACGAGCTGATGAAGCAGATTACTGCTGACAAGCAGGGCTTCAACTCGGTATTCATGATGCTGGATTCAGGCGCTCGTGGTTCTAAGGACCAGATTCGTCAGCTTTCGGGTATGCGTGGTCTGATGGCCAAGCCCCAGAAGTCAGGTGTTGAAGGTGGTCACCAGATCATCGAGAACCCCATCTTGGCGAACTTCAAGGAAGGTCTGTCGGTGCTGGAGTACTTCATCTCGACCCACGGTGCCCGTAAGGGTCTTGCCGATACCGCGTTGAAGACCGCCGATGCAGGTTACCTGACCCGTCGTCTGGTGGACGTCGCTCACGACGTGATCATCAACGAGGAGGATTGCGGCACGCTGCGTGGCCTCGTTTGCCGCGAGGTGCGCAATGGTGACCGCGTGGTGGCTTCGCTGGGTGAGCGCATCCTGGGCCGTGTTTCGGTTCACGATGTGATTGACCCGACTACAGGTGAAATCATCGTCGAGAGTGGTGAGGAAATTACCGATGCAGCTGCTGCTCGCATCGACAACTCGCCCATCGAGTCGGTTGAGATCCGTTCAGTCCTCACTTGTGAGGCTAAGCGTGGCGTTTGCGCCAAGTGCTACGGACGTAACCTGGCTTCGCACCGCATGGTGCAGAAGGGTGAGGCTGTCGGCGTGATTGCCGCCCAGTCTATCGGTGAGCCTGGTACACAGCTGACCCTACGTACCTTCCACGCTGGTGGTGTGGCTAGCAACGCTTCGGCTGTGTCCAATATCACTTCTAAATATCACGGCCGCATCGAGATCGAGGACCTGCGCACCGTTCAGGATAAGGATGGTGTTGACATCGTCGTTGGTCGTATGGCCGAGATGCAGATCAAGGATCCTAACACCAACATGGTGCTTACCCATGCTCCCATTGAGTACGGTTCCAAGCTGTTCTTCAAGCATGGTGACATGGTTGAGTCGGGTGACAAGATCTGTGAGTGGGACGCTTTCAATGCTGTTATTGTCAGTGAGGTTGGTGGTTCCCTGCGCTTCAAGAACCTTATCGAGGGCGTAACCTATCGTGAGGAGTATGATGAGATCTCGGACAATGCCGAAATCTTCATCATTGAGACCAAGGACCACAACCGCATTCCCGAGGCCGAGGTTGTTGACGCCGAGGGTAATGTCGTGAAGTCTTACTCGTTGCCCGTACGAGCTCACCTGATGAAGAAAGATGGTGAGGAAATCACTGCTGGTGAGGTCTTCGTGAAGATTCCGCGCTCGTTCTCGGGTGGTGCTGGTGATATCACCGGTGGTCTGCCTCGTGTAACCGAGCTGTTCGAGGCCCGCAACCCGTCTAACCCCGCTATCGTTAGCGAGATTGACGGTGAGGTGACCTTTGGCCGCATCAAGCGTGGTAACCGCGAGATCACGGTTAAGAACCGCATTGGCGAGGAGAAGAAGTACCTCGTGCCACTGTCCAAGCAGATTCTGGTGCAGGAGAACGACTTCGTGCGTGCCGGTACTCCGTTGTCCGACGGTGCCGTTACTCCGGCCGACATCTTGCGCATCAAGGGTCCCACGGCCGTTCAGGACTATATCGTTAACGAGGTTCAGGACGTTTACCGCACCCAGGGTGTGAAGATCAACGATAAGCACTTCGAGGTAATCGTGCGCCAGATGATGCGCAAGGTGCGCATTATCGATCCGGGCGACACCCGCTTCCTCGAGGAGCAGACCGTTGACAAGCGCGACTTTATGGAGGAGAACGACCGCATTTGGGGCAAGAAGATTGTCACCAACAGCGGTGACAGTGAGGAGGTCCAGAACGGACAGATCATCACTGCTCGCAAGCTGCGCGACATCAATTCGTCGCTCAAGCGCCGTGACATGAAGCTTGTCGTTGTGCGTGATGCCGTTCCCGCCACTAGTGAACAGATTCTGTTGGGTATCACCCGTGCCGCTCTGCAGACGAGCAGCTTTATGTCGGCTGCATCGTTCCAGGAGACGACCAAGGTGCTCAACGAGGCTGCCATCAATGGCCGCGTGGACTATCTCGAGGGCATGAAGGAGAACGTGATCTGCGGTCACCTTATCCCTGCCGGTACAGGTCTGCGTGAGTACCAGACGCTGGTAGTAGGCGACAAGAACGAGATGGCGTTGGCCGAGCAGGCCCGTCAGGAGCGTGAACTCGCCGAACTCTGATCTGGTCAATGATACTGGAAATAGATAGAAAGAAATAATCGTATATTTTCCATAGTTAATTTGTTTATTGAGACTCCAGTCCGCTGTGAAGGCGCACTGGAGTTTTTTTTATTGTTTTTGCCAAGTAGCAAAAACCATTGCTTGCCTCTCGATGAGCCGATAAGATGTTTTCACGTTATTTATAGGCTTTTAGTGGTCTTAATTGGGGTGATGGTGTTATCTTTGCGGTACAAAAAAAGAATTTGAGATATGATTTTAGACAAGATACTGATGCAGGTGCCTGTGATGACACCCGACACAGCGGCGGCCAATAAGATCCAGCAGGCGACCAAAGCCGTTACAGCTCAGGTGGACTCGCTAGCCACACAGCTCACGCCCGACTCAATAGCTGCGATGACCCCCGAGAAGCTGGTGAACAAGTTCAAATATCTGGATTTGGGTAGCCTGGTGACCTCGCTCTCCAGCCAGATTATTTCGCTGGGGTTGCGCATTTTGGCAGCCATCCTGCTGTTCTATCTGGGTAAGTTTATCATCAACAAGGTCTATAACCTGGCGCGTGCCATCATGGTGCGCAAGCAGTTTGACCGTTCGTTGACGTCGTTCCTGCTCAGCTTTATCAAGATCACGTTGCTGTTCCTGCTCATCATCACCGTCATCGGTGTGCTGGGCATTGAGACCAGCTCATTTATCGCGATATTTGCTAGTGCTGGTGTCGCCATCGGTATGGCGTTGAGCGGCACATTGCAGAATTTTGCCGGTGGTGTGCTCATCTTGCTCATCAAGCCCTATAAGGTGGGAGACTATATCGAGTTTGGCAACTTCAAGGGGACTGTGCGCGAGATTCAGATTTTCAATACGGTCATCAACACACTCAATAACGAGCGCATCGTCATCCCTAACGGCAGCATCTCGACCAGTTCGCTCATGAACTACAGCGCCGAGCCTTACCGCCGCTTGGAATGGCGCGTGGGCATTAGCTATGGCGATAGCGTTGACCAGGCGCGCAAAGTGGCATTTGACATCATTGCTGCTGAAGATCGCATTGTCCACAACGACAGCGAGGTGAAAGAGACAGTAGAGGAGCATGAGGATGCCGTGATGCAACCTGGGGACGAGCCCGCCCAACCATGGTGGAAGCGCTTGTTCCATAAGCATCGCAAGCGCGTGGAGCAGTGGAACGAGGAGCAGGCTACCCATCTGGAGAAACTCCTGCCTAAGCCTGATTATGCCCCATCGGTGTCGGTCGAGAGCCTAGATGAAAGCCAAGTGACTCTCGTCATTCGCGCTTGGGTAGAAACAGCCGATTATTGGGCGGTATTCTACAAGGTGAATGAGGAAATTTACAAGCAGTTCCCGCAGCAGGGTATCCACTTCCCGTTCCCGCAGATGGACGTACACGTTAACAGTTAGGAGTTTACAGTTAATAGTTAACAGTTAATAGTGATGAGAGTAAGTGTGAATTTGGGATTGTTGGTTGTGATGGCGTTGCTCGCGTTTGGAACGGGTAGGGCACAAATGGTGACGACCATGACTAACGAGAACCTGAAGATTCCGCAGGGCATGAAACCTCAGGAGCCGAAATCTGAAGGGCCGTTTTTGGCCGATGTGGATACCGAGACTCCTTATTTCCAGTGTATCGATTCGGCCCAGGTATATCTTGATAGCCATGATTGGCAACAAGCTGAGCAATGGCTGGTAAAGGCGGTCCAGACCGATCCAGTCAATCCCAGTAACTCGATGGTATTGAGCAATATTGCCACATTGCAACGATATCAGGGTCGGCTGGCCGAGGCGGTTAAGAATTACTCGCTTGCTCTCGACATGACGCCTCATGCCGTCACCCTGCTGCTCAACAGGGCTGCACTGCTGGTACAAATGGACAGCGTGCAGCGTGCAATCGCCGATTTTGAGCGTGTGAGGGAACTTGACCCCTATAACACCGAGGCGCGGTACTCGTTGGGTGTGCTGGCGATGGAACGCGGAGATACCAAGCAGGCCGAGGATCTGTTTAACGAAATCAAGCGCATCAACCCCAATTCGGGCTTGTATAACGAGGGTATGGCGCTGTTGTACAAGCGGTCAGGTAATTATGGCCGCGCTGCCGAGTTGTTTTCCCAACTGATAAAGGTCAAAGCCAACTCCCAGTTGCTTGGGCATCGGGCTGACTGCTATCTAGCCATGAAACACTTGAATAGGGCCGAGGAGGACATTCGTACAGCCCTTGAGATGGATCCAGAGGACGGTTACCTCTACTTATTGCGCGCAAAATTGAACAAACTGCGCTTCCAGCGTGATGACATGAACCGCGACATTGAGACAGCCGTATCTTTAGGTTTGAGCCGCGAGTACATCAACAAAGCTCTCAACGAGTAGCCTTTTAGACAACAGATACAATGTAAAAGTTGTGATTGTTGTTTGTGTGTTGTCTTTGTTGTTTGAGAAATCTTTGTACCTTTGCAGATACGATGAGAAAGAAGAAAGATATTCCGGTTATTGAGGGTTTTGAGATTACGGGCGTGGCGGCCGAGGGCAAGAGCCTGGGTCGCTGGAACGACCTGGTGGTGTTTGTGCCTTTTGGCGCGCCAGGCGACGTTATTGACCTGAAAATCGATCGCAAGAAACATAGTTTTGCCGAGGGCCACATTGACCGCTTAGTCAAGCCAAGCCCGCTGCGTGTGGAGCCCATGTGTGAACACTTTGGCGTGTGCGGCGGCTGCAAGTGGCAGCATCTGCCCTATGAGTATCAGTTGCAGTGCAAGCAGCAACAGGTGGTTGACGCCATGGAGCGCATCGCCAAGGTGCCCATCCCCGCCATCAACTCGATCTTGGGCTCGGCTCAAACCACCCATTACCGCAACAAATTGGAATTCACGTTCTCCAACAAGTGTTGGCTCACACGTGAGCAGCTCGAGAGTGGGGCAGAGTTCCCTGACCGCAATGCGGCAGGCTTCCACATCCCCGGCGCCTTTGACAAGGTGCTCGACATCAAGCGCTGCTGGCTGCAAGATGACATCAGCAACGAACTGCGCCTGTTTATCCGCAACTATTGTGTCGAGAAGGGGTATTCGTTCTATGACATCCGCGGTCAGCAAGGTTTTATCCGCATGACCATGACACGCACGGCCAGCACAGGCGAGGTGATGGAGGTTATCGTCTTCGGCGAGGACAATCCTGCCGCCATCCAGGATGTGATGAGCGCCGTCAGCGACCGTTTCCCCCAGATTACGTCGTTGCTCTACGTCGTCAATCTCAAGGTTAACGACTCGCTGGCCGACCAAGAGTTTATCACCTTTAGCGGCCGTGACTACATCGAGGAGGAGATGGAAGGTTTAAAGTTTCGTGTGGGTCCCAAGTCGTTCTACCAGACCAACTCCCGCCAGGCCTATGAACTCTATAAGGTGGCGCGCCGCATGGCCGCATTGACTGGTGACGAACTGGTCTATGACCTCTACACCGGCACGGGCACCATCGCCAACTTTGTCGCCCGCCAGGCCCGTCAGGTCATCGGCATCGAGTATGTCCCCGAGGCCATCGAGGACGCTAAACTTAACTCTCGAGTGAATGGCATCGAGAACACCCTGTTCTATGCTGGTGACATGAAGGACGTTCTTACCGACGAATTCATCGCCGAGCATGGCCGCCCCGAGGTGATGATTATCGACCCGCCCCGAGCCGGCATGCACGAGGACGTCGTCCAGGTCATTCTCAACGCCGAGCCCCAGCGACTGGTCTATGTGAGCTGCAATCCCGCCACCCAGGCGCGCGACATCGCCCTGCTCGACGAGAAATACCGCGTCGTGGAAATCCAGCCCGTGGACATGTTCCCCCATACCCACCACGTCGAGAACGTCACCCTGCTGGAACGCAAATAACGATTTACGAAGATATAAGAAAGGGTGCCGCATTGAAAATGTGGTACCCTTCCTTTGGTTAATAAGTTAAATCAATTGCTGTTTAGCAGCATGTCGATGAGGGTTGTGACGTCCTTGATGGTGACGGCATCGTCACAGTCGACATCGGCAAATGGGGGCACTTCATCATCGCTCAGCAGGCAGTCAATGAGACCTGTAGCATCGCCAATGGAGAAGATACCATCACCATCGAGGTCACCGGGTTGGGGCTGTTCAATCGCGGTGCCCGCCACGTTCACGGTAACAGGGCAGCCGCCCCTGATGCACGAGAAGGTAATGGTCGCATGGTGAGTGCCGAGAGTCAGAGGACGATAGATAATCTTGACATCACAGGTCTTGGCGATTAAACTACCCCTGGTAATCACCACGCTAAAGCAATTATCACCACTGATTGAGTAGATGTAACCTAAGCCCTCTCCTGGCGCAACTTGGCTTACTGGGTCACTGCCTGCAGCCGGGGTCCTCACTACGGGCGTGTTGGGGTCGTAGGGAATCTCAGCATCAGGGATGTTGATGGTGCCGCAGATTGATGAGAACCAACCAACATAGGCGGTCATCTGGTTGTTCTTAGGCATTTGTGTGGCCCTATAGATATTGGATGTGATGGGAATGATCACGTCTTCGGCTCCCGGGCTTGAAATGGTAAGCGTTGCTGACTCGCCATAGGGGTTGTAAGGTGAGAGGGTTAGGTTAATCAGCATGCCCATGGCAGCCCTTTCGGGAGTGAGCGTACTGGGTGTCACGCTAAATTGGTCAAACCGGTCGTCACTGATGCTCAGGGTCATGTCCTCGTTAAGGTTGGTTCCAATGACCGTGAAAAAGTGATGGACTTTATAACCGATCAAGACATCGCCGAAGTCTATTGTTTCAACGTTGGCGCTGATTACTGCGGGCTCATCGTTTGTGCCCCTCAGGGATGTGTTCCCTGCCGCTGGTGATGCCCAACTGGCCGTCGTGGCAAGGCCCATCACCAGCAATAGTAAAGATAGTAGTCCTTTTTTCATAATCATGTTAGTTTTATGTTTTAAACGTTATTAGTATTCATATAGGGGGAGATGGCTAGGAATAGCGTCTAGATTATTGTCCATCATCCAAAATCTTCTCATCCAAATTGTTGACAGGCGAGTGCCTCGCTTATCAACGTTGCAAATTTAGTGAAATTCAACGTAATAACAAAAAGTTTTTAACTAATTATGCTGTTTTTCTTTTTCGGATATTGGTAACCACTTTTATGTGTTTTTTAATTGGAGGCCAGAGACAGCCCAGCTTGTAGCCGCTGTAGGACCATGCTATGGAGTATCCTTAAACTGTGTATAAAATCCGCCCATCAACAAAAACGGGATAATTCTTGCGATTGTGTCAGGCTTGAAGTATCTTTGCACATTAAAACCAAAGTACAAGGCCCTATGATAGGATTAAGAAAGAAATTGTTGGCTCTGGCCGTTAGCGCAGTGGCATTGGCGGGCATGGCAGCTCCCGACTGGCAGGCCCAAGTGGACCAGTCAATCGCCCAGGGCGAGTTTGCCCGTGCCGAGAAGGTGATGAAATCCCTGCCCAAGCAGGTGCGTAAGGCCGATGCCGTGCGCATCGACTCGTTGCGCACCATCATGCAGCGCATCCGCACCGACTTCCGCATCACCCCCGAGGAGGGTGTGAAGAAGATCCGCGAGAAGATGCCCGAGGCTACTGATGCACAGATCCAGCACTGGAAAGATACCCGTGCCCTCGAGGTGATGAACATCGACGGTAAGGAGATGTGGTTCCGCAAGAGCGTGGGTAACCTGTGGCTCTTGGGCAAGGAGTTTGCCCAACAGAACGCCGAGGACAACTACGAGAGTTTCCTCACCCGTCGCAAGTATTACCTGGAGGCTATGCGTACTCCTGCCGACAAGAACAACGTGCGTGACTGGCGCCATGTGAATATCACTTTCACTCTTGATGTGGATGCCGATGCCGTTCCCGCCGGCGAGACCCTGCGCGTGTGGATGCCGTTCCCCTATGAGAACCTGCGGCAGAAGAATATCCGCCTCGAGAGCAGCAACCGCGAGGTGACCTTTAGCCAGGGAAGCCTGCATCACACGGTCTATATGGAGGCCGTGGCCGAGAAGGGCAAGCCCACCCATTTTGAGTACACTTTTTCCTATGACGTGGGCGAGCGTCACTACAGCCAGCAGGACCTCATCGCTATGCTGGAGCCTTACAAGACCAATAGCGCTGAATACATCAGATACACCGGCAACGAGCCGCGCCACGTCATCATCACTGACGAGATGCGCGCCTTGGCCCGCAAGATTGTGGGCAACGAGACCAACCCAGTGCTCCAGGCTGCCAAAATCTACGAATGGATTGGGCACAACCTGCCATGGGCCGGTGCGCGTGAGTACAGCACGTTGGCCAATATCCCGCAGTATGTCCTCGAGAACAACCATGGTGACTGTGGACAGGTGGCGCTGCTATACATCACTCTCGTGCGCTCGCTGGGCATCCCTGCGCGCTGGGAGAGCGGCTGGATGCTCCATCCCGACGAAATCAACTGGCACGACTGGTGTGAGACCTACTTCGAGGGCATCGGCTGGGTTCCCACCGATCCGTCGTTTGGTCGCAGTGCTGTGGGCACCGCATTAAACGACTATTATGCCACGGGTATCGACGTGTACCGCATGGCCAGCAACGAGGGTGTGGGCGACAAACTCAGCCCCGCTAAGACCTACATCCGCAGCGAGACCGTTGATTTCCAGCCCGGTGAGGTCGAGTGGCGCAAGGGAAACCTGTTCTATGACAAGTGGGACAGCCATTTGAAAGTCAATTCAATAACTCCAATCAAATAAAATGAACATCAAATCATTTATCGTAGCGCTGGCGCTGGCACTGACGAGCCTTGCCGCCATGGCGATAACGCCCGAAGAGACGCTTGCCCAACTTAAGCAACGCATCGCTCCTGACAAGCGCACAGCCATTTGGGACGTAACAGCATCGCAGCAGGCCGGCAAGTGGGTGCTGGCGGGCACCGTGGGCACCCAGGCGCAAAAGAAGGCCATATTGGCCGCTATGACCAAGAACGGGTATAGCACCTATACCGACAAGATCACTGTCCTAGAGGACGGCATTCCCGCTCAGCGCAAGTGGGCGTTGGTCAAATTGAGCATCGCCACATTACGCACCGAGCCCAAGCATAGCGCCGAAATCGCTACCCAGGGCATCATGGGCGCCCCAGTCAAGGTGTTGCAGAAGTGTGACGACTGGTACCGCGTGCAGATGGCTGACGATTACATTGCTTATGTCCCCGAGAGCTCACTGGCATTCAAGACCACGGGGCAGATGGCCACGTGGCGTAAGGCAAAGCGCTATATCGTCACTGCTTATGACTCGCGCCTGGTGACCGAGGCCCATGGTGACGAGACCGTGAGCGACCTGGTGATGGGTAATATTCTGGAATATAAGACGGCTCAAGGCGGTTGGCTCAAACTCGCCACGCCTGACGGCCGTGTGGGTTGGGTGGATGCCGCTGATGTCGCCGAACTGTCTCAGTGGAGCCAACAGGGCTTTAGCGCTGCCCAAATCGAGAAAACCGCGCGCCGCATGATGGGTTCCAGCTACTTGTGGGGTGGTACTAGCACCAAGGTGACCGACTGCTCGGGCCTGTCCAAGGTGAGCTACCTGAGCAACGGCATCATCCTGCAACGCGATGCCTCACAGCAAGCCTTGACCGGAAAAATCATGAAGAAGGGCACCGATTGGCACCAGTATGAGACTGGCGACCTGCTCTTCTTCGGTAACGAGAAAACCGGCCGCGTGACCCATGTGGGCATTTACCTGCGTGACGGCAAGTACATCCACTGCTCGGGTCAGGTGAAAATCAACAGCCTGATTCCCACGGCCAGCGATTATCCCTACTTGTACTCACCCCTGAGCGCTAGCCGCATCAAGGGCATGGTGGGCACCAAGGGCATCGTCGCCCTCAAGAACCACCCTTGGTACTTCTAATGAAAGAATTCAACTAAAAACTAAGGACTAATAATTATGGATAGAAGAAAATTTATCGCAGGAATGGGACTGACGGCTATCGCTGCCGCATCGCCCGTATCGATTGACGCTGTTGAGCGTGTGGCAAAAAAAACGCGTAAGAAAGCCGTGCCTAGGGTGAACCAAGTGCCCAAGACGGGTAAGTTGAAACTCTCGTTCTTCCCCTATGAGCTCAAGTTGCGCCATGCTTTCAACCTGGCGCGCTACAGCCGCACCACCACACCTGACGTGCAGGTGACCCTGGAGTATGAGGGAATCAAGGGCTATGGCGAGGCATCGATGCCGCCCTACCTGGGCGAGAGTGTCGAGAGCGTGACCACGTTCCTCAACAAGCTTGATTTGAATCAGTTCAACGACCCCTTCCGCATCGAGGACATCCTTGACTATGTGGACCATGTTGACGAGAATAACCGTGCCGCCAAGGCCAGTATCGATATCGCCCTGCATGACCTGCTGGGTAAGATTATGGGCCAGCCATGGTACAAGATTTGGGGTTACAATCCCGATAAGACACCCGTCACCAGCATGACCATCGGTATCGACACGCCAGAGGTCGTTCGCCAGAAAGTTGAGGAAGCTCGTCCTTACAAACTCATCAAGGTGAAAATGGGTCTTGACCGCGACCAGGAGACCATCGAGATCATACGTGAGATGATGCCCGATGTGCCCATCTGTGTGGACTGCAACCAGGGATGGAACGACAAGGAATATGCTCTTGAGATGTGTCACTGGCTCAAGGAGCGTAACTGCCTGTTTGTTGAGCAACCATTTGACAAGACGTGGCTCGACGAGACTGCATGGCTGCGTGAGCGCTCTCCGCTGCCCATCATCGCCGACGAGGCCTTCCAGCGCCTTCCTGACATCGTCAAGTTCAAGGGCGTGTATGACGGCATCAACATCAAGCTGATGAAGAGCACTGGCCTGTACGAGGCCCACAAGATGGTGACCCTGGCTCGCGCACTCGACATGAAGGTGATGATCGGTTGCATGACGGAGACCTCGTGTGCCGTGACGGCAGCCGCCAACCTGTCGCCTGTCGTGGACTATGCCGACTTGGATGGCAACCTGCTCATCGCTAACGACCGCTTCACGGGCATGACTGTCGAGAACGGTAAAATCACCCTCCACGACCGTCCCGGCATTGGCATTGAATTACTCAAATAACACTTAAACCGATTATGATGCCCGCGCCAGTGTGCCGTGACATTGGCGCCGGGCACAATTTTACTGAATGAATAAACCTTATTGGGGACTGTGGTCCCTGCTACTAGTCGCTCTGGTTTTCTTTGCCTTCTTGTCGTTATGGCAGGACGGTATCACTGTGGGCGGTCTCGAGATAAAAACCGCTTCCTTTGCCCAAGACTTGGGAGTGGTGGATCCCGAAAACACGAATGGTAGCGGAAATACCGACACATTGAAAAACAAAAAGCGGGTATCAAAGAAGGCTCAAGCCGATGACTGGCGAGCCCCCTTGGATACCACGGCCAAGGATATCCTCTTCATCGGCGACTCGATGCTTGAGGGACTGGCTCCACGTTTGGCAAAGTACTGTTCAAAAAACGGTCATACGCTGGTCGAGGTCATCTGGTACAGCAGCTCCACGCTGTATTGGGGACAATCTGACCGCCTGGCTAAGCTAATCGCTAAATATAAGCCCAATTACATCTTCGTGTGTTTGGGCGCCAATGAACTTTATGTACCAAACATCAAGCACGCACGCAGACCCTATTTGAAAAAGATGCTGGCTGAGATTGGCGACATCCCTTACGTCTGGATCGGTCCCCCCAACTGGGACGAGGACACCGGCATCAACGACCTCCTGGCTCAGGAGACCGATAAGGGTTGTTTCTATCTGAGCGCCAATGACCATTTTGAAAGAAGCCGTGACGGCGCTCACCCCACGCGCGCCTCGGCCCACAAGTGGATGGACCGCGTCGTCAAGTGGTTAGAGACATCAGGCGCTCATCCTATTAAACTTGATGATCCTGGTGAGGGTATTGACCGTGCTACACACATCGTTGTTTATCAGCCTCCAACATAATTGAAATGTTGCTCAACAATATAGATATCATCAACGTGCTCTCGTCGGCGTTTATGTTTAACCGCGACGAGCCCATGCTATTCAACAGCGGATTGTTCTGGATACTGTTCCTGCTGTTCCTGCCGCTGTATGCGATGCTCAAGTCACGCCGCAAGCAGATGATGCTTTTTGTCATCGCCTTCAGTCTGTTCTTCTTTTACAAGTCCAGCGGGTTGTTCTTCCTGTTGCTGGTGGCGACATCGCTATTTGACTGGTGGGTGGCATTGTTTGTCGATTCGAGCAAGAACCGTTTTCAACGGCGCTTGGCATTGTCGATATCGCTGGTATTCTCGTTGGGCATCCTGTTGTTCTTCAAGTACAGCAACTTTGTCATTTGGAACTGGAACGAGCTGGTACATGGTAATTTCCAGCCCTTGGACCTGATTATGCCGGTGGGCGTGTCGTTCTACACCTTCCGCACCATTAGCTATGTGGTCGATGTATATAAAGGCAAAATCCAGCCAGTTGACGATTATTTGGACTATCTCTTCTTCCTGTCCTATTTCCCCTGTCTGGTTGCCGGACCCATCGTCAGGGCGAAGGATTTCCTGCCTCAGATGCAGGAAAACAAACCCGCCACACGCGAAATGATTTATGGCGGCTTATGGCTCGTCATGCTGGGTATCTTGAAGAAGGCCGTGTTTGCCGACTATATTGCCCAGTATAACAACATCGCTTTTGGTAACCCCACGGGATACACAGGTTTTGAGCTGCTTATGGCGGTGTTGGGCTTCACGATGCAGATTTATTGCGATTTCTCGGGCTATAGCGATATTGCGATAGGTTTAGGCAGCATCATGGGCTTTGATTTGGGCATCAACTTCAATTTCCCTTACCGCTCGTTGAATGTTACCGAGTTTTGGCACCGTTGGCACATCACCCTCTCCACCTGGTTGCGTGACTATCTCTACATCCCGCTGGGCGGCAACCGCAAGGGTAGGGTAAGGCAGCACATCAATCTCATGGTGACGATGCTCTTGGGTGGTTTATGGCATGGAGCGGCCTGGACCTTCGTCGTTTGGGGCGCGGGTCATGGTATTGCCCTTTGTGTCCACAAGATTTGTAAACCCTGGCTTGACCGAATTGAGAGTACCCGCCCCACGCGTTTCATCTCTTGGCTGCTGACGTTTAGTTTTGTGGCCTTCTTGTGGATTTTCTTCCGCGCTAGCTCATTCCATGCTGCTGGCCAAGTCATCAATCGGATATTTACTGATTTTGAGTGGGCTTATCTGCCCGTCTTTATCGAGAAGCGTGCTGTTTGGTGCGTGATGCTCGCCATCATTTTCGCCTTGCATTTCGTGCCCCGCCCCGCCTGGGACAACCTGCGTGACCGCTTCATTGGCGCCCCCTGGTGGATTAAACTGGTGTCGTTTATCATCCTCATTCAACTTGTCCTCCAGTTCGCCAGCGCCACTGTCCAGCCCTTCCTCTACTCCCAATTCTAGAGGAATAAAAACACTTTTCAGCTTTTTGACAATGAATTATTCACAAAAATGCGAATAATTCAAGAATTGTTTGTAACTTTGCGACTGAAATTAAGGTAGTTTTCTACAAGAAACGAGCTTGAATAATGATAATTGAATTTGAGACAAAAGCTTTAGAGGAACTATATACTACAGGTTCCACGTCCGACAGCAATTACAAGCGGCTCTCCAAAGATGTAGTCAAGCGATATGTCAAAGTGGTGAATTACCTAAAGGCCGCAAGACGCATCGAGGATTTATTCTTGATCAAGTCACTGCATTACGAGAAAAAGAAAGGGGATTTGAATGGTGTGGATGCGGTTTGGATAAATGCTCAATACCGTTTGCTTTTCCACTCTTCTCCCGATGAAACAGGTATAATAGTTAACGCATTGTTGTTTGAAATATCTAAGCATTATGAATAAGAAAGAATATACTCCGTTAGTGGCCACCCATCCTGGTGAATTGATTCGCGATGAACTCAAGGAGCGTGGTATGACTCAAAAGCAACTCGCTGCCGAGATGGATGTCAAGCCCTCTGTCTTGAGTGAGACTGTTAACGGCAAACGTGCGGTGTCAGTCAATATGGCTCTGGCTTTGGAGAAGGCGTTAGGGATTCCTGCCGAGATATGGTTGAACATGCAGTCACAGTATGATTTGGATGTCGCTAGCATTGCCGAGCGCGACAACCAACGTGAAACCATCAAGGTGACCATCCCTGTGCGTGACCGTGGCCTGTTGAAAGAGATTGCACGCAAATTCGGTTGGGCCTGCATGCTTTGAGATAATATTCTGTCAGTGTTTTATGCTTGTGGTGTTGATTGATGTGGACAACAATCCATATTTGCTCCATAAGATTCACACTACCCGTTAAATAACCCTAATATGCTCACAAGCATTGTGTCATTACGGGAAAAATGCTACCTTTGCAGCTTGAAAATAAAACAATAACGAATAACAGATAGACTACAATGGCAAAACAGGAAGATGTTTTCAAGAAAATCGTGTCGCACGCCAAGGAATATGGCTTTGTGTTCCCCTCGAGTGAAATCTATGACGGCTTGGGCGCGGTTTATGACTATGCACAAAACGGCGTTGAGCTGAAAAACAATATCAAGCGTTACTGGTGGGAGGCGATGACCCTGCTGCACGAGAACATCGTGGGCATCGACAGTGCCATCTTCATGCACCCCACAATCTGGAAGGCTTCGGGCCACGTTGACGCGTTCAACGATCCCTTGATTGACAACCGCGACAGCAAGAAGCGCTACCGCGCCGACGTACTCATCGAGGACGAGATCGCCAAGATTGAGGAGAAGATGAACAAGGAGTGTGAGAAGGCTGCCAAGCGCTTCGGTGACAAGTTTGACGAGGCAATGTTCCGTCAGACCAATCCCCGCGTGCTTGAGAACCAAATGAAACGCGACGAACTGCACGCCCGCTACGAGAAGGCCATGAACGACAACGACCTGGCCGAATTGAAGCAGATTATCGTTGACTATGAGATCGTTGACCCCGTGAGCGGCACCAAGAACTGGACCGACGTGCGTCAGTTCAACCTCATGTTCAAGACCCAGATGGGAAGCAGCGCCGACTCGACAATGGACGTCTATCTGCGTCCCGAGACTGCTCAGGGCATCTTCGTGAATTTCTTAAACGTACAAAAGACCGGCCGTATGCGCATCCCCTTTGGTATCGCACAGATTGGTAAGGCTTTCCGCAACGAGATCGTGGCCCGTCAGTTCATCTTCCGTATGCGCGAGTTTGAGCAGATGGAGATGCAATTCTTTGTGCGTCCCGGCGAGGAGTTGAAGTGGTTTGACTTCTGGCGTGAGACTCGCCTGCGCTGGCACAAGGCCCTGGGCTTGGGTGACGAGAAATACCGTTTCCATGACCACGAGAAGCTGGCCCATTATGCCAACGCTGCCACCGATATCGAGTTCAAGATGCCGTTCGGCTTTAAGGAGGTGGAAGGCATCCACAGCCGTACTGACTTTGACCTGAGTCAGCATGCCAAGTACTCGGGCAAGAAGATTCAGTACTTTGACGCTGAGTTGAACGAGAGCTACACTCCCTATGTCATCGAGACATCGATCGGTGTGGACCGCATGTTCCTCTCGGTGATGTGCTCCAGCTACGAGGAGCAGCAGCTTGAGGGAGGCGACACCCGCGTGGTATTGCACCTGCCCAAGGCCCTGGCTCCCATCAAGTGCGCCATCCTGCCGCTCGTCCGTAAGGACGGCATGCCCGAAAAGGCACACGAGATTATGAACATGTTGAAGTTTGACTTCGCATGTCACTACGAGGACAAGGATACCGTCGGCAAGCGCTACCGCCGCCAGGATGCCATCGGCACGCCCTATTGCATCACCGTTGACGGCCAGACCCTCGAGGACAACACCGTCACCCTGCGTGACCGTGACACCATGCAGCAGCAGCGCGTTGCCATTGCTGACCTGCCCGCTATCATCAGCAAGGAGTGCAGCCTGAACAACGTCCTCCGCAAACTCATGTAATTTTTAATGAGGCATTAGGCTTTAGCTCTTAGGCTTCGGTTTCCGACACCTAACACCTAAAACCTAAAACCTAACGCCTAATACCTAAAGAAAATGAAGAAGTTTTTCTATACTGCCATCTTGGCCATCGTGGCTGTCACGATGCTCGATTCATGCTTGGGTAAAAACGTCTATGACGAGTACAAGGATTGGCGCGAGACAAATGACGAGTGGTATAGCCAGCAGGCCGCTTCGGGTCAATACACAACAATCGTTGCACCCTGGGATCCTTCAGCTCAGGTACTCATGCGTTGGCACAACGACACGATGCTTACCCGCAACAACCTCAAGCCGCTTATCACTTCCACAGTTGATGTGAAGTATCACCTCAGCATCTATGATGGTACGCCAGTCGACTCGTCCTATCTGAATACCTCACCAGCCGACAGCATTTACCGCTCGGAAATCACTTCCAATGTTGAGGGATGGATCTTAGCGCTCACCAATATGCATGTGGGTGACAGCTGTACGGCTATTGTCCCTTACCATCAAGGTTATGGGTCTTATAACAGAGGAGAATTACTCAAGCCTTACACTACCCTCGTCTTTGACATCAAGCTGGTGGACATTTATAAGTACAAAGCCAACTAAAGCTTTGTAACGATCTGAAGATAAGAAATCCCCTTAGGCAATAGCGCCCAAGGGGATTTTTGTTGCTTTAAAAGTACCTAGTCCTTAGTTGGCATCCGCCTAATACCTATGACCTAAAACCTACCTCAATGACAACTGGTAGTTGTAATACTTCTCATTACCGGTGATGTCCTCGATGACCTTGATGAACGGCGGGAATTCCACTTCATCGCCTTCCTTGATGCCTTCCAGCTCCAGGATTTGCATGCCCAGCTTAGGCTCGATATAGGTGTCAAGTTCAAAGTAGCGGTTCTTCCACACGAAACACTTGCGCATCTTGCTGATGGGCTTGCGGTTGGGATCAGCCAATTGCAGCAGGTCCACATACTGCTGTGCAGTGATGCGGCGCTCGGTCTCGATCTGCTTGTTGCTGCTGACGGTCTTCTTGATGGTCTGGAAATAGACGTAGCTGCCCTGCCAGCCGCGTTTACGCACGCGCATCTCGGTGCCAGGCTCGCTCAGCAGGTAGGTCTGGGTAATCTCGCTCTCGGTGTAGTCGGGGATGTCGCCCGTAACTTTGACGATGTACTTGCGCTCTTGCTCGATGGGGCTAGGCACGCCCAGCACAGTCGAGATCTCGTTGAGCACCTGGCGCAGCTTGTCGTCAAAGTCCATGTGGTTGCCAATAACGCGCAAGTGGGGGTGGCCCGTCCATGCGCTTAGCACTTTGCGGTCCAGTTCACGCGCCAGTTCCACGTCCTCGCTGCGGAATTTGTTGTTCTCGTTGGTATAGAACTGCTCAGCACCGGCAGCGGCCGTCACCATGTGCAGGATGGCCTCGTAGCGGGCATCGCGCAGCTTCACGGTGTTGGTGCCCATTTCCTCGGTCAACGCTTCCCAAATCTCGGGCGAGACGTAGGCGCTGATGTCCATCGTGCCGCGGTCACACACGATGAGCACGGGCTTGCTGCATTCGGCTGCCATCTTGGCGAAGTGGTCCTCGAGCGCCAGCTGGATGTTCAATGTCGATTTCTCGGCCTCAAAGAATAAAGCCTTGTTATGCGTCAGGTAGTTCACGCCAGCGCTGCTGAACATCGTGGGCACCTCGGGGATGGCAAACACCTGGAACCCCAGGCTGCTGAAGTGTTCAATGATCCTTGCCATCGCGGTCGTCTTACCAGCGCAAGGGCCACCCGTCAACACAATCTTGGTGATTTTATCGGTGATCTTGTCAGTCATTTTCTCGTCTTGGTTTTTCTGTTTTACAAAAGAATGCCAAAGTTACTCACAATCTCTCATTTCCACAACCTTTCCATCCTAAAAGATGTGAAAGTGAAAAATGGGACTGTTCTTTTGATGTGATTTTAATGTGCCACTAGGGCGATAGCCGGTAATAGCGTTATTTCATTTTATGGTGAATTATATGTTTTTGTTATCGGTTGATTCGTCGTCGCGGACCATGTCCCAATTGCGGGATATCCAATGTATATACCGGGTCTCGATGTTCTGACTGATTCCAAGGTCAAACTTTTTCTCATAGTAGTATTCTTTGGGCCATCCGTTCAAGTAAAACCCGGAATACTCATTGACAATGACTTCGGCACCATTGGGCTTCGCGATTTTCAGCGAATCAACAATCTGGTCTCGAAGTGCTTCTAGGCTGTCATTGGCCATGTCGCTCAATAGCATTGACAGTGTGCCGATGCCAAGATCCATCAAATCCTCGACAGGAATAGTCGTTGTTGACAGGGTCGAGATCGCATAATCGCCGTCGAAGTCGTTCTCCTCGTCCTCGATGGTTGTGTAGCCTATCCTGGCTGAGATATGCTGGGGATAACCTTGTTCCTCGGTATCTACTTCCTTCTCACCGAGGTCAAACGCGGAGCCGTGCAGGCCGAAGAGATTCTCCAATTCCTCGTATGAATCGCGGATGCCTTCCTCGGTTGAGAATTGAAGCAACAAGATGTTTTCCAGCGACTTTCGAGGCATGATGCTATCCAGATCGGGGATGGTCGCGTACAAGGTGTCACAAGTGACCTTTACACCCTTCTTGAGTTGGTCGCGTATCTCGCGCCAGTTGGTGATGCTTTTGAGCAATCCCAACTCATCGGTTGTGAACTCGCACACAACAGACTGCATCAACTGGCTCATGGCATTAGTCATGACTTTGGTAGCGGTATCCGTATCATGGAGGGTGAAGTTCAGCGGAATGTACTTCATCTTGTAACCGTCGCTGGTCGAGTCGGTCACCACTATCATGAACTCCTCCTCGTAGGATTCGCTGATTGTCGTGTCGTTCCCTTCAATCTTGTACTTGTTGTGCGTCTGCCTGTAGGCCATTGTGTCGTTCTTGCTGAAGTAACCAACCACAGCAATCTCGTCTTCTGGTTTCTCTTGGCTTCTTAACATCAGGTTCTGTGACCATGCAGTCGTGGCTACGCTGGAAAGTGCCAAAGCACAAACCACCATTCCAAGTAATGTCTTTTTCATCTCTACAATTAATAATTAATTGGATTTAGTAGTATTATGGTTTTCAGAAATTTACAATTATTGTATTTCTTGTTTTCTTTATATGGAGAAACGGCGCTGTGTTTGCGGCAACTCTCGGTGCCGGAAACCTCTTCATTTGTGGGGACGCTAAGGTTGTTGGCGGTACACTTTGGAGGCTAGGGTAGGTCTCTCGGCCGTCGAGGTGAATGGATGTTCTTCATACCAACGGGTAAACGCTTCCATCTGCTCTCGGGCGGTTGGATCGGTCTTATACCAGTGGTTGAAGCCCTCTTTATCTGCCAGCCCGAACAGCATCATATTATAGGCCTGCCAATGGCCGCTCTGACGCACCAGGCGTTGGTAGTCGAAAATGGGCACGTCATAGTCATTGGTGAATCGTTCAAAGAACGAATCGATGAAGCGCCCTCGCACATCAATGAGTGATTGAAGCGTTATCTCACTCTCGGGGTTCAACGCTCTCAACGCTGTTGCCATTTCCTGATTGAATGCCACGGGCAACGGCAAGCGCTCTTGCGTTGTGTCGGTAGAGTCGGCGGTTTTGTCCCAATAGTTGGGGATCCATACGGGATAAGGATCCTCGACAGGGATGCCGATGTTGTCATGATAGACATAATCCAATAATTCACTCAGTTCTTTAGTGTCTTCTGTGTATTCATCTTTGTTCATGGTCAGTAGGCGGGCCGCCTCGCCATACATGATGGACCAGGCGGGTTCGTCTGAGTCGGCATAAAGAACTGCCAGGAACCAGTAGGACCACGGCTCACTTGGCTCTGCTTCGATGGCTTTTTCATACAGCTCGCAAGCTTTTTCGTAGTCCTGTTTCCCATTTGCTATCTTTCCTTGTTCAATATAGAGCACGGCACTATTGGGGAAGCGCTCAAGGCCACGGTTATAAGCCTTGATGGCTTCTTCCTCCTTTCCCATCCCTTGCAGGCAGTTGCCCTCGAGTTGATAGGCATGATAGGAGGCGGCCGGATGGTTTTCCAACCGTTTGCATATCTCCAAACCCTTGTCATATTCCCCTGAATGCCAGTAGGTATAGGTTATCTCCCAAAGTATGCTGTAATTGTTGGGGTTCTCCTTGTCCAGCTTGTTCAGGATCTCCATCGCGGCCTCGTTCTCTCCCGAGTTGGTCAGCATGTTAGCCTTGTCCAAGTTTTCTAAAGCAGTTTCGCTCAAGTCTGCTTTTGTCTGTGCCTGGGCCGAAATGATGGCCACAGCAGCGACGAATAAAAATAAGAATGTCTTTTTCATATTATGATTTATTGTTTTCCTATTATAAAAAGAGCATTGTCGTTTTATCCTAGGCGGCGCTTGGCGAAGTCGACGATGAGTTGTGCCGTACCCTCAACGCCCAGCAGGCTGGAGTCCAGGCACAGGTCGTAACTCTCGGCGTGGCCCCACAGTTTGTCGGTGTAGAAGTTGTAGTACTCGGCGCGCAGCTTGTTGGCTTTATCGGCGCGTTTCTCGGCGGCCTCGCGTGTGTCACAGTCGCCGCGAGCCATGATGCGCTTCACGCGGTCGTCGATGGGCGCATGCAGGAACACACTGATGACGGGGCAGTGGTCGCGCAACACATAGTCGGCCGTACGTCCCACGATGACACACGACTTGCGGTCCACCAGATCTTTCATCACTTGGCATTGCGCTTTATAGATGCTGTCGTCGCTCATCGGGGTTTCTCCCACAAAGGCTGAACCCGCCATGGCTAGGTTCAGCGGCCATAGGCTGGGGAAGAATTTGGGTGTTCGCTCGTCGGCGGCCTCAAACATCTCGGCATTGATGCCGCTTGCCTTGGAGGCTTCGAGCAATAACTGTTTGTCGTAATAGTTGATGTCAAGCAGTTGGGCAACGCGCATTCCAATCTCACGGCCGCCGCTGCCAAACTGGCGTCCGATGGCAATCACATAATTCTGGTTGTTTTTAAGGTCTTCGTTCATCGTTATATAGTCTAATGGTTTTTAATCTTGGAGTCTTGCGGGAACATCAAACGAGTCCCGGTCGCCGTTGGGGTCATCGTTGATAATGACTGAGATGAGGCGCAGTCCTTTGTCGGCCGACCAATGGCCAGCGACATTGGTGGGGTAACGCGGGGTGGGGAACTCCACCATCTCGAACTCCTGCACAAATTTCACTTTGCCTTGCCGTTTGAAGGTCTGCTCTAGCAACTGACTGTTGTCCTTGCTCACGAGCACTACAAAATGGCAACGCCCGCTTTGCAGGTCGCCAAACAGCATCGTGTTGTCTTTGTTCATCTTGCTTAGGATGTCGTCGCTGCGGGCAGCGATGTCAATGCTGCCGTCGGGATTAGGGTCAATGAGTAGAACAAAGGTGCGGTTCTGAAAGTCCTCGTTGGCGATAGTATCCATCACTTGGTTGATGGCCTCAATGAGCCTCGACTCTGCCTTCTTGTTGGGGACTAAGCGTTTCATCTCCAGACTGATGGTTCGCTCGGGTAAGGACTTGCGCTGCGCCATGGTGAGTTGGCGGGTCACAATCACCTCGTCGTCATTCTTGGCCCACAGGCTGGTAGCGACCAAAGTGAGCAGTATAAATGCTATGAAAAATCGTTTCGTTCTCATCTTTCAACGTGCTAAGTTACGCATTTTTTTAGACACTTAGTAACAAAAATCGTTTAATTTTTTCTTTCTGAGTTTGTTTGTATGGGAAAGTAGATATGATGTCATTTTTTTTGAAAAAAGTCATAATATATTATACATCTTAATCTTAATCTTTTTATCTTTGCGATATTGATAGAGAACCATTCTTTTTGACTATCTATTCATTTAAAATACCGATTATTCACTAAAAAAGATTATGGGTTTATGAAAAAGACATTACTTTTATTCGCATTGGCGCTGATGGCGCCGTTGAGCATGATGTCGCAAGGATGGCCCGCAGGCTATGGCGGCGTGGTGCTGCAGGGCTTTTTCTGGGACAGTTTCCGTCCTGCCGAAGGCCATTCCGGCCAGAGCATGGCGACCATGTATGGCGCTGGATGGGGCGAGAACGACGAGTGGTATGTTCCCGTGACGACATGGGCTGAGTTGCTGAATCAGAAAGACAACATTGCCCCTTACATCGACCTGTTGTGGCTTCCGCAGAGCGGAGCGTCGGTGTGCCCTAATAAGAGCGTCTTCACCACCGAGTGGGAGGCATGGAGAGCAGGTCACAATGGCTCGTGGGTGTGCACTCATTATGGTGACAGCATCTTTAATCCTGACTGTATGGGCTTCGTGCCGGTCTTCTACCTGGATCATGGCAAGGGTCAAACTTACACGGTTAATGGCACCACGTGGTCGCCCAAAAGCTACTTTGGCACCGAGACCGAGCTCATCAACCTTATCAGTGCCTATAAGCAGGCTGGAACAGCTGCCATGGAGGATGTGGTCGCTAACCACAAGGGTGGACTGAGCACATGGAGCGGCGAGGAGTTTGCAGCCGACTTTGTTGATGAGGTGGGTGTTATAGGGCCCAAGACCGGTAAGACCTATTCCATCCAGTGGGACTGGGACGAGAACGGAAAGTGCAAGGACCTGTGTTGGGACGATGAGAGCGGCATGGGTAGCGGTAACACCGACTGCGGCGGCGACGCGGGCAAGGGTCCCTGGGCGCGTGACATTGACCACCACAATCCCGTTACGCAACAAAAAATAATCACCTACTTGCGCTATCTCAAGGATGAGTTGGGTTATGAGGGTTTCCGCTATGACTATGCGCGCGGCTTTGAGCCTAAGCACTTCGCTTACTACAATACCCAGGTGCGTCCCACATTCTCGGTAGGTGAGTTCTGGGGTACAACTGGAGACATCTCAGCTTGGATTAAAGGTGTGTATGATGAGGGTGGATTCCAGAGCGCGGCCTTTGACTTCCCCTTGCAGGAGCAGATCAGACAGGCGTTTAGTGACGAGTCTGGGCATAGTTTCCGTGCGCTCAAGTATGATGGTCTCATCTGGGATTACCGCCTCAAGCGCTATGCTGTGACGTTTATCGATAACCATGACACGTTCAAGGACCTGCCGACCGATGCAAGTAACAGCAACTATATGCATCGTGTCAACCATCAGATTGTTGAGGCCAACTGTTTCATCCTGTCCATGCCTGGCACGCCGTGCTTGTTCTATCCTCACTTCATGCATCCCGTGTGGCATGACCTCATCGTGCGTTTCATCAAGGCCCGCCGCACAGCGGGTATCACTAACGAGAGTACCGCATGGGCGCCGATTGAGACAGGAACTTATGGTATCGCTTGGCGCGTTACGGGTGAGAATGGTGAACTGTACCTGCAGTTGGGCGATGAGTCGGTGAACACCGGTGTGCCCGAAGGTTTTGCCCAGGTGTGGTGTAATGACGAGGGCACTTGCCGTCTGAGCATCACGGCATCGCTTGCCGACCAGGTCGACGGAAATGTCAAGCAGGATCTGTCCAATGGCTATCCCGTTGTGAACAAGAGTAGCGGCCGATATGCCTCGCCCATTGAGGTGAACGTGAAGCCCTCAACCGAGGGTACCGTACTGGTTTACACGACCGACGGTAGAACCCCTGATACTTACAGCAAGCAGATTACCGATCCCGATGGAATCAATCTTTCCTTCACGGGTAACACGACGCTCAAGGTGGGCGTTTTGGCCAATGGCGCGGTGCGCCCGGCAAGCATCGTGACCAGGGAGTATATCGTGGACAGTAATGCGGGTAACGGCACCATCATGGTATATGTGAAATATGACGGGGGCACCGTGCCCTATATCTTCGCCTTTGACGACGAGGGCAATGCGATTACAAGCGCATTCCCGGGCTGGCAATATGACACGAACAACAGCGTTGTTATTGGCGGCGTGACCTGGCTCCACGCTATGTTCAATGCCAGCAAGATCAACTTTATCTTGAGCTATGGTGGCGGAAGCACCCAGACGGCCGACATCAATGGTGTGACCAGTGATGTGTTCTATTCGTTTGCCGATGGTGTTGCCTATGATTTGACGGCGACCTATGCCCAAGCGCTTTACAATCCCGTTGTTTCCATTGATCAGGCCAGTGGCTCCTATGACCACGCGATCTCACCGACTCTCACGGCCAGCAACAGCGATGCGGTAATCGTCTATACCACCGATGGCAGCGAGCCGTCACCGACCAATGGTACCCAAATCACCTATCAAGGCACAGTGCCGTTTAACACCGACGGCAATCATGTGCTCAGGGCAGGAATACTGAGAAATGGCACCGTCATCAATCAGGTGGCTCGCACCTACTTTGTTTCGGGTAGCAGCAAGGTTAACATCTATGTTTCGGCCGAGTATGATCCTTACATCTATGCATGGGAGGAGATTTCAGGCCAAAACATCGCTCCAGTGGCATGGCCGGGAACTAAGCTGACCGAGAAAGACGACCAGGGTTGGTATCACTATTCACAGGAATCCCCGTCGCTGAATATCATCTTCAACAATAATTCCGGTGGTCAAACCGAAACGATTGGTGGCCTCACTCCTGGCGATTACTATTTCACCTATGACGGCGGGAATGGCTATACCCGTATCCAGACCGATTTGCCATCGTGTGCCACTGGCATGGGTGAGAGTGTTTACTACTGCTATTTCGAGAATAATGCACACTTTGCCAACCCCTTTGCCTGGGTGACTAACCAGATGTCCATCTATACAGGTGGCAGTTGGCCTGGTGAAGCGCTCGGTCAACCCGTAGGTGTAGCGCCTAACGGAAATCTGGTTTATCGATGGGTTTATAATGGCGACCTCACGATGCTACCGGCCAATGTGATCTTCAGCGACAATGGTAACCAGTCGACCCAGACATCAGACTTTGGCTTTGTCAATGGCGGCTACTATAATGCCAACGGACTCGTGGGCGTTGTCAAGAACAATGTGATGTCGCTTTCCGACATCATCAGCAATGGTGAGGTAGGCAAGGAATATGTTATCGCCAATGACTTGACCGGTGTTTGGGTTAACGACCAGGGCAAGTGGCTGTGGGTGAAGGATGAGAATGGTGACGCTCTCAATCCCAGTTATAACACAATGTCATTGCCTTTGCCCGATTTGACGAGCGAAATGGACTATGACCAGAGTAACTGGGCGCAACTGATTCTTAAAGAGCCTGCTGCTAACGCCCAGGATGTCCAGGGCCACTTATTGCTGGCACAAACTGTGATTGGCAAACTCACTGACCTTGCCAATCCCACGATTGAACTTTTTGCCAATCCCATTTCCACAACGGCAGCGCCCTACACGCCTAACACTTTCTTGCCGGCCAACTTTGTTGAGCAGGAAACTTATTTCATGGTTGAACCCAAACCACAGGAGTATGTGAACGTCGAGTGGGCCGTTTGTCGCGAAAAACTTAATGACAGCACCTATGTTATGGTCATCCCCAAGAGCGAGGGCGACATGAACGGTCAGAACCTGTCTGGTGCATTCAAGGCCGTTGTCAAGCAGGGCTATTGGGAGGATATGTCCTCGTTCAATCCTGAAAGTTCTATCAAGGTGAACTATGGATACGGATTGACTGGCATTGTCAGGGCAATGGATGGCAGCCAGCTTCTTGGTGTTAGTTTCAGTCCCGATGATGCTGAACATTCGCCTGTGAGTGACAAGTGGATGCTTTACATTGTTGGCGTGACCGATACCCATGTCCCCGTTATGCTCGGTGACGTGAACGAGGATGGCTCTGTCACCATCAAGGATGTGACGGTCTTGATCGACTATCTGCTGGGTTCGGATCCCCAACCGTTCAATTGGACCAACGCTGACGTGAACATCAATGGCAGCGTGACCATTGCCGACGTGACTACCCTCATTGATATGCTGCTCATGAACTAGAACTTGTCACCACTGGCCTAGCGATAATCGCGCCAGTGAACGCAACTTTTTAAATGATGTGTGCCTGTTCATGGAATGGGCACACATTATTATATATAATGTAAAAAGAAAAGTGCTTGTCGTTTTAACAAAAAGCGATGAAGGGAAAACAACCGATGGCATTTTTTACTACCTTTGTCTCAACAATTAATGATTATTGATATGAAAAAGCTATTATTTGTGCTTACGATAGTGCTGTTGGCATGTACGCCACGGCAGGCATCACAGCAGGTGGCCAATGCAGCCACAACCCCAGTGACCAAGATGCGCTTCCATTGCGAGAGTGACACCACGCTCATCAATCAATTGCTTCTCGAGGGCTACGAGAGTGGCATCAGCGACGCCAACGCTCTGGTCGAGTTCTACGCTCGGAAACTGCTGGGTACACCCTATGTAGCCCATACGCTCGAGGGCGACGAGGAGATGCTCACCATCAACATCCATCAGCTCGATTGCCTGACCTTTATCGAGACCCTCTATGCCCTGGCGCGCACAACGATGGAGAAGCGACGCTCTTGGCGAGACTATGCTTCACATATCGAGAACGTCCGCTATCGTGGGGGAGAGATGGACGACTATTCCTCCAGGATTCATTACATGAGCGAGTGGATCATCGACAACCACATGCGTGGTAATCTTGTGGAGGTAACACCTGACTTGCCCCATGTCGACTATATGGTTAAGGACATTGACTACATGACCCATCACACTGCGAGTTACCGCCAGCTCAAGAACGATACAGCCATGGTCGAGAAAATCAGACGACACGAGTTGCGTAACCATCGCTTCCCCTACATCAAGCGCGCATGGCTCAACGATAAGGCCCTCAAGGATGCATTGCGTTCGGGAGACTTCGTTTCGCTAGTCACCAGGATTGAGGGGCTTGATGTCTCACACAACGGTATCGTCATTGTTGACGACAAGGGCGACCCCTATCTGCTCGACGCTTCGATGTCGGGAGGTAAAGTTATGCTCGAGTCAAAACCCCTCTTTAAATACCTCCAAAACTCCAAAAATAACATCGGAGTGCGGTTTTTTCGCATGATGCCATAAATTTTTTGAAAAATTTTTTATTGAGTCAATTAGCTGAGGTTTAGCTAGTTGACTCATATTTTTGTCCAGTTGTTAATAACTTGGAGTGAAAAAAGTTGCTAAAAAATTTGTCAGTTTCAAAAATGGCAGTACCTTTGCACCGCTTTTCGCCACTGGTGTGGCGCTAAACAATAGCTCTTTGACATGTTTGCAGCAACAATAATTGATATTGTAGTACAAGAGAACAAGGGACAATGTAACAATTGTTCCCGTCGATTCCGATTGTCATTTTGACGATGTACAACAGGCAGTAAGAATACGAGATTCAACCTGATTAGGGGCCGGGAATTGAGAACTGGAAATTCGGTCGAGTGTTGCGTTTTCATTATATATCTTGAAAGAGATAAGAAACGATAATACAACAACGAAGAGTTTGATCCTGGCTCAGGATGAACGCTAGCGACAGGCTTAACACATGCAAGTCGAGGGGCAGCGCGAGGGTAGCAATACCTTTGGCGGCGACCGGCGCACTGGTGA
>JAEETL010000029.1 GCA_016290325.1 Muribaculaceae bacterium
TATCAGAGCACAACGTACCATCGACCTGGCCATCGCGTCGGGCATCTTGACAAAGGAGGACTTAGCATGAACAGTATCAAAGATAGAGCAGCCCTGATTGCCGAGGCTGCAAAGAAGATGAACAAGGCTGTCTATAACGACGCCCACATGAAGAAGAACATCACGCCGCGCCACGAGCTGCAGCGCACCAACGGCAAACTCACAACCCTCGAGGATGCCATCAAGAAGAGCGGCCTCAAGGACGGCATGACCATCTCGTTCCACCACCACTTCCGCAGCGGTGACAAGGTCATCAACATGGTTGTGGCCAAGCTCGCCGAGATGGGTTTCAAGAACCTGACGCTGGCTTCGTCGAGTCTCATCGACGTGCATGAGCCCCTGATCGAGCACATCAAGAACGGCGTTATCACTCAGCTGCACACCAGCGGCCTGCGCGGTGCCCTCGCTACCGAGGTATCCCACGGCCTGATGGAGAAGCCCGTCATCTTCCGTTCACACGGTTCTCGCGGCTATGCCATCAAGAGCGGTGAGCTGCACATCGACGTTGCCTTCCTGGGCGCTTCATCAAGTGACCCCCTGGGTAATGCTGCCGGTTACTCGACCAGCCCCAACGCCAAGAGCATCTGCGGTTCGCTGGGCTATGCACTGCCCGACGCCAAGTATGCCGACAAGACCATCATCCTGACCGATGACCTGGTAGACTATCCCAACCAGCACAGCGCCATCAGCGAGGCCGACGTGGACTATGTTGTTGTCGTTGACTCAGTGGGTGACTCAAGCAAGATCTCCTCGGGTGCCATCCGTGACACCAAGAACCCGCGCGACATCCTGCTCGCTAAGCAGGCTGCCAAGGTGGTGATGAACAGCGGTTACTTTGAGGACGGTTTCTCGATGCAGACCGGCTCAGGTGGCGCTGCTCTCGCTGTGACCAAGTACCTGCGCCAGGGTATGATCGACAAGGGCATCAAGGCCAGCTATGCACTGGGCGGTATCACCAGCCACATGGTGAAACTGCATCAGGAGGGCCTGATTGACCGCATCATCGACGTACAGTCATTTGACAAGGTGGCTGCCGAGTCGCTGATGAACGACCCGAAGCACAAGAGCGTGTCGGCCAACGAATATGCCGCCATGTTGGAGCCGGGTTCAGCAACCCACTTCCTGGATGTCGTTATCCTGTCGGCCCTCGAGGTTGACGTCAACTTCAACGTGAACGTGCTCGTGGGTAGCGACGGTATCATCCGTGGTGCTATCGGCGGTCACCCCGACACCGCTATGGACAGCGCCCTGTCAGTGATCGTTTGCCCGCTGCTGCGCGGCCGCATCCCCTGCGTTGTTGACGAGGTAACCACCCTGATCACTCCGGGTTCCAATGTTGACGTTGTCGTTACCGAATACGGTATCGCCGTTAACCCCAACCGTCCCGAGGTGAAGGAGCGTCTTGAGGCTGCTGGCATGAAGATTGTGGACATCCACGATTTGGCTGCCAAGGCCCGCAAGATCATCGGCGATCCCGCTCCCCTGCCCTTCGGCGACAAGGTTGTGGGCGTCGTGCTCAACCGCGACGGCTCGGTACAGGACGTGATCAAGAACATCGTGGGCTAATCCCCACCCTATAGAGTACTTTACAACATCAGCGATGGAGATTACGCTCGACGCCCTACTGCAAAGCCGTGACAACCGTCACGCGCTGCAACAGCAGTTAATGCAGCAGCATCCCGGCAGCACGCTCGTGTGCCTGACGGTGGTGATGCCCGGCAGCGTCAAGCGTAATCTCTACTCGGTGGTGACCGCACAGGCGGCCTTGACCGCACTGCTCGACCGACTAGGTGAGCACATCCAGGCGGTGCGTGCCCGCGACCTGGAGACAGGCTATGAAGCCTATCTCATCACAGGCTTGCCGGCGCTGGAGGCCAAACGTGTGACTTGTGACATTGAAGACAGCCACCCGCTCGGGCGGCTGTTCGACATTGATGTCATGGACAGTGACGGCATGCCCATCACCCGTCAAACGGTGGGCGGAGAGCCGCGCCGCTGTCTACTTTGCGACCACGAGGCACGCTGGTGCATGCGTAACCATAGCCACACCCAGGAGGAACTGATGGCACACATCCAGGAGATGATTGACGACTATGTACGGTAACTTTGACATCTGCGACATGCCGCTCTCGCTCAAGTCCAACAGGACACGGGTGGAGCGCTTCCTTGCCGACAACGGACTGCGTCTAGAGAACGTGGACTACTATGCCGTCGCTACCGACGATGACGGCAACATCATTGTTGGCGGGGGCTTGCAGGGCAATGTCATCAAGTGCATCGCCGTGGGTGCCGCAGCCCGCGAAACGGGCTTGAGCAACAAGCTCATCTCCCACCTCATCACTATGGCCACCCAGCAAGGTGCCGAAACGATCAAGGTTTACACCAAGCCCGAGAACTTAACAGTTTTCCAGAGCATGGGGTTTACTGCCATCGCCAAGTCGCCTTGCGCCGTTCTCATGGAGAATGGCGTGAAGGGCATCGGCAACTACACGAGCTACCTGAAGCGCTTGCGCGCTAACCGTCCTGAGGGTGCCGCTGCCATCGTGATGAACGCCAACCCGTTCACTCTGGGCCACCGCTACCTCGTCGAGCAGGCTGCCGCCATGGCACCGACGCTATATGTCATCGCCGTGCGAGAGGAACGCTCGATGTTCAGTTATGCCGAGCGACTGGCCATGATTCAGGCTGGATGTAAGGAGCTGGACAACGTCGTGGTGGTTGAGGGCAGCGATTATGCCATCAGCGAACTGACGTTCCCCACCTACTTCCTCAAGCAGGTGACCGACGCCACCGACACCCACATCACGCTCGATTTGGACCTGTTTGCCACTCACATCGCTCCCGCCCTGGGCGTAACCACACGCATCGTGGGCAGCGAGCCAATTGACGCGCTGACAGCCCGCTATAACGAACTCATGCAGGAACTGTTGCCGCAACGCGGCATCACGGTTAAGACCGTGGTGCGCCTCATGAAGGACGGGCAGGTGGTGAGCGCCACTCGCGTGCGTCAAGCGATTGCCGATGGAGCATTGAGCCATGGCGTCGAACTGGTGCCACCGACAACGATACCGCATCTCATCGCCCATCTGGCGACCGAGGCCTTGCGTGCCGAGCTGTTTACCACGCCCAAGCCCGGATTGGTGGACCGTCACGACAATGGCGCTCATCGCGACATGGACCTGGCGATCATGGGCAAGAGCATCGATGCTTTGCAGCCCTATTTCACTAGGCTGGCCCTGTATGGCTTTAGCAACGAGGAACCTGCCGCTGATGAGGTGCGCAACATAGGCCTCGAGGCCGAGCGTGCCATGCTGGATGCGACCTGTGGGGTCAATACCCATCGTGGAGCCTTATTTGCCATGGGGCTGACGACACTTGCCGCCGCATGGTGCCAAGCACATGAGAGTAAAGTTGAAGAACAGGCATTGCGCCGCCTGATCAAGCAAGTCACAGGACAATTCGCTCCCACGGCGGGCACCCACGGCAACGATGCCGTGAATGCTCACCGTGTCATGGGCGCCCTGGACTTTGCCAAGGACGGCTACATGACGCTGTTCAACGACTGGTTGCCCGCCTATCGCCGCTATCTGGCCGAGGATGCCGAGACCGCCAACCATCGCCTGCTGCTGCTCATCATGAGCCAGCTGGATGATACCAACGTCATTCACCGCGTGGGCTTTGATCAGGCCCAGCAGGTAAAACGCGAGGCCCATGAGCTGCTCGACAACTTTGACCTGTCGAGGCTGGAACAGATGAACCGCGACTACATCGCGCTCAACATCTCGCCTGGAGGCAGTGCCGACATGGTCGCACTTACTTTATTCATTCATTGGATTTTGAATTAATAACCCTATATCAATTAACATTTAAATTTTATCATGGTAGAATTAATCAAACAAGGAGTTTACTTAATCAACGGTAACGAAATTCGTACTGATGCAGCTGGTCTTCCCACGCCTGACGAGGCTCGTGAGAACACCATCACCTACGGCATCCTGCGCAGTCACGACGTGGACGGCAGCAAGGGTAAAAAGATGCGCATCCGCTTTGACGCGATGATGTCGCACGACATCACCTACGTGGGCATTATCCAAACCGCCCGCGCCAGTGGTCTCGAGAAGTTCCCCCTGCCCTACGCAATGACCAACTGCCACAACTCGCTGTGCGCTGTCGGCGGCACCATCAACGAGGACGACCACGTGTTCGGTCTCTCGGCTGCCAAGAAGTACGGCGGTATCTACGTGCCCGCTAACCAGGCCGTTATCCACCAGTTCGCCCGCGAGGCAATGGTAAAGTGCGGTAACATGATTTTGGGTAGCGACAGCCACACCCGCTATGGCTCGCTCGGTAACATGGGCGTTGGCGAAGGCGGTGGTGAGCTCGTTAAGCAGCTGCTGTGCAACACTTGGGACATCAACGCTCCCGAGGTTGTCCTGGTATGGTTGGAAGGCGCACCCAAGAAGGGTGTAGGTCCCCACGATGTTGCTATCTCGCTCGTTAAGGCTACCTTCGAGAGCGGCTTTGTAAAGAACAAGGTGCTCGAGTTCGCTGGCCCTGGCGTGAAGAACCTGCCCATCGACTTCCGTAATGGTATCGACATCATGACCACCGAGACCACCTGCTTGAGCTCGATCTGGGTTACCGACGACGAGGTGAAGCACCACTACGAGCTGCACAAACGTCCCGAGGACTTCAAGGTGCTGCAACCCGGTGAGGTGGCTTACTATGACAGCATGATCAAGATCGACCTGAGCACTCAGGAGAGCATGATCGCTCTGCCCTACCACCCCAGCAACGCTTTCACCATCCACGAGCTGCAGGCTAATCCCGTTGAGATCCTGCGCAAGGTCGAGGAGGACACCAAGAAGCGCTTTGGCGACAAGGTACAGTGCGACCTCGTTGACAAGGTGATGAAGGACGGTAAGGTACAGGCCGACCAAGGTATCATCGCTGGTTGCTCGGGCGGTACCTATGACAACCTGAGCGCTGCTGCTGCCATCATGCGCGGCAAGAGCATCGGTAACGACTACTTCACCATGAGCGCTTATCCCCAGTCGGTTCCCGTTTACATGGCAACCGTTCGTGAGCGCATCGTTGAGGAACTGCTCGAGGCTGGTGTGATCATCAAGCCCGCCTTCTGCGGTCCTTGCTTCGGTGCTGGTGACGTGCCCAGCAACAATGGCCTGTCAATCCGCCACACCACCCGTAACTTCCCCAACCGCGAGGGTTCCAAGCCCGGCCAGGGTCAGATCTCGCTGGTTGCCCTGATGGACGCCCGCTCAATCGCTGCTACCGCAGCTAACGGCGGCGTGATTACCGCAGCCACCGACGTTGACTACACCGACGACCACAAACCTTATCAGTATGATGCCAGCATCTATGAGCGCCGCGTTTATTACGGCTTTGACAAGGCTCAAGCCGACGTCGAGCTGCGCTACGGTCCCAACATCAAGGACTGGCCCAAGATGTATCGCATGGAGGACAACATGCTGCTCGAACTGGCAGCCGTTATCCACGACAGCGTAACCACCACCGACGAGTTGATCCCCAGCGGTGAGACCTCGAGCTACCGCTCCAACCCGCTGAAGCTCTCTGAGTTCGCCCTGTCACGCCGCGTGCCTGAGTACGTTGGTCTGAGCAAGCGCATCCAGGAGCAGGATCACGAGCGCCGCGACGGCAAGTGCCCGCAGAACGTGCTCGACGCTCTCGCTAAGGTAGGTGCTAAGCCCGAGAATACCTCGTTTGGCTCATGTGTATTCGCCCACAAGCCTGGTGACGGTTCCGCTCGCGAGCAGGCCGCTTCTTGCCAGAAGGTGCTCGGCGGCGACGCCAACATCTGCTACGAGTATGCAACCAAGCGCTATCGCAGCAACTGCATCAACTGGGGTATCGTTCCCTTCACCATCGCTCCCGATGTTGAGTTCAACTACAACCCCGGTGACATGGTATTTGTTCCTGGCATCCGTGAGGCCATCGTTAATGGCAAGGAGGAGATCGATGCTAAGGTTATCGCTGCCGACGGCGTACATGACCTGCACCTGTTCTTCCAGAACCTGACTCCCGACGAGCGCACCATCCTCGCCGAGGGCTGCCTGATGAACTTCTACGCTTCACAGAAGAAGTAAATCCATTTTATTCCAGTCATGGGCAATGGGCCCATGACTGGAAGTTTAAAGTTTAGAGGTTAAAGGTTAGAGAGAATCTACCTTGAACGACTAAACGACAATAAAAAAACAAATCATTTTTTTCAATAACAACTGATCACATTAAATTTCAATCATGATCGAAAAAATTAAAATGACCACTCCCATCGTGGAGATGGACGGTGACGAGATGACCCGCATCCTGTGGAAGATGATCAAGGACGAACTGATTCTTCCGTTTGTTGACCTCAAGAGTGAGTACTATGACCTGGGTCTTGTAAAGCGTGACGAGACTGGTGACAAGATCACCATCGAGGCTGCTGAGGCTTGCAAGAAGTATGGTGTTGGCGTTAAGTGCGCTACCATCACCCCCAACCTGAAACGTATGGACGAGTACAAACTGCACGAGATGTGGAAGAGCCCCAACGGCACTATCCGTTCCATCCTCGACGGTACCGTATTCCGCGCTCCCATCACCATCCCGAGCATCCACCCCGTTGTAAAGAACTGGGAGAAGCCCATCACCATCGCTCGTCATGCCTATGGCGACGTTTACAAGAGTGTTGAGCTGCGTGCCGACGAACCCGGTGTTGCTAAGCTCGTCTTTGACGGCGTTAGCGGCAAGCACGAGGAAGTGGTAATTCAAGAGTTCAAGGGCGAGGGCGTCCTCCAAGGTATGCACAACCTGGACAAGTCCATCCGTTCATTTGCTCACAGCTGCTTCAAGTATGCTATCGACACCAAGCAGGATCTGTGGTTCTCGACCAAGGACACCATCAGCAAGAAGTATGACGCTCAGTTCCGCATCATCTTTGAGGAGGTTTACGAGCAGAACTACAAGGCTGAGTTTGAGAAGCTGGGTCTGGAGTACTTCTACACCCTGATCGACGACGCTGTTGCTCGCGTGATCCGCAGCAAGGGTGGTTACATCTGGGCTTGCAAGAACTACGACGGCGACGTGATGAGCGACATGGTCAGCACCGCCTTTGGTTCACTGGCTATGATGACCAGCGTACTCGTTAGCCCCGACGGCAACTACGAGTATGAGGCTGCCCATGGTACCGTAACCCGCCACTACTACAAGTATCTCGAGGGCGAGGAGACTTCCACCAACCCCATGGCTACCATCTTCGCTTGGAGCGGTGCCCTGCGCAAACGCGGTGAGAAGGACGGCTTGAAGGACCTCATGAACTTTGGTGACCAGCTCGAGGCTGCTTGCTTCGACACCCTCAACTCGGGTATCGTTACCAAGGACCTCGTGAACCTGATGGAAGGTGTTGAGGCTAAGGCCGTGAACAGCGCCGAGTTCATCAAGACCATCCGCACCAACCTCGAGAAGCGCCTCGGCTAATCCCAAGGACGTTTTTCAAGAAACCCTAACGAGGGCTGCAGCACCAGGTGCCGCAGCCTTCTTGCTTATTACGGGCTGGCAGCCCGTAATAATGCAGTAACGATACTTTTCTTACTCAAGAATACATCTTTTAAGGAAATGCATTATCTTTGCATGATTAAACGAGGAGAAAGCAGGTTATGATCAGCTATTGGAAATGTAAGGAGGGTTTTAGCGAAATCAATCAGTGGAAATCGGGTTGCTGGGTGAGAGTCACCAATCCGACCCTTGACGATTTGGCGCTATTGCAGGAACGCTTCGCCGCGCCGTTGGACTTCATCGACGATGCCGAGGATATCGAGGAACGCCCTCGCGTCGATCACGAGGACAACTGGGTGCTGGTGTTCATTCGCGTGCCGTGCAAGCGCATCGATGAGGACGGTGAGACCATCTTCTCGACCGCGCCTCTCGCCATCCTCATCCGTGACGACGTGTTCATCACGGTCGAGTACTATGACAATGAGGTGCTTAACGACTTCATCAGTTGGAGCAAGCGCCGCCGCATGAACTCGGTTAAGTCCTATGACCTGTTGCTGTCGCTAATGCTCTCCACATCGGTGTGGTACCTCAAGTACCTCAAGCAGATGAACGCGATGATGAACGCCGCCGAGGAGCGCCTGGAACAAAAGATGGACAACGACGAACTCATCCGCATGATGGGCTTGGGCAAGTTCTTGATCTACTTCATCACCTCGCTCAAGGGCAACGCCACCGTGCTGGCGCGCATCAAACTCAGGACTCGAACGTTGCCTCATGACGAGGCTCTGCTCGAGGACGTCGAGATCGAGACCCAGCAGGCTATCGATACGGCCGAAATCTACAGCAACATCCTGGAACGTCAGCAAGAAACCTATTCATCAGTCATCGGTAACAACCTGAACCGCATCATGAAGACCCTCACCGTGGTCACCATCCTGCTGATGATTCCCACCGTCGTCGCCGGCTACTATGGCATGAACGTGCCCAACGGCATGGAGGCATGGCCTTATGGGTTCCCCTTTGCCATCCTTGTGTCGGTTGTGCTGATGGTATTATGCTACATTTTTATGCGCCACAGCAAGTTTTTCAAATAATTAATGATTAGATTCAACTGACTTGCGAATACAACTAAAGTTAGTGCAATTGTTAGCAAAACGTCATCCTCACGTCTTTTAATAAGTGTATATATCGTTATATCTATTATACTTAAAACCTTTATTATATCAGAACGACCTATCATGTTTTATCATTTATTTTTCTTAAATTTGCAACCGATGCCATAGCAATATTTGGCAGTAAAAAATTGGGATAGTTTTTGATAGTCACCTCATAAAAACAACAAAAACCAATCCCTCATCCCAATTATGAACAAACAATTATCACCAACATCTTGAGAACCAAAGTCTGCTGCTTCATTAGGGGATTGTGAAATACAGAGGCTGATAATATCAATTGTTTTATGAGAAAGTTATTACTGATTCTTGTCGCCATTATTACAGCGAGTACGTGTTCCGTTATTACAGCCAAGCCAATGAATATGGACAACATCTTCGCGTCTATACAGGGCAAAAGTTTGAGCGGCAACATCGTCATCAGTGAGCCCAACCTAGAGGGTATTGTCTATATCAGCTATACAGGTTATGAAAACGTCACAATCATTGTTACTGTCAATGATGAGGAAGTGGATTTTGAGAATGGAAGAATACAACTAAACGCAGGACAATCAACAATTACTGTTATTGTCACTGCCAGTGGGTATAACACGAAAACCAAAACCTTCCAAGTAGAATGGTATCCTCAAGATGACCCACACCAATCAGGATACTGGATTGTCTTCATCAGTAATGAAGAAAAAGAAATCTGGTATGAACTTTTCGCATTACCAGACGGGAATTACTACAATATGATTGATTGCCCCAAAGCGATATATGGGGATATTGCCCGTTTTTACTATATGATTGATGGATGTCCTTACGGGGCTCCAGATGATATGGTTGAAGTCTTTTTACAAGATTATCTTTATAATCCATTGGTAGCCTATCCTAGTGGTTCACCATATTACTATTTTATCCATACTGGCTATGGAAATATGATAGGCATTTATCATCATTATAATGATTTCGGCGAGCTCTCTGCATACTGTTGCTATGTAAATCAATATTACGAAATAAATCCTCCGGGCGATGTGAATCAAGATGATATTGTTAACATTCATGACGTTAGCGACCTAATAGAGATGCTCCTTTATGGTTCTTATTGGGACAGTCCTGATGTGAATAAAGATGGTGTTGTCAATATAGAGGATTTGGCAAAACTTATTGACATTTTATTGCATCAATCATGATTTATTAACTAAAAAGCAAGTGAGACCAGAGAACTAGCATGCGGGAAATCGCATTTTGTGCCAGATAGTCATATCAAAACGGATTTAATTATTGCTATTCTATATTATTTCATCTATTTTTGCAGAGTAATAACCATTAATTCATCATAAGTTCAACCTTTTAAATAATCATTTTATGAAACGTACAATTACTCTTATCGCGCTTATCGCAGCCCTGCTCGTGCCCACCTATGCCACGGCACAGCGCCGCGCGCCTCAATCAGGCATGAGGCTCTCACAATTCAAGGCTCCCGCTGCCGCACCACTGCGGGATGAAGAAGAGCCCATCATGGATGTCCCCGAGGGCACCCTTTATGACAACATGTATGCCACCTCGTTTGCTTATGGCCTGGGATGGGGCGACATCTATATCCAGAACGTGGATGGCGGCATCGGTAAGGTGGTCGAGGGCACCGACGGCAACCTGTACATCTACAATCCCATCTCACAAGGCTACATCTGGTTCTCCATTCTGCCCTGGATCAAGGCCGAGCCGGCTGGCGAGGGCAAGTATGTCGTAAGACTGCCTCAGCTCTACATCATTGATGTGGGCGATCCATATTATGCCTATTGCATGCACTATGATGAAGACGAGGGCATGCCCGTGGTCGAGGAAGAGGGCGAAATCGAGTTCACCTGGCAGGACGGCGTTCTCACCCAACTGGGAGACAAGTTTATCGGCTTGTGTGACGCCACAGCCGACTGGTTCTACATGGCCGACCAGCACATCGTCTATACACCCCAGACCGACGAACCCCTCATCATGACTGATGACGAGTACTATATCCAGAGCTACACGATGACCTATCTGTCCGATCCTACTGACCTCACTGTCACCAGGAATTGTATCGTCGACGTGATTATTGATGGCGAGGACATCTACATGGGCAACCTCAATAACAATAATCCGACCTCATTCATCAAGGGCTCTCTCGTTAATGGCAAGGCCACCTTCCCCACCCGTCAATATCTGGGCGTTGACGCTTACTACAACGGTCACATCTATGTGCTCACTGGCGATGCTTTTGTCGACACCGAGACCTATGGCTCACCTGTGTTCAATTATAACCTCAACGACGAGATCGTCTTCAATGTCGATGAGGAGGCCCGTAACATCGTTGCCGAGTGGCCCGCCTCGATGATCACCAATGTTGGTCCAAGCACGCTCTCGATCATCAACGACTATGTAGCTCCCAGTCTTGTTGCATTTGACGAATATCCCGCCACGCCTGCTATGCCCGTCTTCGCCGCCGAAGACATCTCGGTTAACCAGAATTCCGGTTGGACTGTGCTTCACTTCACCATTCCCACCGAGGATGTTGACGGATACCGACTCAATGAGAACAAGCTGTTTTACAATATCTACCTTGATGACCAAGTGTACACCTTCGACCCGGAGACCTACATCGGCTTGTCGAGCGAGATGACAGATATCCCCTATAAGTTTGAGGACAACATCAACTTTGACATCTACATCAGCAATGGCCGCCACACGGTTTATCTCTATACCACCCAATTTGCAACCGTGGGTGTACAGAGCATCTACACTGCCGGTGGTGAAGTAAACCGTTCTGAAATCGCTTATGTCATCAACCCGATCGATCCTTCTGGAATTGATGAAGCTGCCACTGGCTTACAAGTTACCGATACCCGCTACTATGACCTGACGGGTCGCGAGCTGCCGTCAGCACCAGCTTCAGGTCTGTTCCTGCAACGCGTTAACTACAGTGACGGTTCCAGCGCCACCATCAAGGTCGCAAAATAATCGGGTAAAACGCCAATTAGAACAAAACTCATAAAAAGGATGGGGCCGTTTGAAAGCGGTCCCATCCTTTTTATCATTACTGTCTTTAACCTTTAACGCAAGGCGAAGGCGGTGCCGCCAATGCCTATCAGCTGCTGATAAGCGAGAACGCCTGGTTGCGAGAGTTCGACAGTGGTGTAGCTGCCGTCGCGAGTGAGCATGTTCACGTGAGTATCATCAACAAAAGTGAACAATTTCATTTCTTGACCGTTGTTCTCGAGCGACCATGAATTGTCGTTGGCGTCGAAGACGAAACGGGTGACCTGCTTGGTAGTGGTATTGGTGATGGTATAACCCGTCTCGTTGCGGGCAATAAGATATTGCGCATCCTTGCCGTCAATCACCTTAGTCTCGGCCTGGGCGAGGGCGGGATTGGTGCCTGACCAGAACTCAATGGAGTTAAGGATAAACAAGTCAGCAGCAAAACTCAACTCATAAACCGGGAGAATCCACATAGCGACAAAAACCAGCTCGTTGACGAACTTGTCACCCACGTGGTCATTCCAATTCTTTACCTTATTGAACAGGGCAAAACTGCCGATGCACGATTGCATCGTCATCGATGCTGTTAAGGCCACTACTGTGACCAGGATTAAATGTTTCTTTCTCATTGTGCTATCAAGTTTAAAAAAATGATTATGTCTTCTAATTATCTAACAACAAACTGGAGACATTAGTATAATTAGCAGGATTTTTTAACGTTTGTAGTTCTTTTTGTAGAAATCATACCTATTGAGTACCTTGACCACATAGTCCACCGGTTCGGTGCCACGGCAATAGCCATTGGAGCACACCGAATCGTTGTAATACTCGGGGTCCATCTTCCATAGCATGGCCTGCTCGACATTCTCCTCCCACACGCGCGGATTAAGTTCATACTTGCGGGCCAGGGCGATGGCATCAGTCACATGGCCTGAGCCGGCATTATAGGAGGCCAGCACAAACTTGATGCGGTCGCCGGCGCCAGTCTTGCTGCGCATGATGCCGTCGAGTTCCTTGAGTATCTTGGATGCCACACGGATGCTGACCTCGGGATTGCTCAGGTCCTCTTCCTTCACCCCAAAGGAGCGCGCTGTCTTGGGCATCACCTGCATTAGTCCCCGTGCACCCATCCACGAGGTGGCGTTGGGGTCAAATCCCGACTCACTATAGGCGATGGCCGCCAGCAAGCGCCAATCCCACCCCAACTGCTGGGCATATTGCTTGAAAACATGGTCATAGGGCGAGATGGCACCAGGCGGAGTCACCGCTGGGGTATCTACCTTAATCGAATCGGGCTTGGGACCACGATTCATCTCAAAATAGTGTTTGAGGGCTTGCTTGGAGTATTCCTGGGCATTCACACTGGCCGCCCACTCATTAATGCTGTCGGCTAACCACTGGTTACGCTTAGACACAGCCCACGATGAGCGCTGCTCAAATCCCACCCTCAGGCCGATGTTGATGCTGTCATAGTAGGTAAGATTCATCTGGGCAATATCACTATCCACAATCGTGAAATCAATCTCACGCTTTGAAACACGGTGTATCAATTCGGTAGGTAATGCCGACTCGCCTTCCACAGCGTGGATGATGATACCGCCGCCCACCTCATTGTCAAGGTTATGAAGCCGCGATTCATATTTTGAGCCTTTTTCTACATAGATTTCCCGTCCGATAAGTTGTGTCACGTCATAGATCATGCCCTTGCCGCTGTGCTGGACAAGCACCTGATAGGTCTCGTTGACCGCGCCACAATGGAGCACGCGCGACTTGTACTCAGCAGTGACTGGAATCTCACAGGCGAGCACATCGACATGCTTTTTCTCCAGCAACTTGACCAAGTCAGGCATACTGCGCGCCACGACAAAACGCAACGCGATTCCCTTGGATCGGGCAAAGTCACAGATGCGGTCATAGTCATAGCCCATCGTGTCGCCCTTGAGGATAAAGAACCCCGTGGGGCTGTAAAGCGTGCCCACCCTTAAGGTGTCGGGCAACTCATAATGAGGCTCCACCTTATTCTTCTTGCCACCACATGAAATGGTTAGCGAGAAGAACAACAATAATGCTAAAAATGGAAAAATACCGCGCATGATCAGCGGATGTTGGGAACGATAAGCATCAAGTAGATGAATACGGCAGGAACCACGAGCAACAGGCTGTCGATGCGATCCAGGATACCGCCATGACCAGGCAGAATGTTACCTGAATCCTTCACGCCCACAGTGCGCTTGATGAGTGACTCGACCAAATCGCCAAATGTGGCAAACACGGCGACTACCACACTCATGCCAACCCATGTTGTGAGGTCGGGCACCTGGAAGAACTCGTCAAACCAGTAATATGTGGCATAAGCGCCCGCAACACACAGCACGACGCCGCCAATGACGCCTTCCCAAGATTTCTTGGGCGAGATGCGCTCAAACAGGCGATGCCGTCCCAGCAACATCCCCACGCAATAGGCGCCCGTGTCATATAACCAAATGAAAATGAACAATCCCAGCAGCAGGCGTGGTGCAGTGATGCTCATGATGCCGTTAAGCATGGCGACGGGCAAGGCCACATAGCCCAGCGCGAAAAACGAGCGTTCCAGGCTATGTACCGCGTTTTGACGCGGACGGTAGAGCTGCACGATGGTGCGCAACAGCAAATAGACCGCAATCGGCAGCAACCATAACGCACGGGACTGTATGGTCGTGCCCTCGTAATGCAGATACAAGGCCACAAAAATGCCCACACCGCCCAACATGTCAATGATGTTTACAAGCCACGACTGGGTTGCGTCATCCTTGGCCATAGTGATCAACTCGCCTATACCCAATACAATAAGCAATGGGAACACCAGGAGATATACCACCGGTGAATTATCAAGCAACAGGATGGCTGTTACTATCAGCGCAATATAGATAACGCCCGAAAAGATGCGTTTAATCAAGGTCATCATGCGTCATTTCATTTTTATTGGTGCAAATTTACAATATTATCACGACATGGACAACAGCTAGAGCAAAATCGTCACATTAAACAGCGAAGCCTCCCAGCGGATGGCTAGAAGGCTTCATTTTTCTTTTGGAGAGGGACGATTTATTTCGTTTTAATTCAAAATCATCGATTCTAATCCTCTCGGCATCTCGACGTTATACTGATAAGCCCTTGCAAACTGCTTGAGGAACTCGATAGTTGCCTTCTTAGGGCCTTTTACTGATGTCATAACGTCATTTTCTTTTTTAATTGAAGTAGTCGTTTTGTGCATAGGCAAATCCAGTTTTAAAATTCTTACGACTTAATAACGCTACCAAGCACCCAAATATTATATAGTAATACTGTTTTAAGTTTTTTTTTCATTTCATCACTTTAAACCCCTGTTAAGCGAGCATCTGAAAAGCCCTGCATATCATAAAAGAAACCTGCCACCTGATCAACAGGCGGCAGGGCTAACATATTGTAAAAGAGATATGCTCTCTTATTCTGTCAAGCGGTCAAGAACTGTTTTTACCAGATCCTCGACTGCAGTCTTGTAATTAGGATTGACATCGGTAGCTACGCGGTTGGCGATAATGGAGCAAACGGTCATTGCACGATGCCCCAGCATCAGTGCCATGCCCTGAAGGGCGCTACTCTCCATCTCATAGTTAGTGATGTGGCCGCCTTGATATTCAAACTGCTCGATGCGGCGGTTCAGCTCAGGCTCGGCAAGTTCCAAACGTACGCGACGTCCCTGAGGGCCGTAGAAGCCCACAGCTGAGATCGTATAACCGCGCACCATATCGTCACGGCCAATCTTCTCGACGAGCCACGGGTCGGCATCCACCACATAGGGTCTAGCGAACAATTTGTTCCATTTCACGAACTCGCAGAACTCACGCTCAAAGTCCAGGTCAGCGACCTTGTTGCGATCGGCATAATAGTTGATCACACCGTCAAAACCGATAGCCTTGCTAGCGATGACGGGCGTGCCCACGGGGACATAAGGCTGCAAGCCGCCAGAGGTGCCGATGCGCACGATGTTGAGCGTACGGTGCTCGGGGCGCGGGGTGCGGGTCTCAAAATCAATGTTGGCCAGGCCGTCAAGCTCGGTCATCACAATGTCGATGTTATCGGGACCGATGCCGTGGGAGAGCGCCATGATGGGCTTGCCGTGATAAGTGCCGCCAATGGCATGGAACTCACGGCTTGACGTTTCCCAGTCCTGGGTGTCGAAATGGGATGCAATCATCGTCACACGGCCGGGGTCGCCACACACGATGATGTTGTCGGTCAACTGCTCGGGTTTCACATGAATGTGGAACGCTGAGCCGTCATCATTGATGATAAACTCTGAATCGGGAATTCTGTTGATGCTCATATCGTAATGCAATTAAGAGTTCTATTTTAGTGATAAAAAGAAAATTCAAAGGTACTGCTTAATTTCGGTTCCTCAAAACCCTCTTTATTAAAAAAGATTAAAACGACTTCAGGCCAGCGTATAACGGCAACCAGGAAGGGTAACGATATTGTTCTGGCAATCAAGCTCGACCAGGACGCTCATGAGTTTATAAACGGGAAGCTGCAGCGCGTCAGCCAGGGCGTTGATATGGATTTCGCCATGGTCGCGAATGACATCGACAACGGCTTGTTGCTCCTTGGAGAGTTCGGGGAAAATCTCGAGTTGGCGGGGCGCAGCTGCCGCCGATTCCCAACGCATGGCTGCCAGCAGGTCGTCGGCACCAGTGATGAGGGCAGCCTTGTTGGTCGCGATGAGTTTGTTGCAGCCCGTTGAGTACTCATCGCCGCAACGCCCAGGCACAGCCATCACGTCGCGGTTATAGCTCATGGCGAGCGATGCCGTCACCAACGCGCCGCCTGCTCCTGCCGACTCGACAATCACGGTACAGTCGCTCAGGGCAGCAACGATGCGGTTGCGGGCCAGGAAATTGGCCTTGTGCACCTCGTCCTGGCTGGTGTAGTCGGTGAGCAACATGCCGCCGTTCTTGACGATGGCGATGGCGTCGTTGCGGTGGGCGGCGGGATAGATGCGGTTCAACCCGCGGGGCAATACCGCCACGGTGCGCGCCCCATGCTTGAGGGCTGCACGATGAGCCGCAATGTCTATACCATAGGCCAAACCGCTCACGACCACGAGGTCGGGCAAACGCTGGGCCAGGTCGGCGATGAGCGTGTCACAAAAGCGGATGCCATATTGCGTAGCATGCCTTGTCCCGACGACGCTGATGACGTGGGCGCTCTCCAGATCACAGTTGCCTAGTGTATAGATCATTGCCGGAGCGTCGGGGGCCTCGCGCAGGCGATGAGGGTAACTCTCGTCGGTAAAATAGATGGCGCTGATGCCGTGCTCGGTCACAAAGGCCGCCTCGCGTTCAGCACGTTGCAGGCACTCGCGGCGGTAGTCGTCACGGTAAATCTTGCTACGTCCACGCGTCAGGTCGCGCAACTCACGCTCGCTCATGGCGAAAAAGCGCTCCTCGTTGCCCACGACGTCGAGCAGCTTGCGGGCCAGGTCCACACCCATGCCCTGCAAGTCGGCAAACGCTATGCGGTAAACGAGTGGTGTCATGCGTCCTCCAGATATCTAGCCATCCGGGCGGCAAGCTCGTCGCCACGGTTGATGCGACCATCCTTCTCCATGCACACGATTGTCACCACGGCACTGACCACTTTTGCCCCATCCTCTTTCTTGAAGATGTCCTGGTGGAAAATGAACCGGGCACCCTTGCGTTCGAGCCACATGCGGCTCAGCATCACATCGCCACTGGCTAGCGGGGTCATATAGTCAATCTCCATGCGGCGCACCACAGGTACCAAGCCTTCTCGCGTCAGGCTACCGAATGGGATACCTTCTTGCTTGACAAAAGCGTGGCGGGTGTGCTCCAAGTAATGGAGGTAGATGGCATTATTGACGATGCCCTCGCTGTCGAGTTCATAGTCGCGTACGGCGATTTCGAGCGTGAAGATGTATTTGTCCTGTGCCATGATTATGTTTTATAAGGTCACAAAGTTATATAAAAAAGCTGTAGTATCATCTTATAGGGGCATAAAAAGCCTGCCCGCCGACTCATCATGAGCCTGCGGGCAGGAATATATCTTGGATTGCGGGAAGATTACTTCAGCCAGTCCTGAACCTTGTCGTTGGGGACCATGCGCTCCTCAAAAACGTAAGCGCCAGTCTTCTCGCTGCGGACCATCTTGATCACCTTGCTCCATGAGCGGCCTTCACCAGTCTGAAGGGTTGCAACTACTTTCTTTGCCATAACTTATATAGTCGTTAAATGGTTGTTCTACTCTCTATTACTTGATCTCCTTGTGAACGGTCATGCGTTTCAGATAGGGGTTGTATTTCTTGAGCTCCAAACGCTCGGTGGTGTTCTTGCGGTTCTTGGTCGTGATATAACGGCTCATGCCGGGAACGCCACTACCCTTCTGCTCGGTGCACTCGAGGATAACCTGGATGCGATCGCCTTTTGCTTTCTTTGCCATAATACAGTTGCTCCTTTCTTACTTGTTAATAACGGTGATTTCGGTGAGGTGACCCTCCTGAGCAGCCTTCTTGAGCGCTGCATCGAGACCCATCTTATTAATGTTACGCAGACCTGAAGCCGACACGGTCAGGCGAATCCACTGTCCCTGCTCGGGCCAGAAGAACTTGCGGTTGAAGACGTTAACGTTGAATTTGCGTTTCGTCCTGCGCTTTGAGTGCGACACGTTGTTGCCCGTGATCGCCTTCTTTCCGGTGATTTGACAAACTTTAGACATCGTTTCTCTAGTTTTAGTTATTGTTCTTGTTTTACATTCTAATAATGTGTCTCGCGCGCTACATGCTTGCCTGTACACAGAAAAACACAGGCGCAGCACAATATATCGGGTGTGGATAACCAGCGTGGAGAAACTGCTCTACCCTACCAGTGTGAGAAGTTCACCAGCATCACAGGGTCGAACAACAGTCGGTTATCTCGCTCGGTTCAATATCGTCCTACGCTTGACTGCCAGGCACTTAGCATCATAGCCTTGACATCGAAGTTTCAACGATCAAGTGTCACACTCTTGACTTGACTGACGCTTGGAGCAGCGCATCCAGCAAGACATGTGCCGCGAAATCGGCTGCAAAGATAGATACATTTTTTGAACTACACAACACATTACCACTAATTTATTGATTTTTTCATCTTTTGCACACAGCAGGAACAACAGTGACCACCCAAAAACAGCTACATTTATAAACAAGAATACCATTATGCCGTCAAGACCCAAGGACAGCACTTAGGGACGAGAAGAGGGCGCGACACATTGAAAGTGTCACGCCCACGATTATGCATTATGCAATCGTGCCTTTAATTGTCTGTCAGCAACTTGTCGATGAGTGCAGTCACGTCAGCGATGGTTACACCTTCACCACCATGGACATCGGAGCAGATGGGGCATATGTTGTCATTTGCTCCAAGCAGGTAATCGATCAAGTCGGTCACGTCTTTGATGGTCACGGAACCATCGTGATTCACATCACCTAATTCATAGGTGTGCTCTGGCTGATCGGACAAGGTGACCACCTGGCTATTGGATTTCTTAGTCGTTCCATCGGAATAACGGGTGACAACCAGGAAGCGATAAGTCCCTCCTGCCGATAGGCCTGTAACTGTGTGATCAGTTGCTGTAATATCGGGGAATACAAGGCATCCATTGTTGCCAGCGCCCAGTTCGACGGGGTCACGGTCATCGCCTGTTGTCACCACCACATCATCGAGGTAAAACCCCATATATCGGCCTGTGCTGCCAAAATTCACCGTCACGCCGTCCTCAACATTCTCATACACGATGACATACTCCTCACCCATTCGGGACAACTCAACCACCTGTTCCACGCCATTACATGTCACAATAGCGTTGCTGCTCGTGCTGCCTGAATACCGGGATCTGAAGCGAACGGTAATCACGCCATCGTCACCCACATTAAGCGGCGGAGTGGTAAGCGAGCCCACATACTTCTGACCACCTACAATGAAGCAACCGCCAGCACCCAGATAAACAAAACTGCCCGTCCAGCCAGGATTGTCGCAATAGTTGCCCACTTTATTGGACGCAAGGGCTACTGTCTCGTCAACATTTACATCTATGGCGCTGAAAGTCTCGTTCAACAGCATCTCGTGAGCCGACGGATCATAGGGTTGCACATACAGGGTGTAACCGGTCACATTCTCGCTGGGGGTGACCTCGGTCCAATCGGCAGTAAACGATGAAGAAGTCACATTTGCAGCCAGTTCCATGACCGAAGGGTATTTGTCATACAGGTAGCCCTTGGGATAAACCTGGTAAAGCATCTCTTGTTCGCTGGAAAACGTATAGCCCATCGTCGAGAAAGCATCAAGCACAAAGTAACCATCGCCCGAACCGCTATAGCCCCAGTTCACATGATACATGCCACCGCCGCAACCATCCACGACAAAACCATGGCCCATGCCTTTTACAGGATCAACACCGCCATACAGAATTGGGCATCCAGCAGCCAGCTGGGCCTCGATCATTCCTGCCCATTCGTCGGCAGAATAGTCATCGCGAGAGAGCAGGGTTGCCCCGGCATTATAGCCGAACAACTTCATGCCCGCCAACTCATTGTCACTGTAAGCGCCGCTGGCCGATGTGCCATATCCCATGTGACACGCCTGTCCACAATAACGCATGAGCATGGCTACAGCATCGCGTTGCTGGGTCGTCGCGCTATTGGTATAAGCGTCGAGCATATTATCCCAGTCGAACACACCACCAGGCAATGCGCCCACCGACAAACCATTGACCTCTGAGGTATAGGCATCCATGGCGGGAGCCTCGGCGGGAAATTTCCAGTAATACATCACCTGGGCCATCGCGGTGGCAATACATCCCGTGAGGCAATGCTGCGAGCCGCTAGTCGGGCACTGGTTATAGAAGGGAGAACGTTGATTCCATGTACAGGAAACGAGCGGAGACACTGGCACAGAGGTCGAACGCTCCATGGTTTTGCTGACACCCATTTCGGGGTGCTCACGCAGGAAAGCCAGCTGCCGCTTGTATTGGCTCAACAGCCACTGCATGTTGCAAGGCACGGTTTGCATATCCAAGGCATGAGGACCATAGGCCAGCACATCAGTCGCACGGTCATCTCCCGCAACAATGACAAACGCGCTGCCATCCTCGGCATTAAACACATAGAAATCTGCCACGCCGTGACTCACCTGTGCAGGCTCAACGTGGACGAGTTTCAATTCTTGTGGGGACATTAAAAGTTTAGTGCCTGGACGTTGGTTGAGAAATCGCAATGCCTTGGCCTGCGCATCGTTGACGCTCACCTCTCCAGCTGTCATACACATGGCCACTAGAGCAAATCCCAGCAGCAAAAAAGACTTCATGACATTCATAGTTCTTACAGTATTTAGATTCATTTCCCAAATGTATAAATTCTGGATGAAATAAGCGACTAATTTCATCAAAATCCCCACAATTCCATCCCTAAATGTCTTATAAAGGGACTCTCCCATTCTCCCACGAATCCACCTGCAGCGTGAATATCGGGGCTGACACGATTTGTTTTTTTACATGAATTGTCGTGAATTAATCATTAATTAATGGATAATTCATGATAATTACATGTGAAAACTTATTTGATAGAGGATGTAAAGGCCCCCACCGAAGCGGGTGCCTCCACTGGTCTTAGAGGGTAAAAATTGGAGCATTTACAAAAATAAATAATTTTTTTTTGAAAATTTTTTCGTTTTGTTTTGTAAATTCAAAAAAAGTGTTTACCTTTGTGCATTCAAGCAAATTCATAAGCTATGGAATAAAGAATTGTTTATCGCAAGCTGTGAAGCCAAGCGAAACTTTAAGTGCTTAGTAATGGTTTGTTTTACAGAACGATAACCCGGGACGCAACCCCGGGTTTTTCGATTTTTTACCCCTACCTTATAACCGTGCTGGATGAGCCGCAATAGAACTCACTGTCGCCCCGATGGGGCTTGAACGTGTATTCTCAACTGCTGCAGGGGTTACACTCGGCTTCGCCTCGTTTCACCTCTGCCTATGCTCTGGTCGTCCCTAACGGGGCTTTACCGAGAAGCTCATGAATAAGAACTGAGGACCGGCAACCATGGGGCAACCGGTCCTTCATTTACACATGCCGTCAATCGACGTTTTTATCTACAAGTCATTTTTTGCGCCACAGGCGGGTCATGTCTTCGAGTGTCTTGCCCTTGGTCTCGGGAACAATTTTCCACACGAAGATGGCCGCCACGACACACAAGATGCCATACAGGCCGTAGGTGAGCAAGTGGCCCATCTGGTCGCCCTCATGGAACTCAAAGTTGAACATGGGCACAAACGACGTGCTGACAATCCAATTGAAAATCCACTGGAAGGCAACGGCAATGGCAACAGCCTTGCCACGTATGGTATTTGGGAAAATTTCAGCGATGAGTACCCAGCAGATGGGTCCCCAGCTGAACATGAAGCATGCGCTGTAGAGCATGAGCGAGATCATGCACAACATGCCCAGGTTGGGATTGTCAAACGCCAAGGCCACACCAAAGGCGCCCAAGGCCATACCCAGCGAACCGGTAACGAGCAGTGGCTTGCGGCCCAACTTCTCGACCGTAAACACGGCCAGCAGCGTGAACAGGATATTGATCACACCCATCACCACAGTATTGACCATGGGATTGGTCATGCCCATCTCCTCAAAGATGCGCGGAGCGTAATAGAGCACGGCATTGATGCCAACTATCTGCTGGAAGACGCTGAGCATGATGCCGATGAAGATACACATGAAGCTATAGGAGAAGAGCTTCTCGGTCTTCTGGGTAATGGTGCTCTTGATGTCGGCAAGAATAATCTCGGCCCTGGTCTTGCCATTGATACGGGTCAGCACATTAAATGCCTTCTCGTCCTGGCCGGCCATGACTAGGTATCGCGGTGTCTCGGGAACGAGACAGATGAGCAACGTGAACAATCCCGCAGGAATGGCCTCGCTGCCGAACATGTAACGCCAGCCCTCTTGGGTCGCCCACATGGCGCCCTCGGGGTTCATCACCTTGTTAATGCCTCCCACGATATCAATGTCGGGATTTTCGTGACTGCCCAGAATCATGAAGTTAACGAAATAAACCACTAGCTGGCCAAAGATGATGGCAAACTGGTTCCATGACACGAGCATGCCGCGAATCTTGGTGGGAGAGACCTCGCCGATATACATGGGGCAGATGGCCGAAGCCAGACCCACACCCACACCGCCGACAATGCGGTAGAAGTTGAAGGCCATGAGCAGGTTCTTGGACGCACCCTGCCCTTCAAAGAACAGGAACTCGGGATGCATGCTGCCCAGCGCAGACAGGAGGAACAAGATGCCGGCAAACATCAACGAGCGCTTACGACCGAAGTTAGTTGCCAACAAGCCTGAAAGGGCACTGCCGATAATGCATCCGATCAGGGCACTGGAACAGGTCAAACCATGCCATGCATCGGTGTGGTTGTAATCGGTAGCCTGCATGAAGAATGCCTGCAAGCCCTTCTCGGCGCCCGAGATGACCGCCGTATCATATCCGAAGAGCAGACCTCCCAGCACCGCCACCAGGACGATGCTCACCAGATAGAGCCTGCTTCCGCCTTTTTCAAAGTAGCCCATAAACTCTTGATTGCTTGATGACTAATTTACTTAACGTGCAAAGCCACGATGGCTTCATATTTCTCCTGCTTGCCACTGATGGTAGCAGGCTCGCCATGGGACTTGGCATAGGCAACCAGTTCCTCGAGGGACATCTGGCCATCCTCAAAGCGCTTGCCTTCACCCGCGTCAAAGCTGGCATAGCGTTCCTTGAGCATTTCAGGCAACTCGCTCTTCTCAAGGATATCGGCAGCACTCAACAGGGCACGGGCCAAGGCGTCCATACCACTGATGTGAGCAATAAAGATGTCCTCGGGGTCGGTGCTGTTGCGGCGCAGCTTGGCGTCAAAGTTGGTACCGCCATCCTTGAAGCCTCCGCCACGCACGATCTGCAGCATAGCATTGGTAAGTTCATGACTGTTGATGGGGAACTGGTCAGTATCCCAGCCGTTCTGGTGGTCACCGCGGTTAGCATCAATGCTGCCCAGCATATTGTTATCCACAGCAACTGCCAGCTCGTGTGCAAAGGTGTGGCCTGCCAACGTGGCATGGTTGACCTCGATGTTGACCTTAAAGTCCTTATCCAGGCCATTGGCACGCAAGAAGCCAATAACGGTCTCGGTATCCTGATCATATTGGTGCTTGGTGGGTTCCATCGGCTTAGGCTCAATCAGGAAGGTACCCTTGAATCCCTTGGCACGGGCATAGTCGCGGGCTGCCGTGAGCATCTTGGCCAGGTGGTTCTTCTCACGCTGCATCTGGGTGTTGAGCAGGCTCTGATAGCCTTCACGGCCACCCCAGAAGACGTAGGCGGTACCGCCCAACTTGATGGTGGCGTCGAGTGCGTTCTTGATTTGCACGGCTGCACGTGCCACGACATTGAAGTCGGGATTAGTGGCGGCGCCGTTCATGTAACGCTTGTGGCCGAACACGTTGGCCGTGCCCCACAGCAGTTTGATACCCGTTGCCTGCATCTTCTCCAGGGCGTAGTCAGTAATCGCCTTCATGCGGGCTTCATATTCCTCGATGGTATCGGCCTCGTCAATGAGGTCCACATCATGGAAACAGAAATACTCAATGCCCAGTTTCTGCATGATTTCAAAACCGGCATCCATCTTGTCCTTGGCGCGCTGCAAGACGTCCTCGGCTTTGTCCCATTCATAGGAACGGGTCTGTCCACCAAACTGGTCAGCGCTGGCCTGCCCCAGTGTGTGCCACCAGGCTATAGCGAATTTGAACCAGTCTTTCATCTTCTTACCCATGACCACACGCTCGGGATCATAGTAGTGGAATGCCATGACATTCTTGCTCTCGGCTCCCTCATACGGGATTTTGCCAATCTCGGGAAAATACTCCTTACTCATTTTTCTGTCAGTTTTTTATTGATGATTGATGATAAATAATTCTGTTTTATGATAGCGCCTTCCTCAACAAGGCTTTCCATCGCTTATAAGCGTCCTTGCAGGCCTCGCGGTCCTGTTCAATCGGCTCGATGACCGACAGACGTTGCAGCGTGGCAAAGGCCTCCTGGGCATTCTTGTAGATTCCTGCTCCGATTCCTGCTCCACGTGCGGCACCCACGCTACCGTCGGTATCATGCAGCTCGATGGTCGCACCGCTTACGGTGGCCAAGGTCTGGCGGAAGACGGGACTCAGCATCATGTTGGCCTTTCCCGCATGGATGGTGCTGATATCCATGCCCATCTCTCGCATGACTTCCATGCCATAGGCAAAACTGAACACGATACCCTCCTGTGACGCACGCAGCAGGTGGGTGCGATTGTGGCGGTTGAAGTCCAGCCCGTGTACCGAGCATCCTGTCTCACGATTCTCGAGCACACGCTCAGCACCGTTGCCAAAGGGGATGACCGTCACGCCGTCGCTGCCGATGGGTACCGAGGCACAGAGGTCATTGATTTCTTGATAAGACAGACCTTGAGCCACATTGCGCCGCATCCAGGCATTGAGGATACCGGTGCCGTTAATGCACAACAGCACGCCCAGACGGTCGAGGTCGGACGAATAGTTCACATGGGCAAAGGTGTTGACACGGCTCAACGGATCGCGATTGACCTCGCCCAGCACACCATAGACAACGCCCGACGTGCCTGCCGTAGCGGCAACCTCGCCAGGATTGAGCACGCTCAGTGACAGGGCATTGTTGGGTTGGTCCCCGGCACGGTAGCCTATCGGAGTTCCGGCCTTGAGACCCAGCTCGTCGGCTGCTTGTGGCGACACAGTGGCTTGAATACCAAAGGTGGGTACCGTCTCACTCAACAGCGAGTGGTCAAAGCCGTAATGATCCAGCAGTTCCACTGCGGGCCGTTTGGCCTTGAAGTCCCACATGATGCCTTCACTCAGGCCGCTGATAGTCGTTGCAGGTTTGCCGCTCAGTCGCATGGCGATGTAGTCGCCCGGGAGCATCACCTTGTAGATGCGCCTGTACACATCGGGTTCATTTTCCTTGACCCACGCCAGCTTGGCTGCAGTGAAATTGCCCGGCGAATTGAGCAGATGCTCCAGACACCAGTCCCTGCCTAATGCTTGCATCGCCCGTTCGCCATAAGGTACCGCCCTGGAGTCGCACCAAATGATGCTGTCGCGCACAGGCTGCAGGTCACGGTCCACACACACTAACCCATGCATCTGGTAACTGATACCGATGGCCTTGATCTCCTCACCACTGGCGCCAGTCTGCTTCAAGCACTGGGCAAGCGATTGACTGGCATAATCCCACCATGAGCGGGGGTCTTGCTCGGCCCAACCTGGTTTAACAGCCTTGATGGGTGCCTCCTGACCTGGGGAAAAAGCCGATGCCACACAACAACCCGTCTCAACATCGACCAACGACGCTTTTACCGAGCTACTGCCCACATCCAGACCTAACAAATATGCATGTCTCATCTCTATTTTCTGGTTATTTTGGGTTAATGAGGTTTAAATGATTCTTCACAAGACATGATTCATCATGTCGCAAAGATACGAAAAATTTATGCAAATCGAACAAAATGCCAAATTAATTCGAAACACTGCGCACAAATACAGTGATGGCACGGAACCTGACGTTCCATGCCATCACTGCTATTATCGATCGTATTAGAACCTAATCAATCGGAGGACAGTACATGTCGAGCTTATCGCAGCGACACCTCGATATCGTCCTTACCCTCGGCGAAGTTGAGCTTGCCTTCCTTAGCGAGCCAACCCAGGGCGCAATGCATTTCGTTAACTTTGAGCTTAGCGGCTTTGCGCAAATCCTTGAGGCTCATAGCCTTCTGCGCATCGTTCAGGGCGTTCCACACGAGACCTGCCCAGTTACCAATGTTTTCAGTGTTCATAAAAAAAACCTTTAATAAAACAATCAAAAAATTTTTTAATTATAATAATGATGATTTCAAAAATCGGGACAAAGGTAATAGTTTTTTCCATACCTCATGCAACAAACCATGCAAAATGTCATGCAAACGACCGAAAACGGTCATGCAATCCGTTGCATAAACGCCTGAAAAATCATATCGATCCGCCCAAAAGCAGATATAATGCTAGAGTGCGGGCAAAATCATCGCGCTGGCCGTCGGTAAGCATTTTGACGAGGCTCACTCCCCCACTTCCCTGCATCTTCATGATGCCCCAATGACCATGGGCGAGCGCATAAACCAAATCCTTATAAGCGGGATGAACCTCATTGTCGCTGATTGACCAGTAGCTGCCGCTGTCGGTCAATCCGTGCTGGACATCGGTGGGATAAAACATGTAATCAAACCCATCGATAGTGAACACCAACTGGTCAAAGTCCATAGGAGTCTCGCCAAGATAACGAACACACAGGCGCAAGGGCCCCGTCAGGCTATCGTTAACAGCAAACGTGAAATACACCTCATTGCGCGGCTCATCAACAGACACATACTTAGATCGGCAGTCGCCATCGTCATCGACAATGCAGTAGGGCATCAACTGGTCGATGGAGGAGGTCACCGGCTCGTCACGCCACACCAGACGCTGGCCGTTTGCGCCTGCAGTGGGGGGCGACGTGAGGCGGTGTCCCTCAACAGCGGTACTGTCTCGCAGGTCGGGCGGGACATCGACGGTGCCCCATACTTCGTCGCTAGTGTCCCACGGGTCGTCTTTGGGCTCGGCTTTGCGGGACCTCTGCTCTTGAAGCTTTTTCATCGCCTTCAAGCGCTCGCGCTCGGGATGCAGTCGACGTATCTCGCGCTTATGGACTGTAGTTTTGTCATCATCGTCTCCACCGGCCCTGACACCAGGAACAGCGAGCAGGACAATGAGCAACAGCACTATATACTTTTTCATCATTCAATAACTATTATTGTTAATTCATCCTTATTTAGGCGAATCCTTGGATTGCTGATACTCAAGCTCTTGCATAATATAATAACGTATAGTTTCAGGGTCATGAAATACGATATTGTTTTCAAAACGCAATGTCTTGATGCCATGCTTATTCAACAATTCTTGTTCACGAGCCCAATCTCTATCAGGCATATCCATGTGATAATGATAATCTCCATCCAGTTCGATTGCAAGTTTCAATGCAGGACAGTAAAAATCCAATATATAAGTCCCAACACTATATTGACGACGGAACTGTAATCCTGCAATTTGTTTCCTCTTGAGTATGTTCCACAAAGCGCCCTCAGCGGCAGTGCCGTGGGTGCGCAGTTCACGCCTAAACAATTTCATCTCTGGTGTGTTCATCACATGTTGGGTGTCGCGTGAAACTCCCCCTCTTGGATAAGAGGGGGTGCCCGTTAGGGCGGGGGAGTTGATATCACAAGAGCTAACTGCGACTGATGAGTCATCCTTTGAATCGGGGACGATCAACGCCCCCGGCGCTATCGCGCCACCCCCTCTAATCTTAGAGGGGGAGTCATGCTCAGCATTATGGGTATTAGAAACCATCTCTACAGGAGGGAGAGGAGGAGCAGTTGGGCCTCGAGGGTAGCGCGGGTGATGACACGGTTGCGGTCGCCAGGTAATTGCTTGACCTGGGTGACGACACGATCGCCGCACTTGGCTGCCATCCACACGGTGCCTACAGGCTTGGTAGGAGTACCTCCTCCAGGGCCAGCAATGCCGCTAGTGGCGATGGCACAATCGGTACCTAATGCCTTGCAAGCACCCTCGGCCATCTTGCGCACGACGGGCTCGCTCACAGCTCCGTAGTCGATGATATCCTGTTCACTGACACCTAGCAGGGACATTTTCACCTCGTTGGCATAACTTACCACAGCACCCTTGAAATAGTCGCTGCTGCCCGCGATGCTAGTAATCTCGTGGGCGATATTGCCGCCCGTGCAGCTCTCGGCTGTCGAAAGCGTCAATCCGCGCTCTCGCAGGCGGTCGCCGAGGATCTCGGGAAGGCGCTTGTCGCCGTCGGCAATGATATGGCCGCCCAGGATGTCGTGCAACTCACGCGAGAGGCGCTCCATGTCAGCATTGATTTGACGGGCGTCGGTCGATGAGCCTGTCAAGCGCAAGCGGATGATGCCACCCTCTGGCAGATAGGCCAGATGGATGCCGTGAGGCAACGCGCGCTCAAACTCATCGAGCTCCATGGCCAACGCCGACTCGATGATGCCCGTAACAACAAAGGTGCGGAACTCAATATCCTCGCCATCGTTGAAGCAGGCCAGCAGCTGCGGAATGACCGCACGTTCCATCATGCCTTGAAGCTCAAAAGGCACGCCGGGCATGCTCACTAGCACCTTGCCATCGCGCTCAAACCACATCAACGGCGCCGTGCCCATCTCGTTCTGGATAACGCGACACGACGAGGGCACCATAGCCTGCAGACGGGTGTACTCGTTGAGTTTGAGGTGGCGGCGCTCCATCACCTGACGGACGTTGGCCTCGACGGCCTCGTCGAGGACCATCTCCCCGCCAAAGTAGCGGCAGAGGGTGGGCTTGGTGATGTCGTCCTTGGTAGGACCAAGGCCGCCGGTCATGAGTACGACGTCGGTCTGGGCAAAAGCGCGGTCGATGGCGAGCTCAATCTGATGGGCATTGTCGGGGACGACCTGCACCGTGTTCACGTCCCAGCCACGGGGCGTCATGTGGCGGGCAATCCAACCCGAATTGGTGTCGGTGACCTGCCCAATGAGCAGTTCGTCACCGATGGCTATGATGCTATATTTCATTTTGTTTAGTCGTTAGGTTTTAGGTGTCAGGCTTTAGGTACTAGGTTTTAGCTAGATTTACTAGAGGGGGCGGTTACTCGGTGGGGATTTCTTTGGCGGGCCAACCGTAATCCTGATAGTACTTGTAAGGCAGGTTGTTAGCCCTCACATACCTGGCAATGGCGATGCCTCGGGCCTGCTCACGCGTTTCCTGGTCGCTGTTGATGCCATGGAAGGCCTCATACATGTCACCAAAGATGCGCCTTGCGCTTGCCTCGTTACCGTGGCCGTCCTCAACCTGCTCAAACGAGATGACCTCAAACTCGCCCTTCTCGTTCTTCTTGAGGCACATCTTGCCCGGATGGTCACCGCCTGACACAGTCTTCAGCGTATCACCAACCACATTGAAATTGAAAACCCAGAAGTCGCCCAACACCACAACGCTGTCGACAACGCTGTCGGTGGTCCATTGGTCACAGGCTACAACCGTGGCACAAGGAATACACATCTCGCCTGGAGCGTAATGCATCCCTATCGAGTCCACCAGATACTTATCCAATGCGGGCATAAAGTCAAAACTGCCTGTTTCCTCTACAAGGTCCACTGTATCCTCGGCTGTCTTGTCAGCATTGGCATTACCATTGTTATTACAAGAAGTCACACAAGCAACGCCGCAAAGCAGGATGGCGGCTAGCATCCATGATTTCATCTTATTCATATCTCAAATCCATTTATCAATGATGTTATGCTGCAAAGGTAGTAATTTTTTAAATTCCAGTTGAGATAGTTGCAAATTTTGGCTATCTTTGTAAAGTTTTGTGGCACCCTAGTATGCATCTAGTGGACAGAAGATGAATAACAGGATTTATTAACCTATTTAAATCAACTCATTATGAAACCCGAAAATCATATCGACGACAATTATATTCCAAGCGAGGATGATTTTGCTCCTGAGCAGGTCAACGAAAAAGAACAGTTGCTCAAGTCCATTAGGAAGGGCTGCCGTTTCTATACTGTTTTTTATAGCATTTTGGCCATCATTTTTGCCATTGAGGGCATCATCAAGTTTGACGACGTGAGCGATAGCAAACTATATTTATGTCCACTCATTGCTCTGATGCTGGTGTTTGCGTTGGTCATGGTGCTCTATGCCTTCATCTATGACCTCATCCGCCGTTCCTCGACTGCCAAGGAGATGCAGCACTTCCTGAAACTGCTTGGTGCCAACTCCCTATTCTCCAAGCTAATTCTCCTCACCTCGACATTGTGCTTCATGATGGCTGCCGTCTTATGGCTCTTGGATAAATGCCCCTGGTATTTAATCATACTAGCCGCCATCGGCATTGCGGCTGTAATCGGCGGGCTGTGGTGGCTCCTCATTTATTCAGGAAAAGGTAATCCCGACGACACCGACATCGAGAGGCTACGGGTCCTGGAAGAGAAAGAGCAACAAGCGATGAAGGAATAACCATGTAGGCAACTAAACAAGAATAAATAATGGCACAGACCTTATTGATACTGATTATCGCATTTGTCACGCTGGAGTTTATCGTGAGCAGCGTGCTGTCATGGCTCAACACGCGGTGGATGACCCACCCCGTGCCACCCGAGCTGGAGGGGCTATATGACGAGGAGAAATACCGCCGCCAGCAGGACTACATGCGCACCAACAAGCGCGTTGCGCTCGTGGCCCGCTGCGTGTCGTTTGCATTGACACTGATTATCTTGGGCTGCGGACTGCTGGGCTGGCTCGACAACCTGTGCAAAGGATGGACCAGCGTGCCTGTACTACAAGTGTTGCTTTTCCTGGTCATCTACAACCTGTTCAACACCGTTATCGCTCTGCCGTTCAGCTACTACTCGACTTTTGTCATCGAGGAACGGTTCGGCTTTAACCGCACGACACACAAGACCTTTTGGCTCGATGCGCTCAAGTCCTTTCTTGTCTCGACCGTGCTGAGCGCTGTGCTGCTAGGCGTGGTTTATTGGTTGTACCAAACTTTCGGTCAGCAGTTCTGGATTTGGGCGACACTGGTATGCGCGGTGTTCATCATCTTTTTCACGATGTTCTACAGCAACCTCATCGTGCCCCTGTTCAACAAGCAGACACCGTTGCCCGAGGGCGAGCTGCGCACTGCCATCACCGATGCCATCACGAGTTTCGGGTCGCGTTTCAAGGATATCTACCTCATCGACGGCAGCAAGCACTCCACCAAAGCCAATGCCTATTTCACTGGTTTTGGTCCCAAGAAACGCATCGTGCTCTATGACACCTTGCAGGACCAGATGACCAATGAGGAAATCGTCGCCGTGCTGGCCCATGAGTTCGGGCACTACAAGCACCGCGACACGTTCAGGAACATGATCATCAGCATCGTCACGATAGCTGTGAACCTGTTCATCTTCTCGTTATTGGTGGGTAATCCCGACTTGCCAGCAGCATTGGGCGGCACGGCCCCGTCATTCATCCTGGCGCTGGTGGCCTTCTCGTTGCTGCTCTCCCCCATCGACATCGTGCTCTCGCCCATTGGCAGTGCCATCTCACGGCGCGCCGAATACCGCGCCGACGCTTTCGCCGCCGAACACGGCCATGGGGAGACCCTAATCAGCGGTCTTAAAAAACTGGCGGCACACGCCCTCAGCAATCTCACGCCCCACCCGCTGGTGGTGTGGTACAGCTACAGCCACCCCACCCTCGCCCAACGCATCCGCGCCATCCGCTCATCAGACAACAAAGACAACACGGATAACAACTGAGACAACATTTATAAAAAGAAGACAATAAATACAATAAAAACAATTTATTGCCTCAAGCCCACCTTGTTGGGGAACCATGTGCCATCACATGGTTCCCACATCTTTTCATGCCCACATTAACAAAAAGTTGCTGAAAACTAGTACATCTCGCTCATAAACAGCAACTTTGCGGCATCAGAGCAATTAGCGCCATTAGTGATAAACAGATTTCGCTCAACGGAGAAATATAGTCTTTCAAATTCCTCCTTCTGCTTCTTTTATTTTAGCAATGATTTCAGCACGTATTTCAGGGCTTGTGCCATGAACAGCATAGCGGACAACTCCCATTCTATCAACAACCACTGTAAAGGGAAAGCCTTCGGTCCCAATCCAAGACATCATATTCTTGGCTTCAATGAGGTGTGTCCAAGTGAAGTGGTGTTTTTCGGTTATCTTTTGTACAATCTCTGCATCATGATAAGTGGCAGAGAAAAACATGACATCAGGGAACAGTTCTTTCCACGTTGATAGTTCTGGCATTTCGGCACGACACGGTCCACAACCGGAATACCACAGGTTGAGCACCATCACATGACCTTTGACACTGTCGTTGGTCCATCTGTGTCCTTCTAAATCTATTTCATTAAATGGAGGAAATGGCTCACCTGCCTTAGGTGAGTAGAAAGTGCCATCATCTTTTACGCCTGCTTGAGCCAATTCCAACATCGTTGCCATCATATTGGCACCATTCAGGAACTGATTGGCATTGTGCACCTGTTCTCGAGGTATCGCCTGGCTAATGACAGATTCAGGTAAATCGACATCAAGTCCAATGGCAAGTATCTTGTTTCCTTCTGAATCTTTCAGTCGTGTATAACTTGGAATGGCATTTTCTGGGAGTTTTGGTAACTCACGAAAAAAATAGCCATTGACTAAAAACTTTGGGATTATTGTATCTGTTCTTTGCTCTTGTGCTATCGCCATGAGAGATGTCAGAGCAATAAGGGCGATTATTACAAATCTAAGTGGTCTCATTTCATTAGATTACTATTATATTACTGATTTAGTTTAATTTCTCGCGCGAAGCGCGATTCATTTACGTTGTATGATTTATGACACTCCTTGTGTTAGATGATGACGCGCTGGAAGGGGGGCGCGGTGATGTCGCAGAAGTCTTTTTCCAGGAATTTGAAATGGCCGGCGATGGCAATCATCGCGGCATTGTCGGTCGTGAACACGCGCTTGGGGATGAAGGCCTTGAGGCGATGGCGTCGGGCATAGTCCTCGACAGCGGCCCGCACACCGCTATTGGCCGACACACCGCCACCGATGGCGATGGTCTTCACGCCGGTGGCCTTGATGGCTTTGCCGAACTTGTCCATCAATATCTCGATGATGGTGCGCTGCAACGAGGCGGCAAGATCCGCTTTATTCTCCTCAATGAAGTTGGGGTTCTCCTTGAGTGCGTCGCGCAGGGTGTAGAGGAAAGATGTCTTCAAGCCGCTGAAGCTGTAGTTGTAGCCATCGACATGAGGCTTGGCAAACTTGAACGCCTTGTTGTTGCCCTCGGCGGCCAGCTTATCGATGAAAGGACCACCCGGATAAGGCAGGCCCATGACCTTGGCACACTTGTCAAAGGCCTCGCCCGCAGCGTCGTCAATGGTCTGGCCAAGCACCTCCATGTCGGTGGGCGAATTGACCTTGATGATTTGTGAGTTGCCGCCGCTGATGAGCAGGCACAGGTAAGGGAACTCGGGAACCTCGCTGTCCTCGGCCTCCTTGACGAAATGGGACAGCACATGGCCATGCAGGTGGTTCACATCAACTAGGGGAATGTCGAGTGCGAGGGCCAAACCCTTGGCAAACGAGGTGCCCACATGGAGTGAGCCCGGCAAACCTGGGCCACGCGTGAAGGCAATGGCATCAATGTCCTTGCGGTCAATGCCCGCCTGACGGATAGCCTCGCTCACCACGGGCACGATGTTCTGCTGATGGGCACGTGACGCCAACTCTGGCACCACGCCACCATAGGCCTCATGCACGCGTTGGCTGGCAATGACGTTACTAAGCAGCACGGTATCACGCACCACTGCTGCCGACGTGTCGTCACACGACGACTCTATTCCCAATATCGTTACACTCATTCTTTTATTATATATAAGGCTTATAGGTCATATAGGGCTTATAGGGCCTATAGAAATACTGTCATTTATGTTTATTACGGTAATTGATGCGTGCACGGGACATTTCTTCCCGTGAACCCCCATGAACAAGGAAATCCTGCTTGCAGTGCTCAATCAACTTGCGAAGCAAGGTGTCACACTGATGAATTAGCGTGATCGCAATATTAGCGATCGCTTCATCTCCCCTTACCTTGATGGCCTCACGATAATAGGCACTGTCGTTATGCTTAATGCATGCTTGACGGCATTGTATTCCCTTCTCACTGTCAAGCGCCCATACGGGTAAATCATGCACTCGCAAATAATCATGATAGTCCTCCAACAATTCCTTTAAACTTCCTATGGCCACGTTCAGCAATTTGAGTTCCATTTCCCGTGACATGGTAGAGTCAGTACAACCTTCAGCGATATTCTGTTTGCCACTTCGTGCTGCCTGTATCATCTGGTCAATCGTGAGGTCGCCTCGTTGATAATAATGGTGGGCAAAATGATAGGTAACATCATAAATGCACTCCGCTTTTTGGAATGCAATTAAATCCCGATAGTTGCCTCGTTGAGGCAAAAAATCATGATTTCCCATATAACATTCACCTGTTGTTATTACACGCTGTGTGGCCCGTAGGCGTTGCAAAATTAATACAAAATGACGAGACTCTTTGACCCCAACACAAATATTTCTTCATTATAAGCCTTATAAGCCCTATAAGACTTATAGGCCCTAAAAAATCTATAAAAAACTGGTTAGAAGCGGAAGCCGACGGTCAGGTCAAAGTTGCTGTAGCTGTTGTAAAAGCTATGGTT
>JAEETL010000030.1 GCA_016290325.1 Muribaculaceae bacterium
CAGTGCGCCGGTCGCCGCCAAAGGTATTGCTACCCTCGCGCTGCCCCTCGACTTGCATGTGTTAAGCCTGTCGCTAGCGTTCATCCTGAGCCAGGATCAAACTCTTCGTTGTTGTATTATCGTCTTTATCTCTCTCAAGATATTTAATGAAAACGCAACACTCGACCGAATTCAAATGAGTCTGGCCCTTGATGATTCCTGCTCTATTGTGTTGTACTATGTTTTAGAATTAACGGGAACAATTTTTGTCCCTGTTCTCTTGTACTACGTCAATTGTTGCAAACATGTCAAAGAACTCTTTTGAGTTGCTTTCTCAACCCCGTTTTGGGGCGAAAAGCGGTGCAAAGGTATAGCCAATTTTGATACCCACCAAATTATTTCGTCATTTTTTTCAAAAAAAATTATTAACAACCCCTCAAAAAAATTGTAAATAACGTTGTTTTATTCTGATTTTAAGCGAATTACAATGATTTCCAAAAAGTCAAAAAAAATTGCTTTTTGCCATTGTGCTGAAATAAACACATCGTGCTTAATTACCCTTTTCCGGTTAACCAAATCAAGAAAAACACTCATTTTGGCCCAAAATGAAGACGACCCACAGTCAGAATTGCCGTGGGCCGTCATCTTTAAGTCTATATATTATAATGTGAAGGTTATTCCTCCGAAATGTTCATGGCATTGATAAGGACATCTACACCTGTCACATTACATATAATATTAAAGAGCTTGATTTCTTTATCGTCATCTCTCGCATCGGCATCAATAACCCGGGTGAGCAGCTGAGCGGTGGCCAGTTTTTGGATGTCACTCATGCGTTTCATGATGTCAAGCGCCACCATGCAGTTGAGCGAACGTCCTAAATTGAAGGTATCGTCATCGATGCCATACTCGGCACAAATCGTGTCGAAGACATCACACTCACTGGGATCAACAACATTATCGGCGTTGATCATCTCGATGAGGAGGCTCACCATTGCGGCCTTTTGGGTATCGTTGAATTGAATCTTAACCATAACGACACTGTTTATTGTTCTTCCTGCTCAAAAGGCGGAGGTGTCATTGTGACATTATCTTCTTCTTGAGGAGGATTGTCTTTGATTATTTCCTCAGTGCGCGATTTCCACTGGCGGGGGCCAAAGATACGCTCGGCATCCTCGGTGTAAATGACCTCACGCTGCTGAAGCAGGTCGGCAAGAGCGTGATGGCCCGACTGATACTGAGTGAGAATCTGGCGTGCCCGTTCATACTGTCCATCAATGATTGCCTGAACCTCTTCATCAATGGTCTGAGCGCGGTCCTCGCTATAGGGCTTGGTGAAGCCGTAGGCTTCTCCTGAAGTGTCGTAATAGGAAATATTGGGCATCTTGTCACTCATGCCATAGTAAGTCACCATCGCATAAGCGATCTTTGTGGCACGCTCGAGGTCATTGAGGGCCCCGGTGTCGATAATGCCCAGGAACATGTCCTCGGCCACTCGCCCAGCCATGAGAGAACAAATCTTGTCAAGCAAGGCCTGCTTGGGCTCTATCTGACGCTCCTCGGGCATATACCATGCAGCGCCCAGTGCTTTGCCACGAGGCACGATGGTCACCTTGATAAGCGGATCGCCAAAGCGTAGGTGCCAGCTCACGGTAGCATGGCCCGCCTCGTGAACGGCGATTGAGTGCCTTTCCTCTTCGGTAATGACCTTGGAACGCTTTTCCAAACCACCGACAATACGGTCGATCGCATCCATGAAATCCTGCCTTTGCACCGCCTGTTTTTTGTGGCGCGCCGCAATCAGCGCTGCCTCGTTACAAACGTTGGCAATGTCGGCACCCGAGAAGCCGGGAGTCTGCCTCGAAAGCAGATCCAAGTCTACCGAGCCGTCGGTCTTAACATTGCGCAGGTGGACCTGGAATATCTCCTTGCGATCGCTGAGTTCAGGCAATTCGACATATATCTGACGATCGAAACGCCCTGCGCGCAACAATGCCTTATCAAGAATATCGGCACGGTTAGTGGCCGCAAGAATGATGACACCACTATTGGTCCCGAAGCCGTCCATCTCGGTGAGCAACTGGTTCAAAGTGCTCTCGCGCTCGTCATTGCCTCCTAAGTTGGCTTTATTGCCACGGGCGCGGCCCACAGCATCAATCTCGTCAATGAAGACAATACAAGGAGCTTTCTCCTTGGCCTGACGGAACAAGTCACGCACGCGTGATGCGCCGACACCGACGAACATCTCGACAAAGTCGGAACCCGACATGGAGAAGAACGGCACATCGGCCTCACCGGCGACCGCCTTAGCCAACAAAGTCTTACCTGTACCCGGAGGGCCAACGAGTAACGCGCCCTTGGGTATCTTGCCGCCTAACTCGGTATAGTGCTTGGGATTCTTGAGAAAGTCAACAATCTCGGCGATCTCCACCTTGGCCTCGGCGAGTCCTGCCACGTCCTGGAACGTCACCTTGTTGTCGTTATCCTTATCAAAGAGGCGGGCCTTGGACTTGCCGACGCTGAAGATGCCTCCACCGCCGCCAGAGCCACCGCCCATGCGGCGAAGCATGAACACCCAAAACAGGACAAGCAACACCAAAAAGCCCACATTCCAAATCAATGACGAATAGTCACTGATTTGATCATATTTTATCTCACCATTGAACACGCCTTGCTCTTTCCATGCATCGACGCGCTCATCAAACTTATCTGCGCTGGGGACGTGAGCCGATATCTTGTTGCTTACCGGTTGTTGGTTCCCAAACGTGGTTGATGGGGCCGCAGGGAGCTCTTTGGCCACTCTTTGGGCTGCCGAATCGCTCAGGATGGCTTCAGCCAAGTTCTTGTTGCTATATACAGTAATCGACTGAACACCGCCGTCCTTGACAATCTTCTCGAACTGGGTCCAGCTGACTTCTCTAGTCACCCCACCATCCATGTTCAGCCAATAGACCGACAACAGGAAAATGATGATCAGTCCATACATCCAGAAGATGTTGAACTTGGGTTTCTTGTGCTGATTGTTGTTATTAGCCATATTAATCGTCTGAATTCAAAGCTAATCCAGATTAGGAATCTCGTTGATGCGAGCATCGGCCCAAAGCTGCTCAAGATTGAAACGCTCACGGAAATCGGGCACAAAAACATGCACGAATATGTTACCGTAATCGATGATGATCCATTGGGCGTTCTGGTAGCCGTCGTAGTTGAACGGGCGTTGGCCAGCATTTTTCTCGACATACTCACGGATGCTGTCGGCAACGGCAGTCACCTGCATGGGTGTATTTCCCGTGGCGATGACAAAACCTTGGGCTGCAGCAGTCTCAATGCCAGACAAATCTACATGGACGATGTCGCGTCCTTTCTTTTCCTGAATTGCTTCGATGATAGATTTAATTAATTTTTCGTTTTCGTTCATAGATAATGAAATTATTCTCAATTTGCAAAGATACACAAACTTTTAAAAACTTGAGACCCAAAAGCAGTATTTTATTCTCAGGGTAAAGAAAATGTTGTTGATACCGTCGCGTCAAAGCCACTTAGCATGAAACAGGAAGCGGATTGCTTGCCGTGATGGCGAGCAACCCGCTTCGGGTTTGTCTTTGTTCCGTTAGAACTTCAAGGGTTCAATTAGATGACACCCTGCTCGAGCATAGCCTGAGCGACCTTCATGAAGCCAGCGATGTTAGCGCCCTTCACGTAGTCGATAGTGCCGTCGGCCTGAGTACCGAACTTCACGCACTGCTCGTGGATGTTCTCCATGATCCAGTGGAGCTTCTCATCAACTTCCTTAGCTGACCAGCTGAGGTGAGCAGCGTTCTGGGTCATCTCGAGACCTGAGGTAGCAACACCACCAGCGTTAACAGCCTTACCAGGAGCGAACAGCACGCCGTTCTTCTGGAAGTAGTGGATAGCACCAGGCTGGCAGCCCATGTTGGAAACCTCGCAGCAGCACCAGCAGCCGTTAGCCTTCAGCTCCTTAGCGTCGTCCTCGCTGAGCTCGTTCTGGAATGCGCAGGGAAGAGCGATGTCGCAAGGAATGCTCCAAGCCTTCTTACCGGCAGTGAACTTAGCCTTCTCGGGGAACTTGGTAGCCATATCCTCAACCTTGTTGCGGTTAGAAGCGCGCATGTCGAGCATGTAGTCAATCATCTCGGGAGTGATACCCTCGGGAATCTCGCAAACACCATCGGGGCCAGAGATAGCAACAACCTTAGCACCGAGTTCGAGAGCCTTGGTAGCGGCACCCCAAGCTACGTTACCGAAGCCAGAGAGGGTGACCTTCTTGCCCTTGATGTCCTTACCAGCGGTGCGGAGCACGTGCTCGGTGAAATAGAGAGCGCCGAAACCGGTAGCCTCGGGACGGAGGATAGAACCACCCCAAGTCATGCCCTTGCCGGTGAGAACGCCAGTGTGATACTGACGAGCGAGTTTCTGATACATACCATTGAGGAAGCCAATCTCACGGCCACCAACACCAACGTCACCAGCAGGAACATCCTGGTCGGGACCAATGTTGTGACGGAGCTCAAGCATGAAGGCCTGGCAGAAACGCATGATCTCAGCGTCGCTCTTGCCAACGGGGTCGAAGTCAGAACCACCCTTACCACCGCCCATGGGCAAAGTGGTCAGAGCATTCTTGAAGGTCTGCTCGAAACCGAGGAACTTCAGCATTGAGGGAGTAACGGCCTTGTGGAAGCGCAAACCACCCTTGTACGGGCCAATAGCGCTGTTGAACTGCACGCGATAACCGAGGTTGGTCTGAACCTCACCCTTATCGTCGATCCAGGTTACACGGAAAGTGAAGATGCGCTCGGGCTCAACCATGCGCTCAACGATCTTAGCTTTCTCAAACTCGGGATGCTGGTTATAAACCTCCTCGATAGACTCAAGGACTTCACGTACAGCCTGCAGATACTCTGATTCGCCTGGGTGTTTAGCCTCCAGGTCGGCCATAATTTTCTCAACGTTCATGATAATAATATAAAAAAGTTGTTAATTAGATAAAACAATAAAGTTAATTCTTCATTTGTGCTCATTTAGAGGATGTTCAAAACTTGACGAACGTTCTTCTAAAAGCGTCACAAATATACAGTGAATTTTCCAATTGCAAAGAATTTTTGAGAGGTTTTTCATTTTTTTTTCACCGACTGTGAAAAAAGCAAAAAACGAACAAAAAAAAATTTGCCACGAAACCTGCCCGATACAATCATTTTGACACCAAAACCGCGATTTTAGCCATGAAATGAGCCACAAAATCCCCCAAAATTGCTACAAATTGACAATCTGTCAAAAAAGTGCTTATTTCTCGAGGTATTGCAGCAATGAAAAAAAAGACGTAACTTTGTCACAATTAAAAAACAAACGATCTTAACATTAATATTTATATAACTTCTAATTTCAATTAACATTATGAAGAAGCATAATTTTTACGCTGGACCGTCAATCCTGAGCCAGTACACCCTGGACAAGTGCGTTGACGCTATTCGTGACTTTGCAGGCACCGGCCTGTCAATTCTTGAGATTTCACACCGCAGCAAGGAGTTCCAGGCTGTCGTTGACGAGGCCGAGGCTCTGTTCAAGGAGCTGCTCGACATCCCCGAGGGCTACAAGGTATTGTTCCTGGGTGGTGGTGCAAGCACCCAATTCTACATGGTTCCTATGAACCTCCTCAAAACCAAGGCTGCCTACCTCGACACGGGTACCTGGGCAAACAAGGCTATCAAGGAGGCCAAGCTGATTGGTGACGTTGAGGTTGTCGGTTCTTCCAAGGAGGACAACTACACCTATATTCCCAAGGGCTATAAGGTTCCCACCGATGTTGATTACTTCCACATCACGACTAACAATACTATCTACGGCACCGAGATCCGCGAGGACTATGACGTTCCCGTTCGCATGGTTGCCGATATGTCATCAGACATCTTCTCACGTCCCGTTGACGTGTCCAAGTATGACCTCATCTACGGTGGCGCTCAAAAGAACATCGCTCCCGCTGGTGTGACCTTCGTTATTGTTAAGGAAGACGTCCTGGGCCAGGTTGACCGCGTGCTGCCCACGATGGTAAACTACAAGACCCACGTTGACAAGGGTTCGATGTTCAACACTCCTCCCGTATTCCCCATCTATGCAGCCCTGCAGACCCTGAAGTGGTACAAGGAGCTGGGTGGTGTTAAGGAGTTGCAGCGCATCGACGAGGAGAAGGCCGCTTACCTGTATGACGCCATCGACTCGAGCAAGATGTTCGTCGGCACCGTTGCCCCCGAGGACCGTTCAATCATGAACGTTTGCTTCGTAATGAAGCCCGAGTACAAGGAACTGGAGAAGGACTTCATGGAGTTCGCTACCAGCAAGGGCATCGTGGGCATCAAGGGTCACCGTTCGGTGGGCGGTTTCCGCGCATCGCTCTACAACGCACTTCCCCTGGAGAGCGTGAAGGTGCTTGTTGACGCTATGAAGGAGTTTGAGAACCGCTAATTCACACTTAAAACATTATATAGACAACACAAGATCATGAAGATTTTAGTTGCAACCGAGAAGCCCTTTGCTCCCGTAGCTGTTCAGGGCATCCGTGAGGTGATTGAAGGTGCAGGCCACGAGTTGGTACTCGTTGAGAAAGGCACCCGTCAGGACATGATTAACGCCATCGCCGACTGTGCCGGTCTTATCGTGCGCAGCGACAAGGTGGACAAGGAAGTGTTTGACGCTGCTCCCCAGCTCAAGGTCGTTGTCCGCGCTGGTGCTGGTTATGACAATATCGACCTCGCCGAGGCTACTGCCCATGGCGTATGTGTAATGAACACTCCCGGTCAGAACAGCAACGCTGTTGCCGAGCTCGTGATGGGTATGCTCGTTACCCTGATCCGCAACCGCTACAACGGCACCTCGGGCACCGAGTTGCTGGGCAAGACGCTGGGTATCCACGCTTATGGTGCTGTGGGCCGTTGCGTTGCCCGCATCGCTAAGGGCTTTGGCATGAAGATCAGCGCTCTTGACCCCTGGGTGAAGGACGAGGTGATGGAAGCCGACGGCATCCACCCCGTTCACAGCGTAGAGGAGCTCTACAGCGAGAACCAGTACGTGAGCCTTCACATCCCCGCAACCGACGAGACCCGCGGCTCAGTTGGCAAGCGCCTCATCGAGATGCTGCCCAAGAACGGTGTGCTCATCAATGCTGCCCGCAAGGAGGTCATTGACGAGGCCGGTCTGGCCGAGGCTATGGAAGCCCGTCCCGACTTCCGCTATGTTGCTGACGTGAAGCCCGCTAACGGCGACGAGCTCGAGGCCAAGTATCCCGAGCGCGTGCTGTTCACCCCCAAGAAGATGGGTGCCCAGACCGCCGAAGCTAACATCAATGCCGGTCTTGCTGCCGCTAACCAGGTGGTAGCTCACCTGAAGGACGGTTGGAACCGCTTCCAGGTCAACAAATAAGAATCAAACTTCTATTTAAATCAACCTGTGGGCCAAAACTTGGTCCACAGGTTTTTCTTTGTATATTTGGGATAACAGGCATTTGTGATTATCTTTGCAACAGATAACCAATTAAACAGATACAGATATGAAACTAGCCGAAGCATTAAGCATCCGCAAGGACCTGCAGACACGCATCAGCCAACTGTCGGCGCGTCTGGCGAGCAATGTGAAAGTACAGGAAGGTGATGAGCCCGCCGAGGACCCCAAGGAATTGTTCAAGGAACTGGACAGCTGCCTGAAACAGCTGGAGGAATACATCTACAGGATCAATTTGACCAACATGCGCACGATGAGCGGCGAGAAGACACTTACCCAGCTGATGGCCGAACGTGACGTGCTCACCAAGCGAGTTGAAGTGATGCAGAACGTCTTCAATCAGGCATCATCAACCAACGAACGTTACTCTCGCAGCGAGATCAAGTTTGTGACAACGATTGACATCAAAGCCCTGCGCAAGCAAATAGATAAGTTGTCGAGCCAGCTACGCCAACTGGACATCGAAATCCAGTCCATCAACTTTTCTACCGATTTAATCTAGCATGTGTTTGATGAGATAGGCATTGGCTAATCAACTCGAGAGACGCAAGATGTTGCGTCTCTACAGGCTGGAAAATTTGATTGTCAGTAATTTAATTTCTTCGATTTCAAGTAAATCTAGAAAAGGAAATCATCAATTAGGAATTGTAGGTTGTGGGTAGTGGGGCGAACTGAACCATCAATCATGGAACTGCAAGGGACTGCAGTATTCCCGGGAACGGGTCTTCACGGAGCAAGTCCAGCACGCTAGCACGTTGCACAGCGCATTTATCCGGCATGTAGCATTACCGCCAGTTGACCACTGGCCACGACCGAGGGTGGGACGAGGGAATTCCAATAAGGACATATTATTTATTAAAAGAGCGGCACCGCTGGACGCGATGCCGCTCATAAATTTGAAATCTAATCGACTTGTTTATCGATTAGTTCGTGCCCTGGAGCTTGAATTGGATGGGCAACGTGTACCATACTGATACGGGTCGACCATTCTGACGTCCTGGAGTGAACTTGGGCAGCGCCTGGCAGACACGGATGGCCTCACGGTCGAGATCCTTGTCCACGTTACGGACAACCTTCACTTCACCCACCTTTCCCGTCTTGTCAACAACAAACTGCACAACGACACGACCCTGAACGTTGTTCTCGGCAGCCATGGGCGGGTAGTTGATGTGAGACGCAAGGAACTTCATCAGTGCGGCTTCGCCACCAGGGAATTGGGGCATCTGCTCTACTGACTTGAAGATTTCCTCAGGCTTTGCTTCTACAACTGGCTTTCTATCCTCGACTACTACTTCTTCAATAGCCTCTTTAAAAATATTCTTATTGGTAGAACCATCAAGATGCGTTACAGTTCCAGCGGAAGCATCAGTTGCCATTTGCTCGTCAATAGTAACAATCTCGTCTTCCTCTCTCACCTCGGCGTCTTCAACAATCTGGAGCTCGGTCACCTTAATGGTTGCTGATACTTCTTCCTCAGGAAGCACCTCGGGTTTCTCGGGCTCAATAAGTTGCTGTTCAGGTTCAGGCTCTTCAGTTGTCAAATCGACAAAAACTTCGGTCTGATAGTGTTGACTGGCAAGACGCCTTTCTTCAAGATACTTGTTGGCTTGAATCAAGCCGAAAGTAAGGGCAGCTACTGCCAGTGAACCAACGAGGGCCCACAAGACAGCCAAATTGTGACGCTTGGTTGATTCAGTACGGATGACATAAGCACCGAAGTCCTTATTCTTTCCTTCAAACACGAGATCGCACCATTCGCGCGATGATAAATTAAATTCCTGTGCCATAATACTTCGATTTTAAAAGTTTAACAAATGTCCATTAACCAGTATTTATTCAGTTGTGATATCATTTCAGATACTCACGCTAATCTGTTTGAAATCGATTTCACCAACTGTAACCATAATAAATCAAGACATTATTTAGGTTAATAAAACCGGCTAACTCTCGCTTGCAAAGTTACTATAGATCATAGAAAAACGGCGAGCATTTAATGGTCATACTTCAAAACTTAGCACGCTGATTATCAATGCTTTATAAAAGAAAAAAGTCATTTGGGGGTAATTCGCATTTTTGGGTATTGATGATGACGCCTTTTTTATTGATGTTGAGACTGATTGCGAAGTAAGCAAAGTCCATGGCGGATGAACTTTCAGCACTGCGGCCACGCCAAGGCGAGGCCCTACATTCAGTACCATTTATAGCATTGTGTGTGTGTGTTTCCAGGCACCAATGAATGTAAACAAATCATCATGACATAATAAAGCCTCAGCTTTGGAAAGCTGAGGCTTTATTATGTTTTAGAGTATGTTACGAAAAAAGAGGGTGCGTCAAAATATTGACACACCCTCTTTTTACTATACGGAATTAACCGAATAATCGATTAGTTAGTTCCTTGGAGCTTGAAGGTAACGGGCAGGGTGTACCATACTGATACGGCCTGACCATTCTGGCGACCAGGAGTGAACTTGGGCAGTGACTTGCAGACGCGAACGGCCTCCTTGTCAAGATCCTTATCCACTGAGCGGACAACCTTTACTTCACCTACCTTACCAGTCTTGTCAACAACGAACTGCACAACGACGCGACCCTGAACATTGTTCTCGGCGGCCATGGGCGGGTAGTTGATGTGTGACTGGAGGTACTTCATCAGGGCAGCCTCACCACCAGGGAACTGGGGCATCTGCTCTACTGAACGGAAGATCTCTTCCTTCTTCTCTTCTTTCTTCTCTACGGGCTTCTCAACGACAACCTCTTCCTTCAGGGTACGGGTAACGTTACGGTCCTCAGTACCTTTCTCGTTATCCTTCTGACCGAAAGCGGTCTCGGTTTCCTTAAGCTCGTCCTGAGTCTTGATCTCGTCTTCTTTCTTTACCTTGTCGTCCTCAACGATCTGGAGCTCGGTTACCTTTACAGACTTCAATACCTCCTCAGGAAGTACCTCGGGCTTTTCGGGCTCGACGCGCTGCTGTTCGGGTTCTGCTTCAGGTTCTTCGGTTGTCAAATCCATGAAGATCTCGGTTTGATCACCCTGGTTGGCAAGACGCCTCTCCTCGAGATACTGGTTGGCCTTCACCAAACCAAAAGCGAGGGCAGCGACTGCGAGGGCACCAATGAGAGTCCACAGGACAGCCATATTGTGACGCTTGGTAGATTCTGTTCGGATGACATAAGCACCAAAGTCCTTATTCTTCCCTTCGAACACGAGGTCACACCATTCACGCGATGAAAGATCAACTTCTTTTGCCATAATTGCTTTCTTTTTAAAGTTTAAACAAATCCATTAATCCCACATCACTTTTTAAGGTTCTTGCCCTGCAGCATAATCATCATCGCTGAGTCGACCTCATTCATGCGGTCAATCTGGTAGCGGTTGATGCTATTGATCTGCATCTCATCGAGCACGCTAACCACGTTGGCGTAGCTGGCGTTAGGCGTAGCCTTAATAATTACAACCGGACGTTTCAAGGTTGAGTCGTTCATGACTTTCTTGCGCTCGGCTTGATAAATGGAGTCGTTCTTCTCCTCGTTGTTGGAGAATCCCATGTCTTTCCATTTCTTCTTCAAGTCGTTGACTTTGAGAACAACTTCCTTGTTACGCTCTTGTAGAATCCCGCGGATAGCGTCATAAGCACCAGCCTTTGAGCCGAACTCGGCCTGTTTCATGTTGCTTTCGCCTTGAGCGAGATTTGCGGTTTCGGGCTTACCATCATAGTAATAGAGCATGCCTTCATCAGGTTTCGCGAGGCCGGTCTTCTCATCGAGCTTACCGTCGATGATAATGGTGATAGCCTCTGATTCCTTTACCTTATTCTTTTGCTCGTTTTCCACTTTTTCGTTAGAGGGTAACGCGATCTGGAGCGTCTGGCTCTTGATCATGGTGGTACAAAGCATAAAGAAGGTGATCAACAGCATGTTCATGTCAACCATAGGAGTGAAGTCGATACGGGTATCGAACTTTTTCTGACGACTTTTACTTTTAATTGCCATATCTTATTCCTCCTCAGTTTTAAGGGCTGTCATCAGGGTGAACTTGTTCATCTTGATGGTCTGGAGATTATCCATAACCACGTTCACCACGCTGTAAGGCGTTGTCTGGTCAGCCTTGATTGCAATACCATTACCTTTAACAACAGCATCCTTGAGTTCATCATCGATTGAGTTATAAGCAGCTTTAACCCACAATTGGAACTCGTTGGGCTTGTTAGGATCTTCATTCATGTCGATTGGAACGCCTGGGCCAGCCTCAAGCGCTTTGTCACGCTGGTCGGTTGGCAATTTCAGCCATTCCTTCATTCTGGTAATAGGCACGCCAAAGGCGTTGCACTTTGAGAATGTTGCCAACTCCTCAGGAGTAAACGAGATGTTTGCACTGGGATGGAGGGCATTGTATTGCTCAGCCATATTCTGCAACATGTGAGCACGAACATTCTCACTACCTTTTCTCTTGTTATCGGTCGAGTCTTGACTACCGAGGACCTCAAGGTAAACTTTACCCTCGGGGCTGACAAGGACTGACAACAGGTTAGCTACAGGAACCTTCTCCTCCGATACTGATGGAGGCGTGATAACTTGCACGGGTTCCTTCTGAAGGAATGTAGAAGTCAACATGAAGAAAGTCAACAGAAGAACGGTCACATCAGACATAGCAGTCATGTCGATGCGTGTCTCTTTCTTTTTGATTTTGACTTTTCCCATATTTCTAAATTACCTTAATCTGTTTTTTAAGAATTTATTAAAACAGGTGCTAACCTCAAGAATTAGTGATTAGCTGAGAAGGTTGCAACAGTCGAGAAACCAATCTCGTCGATAGCATAGGTCATGTTATCGATCTTGTTGGTGTAGAAGTTGTAAGCGATAAGTGCGAGGGCAGCGGTTGCGATACCGAGAGCGGTGTTCACAAGTGCCTCCGAAATACCAGTAGACAGCTCGGTCGAGTCAGGAGCACCCGAAGCGGACAGCGCCTGGAACGACTTGATCATACCCAACACAGTACCGAACAGACCGATCAGGGTACCCAGGGTGGTCAGGGTTGCCAGCACGGGCAGGTTCTGCTGCAGGGCGGGCATCTCCAGAGCGGTAGCCTCCTCGAGGGTAGCCTGGATGGCTGCTAACTTCTGCTCCTTGCTCAGGATGGTATCCTTCTCCATCTCTTTGTACTTCTGCAGGGTTGCATAAACAACGGCACCTACAGTACCCTTCTGCTTGCGGCAGAGGTCCTCAGCCTTAGCGATGTCACGGTTGCGCAGGGCAGCCTTAACGTTCTCGACAAACTTGGTGGTGTTACCACTGCCCTTAGCCTTAGCAAGAGCAATCCAACGCTCGATAGCGAGCACAACTACCACGAGGAAGCAGGTAATCAGCACAGGCACAACTACACCGCCCTTGTACACGGTACCCATCAGGTTAATGGGAACGTCCTTGGTAGCGTCCTTGAAGTTACCAACGTAACCCAGACCAAAGATGTAGAATAAAACTGCTAAGATAAAGCAAACGAGAACCACGATTGAGGCGCTCTTGATACCACTAACGTTGCTGCTCACTTCTTTCTTGGCAGCGGGCTGTGGCTTCTGAATGTTTGTTTGTTCAGCCATAATTTAAATTAGTTTTAAAAATGAATTAATAAAGTTTTTAATTTAGTTATTAAAGTTTGTTCAATCTGTCAATGTCAATAAGGTGTCTCTCAGGCTTCATGTGAACTCACAAGCGGTTGAAACACAATAAATTTCACAGCAATCAACGACACTCACCACACTCGTGAAAAGCCATTTTGCCTAAAAAATTAACGCAAATTTATCACAATTATTTGAAAACACCATATTTCATGGCATTTTTTTCAAGTTTTTTTTATTAACAAGCATTATCGGGGCTAGCGGGTGACTGAGTAATGACGCATTCCTTTTATTGACATTTCTTCACTATAGCATGAGTTAATGTTTGTTTTTTTAAATCTTTTTTGTATCTTTGTGCCCACATTATTTAATATAATATAACCAAAACTAATCATAGCATGTCAACAGTAAGACTCAAAAAAGGGTTCGACATCCACTTGCTTGGTGAAATCAACGGCCAGGAGGTCGCATTTTCAGCCCCAGCTAAAAGTGTCGCTGTCGTGCCCGATGATTTCCATGGCGTTATACCGCGCATGGAAAAGAAAGAGGGCGAGCATGTCGCTGCCGGAGAGCCCCTCTACCATGACAAGAATTATGAGGCCATCAAGGTGGTCGCTCCCGTGAGCGGCACCGTGACCGAGGTGCGCCGTGGCGAGCGACGCCACATCGACGCCATCGTCATTGCCCCCGAGGGCAACGACACCGTGACAATCGATGTGAAAGGTGACGCGATGCAGGTGCTGTGTGCCTCTGGCTTGTGGGCCATGCTGCGCCAGCGCCCCTATGACGTGGTACCGGTGCCTGGTGTCCGTCCCCGCGACGTGTTTGTCACCGCCTTTGACTCGGCTCCCCTAGCCCCTGACCTGGATGTTGTCTTGGGAGACAAGCGCCAGTACATCGCCAAGGGCGTGGAGGTGCTCAACAAGCTCACCGACGGCAAGGTCTACATCTCTATCCGCGAGGGTCAATCGATTAACGCTCCCGGTGCCGAGGTCAACACCTTCGTCGGCCCCCACCCCGCCGGTAATGCTGGCGTGCAGGCCGCTAACCTCGCCCCCGTGGGCAAGGGTGACGTGATCTGGACGCTCGACATCGTGACGCTGGCCCGTATCGGCGAGCTGTTCACCACGGGCAAGGTGAGCCACGACACAGTGGTTGCCGTCAATGGCGAAATGGTGCAGGAGCCCCGCTACGTCAAGACCGTGATGGGTGCTGACCTAGGTACTCTGCTCAAGAACAACCTGACCGATGTTAACGCGAGCCGCATCATCAGCGGCAACGTGCTCACCGGAGTTAAAGTGGAACCTGACGGCTGGCTGCGCGCACCCTATCGCCACATCACCGTCATCCCCGAGAACAACAAGCCCGACGAGTTCATGGGCTGGGCATCAATTAATCCCAAACGTTTCTCGATTTACCGCACTTTCACCACATGGCTGGGCGGCTTGAAGAAGCCCGTCAGCATGGACAGCCGCATCAAGGGCGGCGAGCGCGCCATCGTTCGCACGGGCGAGTATGACGCGATGCTCCCGATGGATATCTATGGTGAGTTCCTCATCAAGGCCATCATTAGCGGCGACATCGACAAGATGGAGCAGCTGGGCATCTACGAGATCGCTCCCGAGGATTTTGCCCTGGCCGAGTTTGCCGACACAAGCAAGCTGGAGCTGCAGCACATCGTGCGCATGGGTCTTGACAAACTCCGCGCCGAGATGTCTTGACACAACATGAAGCTTGACACATTATTTCAAATCAACAATTATCGCTATTCAACAATATCATTGATATGAAAGCATTAAGGAATTTAATGAACAAGATCGAGCCCTCGTTCCGTCCCGGAGGCAAGCTGGCCAAGCTGGAGTCGGTATATGACGGCATGGAGACCTTCTTGTTCACGCCTAACACCACCTCGCGGTTGGGCGTCCACATCCATGACGGCAACGACCTGAAGCGCACCATGATCACCGTGGTGGTCGCTTTGATACCGGCATTGCTGTTTGGCATGTATAACATCGGCTACCAGCATTATCTGGCTATCGGCCAGCCCGCCAGCTGGCTCACCATGTGGATCTATGGTCTGTTGGCGATGCTGCCTGTCATCGTGGTAAGTTATGGCGTGGGTCTGGGTATCGAGTTCATCAGCGCTCAAATCCACCACAAGGAGATACAAGAGGGTTTCCTCGTAACAGGTATCCTCATTCCCCTCATCGTTCCCATCAACACACCGTTATGGATGACCGCTGTCGCCACGGCATTTGCCGTCATCTTTGCCAAAGAAATCTTTGGCGGTACGGGAATGAACATTTTCAACGTTGCCCTCATCACCCGCGCGTTCCTGTTCTTCGCCTATCCCTCACGCATGAGCGGTGACGAACCGTTCGTGAAACTGGATAGCGCCTTTGGTATGGGAGGCGGAACAGTGGTTGACGGCTTTAGCGGCGCGACACCGCTGGGACAGGTAGCCACTACCGTGGGCGACAACCTGAGCATGACCAACATTGTGGGCGAGCCCATCTCGACAATGGATGCGTTCATCGGACTGATTCCCGGCTCGCCGGGCGAGACCTCGATGATCGCCATCCTGCTTGGTGCTGCTCTGCTGTTGCTGACTGGCATCGCCTCATGGCGAATCATGTGCTCGGTATTCGTTGGCGGTTTGGGCATGGCTGCATTGGCTCACGCCTTACCCAGCGCCACCTATCCGGCATCGATGCTCGATCCCGTGACTCAGTTGTGTCTGGGCGGTTTTGCTTTTGGTGCCGTCTTCATGGCGACTGACCCCGTGACGGGTGCACGCACTAAGGTAGGCCAATACATCTATGGCCTGCTCATTGGCGTGTTTGCCGTGCTGATTAGAGTGTATAACAGTGGTTATCCCGAGGGCATGATGCTTGCCATTCTGCTGATGAACGCATTTGCCCCGCTCATCGACCATTGTGTGGTATCGTTCAACATTAAGCGCCGCGCTCGTCGCGCTGCTGATAAAGTCAAGGAAGGATAAGCCATGAACAAGAACAGTAATATCTATCAAATCCTGTATGCTGCCGTGATGGTGCTGCTCGTGGGCACCGTGCTGGCACTCATCTACATGGCGCTCAAGCCCAAGCAGAACGAGAACATCGCCAACGACACGCGCAAGCAGATCCTGAGCGCGCTGCACATTGCCGCTCCCGACGACAGCCAGGTCAAGGAGACTTATGAGAAGTACATCATCCAAGACCTGCTGGTGGACCGCGATGGTAATATTGTGGACAGTGCCAAGAATGTGGCATTTGACGTGAAGATGAAAAAGAACGTAAAGCTGCCCGAGCGCCAGTTGCCCGTGATGAAGTGCAAAATGGACGACGGTAGCATCAAGTATGTGCTACCCATGTACGGAGCTGGCTTGTGGGGTCCCATCTGGGGCTATGTCGCCGTGAACGAGGATGGCAACACCATCTATGGCGCCAACTTCTCGCACGAGGGCGAGACCCCGGGCCTGGGCGCACGCATCGCCGACAAGGACTTCCAAGATGAGTTTGTTGACAAGCACTTGTTCCAGGAGGGCGAGTTCAAGGGCGTGGTAGTGCTCAAGAAAGGCCTGAAATCAGTGACCGGTGCCGAGCAAATCGACGCCTTGACCGGTGCCACGATTACCAGCCTGGGCGTGAGCGCCATGCTGGAGGACTGCTTGACCCCCTACAAGAACTTCCTCATGAAGCTGCAAGGTGCAGGCGGAGCCAAGTGTGACGCTGGTCCAGTCGAGACTACTGAGAGTGAAACCAACAACAATCAACCCGAATAAACCCATTCACGACCATGTTATCTAAGAAAAATAAAGAAGCATTGTTCAACCCGCTGTCCAAGGACAATCCCGTCTTGGTCCAGATTCTGGGTATTTGCTCCGCGCTTGCAGTCACCGCCAGTCTGGAGCCCGCCATCGTGATGGGCATCTCGGTGATTTGCGTGCTGGCGTTCAGCAACGTGATTATTTCGTTCCTGCGCAAGACCATCCCCACCAACATCCGCATCATCGTGCAGTTGGTAGTGGTTGCCGCGCTGGTTATCATTGTACAACAGGTCCTCATCGCCTATAATTATGACGTGAGCAAGCAGTTGTCGGTATTCATTGGCTTGATTATCACCAACTGCATCCTCATGGGTCGCCTTGAGGCCTTCGCGATGCACAACCGTCCTTGGCCGTCGTTCCTCGACGGCATCGGCAATGGCCTAGGCTACACCATCGTCCTGGTGATTGTGGCCTTCTTCCGTGAGCTGCTAGGCTCGGGCAAGCTGTTTGGCTACCAGGTGGTGCCGCAGTGGTGTTACGACCACGGCTATGAGAACAACGGCCTGATGATTCTGGCCCCGATGGCGCTGATCACCGTGGGCTGCATCATTTGGGTACACCGCGCCCACAACAAGGAGCTGCAAGAGGATTAACGGGCATGTTTAACCATTAAAAGACAAGAAAGACAATGGAAGAACTTAATCTGTTTATCAAGTCGATATTCATCGACAACATGATATTTGCCTACTTCCTGGGCATGTGCTCGTTCCTGGCAGTGTCCAAGAACGTGAAGACGGCCTTTGGCCTGGGCATCGCGGTTACCTTCATGCTGGTGGTTACCCAACCCATCAACTACATGCTCAACGAGTATGTCCTCAAGGAGGGTGCCTTGCAATGGCTTAGTCCTAGCCTTGCAGGTGTCGACCTGAGTTTCTTGGGCCTGATCCTGTTCATCGCTGTAATCGCCTCGGCCACCCAGTTGGTCGAGATGGCTGTGGAGAAATTCTCACCGTCGCTTTATGCCTCGCTAGGTATTTTCCTGCCGTTGATCGCTGTGAACTGCGCCATCCTGGGTGCCTCGCTGTTCATGCAGCAGCGCGACTTTGATTCGGCTTTGACGGCAACCGTCTATGGCGCCGGGTCTGGTATCGGCTGGCTGCTCGCTATTGTGGGCATCGCCGCCATCCGCGAGAAACTGGCTTACAGCGACATTCCCAAGCCCCTGCGCGGCGTGGGCATCGCATTCATCATTACTGGTCTCATGGGCATCGCCTTCATGAGTTTCCTGGGCATTAAATTAGGATAAGGAGGCAAGCACTATGATACTACTATTGAATTCAACTGGATTAACCGTTTTGACGAGTGCTATCGTGTTCCTCGTGCTCACGCTCCTGCTTGTCATTGTTTTGCTCGTCGCCAAGCACTATCTCGTGCCGTCGGGCAATGTGAAAATCAACATCAATAACGGCACCAAGGAGCTGGATGTGGCCAGTGGCAACACCCTGCTCAACACGTTGCACGAGAACGGCGTGATGCTCTCGAGCGCCTGTGGCGGTAAGGGCAGCTGCGGCCAGTGCAAGGTACAGGTCACCGAGGGCGGCGGCCAGATTCTGCCAACCGAGGTGCCCCACTTCTCCCGCAAGGAGCAGATGGACCATTGGCGCTTGGGCTGCCAGGTCAAGGTCAAGGACAACATGTCCATCCAGGTGCCCGACAGCGTGCTCTCGGTTAAGGAATATGAGTGTACCGTTGTGAGCAACAAGCTCGTGTCGTCGTTCATCAAGGAGTTTATCGTTGCCCTGCCCCCGGGCGAGCACATGGACTTCATCCCCGGCAGCTATGCCCAGATCAGGATTCCCGAGTATGAGATGGACTATGACAAGGACATCGACAAGGAGTCGCTGGGTGACTACCTGCCCACTTGGGAGAAATTCGGACTGTTCTCACTCAAGTGCCGCAACGATGAGGCCACCGTGCGTGCCTACTCGATGGCGAACTATCCCGCCGAGGGCGACCGCTTCATGCTGACGGTGCGCATCGCTACCCCACCCTTCAAACCCAAACCCGCCACGGGATTCATGGATGTCATGCCCGGTATCGCGTCAAGCTACATCTTCACGCTCAAGCCTGGTGACAAGGTGATCATGAGCGGTCCTTACGGTGACTTCCACCCCATCTTCGACAGCAAGAAGGAGATGATTTGGGTAGGTGGTGGTGCCGGTATGGCCCCCCTGCGCGCACAGATCCTGCACATGACACGCACGCTCAACACGCGCGACCGCGAGATGCACTACTTCTATGGCGCCCGCTCGCTGAGCGAGGTCTTCTATCTAGAGGACTTCCTGCAGCTGGAGAAGGACTTCCCCAACTTCCACTTCCACCTGGCATTGGACCGTCCCGACCCCGTTGCCGACGAGGCTGGCGTGAAGTACACGGCGGGCTTTGTCGCTCCCGTGATGCGCGACACCTATCTGGGTCAGCACGAGGCTCCCGAGGACTGCGAGTACTACATGTGCGGTCCCGCCATGATGAGCCAGACCGTAAACGAGGTGCTCGACTCCCTGGGCGTCGATCCCTCATCCATCCACTACGACAACTTCGGGTAATTTCCACACTACCCTACTTCATTACAACGGGCGACCCACACCGGGCCGCCCGCATTGTTTCACCACTAATACTACACGTAAAATGAAGACAACAACTACAATAAAAACAAAACCGTCCTGTCAACTAGCAAGCATTTAATCCTGAAAAGCGATTAAAAACTTGCAAAAGCAAAAATTATGCTTTACCTTTGCGATGATTCATTGCGGCCACAGCGGTGGCCATCATGCAATGATGACATAAATAGAAGAGCGTGTTTGTTCTATCCGTCTCATCGAAATCGGCAAAATTTCATTCAGCTGGATAAACAATTATTACGCTTTGTTTGCTATGCATCCTCCCATCAGTTGGGAGATTCAATAGCAGCAAGCGTGGGTGATGTGTTTATTGCTGAAAAGGCGTTTGCCGATGCCTGATGGGAGATAAACAAATGTCCCCACGCACTTTCATTAAATTACCATTACCACTCAAAAAGGGCACAGAACGTGGCAAAGACTAAAACTTAACCATTATGACTACAATTAAACATCAAACGACATTGCGCTCAACACTCCTCACTCTTATAATGTTTTGCTGTACACAATTCTCTTTATCGAGTAGGAATTGGGACTGGTTTGAGTTCATCCACCATGAAGAAGGAACATCATTATACTATTTCAAGGGTTTAAGATACCAGGGCGACTCTTTGTGCATTATCACTTACGGTAGCCAAAAGTATAGAAATAATTTATTTATTCCAAGTGAAACAAACTCATTGAAAAAGGTTGTAGGTATTGATAACTGGACATGCAAGGAATGCACAAACCTGAAAAAAGTTACCATATCTAATTCCATCAAATTTATCGGGAACAGTGCTTTCTATGGCTGCACTTCGCTTGAATCATTAGTCATTCCTGAATCCGTCAAAACGATTGGCGATAGTGCATTTATGAGTTGCTCTATATTGAAAGAAATTCAGTTCCCGGCTGGCCGTGATTCCATATCTTTCGGTAAACGTGTCATTCGCAATTGTGATGCTCTACAGACAATGACCTTATTTAATAGCATGCCACCGGTGTTATCAACAAATAATAGTTTCACTAATGCGCAATATGCCAATCTGAAAATCCTTGTGCCACGCACCGCTTTAGAGGCTTATCAATCCGATGCCAATTGGTCAAAATTCGCCAATATTATCCCTTTGACCTACAGCTTTCAAGAGAATGGAATATTCTATGAGATCAAAAATGACAATGAAGTTAGCGTCTCTTATGACAATTCGACATTAAACATCTACAAAGGGCATGTTGCCATTCCAGAATCGGTCACTCATGACGGCATTACCTATCAGGTCACATCGATTGGTCTCGATGCTTTCAAAGGATGCACATTATTAACAAGTGTGTCCATCCCGAATACGGTCACCGCAATTGATGAAAACGCCTTCTTTGGTTGCTCATCGTTGAAGTCCATAACGATTCCAAATTCAGTTGTCTCCATTGGCTATAGCGCTTTTAGTCAATCTGGGCTAACATCCCTGGACTTGGGCACTTCATTGCAGTATATTGGCAAGAACGCCTTTGCTGATTGTTACGGCCTGACACAATTATATATTCCATCATCATTAAGTCTTATTGACAATGAGGCATTCAAGGGTTGTAATAACCTGAAAGAAATCACCCTTAGCCCCGATTTAACAGAAGTCACTATAAATGATGGCGCTTTTGACGGATGTGATTCACTATTTAAAATTACATGTTTGGCCTATAATCCACCAATATTATCAACAAATACAGGCTTCACTGATGATCAATTTGCCAATGTGAAAATCATTGTGCTACGCACCGCATTAGAGGCATATCAATCCGATGCCAATTGGTCCAAATTTGCCAATATTCTCCCTTTGACCTACAGTTTTCAAGAGAATGGGATTTTCTATGAAATCAAAAACGATAATGAGGTTAGCGTCTCATATGACAGTTCGATTTCAAACATCTACAACGGCCATGTAGCTATTCCGGAATCGGTCACTCATGACGGCAATACCTATCAGGTCACATCAATCGGTTCCGACGCTTTCAAAGGCTGCACATCACTAACAAGTGTGTCAATCCCGAATAGTGTCACCGTAATTGATGAAAGCGCCTTCTTTGGTTGCTCATCGTTGAAGTCCATATCGATTCCAAACTCGGTTGTGTCCATTGGCTGTAGCGCATTTAGTCAATCTGGGCTAACATTCCTGGATTTGGGTACTTCGTTGCAGTATATTGGCAAGAACGCCTTTGCTGATTGCTACGGCCTGACACAATTACACATTCCATCATCATTGAATCTTATTGATTGTGAGGCATTCAAGGACTGTTATTACTTGAAAGAAATCACTCTCGACAAGGATGTGACAGAGTTAACGCTCTATGCTGGTGCCTTTGACGGTTGCGACGCTCTGGCAACAATCACCTGCCTACCTCCCAACCCGCCTTTGTTGGATAATCGTCAAGATGGCTTTAACGATGCCATATTGAATCGCACCATTTTACAGGTGCCCCATTCCCGTTTAAGCGTTTATCAGGAGGCCGATGAATGGTTGCGTTTTGCTAATATCCAAAGCCTTGACTACGATCTCGTCCTCAACGGTATTTATTTTCTAAGAACAAGTAACGAAGACGCGAGTGTTGTCAGCAAAGACAATAAGCGCAACAGTTATAGAGGAGATGTTGTCATCCCCGAGATGGTCAATTTCGATGGCGAGGACTTAAAAGTGACCGCGATTGCCAACAGCGCATTCCAGAATTGCAGCAATCTCACCTCTGTCACAATGCCAAATAGTATAACCACCATCGGAGGCTGGGCATTTGCTAAAAGCGGGATTAAAAACATCGACATTCCTAATTCAGTGACCAAAATTGGCCCCTATGCATTCGCAGAGTCCAGCCTGAACATTATCACATTATCAAACAATATCACTGAAATCAAAAACGGCACTTTTTGCGCTTGCTCACTGAATTCTATCACAATTCCTAATAAAGTAACTTGCATTGGAGACTCGGCATTCTTCATGTGCCGCAATTTAAAGAGTATTGCTATTCCAAATTCAGTCACCAGAATTGGGCTAATGTCATTCACTTACGCTTCATTAGGAAGTGTAAACATACCTAATTCTGTCACCGAGATTGGTACAATGGCATTTGCAGCATCTGACTTAAGGAGCGTGACACTGCCAGATTCAATTACCATTCTCGATGATGGGATTTTCTCCCTATGTACAGATCTTGTGGACATTGTTATTCCCAATTCAGTCAAAGAAATCAAGACAGAGGCATTTACCCATTGTTGGGCTCTCAAAAAAATGGTTATTCCTAATTCAGTTGAGAGAATTGGAGCAATGGCATTCTATTGGTGCATTCATCTTGACACATTAGTTATTGGTAGCGGGATTAAGAATATTGGCGATTGGGCTTTCAACTCTCCGGGCATTCCTGGTCCAGGAGGCGACGGTTTCTTTAATTCAATTGAATCTATCACTTGTTTTGCGCCCACTCCAGCGTCAATGATTGCTGACGCTTTTGAATCAAGTTATTCAACTGCTAAACTCACCGTACCTCATGGTTCACTTGAAAAATATAGGAATGCTGAAGGCTGGAAGCGCTTTGCAAAAATAGTCACTGATATTCCATATGACATAAATGATGATGGAGAGATAAACATTGTAGATTTGAACGTCATTATAAATGCCATTATAAACGATACTAGCACAATTAACCCTATTCTCGACGTAAACGAGAATGGTGAAATCAACATCGCGGACATCAATGCTATTATCAACCTGATTATTGGCTATCAGTAATATTCGTCTTGTACAATATGTCGAACGCGGGCGACCCAATTGGGCCGCCCGCTATTTCATTCAAACGATATCAAACGCTTGTTATTTCTTCAAGTCTACCTTACCAGGAGTGGCAGGCTTCTCGGTGCTCAGGCCGGTAGCGGTTGTGCCAGCGGCGGGCTTAGCGGGAGCAGCCTCGGGTGCCTTAGCAGGAGCGGGAGCTGTAGTCTTGCCACCCACCTTGTTATAGCGCTTGTTCAAGCCCTCGATCACCTCATTGGTCACGTCATATTTCTCGTCGATAAAGAGCGTGGCGCTCTTGCGCAGTACCATGTCAAAGCCTTTCTTCTTGGCATAGTCCTTCATGAAGTTGTCGATAGAGTCAAGGAGCTGAATCTGGCTCTGGTTTAACTCGTTCTGGATGCTCTGCTGAAGGCTGGCCAGGTAATTCTCGGCATCGGCCTGCATCTTCTGCAACTTAGCCTGGTCGGCGTTGAAGGCTTCCTCGGTGAGGTATTGATTATTCTGGTATTTCTGCTGCATGGCGTTGCCAAACTTGCTGATCTCGTTGCCGCGCTGCTTCTGGGCTGCGTCAAACTGGTTCTGGCGGCGCAGCATGGCCTCGTTGATGTCCTTGGCAAGGTTATAGTTGGCCATGATGGAGTCCTCGTCGATGTAACGGATCTTGAGATTCTCAAGGGCTGCGCTATTGGCCTTGGGTGCCTCGGCGGCAGGCTTATCGTTGCATGAGGTGAACGCCATGAACGCTACGAGGGCGAACAGGGCAAGTTTGGAGTAATTCTTAAAGCAGTTCATTTCAAACGTTTTTTTGACTTTTTCTTATAAATGTGTTAGTTGTAAAATTCTTTATCACGGGCGCAAGTGATGCCACGCTTACGCATCTCGGCATTGTCGTGAATGTGAGTATTGGGGAAACGTCCCCCTTTCACGAAGAAAATCTTCACGCCCAGCAGCACCACTGCCAGCCCCACAATTGCCAATGTCAATAGTAACGTTGCCATCATCTGCGTTTTTTGTGCAAAAAGACCTGCAAATTTAATGATACTTTGCGACTCCAAGCACGATAATTTGCAATATTTTTGTTCAAATTGATTGAATAGCCCTCGGTTTTAACAAAAATTCAAAGCGCTAAAGATTAACTAACACTTCTAGCAACAGATGTGCAGACAGACCTTCAATCCATAGAGCCGACACTAAAACTGATTGACGGCATCATGGGATAATGGCTTATCAGCAATTAATATATCAGTCCAGGATGCGGGGCTCGGGAATTTCTTGGCCGCGGCAGAAGCGGACGGCGATGTGGCGGTCGTCGCCAACGTAGATGAAACGTTCGAGGCGTTGGGTCAATGTGTAGTTCCCAAAGTTGAGGTCGCTGTCGTCAATGACGATGGCATCGAACTCGTAGCCTGGCTCAAAGCTTCCCACGCGTCCGAAGAAGCTGCCTGCCGACTTGGTGGCGATCCAGAAGGCCTCAGAGAGCGAGAGGAAGCGCTTGTCCTTGTACTTCTGGTGGTAAAGTTTGCTCACCTGAATGGCATAGACCATCACGCGCATGATGCTCATGTCATGGCCTCCGCTGATGTCGCTACCTAAGCCCACCCTGATGCCCTTTTCGAGGAGGGTGCGGATGGGTGCGATTCCGGTAATCAGGTTGATGTTAGACGTGGGGCAATGCGCCACCATCACGTTGCGACGGCTCATCAGTTCCAGCTCTTCGCCTTCACTGAAGACGCAGTGTGCCATGATGGTTGGTGTCTGTCCGAACAGGCCATAGCTGTCATAGGCGTCGCCATAGAAGCGGCTCTCGGGCTCCAACTCACGCACCAAGGCGATTTCACCCAGGTTCTCAGACAAGTGAGACTGCACGGGCACCTGGTACTTTTGTGCCTGTTCACCGCAAGCCCGCAGCATGGCTGACGAGCACGAGGGAATGAAACGCGGCGTGATGATGGGTCTGACGAGTCCGTCGGGGTCGTTCCACTCGGCGATAAGTACCTCGTTCGCGGCCGCGGCTTCATCGACAGTCTCCAACAAGGGGTCGATAGCGTTGCGGTCCATATTGACCTTGCCGACCAATGCGCCCATGCCAGCCTCGCGGAACAGCTCCATGAGCAGGCGCGTGCTCTCCAGATGGGTAGTGGCGAAGGTAGCGGTGCGCATCGTGCCATAGCGCCACAGGTCGTGCACAAAGCGGCTGTACATGCGCCTTGCATAGCGCGTGTCACTGTATTTTGCCTCCTCGGGGAAGGTGTAATTGTTGAGCCACTCCAGCAGTGCCAAGTCCATAGATATGCCCTGGTTGCGGTATTGCCCCGCATGCACGTGCATATCGTTCATGGCTGGAATGAGCAGGCAGTCGCCGTAATCTATCACTTCTTTGGGACGCTTGCCAAAAGCATCGACGCTACTGGCCACGTCCACGACGCGCCCATTCTCCACGCCCACATAACCATGTTCCACAACCTCAAAGTGATCCTTATCGCGAGTATAGATGATGTTAGCCTTGTACAGTTTCATTTTATTTAAATCTAGATTTGGATATATAATGAATTGCTTGTTGCAAAGATAACTAATTTTTAAAATCCAGGGGATTTTTTATTGACAATTGAGTGAGGTTTCGAGAAAAAGTTGTAACTTAGCGGTGGAAATGAATTTGCTTTAACATAAATTCAACTAACTAAATATTAACTAACATTTTAATCTGTTTTTTTACAATGCAAGTAAAAGATCTGAATCCGCAAGCAGTATGGTCGATCTTTGACGAGATCACCAAGGTGCCCCGCCCCAGTGGCAATGAAGAAGGCAAGTTAGACAAGATCCGCGCATGGCTCGTGGACTTCGCCAAGAAGCACAATCTGGAGTACAAAATCGACAAGACAGGCAACGTGGCTATGTTCAAGCCCGCTGCTCCCGGCTACGAGAAGTGCAAGGGCATCGTGCTGCAAGGTCACATGGATATGGTCGCCGAGAAAGGTCCCGGTTCGACCCACAACTTTGACACCGACCCCATCGAGACCATCATCGATGGTGACTGGGTGCGCGCCAACAACACCACGCTGGGTGCAGATGACGGTATGGGTCTTGCCCTGGCACTTGCTGCCATCACCGAGCCGACCCTGAAGTGCGGTCCCCTGGAGGTGCTTGCCACCGTTGACGAGGAGACCGGTCTGACCGGTGCCAGCAACATCGAGGCCGACATGCTCGTGGGTGACTATCTGCTCAACCTCGACGAGGAGGAAGACGCCACCATCACCATGGGCTGCGCCGGTGGTTTGGTGAGCATCTTCAAGTTCAACTACAAGCCCGAAGCCGCTCCCAAGGATCGCACCTACTTTGAGATCAAGTTTGAGCACTTCCACGGCGGTCACAGCGGTGCCGACATCCACCTGGGTTATGCCACCACGACCAAGCTGAGCAGCCGTCTGCTGTGGAACATCGGTGAGGAGATGGACTATGTGCTGGCCAAGATTGACGCCGGTAACCTGCACAACGCCATTGCACACGCCGCAACCCTCGTTATCGGCATCAAGCCCGAGGACAAGGAGAAGCTGAGCGTCGTGCTCAACACCTTCATCGCCGAGGTGAAGAACGAGTACAAGCGCACTGAGCCCAAGATGGAAATCACCTGCAAGAGCGTTGATGCTCCCGAGACCATCATCGACACCGACACCGCCCGCCGCGTTGTCAACGCCGTTTATGTAGCACCTCACGGCATTGCCGCCATGAGTATGGAAGTGCCTGGCCTCGTTGAGACCTCGACCAACCTTGCCAGCGTGAAGATGCGCGAGGGCAACCAAATTGTTGTGGAGATGTTCCACCGCTCATCACTCGAGAGTGGCAAGTATGACTTGACCCACAAGTGCGAAACCGTCTTCCGCATGGCTGGTGCCGACGAAATCATCAGCGAGGGCGGCTATCAGGGCTGGGAGCCTATCAGCGACAGCCACTTGCTGACCGTTGCCACCGAGCAGTGGGAGAAACTCTTTGGTGAGCGTCCCAATGTTCGTGCTATCCATGCCGGTCTGGAGTGTGGTCTGTTCCTGAAGGTACGTCCCGACATGGAGATGATCAGCTTCGGTCCCACGCTGCAAGATGTACACTCGCCCGCCGAGCGTTGCCACATCCCCGCCGTAGAAAAGGCTTGGAAGCAAGTACAGGCCGTCATTAAGGCCCTCGCCGAAGAGAGCAAGTAATTTTTAAGCGAGCGCTGCTCGCAGTTTAGAGTTTAGTGGTTAGAGATTAATGGGGCATCCGCCATAACCTTGCCACTGAACTCTAAACCTAAACTCTAATCATTAAAATATAAAAATGGATATCAGAGGAAAAATCATCCAGAAGATGGATCCCGTGGGCGGCGTGTCCAAGGCCGGCAACCAATGGAAAAAGCAGGAATATGTGCTTGAGACATTGGATAGCTATCCCAAGAAGGTAAAGTTTGACTTCTTTGGCGACCGTGCCGACCAGTACCCGCTCGAGGTGGGCGACATCATCACCCTGAGCTATGATATCGAGAGCCGCGAGTTCAACGGCCGCTGGTACACCGACATCCGCGGTTTCAAGGCCATGAAAGAGGATCCCAACAGTGTGCCTGCTGCCGCTGCAGCACCCTATCAGCCTGCTGGTGAACCCGCGCCCGCACCTGCTCCCGCTCCCGATGGCAACATGGCTCCGCCCCCTCAAGACGCTTTTGACCAGGGTGGCATGGGCGATGACTTGCCCTTCTAATGGCATCTTGCCATTACAACAACATCAAGCCGCTGGAACCTCTTGGATTCCAGCGGCTATTTTATCAGCAACAACATTTAGCTGTTACTCACTAATTCATTTTATATCTCGGAGGTGCCCACAATGAGGCAGTTGCCATCGTGGTACTTAATGTCGACCACACCCATGCTGTGCAAGGCCACTACTGTTTGTGTTGCGGTCTCTTCACTAATGTGCGTCAGCCTCATAAAGCCATCAAGGGTGATGCCTCCATGGTCACGCAAATACTGCAACAGTGCCTGTTCCCGCTCGCTGTAGATGATGGTCTCGTCAAGGGGAGTCCGGTCACTCTGGGAGTCATTGCTCAAGATGTGCTCATGCAAGCGGCTAGCCAGCACGTTCTCGTCAGCAACACGGTAATAGACATGCCAGTTGCCATTGTCATCGGGGGCTTCGACAGGCTTCTCGGTGGCCTCGGCGATATCAGCCTTTACCACCGACTTGCCGTTGATGTTAAAGACCTTGAAAGAAACGTGCTGCTCGGGTCGACAATACATCTGGGCAGCCGTCTCGATCATATAGATTTCCTCGTCACTACGCACTCCGGCGATATTGCCGTTGTCCTTCACTCCAATGAGCAGGTGCCCACCGCTGTTGTTGGCAAACGCAGCTATCGAGCGGGCGATCTTTCTCGCATCAGTGATCTGGTATTTGAAGTCCTGATGCTCATGCTCGCCCTCAGCGATGAGGTCCTGTATATAATGAATCTTCTTGGTTCTCATTTTATAAACCACCAATTACACGAATTACATGAATTTATTGATTATTAATCAGTTAAATTCGCGTAATCCGTCGTTAATAGTTAGCGGGGATCGTTCACGCCAGGTTCCTGAGGAATGGGAGTACCATCCAACACAGCACGCAGGCAAGGCTCCAGTTTTTGGGCATACCACCAGAAACCGATGTCGGTCAAGTGGATGCCGTCAACAGTACCCTCGTTGTTTGGGCCATAAAGGTCCTTGCAGGTGATATAATAAAGGTTATTGGGATTATCGGCCTTGAGTTTCAAGTAGTTCTTGTGGTACTCGTTATTCTTCTGCGGCAAGTACACGCTATAGAAACCACTGTACTTGGCGTAGCTGTACATCTGGCCCTCCACCATGAAAATGGGCACCTCGGGGCGCAACGTGCGCAGGATATTCACGAAGCCATAAGTCAGCGTGTCACACATGTCCTTAGTGCAATTAGGTATCGGGTCAAGAATGTAGGCGGCCACATCGGGGATGGATGCCATGGCACGCGCCATGCAAGAATCCATCTTTCCCTCACCGCTGAAACCCAGATTCACACACTCCACGTCAAGATCACGCTGGATAATGCTCGTAGCCACCATGCCCGGCCGGCAGGCGCAACCGCCTTGCAGGATGCTCGTGCCGTAGAACACAAACTTTTTACCCCGCTTTGGAGAATCGAGCATAGGCTGGCGCAACGTTGCCGTACTGTCCACACCAATCTCGAGCCAGCGCACGCCGTCATAGAGCGGCAAGTAGATCATGTACTCGTGCATCTTACCGTCGAGGCGGTCCACATAGACCTTACTCTGGATGGAATCCTGACGCGGACGGATGTCATTGTCGATGCGAACGGGACGGTTGCAGTTCACAAACTGCCAACTTTGGGTATCCTCATCCCAAATATAGAGGTCAGTACCCTTGATGCCCGTGTCGGCCATGTGCATCATGTGCATGTTGGTCAACAGGTTATAACGCACAGCCACAGCGCGGGAATCAGTTGCAAAACGGAACGCTTTGCCACTGGTGCAATAAGCTCGGTCCCATAAGGTAGGACGAACGCTATCCTTGAAATTCAGTGGAATGCGGGACGCCAAAGTCCTGTCAAAGGCGTAGTTGATCAGGCGGAACTCCATGGCATCAACATAGCGCAAAGTGTCCTTATTGGTAAAGTCTTGGGCACTCACCATTACAGGCATCATAGCGAGCAAAAGCAGCGCCAAAGCCCAAATCCGTTCATTTAACTGTTTCATCTTATCAGCTTTTTAATTAATGATTATAGCACATTGAGCAGTTTAATAGCTTCCATGCGCCCACTATTAATTAATGTGGGATAATGGGTATCGCTATTGACAACTACTGGTGCATTGAAACGCTTGAGCATACCAAAGTACTTGAGATTGGGATAAAAGCGGTTACGTTGCAGCCACGCTTTGGTATTGATCTCAATGATGAGCTGATGATCCATGATGTTTTCAAACAAATCGATGACCAACTTGTCATACCAAGGTTCTTCCTCGATATTCTCGCTATATTGACTGGCGTTAAAACCAATCTTATCCATGTGACCCACGATATCAAAACCGCCCTCTTCTACCATGGCCATCATCTGGGAATAAAACATCTTGACCACATACTCGATGTCACCATTGAAGTATTTTCCCATCCTCACTTTAAAATCCTGAAATTTGCCATCAATATCCACCATGGTGCTTGGATCGTCAATGGCCGGGATAAAATGCACTGACCCGATGCGGTAATCGAGCGGCAATTTCCTGAAATAGTCGCTGGCTGGACCATCGCCCACACCCACATAGTCAATCTCCATCGCAGTGTAAAGGTTGATACAGTCGCCATAGTCATGGCGCAGCTGCTCCATCTCGTCAAAATAAGCAGGCACGCTATCGAGAGTCATGTTGCAAGGGCTCTCGACCGAGATAGGAGAATGAGGTGTAAAGCCCAGATGGGTAATCCCCTGGGCAATCGCCTCAGCCACAAATTCCCGCATGGTTGCATGACCATCACAGAACTGCGTGTGAGTGTGCAGGTTATATAAATCAGTGGATTGTGTTATTTTCTTATAGTCAAACATGTTAAGTTCAATAGGAGTTAAAACAATTTTGTGATTTGCTCCATGGAAATCATACTGATGATGATTTTCCCATCAGGTGTGTAATTAGGCTCTGGCAATTTGAGCAAATCGGCAACCAATAATTCCATTTCCTCTTGCTGGAGCGTCCGTCCTGACGGGATGGCTGCCGATTGGGCCACCGTGAGTGCCAAATGTTCCTGAATGCGTTTCTTGAGCGGCATGCCTCCCTCATCTACCGACTCGATGATCTGGTGAATCATTGACGACACTTCCACGCCCTCAATTCCTGACGGAATGGCATTGACCGACCAATCATTGCCGCTCAATGGGGATAAGGCGAAGCCCATCTTCTCCATCTCGGGCAACAATCCCTGCAACGTGACACTTTGGGCGGCACTTAAGTGCAGTACTTCAGGGAAAAGTATGGTCTGTGACGATAGCTCTCCCGTGTGGATGTTACCGATATATCGGTCAAACAAGATACGCACATGGGCTCGGTGCTGATCAATCACCATAAGGCCGGATTTAGCGGGCGACAGGATATAACGTCCCTTGAGCTGCAGGTATACCGATTGCACATCGTCAACGGGCAACAACGGGTCCATCCCTACTCCACCAACAGTTGTCGGCGACTCAACAGATGACTGATCACTCCCTTCACGGTTCTTGTGTTCAAAGTTCGCGAACAGTTCATCCCAATTGCTTAATTGCTGATGGGTACGCGCCTGATAGGATTGTCCCATTGACGATTGCCGCTGAGTCTTAAATGGATTATATTGTGGATTTATCTCAATTTCAGGACGATGAACCTCAACATGGCCACTATATGCAGGTATTTCGGGAGCATCCTGCGTGTCAAAGTCGATGGCGGGCACTTCGCTGAAACGGCCCAATGTTTCCTTGACACCGGCTGCAAGAATCTGCCAGATGGGCACCTCGTCCTCAAACTTGATCTCAGTCTTAGTGGGATGAATATTCACGTCTATCGACTGAGGATCCACCGTAAACTTCAGGAAATAGTTAGGCTGCTCCCCTTCAGGGATGAGTTGCTCATAGGCCGTCATAATCGCCTTATGGAAATAGGGATGGCGCATGTAACGACCATTGACAAACATGAACTGCAAGGCATTGCGCTTGCGGGCATTCTCAGGTTTACCGATATAGCCCTCTACCTTGACAATCGATGTGTCAATGCTCACGGGTAATAACTGCTGGTCCATGTTATTGCCCATCAAGGACGCGATGCGCTGCCTGAAAGTGCCTTTCATCAGTTTGTACATCACGTTGCCGTTGTGCATGAGGGTAAACTCCACCTCATTGTTAATGAGGGCCAATTTCTCAAATTCCTTAACGATATTACTCAACTCCACCTGATTGGATTTAAGGAACTTGCGGCGGGCAGGCACGTTAAAGAAGATGTTCTTGATCATGAAGTTACTGCCCACAGGACACATGTCAGGCTCCTGGCTCTCACATTGTGAAGCATTGATAATCAGCCGTGTTCCCAATTGCTCATCTTGGCGCCGAGTTCGCAGCTCCACCTGTGAAATGGCGGCTATCGAAGCCAACGCTTCACCACGGAAACCCATTGTGTGCAGGGTGAACAAGTCTTCGGCACTGCGTATCTTGCTCGTGCTATGACGTTCAAACGCAAGTCTAGCATCAGTCTCGCTCATACCCACTCCGTCATCAATAATCTGGATGAGTGTGCGCCCAGCGTCTTTGAGGATGATTTGGACGTGAGTCGCTTGAGCATCAATGGCGTTCTCAACCAGTTCCTTGATCACACTGGCAGGCCGTTGAATGACCTCGCCAGCAGCAATCTGGTTGGCAACCGAGTCAGGAAGGAGTTTAATTACATCGCTCATGGCTTTTCCTGGGGTTGAAGGGTTGTCAATTTATCGACATTTTCCATAACGCTCTCAGTAGCCTTCTCAGTCACAGTAGCAGCGCCACTGCCTGAGCGACGGCGAGTGCCGCCCTCGATGGATTTCATCAGGCTCTTAAGTTCGTCACTCACGTCATAGATGTCATCGGGCGATTTGGGGCGCAGGGCATCATACCACTTAAATTGAGGCAAGTACATATCGGCTTTCTTAGCCAAGTAAAGCGGAGTCACTTTACCCGACACCTCGGGCCACATGGTAATGCGGTCAACCTCCTGTTTGGGCTTGAGGTTTAGCCGCATGTAGCTCGACTCGGCGCTTACCATCTTATTATAGGTCGAATCCTTTTCCTCGGGGAACATGATGACCTGCACGTTGCCGTCAACATCGAGCTGCCTAAGTTCCTTGTTCTCAAACAGCGCCTTCATCTTCTTGCCGCTCAACTGGTCATAATAGATCTCACCCAGATGCTCGGCCATGAAACCACCCGTGGGCAATGTGGCCCAGTCGGCTGCACTATCATTCAAGTGAACGTTGATTTCGTCGCCAAAGATTTGACGCTCTAGGTTCCATACGACAGCATGTCGATACATGTTGATGATCGTGTCGGCCTCGCTGAGTTGCAGCGAATCACAGATGCCCTGTACGTCACTGCGGTAAAACCTCACCTGGTTAAATGCCCGCAACACGCGCACCGAATCGTTCACCGAGTCATTCTTGACATGGTTTATAAGCGTGCACAGCGTGTCGGCATGCAGGTAGATCGTGTCCTTTTGAGAGAACTCGCGCGCCCTGGCCTTCCGAGTCACGTAGCTGTAATGGGAATTATCGTCATGATAGCCGTAATCGCCATCCAGAATTACCTTATTGCTCGGGTCAGTAATAATTACATTACCACGCGCCTCACCGTAATTGCGGTTGCGGTTGTAATACACAGTGTCTCCAATCAGCGTCTTGCCGTCCTTGGCAGTAATGAGTGAGCGCTCATAAAGGGTCGCGTCATCGGCACTGGTGTTGTACCAGCCATTTGTCGTGTTGATGGTGTTACTGTCACTCACGATGAGCGTTTGGCTCGAGATTTTAGCGATATGGGACTGGGTGTTATAGTCAAGCAAATCGGTGAACATCTCATAACGGTCATTGACGAGATGCACATCACGGGAGAACTCTGACTGCTTGGTATCCAGCTCATATCGGCCATATTGCGACGAAAGCTCGGTATTATTGCGGTTATCGACAATGGTTCCGCCATTAAAGTAATAGCTCACATTAGAGTTGATCTCATAATCAAGGGCATCGGTGATCAGTGTCGTGCTACGGTTCTCCAAGCGCACGTTGCTGCGCAACTCGGCCACACCCTGGTCTCCATAGTAATGAAGCACATCGCTGTATACCCACAAGGTGTCGCCCTGGGTCATGCGCACATTGCCAAAGGCATCCAGTGAACTCGTCTCGGGATAAAAATAGGCGCTGTCACAGAACATATACATGTCGCCACGGCGAAAACGCACATTTCCCTTCAACACCTGGTAATCGGTACTGATTGCTTCATTTGCCTTCAAGATATCGGCATTCTCAAGAAAAACCTTATTGGTCTGGTTGCGGTTGGCCTTGGGAATCTGTGGGGTGATGCGACTGACTTTGGGACCTTTAGCCCCCTTGCGGGC
>JAEETL010000031.1 GCA_016290325.1 Muribaculaceae bacterium
CAAGTCTCTCTTTTTCTTTACCTGATAATTGTTTATTAGGCTTGCGGTGGCGAAGTCCGTCTTCACCAAACTCCTTATACAAACTTAGCCAGTCATATACACGATGTACACTATGACCACGCTCACGGCAAAGTCTCTTTAGTGGATAGCCTGAAAGTATTAGGCTTACCACTTCTAACCGCTCTTCAAATGAATGTATCATAAAAACAACACCCCAAAAGTTTTGTGTCTAACTTTTGGGGTGCAGTTCATTATCGGTGAGCTGTTTTTTTGTCCAAATACCATGCCTCTGGCTGGGTGAATGAGTCATTCTTCTTCTTTTGGCTCCAGTTTATTCAGCGTAAGATGAAGATTGATGGCGGCACATGAAAGTGCGGTCAAAGCGAGCCAAAGAACGAACAGGTCTACGATAACACCTTTATTCTTTATGCGTGGTTGCACTCGGTTGTCTTGTTTTTTGCTGGCCATAGTTACTATTCTAAATGGTTATATGATAAATACTTGATGCAAAAGTAAGATATTTTCCCGAAAAATCGTGTCATCATTGTTGTAATGATGTTTTATAGTTCTTGGTTACTCATTTCTCGATTCGCTTCTTGATTGTCACTGGGCCTATCAGACCTGCCGGGAGTAGGGGAGAGTCTGCCTTGTAGAAGTCGGCGGGCGTGTAGGTGTATTTCTTGTCGCAATCGGGCTGCAAATCACCGATGATGCGGTTTACCCATTGATTGGCCACCTTGATCTCGAGGCGGTTTTCGCCGGCTTTGGCAACCTTGCTGATGTCAATCTGATAGGGTGCCTTCCACAGGGTGCCCACCTCAGTGCCATTGAGCGTCACCTGGGCCATGCATCCCACCTCGCCCAGGTCGAGCAGGATGCTCCCATTGTCGAGCTCTTTTTGTTGGACATTAAAGCTGTTCTCGTAAACAGCGGTACCTGAATAGTACTTGATGCCGTCGTCACTGGAATCGGTATAGGAAATGAGCCTCGGGAACACGATGCTGGCTGGGCCACCCCACTGCTGGTCAAAGTGGACAGTCCACGGGGTGTCAATCTGTCGCAATTGGATCACTTGCTTCTCGGGAACGGACTTCAGCTTGTTGCGGGTTTTTCCCTGGAAGACGACAAAGAAGGCGTCCTCGGGCAACATGTTGAGGTGGACGATGGTTTCGGTATCACTCATCTCGTAGGACACCTCCTCGATCTCGCCTGTCTCGGGGTGCCACAGGGTGGGCTCGAGACCGCTGACGCGGAAGGAAACGTCACAGGTCCTCGCTGCTGCTGATCGGTTGTTCAGCCAGTAAATCTCGCTGTCGGCGGTAGTACGGTGAACGTAGCGCAGGTTGCTCATGTCGGCAGTCATCACATCTGGCTGGATTTCAAGAAGCGGTATTTCCTTCGGTCGTGTCTTCTCGTCGATGATTCTTGCTCCCTGTTGCTGTAAGGCGGCAAGTTTGGCCCGGACAGCATCGGACATGTGCCGGCATTGCTCTGAAACGACCAGCACGCTGTATTGGTTGCCCGAGGGCGTGACGAAGTGTTCCCCGTCATAGGCGATCAGGTCGAGCAGGGCCTCTTTGTTCAGGTAATCGAAGTTATAGCCGGGAGGTATGGCGGGATGCTCATGGGCAAACAGGCTAGTAATCACGTCGTCTTCGCCGTAATAATAGAGCACGTCGGCCACGTTGCGGCCCTGTTGCAGCAGGTAACTGCTGCGGGCCAGATAGTCGGTCCAGGCCTTGGCCATCTCGGCCCAGGTCTCATGGCGGTTGAACCACTGGCCATAAACCATCAGCCCCAGTCCGGGCTTCTTGTCATCGACGGGCTGGTGGGCGCTCTCGTGGATGACAAAGCGGTTGGTGCCACAGGACATCTCGAGGTCGGCTGTCGCCTTGAGGTTGCCGGGATAGTAGCTATAGGCACCGCCACTCATGCCGTTGGCAGTCAACGACTCGGTTGCGACAAGAGGCTTGCCGTAGAGGTGGGCTACCGAGGCCGACTCGCGGATGTCGCTCTCGGCCATACTGGCATTGGAGTTATCGGCCTTGGCGCCTTTGGGAATCGTCCACATGGCGGCCATGGGAATGTCGGCCTGGCGCTTGACGCTCATGCCGTCGGCCAAGTAGAGTCTGCCGTTCTCGTGGGACTCAAAGTAGGTCTCCATGCCGTGTTCACGGGCAATGCGCGCCGCGTTCTCGTACATACACTCCTGAATCAGCTCGCCGATGGTCGTTCGCCAGTCATAGAGGAACTCCTCGCTCTGCTCGGCCGATCCGATGATTTCGCCTGTCAGCACGGGCAGCCATGGCATCAGGTTGTAGCCGCGGCGTTGTTTAAACTCCTGCGGCATCCGGGCACACCAGGTTTCCCATCCGGCTTCATAGCTGTCAATCAGCAGGTAATGTAGCCCTCGCTCGCCCATCAGGCCGCCTGTCGCTTCCTGATAGGTGTTGAGGTAATACTCCAGGAAGTCAGTGAAGGCTTGTTTGTCGATTTTGGATACCTCTAGTCCGGTCGCCTCGGGTGATGCGGGATGGTTCTCCTTGCCCGTGAGGGTGTAGCCAAACCGATAGATTTTCCAATCACCTTTGGGGGCTTTCCACGTCAAGACACCAGTGTCATCGACACGGTCGGTGACGTCGATGACATCGGTCAACTGGATGGCCTCACCTGCCTCGGCGGTCGTGAGGAAATCCATCATGTCCGATGGCGATGCAAAGCCCGCTTTCTCCTCGGCGTGGTTGATTCGGGGTGTGGTGTATAGTTTGAGCTGGGGCGTGATGCCGGGTTTCCGTTCAAATGTGATGCGGAAGCATCGTCCCCTCGTAGGCTCGATGTCGATGGTCTGCCATCCGACGCTGCCGTGCGGAATACCGCACACGCGCCTGAACGTGACACCGTCGTCGCTCACCTCGAGCCATTTGGTCACGGGGGCAGGCTGGGCAGCCCAGATGCTGCGATAGTTGCCGTCCTTGATGCTCAAGGCCTTGATGACGGTCGGTTTCTTGAACTGGTATTGGATCCAATAGGGCTGCTGCAGGCTATCGCTGCTCGTGAAAGTGGCACCGAGTTCCTCCATCGTCTTGTCGGCAGGGTTTGCCTTCACGGCGAGGACACAGATGTCGGCATACCAGCGTTCGTCCCTGTTGGGCTCGGGCAGGGTGATGCTTAACTTGCCGCCCTTGACGCGCGTCTCACTCCACACGAGCCGTTTCATCGCCTGTTCAGGTTTCACCCAGGGTCCTCCAGTGTTGCTCCAGCCTGGGCAGCTGGCGACGGCCACCTCCATGCCCAGCGAGTCGGCCATCGCCACCGCATGCTTGAACTCTTCCTGCCACTCGGGGCTCATATAGACCAACCGATGCTCTACGATGGATTTGCCCCAGAATGCGGCATCAAAGCAATGGAAACCGCCAATGCCCACGCGGTGCATCCACGCGATATCCTTGTCGATGCCGTCGCGGGTGATGTTGCCGTTCATCCAGTGCCACCACACGCGAGGACGTGCTTCCTGAGGCGGTTCCTGGAAGCCAGTCATCAGCTCCTGTGCCGTGGCGAGCATCGCCAGCAGCTGTAATAAGATGAACAGTTTCAACCTCATTTTTTCTCTTTTTGTATAGCCGTTAGCCACTCTTAAAGCCTAAAGCCTAAAACCTAAAGCCTAACACCTAAAACCTAATTAAAACCTCCTTCTCCCCTTCTTCTCAAGGTACTTGATGAGGAATTCGGGGCGGTCGGTTTGAATGATGGATGTCCCCAGGTCGAGGATGGGGCCATAGACCTTGTCGGGATCGGGGCTGTCATAGGCCCTGTCGTCATCATGGTCACCACACAGGGAACCCCAGATGGTGTTCACCCATACCTTGGATCCGGCATTCAGGACTCGTCTGGCGGTATTCTTGACGTTGTCGTCGAGCGTGTCAAAGCACAGTTCAAAGGCGATGGGCACCGCCTCGGGACTGGCGAGATAACTGTTAAAGGTGGTCATGTCCGAGCCTGCGGCGACGCTCACCACGGGCATATACATCATCTTGTGGGCGTGCCGTGACATCCTCTGTTGCACTTTGTCAAGCGGTTGCCCGTTCTTGATGAGCACCTGGTCGGTCATGCCCAGCTCTTCGGTAATCGCGAGCACCTGGTCATAATAGTCAAATCCCTGGTCCACGTTGACCACGATGCGGTCCTTGCACACTTCCAGCGCCTGACGCAGGGTGGGGATTTTCAGGCCCGGGATGGCGATGCCGTGGCCCCGCTTGAGGTCGAAGGCCAGCAGTTGCTCGTAGGTGTAGTCGCTGATGTCGCCGCTACCTGTCGTCGTGCGGTTCAGCGTCAAGTCATGGCTCAGTACCAGCACGCTGTCGCGCGTCATCTTCACGTCAAGCTCCATCACATCAACGCCCATGCGGATGACCGACTCGATGGCGGGGATGGAATTTTCGGGATAGTTGCGCCAGTCACCGCGGTGGGCAACCACGACCACATAGCGTGTCGAGGCATCATGCAATGCTGCGACGATCTTGTCGGTGCGCCCTGCTTGGCCTGCAGTCCCCTCATGGAGGCGCTGGCTGCACGACATGAGCCCGACGTAGGCAACAACCAGCAACATCAATATTTGTGCTTTTTTCATCATTATCGTTTATGCTTATCATTAAACTGCAGCTTTTCTTAAACTCTAATTATCAACCCACAAAGTTAACATGTTTTTTTACAAAACCTCAAATAATTTGGCTGAATGAAAAGATAAAAAAACACCGTTCCCGCATTTCCGCGATTCCAACACTTTCAAAATCTTCGGTCCTCTAAATTCGAGAATCAGGAGAAAACCTCCAGCTATTTCTTCTGATTCTTAGAGTTTATAGGATAAAGTTTGGAGTTTGTTGAAATGTTGTCACAGGAGACCTATCAATCACAAAAGTTGAGTTAAATTTGTTGTCAGTCTTCTAATTAATATAGATGCAATATGAAGAAGTTTAGCTCATTATTAGTTGTATTATTGTTGATGTTGGCTTCCTTTACTGCTGGCATGGAGTATCAACGAGGAGATGTGAATCAGGACGGCAATGTAAGCATATCTGATGTTACTTGTCTAATAGATTATCTGCTGACAGGCACTTGGCCTGATGGTCCTGTGACACCCCCCGACAATTACGAATGGGTTGATTTGGGCTTGCCCAGCGGCACCTTGTGGGCGACGTGCAACGTGGGCGCCAGCGCGCCCGAGGAATATGGCGACTACTTCGCTTGGAGTGAAACGGTTCCCAAGGATGAATATACTTATGAGAACTACAAGTGGTGGTACTTTGACGAGAACGGACATAGGTACATTTCAAAGTACAATACAAACAATAACTTTGGCCCCGTTGACAACAAAACGGAATTAGAGCCCGAGGACGATGCTGCCCGAGTGAACATGGGCACATCGTGGCGCATACCGTCGCTGGAGCAGGTCGTCGAACTCGTCAATGTTTGTGCCTGGCAGTGGACACAAATAAACGGTGTGAATGGCCATTTGGTTACCGGACCCAACGGAAACACCATGTTCTTGCCTGCCGCAGGATACCTCGACGGTAGCTCACTTGAGTACGTGGGTACTTACGGCTGCTATTGGTCGCGCGCGCTTTACTCATATCTCCCAGACCGCGCCTATTGTCTTTACTTAGATTCGCAGTATTGGGACTCAGAAGACTTTGGCCGTTACTATGGTCACGTTATTCGTGCGGTGCAAGTGTCCCAAACAAAGTGACATAGAAAAAAGGGTAAAATAGGGACAGTTCTTTTCATTTTTCTTGGCCAGGTTGTTGAGTTAATTTTGTTGAATAATCGTGATTCACTAAATTTGCAGGTGAGAAAGCCATAATTAAATAAATCAGAAGCATTATGAAGAAGATCACCTCATTTTTAGTTGTGTTATTGTTAATGTTGGCCTCGTTCAACGCTGGCATTGAGTATCCTCGTGGTGACGTGAATTATGATGGTCAGGTCACCATATCGGACGTGACCTTTTTAATTGACTATCTATTGGCAGGAACGTGGGGTGATGAACCAAATTTCCCTCAAGATGAGACCTTCACGGTCAATGGCGTGTCGTTCACCATGGTGGCTGTCGAGGGCGGCACGTTCACCATGGGTGCCACCCCAGAGCAGGGTAGCGATGCCTACAGCGATGAAAGTCCCACGCATCAAGTGACATTGTCAAGTTTCTGCATCGGTCAGACCGAGGTGACCCAGGCCCTGTGGCAAGCCGTGATGGGAACCAACCCGAGTTTATGCCAGGGTGACCAGAACCGTCCAGTCGAGCAGGTGACATGGGAGGACTGCCAGATGTTTATTTCTAAACTTAATGAATTAACAGGCAGAGAGTTTCGCTTGCCTACCGAAGCTGAGTGGGAGTTTGCCGCCCGTGGCGGCACCAAGAGCCAAGGCTACAAGTACGCTGGCAGCAATACCATCGACGATGTGGCGTGGTACATTGACAATTGTTATGCACTTGGCAGTAGCAGTCCCGATTATGGAACTCATGCCGTAGCTACTAAAGCCCCCAACGAGTTGGGCCTGTATGACATGTCAGGAAATGTTTGGGAGTGGTGCCAGGACTGGTATGGCAGTTACAACGGCAGTGCTCAAACAGATCCAACGGGCCTAGCGTCGGGCTCTGACCGCGTGCGTCGAGGCGGCAGTTGGGTCTGCATCAATAGATACTGCCGCGTGTCTCGCCGGCAACACAACGAGCCGACCTACGAGTCCTACAACCTGGGGTTGCGCCTCGCCCTTTAGTGCAAAGTAAGAACTTGAGGTCCCTGACTGATAATTAGAAATTACGGTATTATTAAACAACACGTGTTCCAGTTGACATTATCTTGAAATGCAACTGCAGGAAACGGTGGTTGTGTTTTCAGATAGCCTCTTTTAGGAATAAAGGGACAGTTCTTTTGATGACACTTTTGGGGAGGTGATGGCACCCGTTCGTCTGTTCATCTATTCATTCGGTAATTCTTGGGCAAAATGCTTGCTTGCTCCAAGGATTATTACGATATTTGCGTACTTGTTGTTTATAGGGTGAGTTGAATTTAATCTTTCACCACCGCTAATTTGTTAAAAACCAGCGATATGCTCTTTTGTGCATCCATTTATTAACTTTTAATTCCACAAACGGATTCCACTACTTATAAAAATAACCAATTATGAAGTATTTCCTTATTTCCATGCTGGCAGTAGCAATGTGCTGCATGAGCGTCACAGCACAAGAGAAACTTTTTGATCGTGCCAATGTTCAATCTCCCGTCGTCAATCCCGACGGAACAGTGACCTTCAACCTTTTTGCCCCCAAGGCGGTCAAGGTGGAGGTGACCGGTGACTTCTTGCCCACGCGCACCATCGAGATTCCTGGTCGAGGCACGTATGATGCCCCTGGGGTGGCCGCGTTAACCGAGGGACCTGGTGGTGTATGGACTTACACAACCGACAAACTGGCCCCTGAGATGTACAGTTACACATTCAATATCGATGGCATGACGGGAGTGAAAGACCCAGCCAATATCTATGTGAACCGCGATATCGTATCGTTCACCAACATTTTCATTATCAGTGAGCAAAAGGGTGACAAGGGTGACCTCTATCGCGTGAACGAGGTGCCCCACGGCAATCTTTCCAAGGTGTGGTACAACAGCCCGACGCTCAAGATGCAGCGCCGTATGACCATATACACCCCGCCAGGCTATGACAAGGGCGGCAAGTACCCCGTGCTGTACCTGTTGCATGGGGCAGGCGGTGACGAGAACGCTTGGAGCGAACTCGGTCGCGCCGCACAGATCCTTGACAATCTCATTGCTATGGGCAAGGCAAAACCGATGATTGTTGTCATGCCCAACGGCAATCCCAACTGCCAGGCAGCACCGGGCGAGTGGTCTTGGGGTATGTACACTCCCGGCTTCGGGAATAGCGGCACAGGCCCCACGGAACCTGCTGTTGCGACAATCCCCGCCAGCTTCATGGATATTGTGAACTATGTTGATGCCAATTACCGCACAATCAAGAAACGTGAAGGCCGTGCAGTCTGCGGACTGTCGATGGGTGGCGGCCACACCTTTGCCATCAGCCTGGCCTACCCGACAACGTTCGACTACTATGGCCTGTTCTCAGCTGGTCTGCACTTGGGCAACGGCTTCAGGAACATGCCTTTTGCTGAGCAGATCAAGAATGATCCCGATTTCGCACAGCAATCGGCACGGTTGTTCGGCAGCAAGCCCAAACTTTACTGGATGGGCATGGGCAAGACCGATTTCCTCTATCAGAGTACCGTCGATTTGCGCAACTACTGGGATTCCAAGGGCTACAAATATGAGTATGTAGAAACTGACGGCGGCCACATCTGGCGCAATTGGCGCATTTACTTGACCATGTTTGCTCAAAAGATTTTCAAGTAGGCCTTATTAAGAATTCTCATATTCATTAGCAATAATTGGGTGTGCCACTTCGTTGTGGCACACCCAATATATATCTTAGTGCAAATTCTTCTAAATTGGCTGATGAGCCAATAGCTTCTCTACATGGCCCAAGTCAATAGGCCGGCGCAAATAATGAAACCGGTGATGAGCAGATCGATGAGGCAGTAGCCCATGATATCCTTCGCGTCAAGGCGAGCGATAGCTAGGGCCGGGAGCGCCCAGAATGGCTGTATGAGATTGGTCCATGCGTCGCCCCATGAAATGGCCATGCCCGTCAAGCCGGGATCAACACCGAGGTTGGCTCCGGCGGTGAACATAATCGGTGCCTGCACAGCCCAATGACCTCCGCCGCTAGGCACAAACATGTTGAGCACTGCGGCACAAAGGAAGGTGAGCAAGGGATAGGTGACGGGGGTGCTGATTTGGATGCAAGCTTCGGCCATGACGCCGCCAAGGCTGATGCCGCTGGCGCCGATGCCTGTAATGATGCCCATGATACCGGCATAGAAAGGGAACTGCAAGATGATGCCGGCAGCGCCGGTGGTCGCTTTACCGAAGGCACGCACGTAATCGACGGGTGTGGAATGCAGCATGAGTCCCAGCGCGAGGAATATCATGATTACCCCGCCAAGGTCTAAGCCGGCACTGCGCATGCCGATATGAATCACGAGATAGGCCACGAGCATTAGTGCCACAAGCCACGAGAGCAATTTGCTGTTCTCGAGCCGCTGTGCCGGAGTCTTGTCCGGGGAGGAAACGATGGTCGTGATGTGTTCATCTTCCTTCAGGAGCATGGGGTCGATGGTGAGGATGCCTTGCTTGGGGTGCATCAAAGTGTTGGCGACAGTGATGCCGATAATCGCCAGCAGCACAGTCATCAGATTGTGCCAGTCGAAGACGGTTTGCGCCAATGGCACAGGGTCGGTCAACGCACCATCGGTAGCCATTGCGAGTGCCTCGCCAGGTGTGGCCATGGTGAGGGGAATGGAGCCGGAGATGCCGGCATGCCATACGACAAAGCCACTGTAAGCCGATGCGATAAGAAGCCGATAGTCGACATCAGAACGCTGACGGGCTATTGCCTTAGCGAAGATGACACCCACGATAAGGCCAAAACCCCAGTTGAGCCAGCAGGATATGGCCGACACGACAGTCACAAGAGCAATAGCGGCGGGCGCACTTTTAGGCAAGCGAGCCATTGCATCAATGGCACGCTTGACAACAGGAGCTGCTGCCAAGGTCGATCCACATACAAGAACGAGAGCCATCTGCATGGCAAACGCCAACAAATTCCATACGCCGCCACCCCAGTGTTCAATCACCTCGAGGGGAGTCTGGTTACACAATGGCATTGCCACAAACGCTGCCACAAAGGTGAGCAGTATAGCGAATATAAACGGTTCTGGCAACCAACGTTGCACTAATCGCACGCAGAATTTAATCATCTGATATCTTTTTAATTTGAAGCTGCAAAAGTAACACTTATTTCTTGAATCTTATCCAGTTTAACTATGGTTTTCCCTAAAAAAAGGATATCTTTTAATTATTGGGACCACCATTCTATTTTTGCCTCATACTCAAAACAGAAAATTTATGATAGACATCTAACAACTTACTTCGTTGATTCCCGCATTGTGTGTCGGGACCGATAAATCGGCGAGAAAGTGAGTAAGATGCCAAATATCTCAGGCTCATAAACCACGTTGCAGTGTATCCCACAAATAATGAGGTTTTGATGAAACGAATACCATCTTTAAGACAAGTTTTTACTAAATTTGCAAGTGAGAGAAATATAAAATCAGAAACATTATGATGAAGTTTACCTCTTTTTTGTAGTGTTTTTTGTACCTTTGTGGGTGATAAGTATTTGAACTTTTTGGCATCGGATTAGGAAATGAATCTGTTTGTAATTCATATAGTTAACTTTTAATCAGTTTTTTATTATGAAGAAATTTTTATCTCTCTTTTTTGTTGCAGCAATGGCAATGACTGCCCACGCTGAGTTTATTGACTGGATTGAGGTGGGAGACTATTACAACCCCACCGAATTGTACAACGGTTCTTACTTTGACATGGCACCGACCAACTTCTATTTGGCTCACACCGGTGTCCAGATGATTTACACGCCCGACCTCATCACCGGCATGGAAGGAAGGGATGGCATGCAGATCAAGTACTTGAACTTCAAGTTCTATAGCGAATCATATGAGGATATTTTCCGCAATGCGAAAGTGTATCTTCAGGAAATTGATGCAACTGAGTTTGCCGTCAATGAAGATGGAATAAAACAATTCTTCAATTTCGGAGAGCTTGTTGCCGAAGGTCGATATGAAGTAAACTTGATTGATTACTATGGTGAGGACCAGATTCTCGCTTTGGAAATGCAACGACCGTTTAACTATGTCCCTGGCAAGAGCCTGCTTGTGACCATCGTTTTTGATGCCGAGGATGACGACAACTGCACCATGGGCAGCGATTATGCCCCCTTCTACACCTCGGGAATTCGTGGTAAGGCGATGACCTATACCAGTAACTGGACCAGTTTCGTTGACTATGCCATGGGTGAACACTTCCCCGATGCAACCGCCACGTTAGGTTGCGGTACCAACGTCGAGCTGCCCGTGACCGAGATAGGCTACACCTATGAGAAGATGCGTGGTGATGTCAATGGAGACGGCCAAGTGACCATCACTGACGTTAGCGTCTTGATTGACTACCTGCTGAGCGGCGATTCTACCGGTTTTTACGAGGTGAATGCTTATATCAACAATGACAGCAGCATCTCTATTGCCGATGTCACTTGGTTAATCGACATGCTGCTAGCCGAAGATTAATCGACCGACACCGTTTAAGAATCTTTTACAACATGATTCCTCACGCCCTTTTTTGAGCGTGAGGAATTGTGTTTTATATGGCTCGAGGGCAGTGAAATAAAGGAATTGCACTAAAAAAATGAAAATTATCTACCGAAACCTATAGCGGAATAAAAAAAAATGGTATATTTGCAAGGTCATTAAACTGATTGATACATGGAAAAGATTGATACTCTGGACAAAAAGATTCTTGAAATCGTGATGAATAATGCCCGCATTCCCAGCAAGGATGTGGCTCAGGTATGTGGTGTATCGCGTGCTGCCGTTCATCAGCGCATCCAGCGTCTCATCGACGATGGCGTCATCATCGGGTCGGGTTACAACGTGAATCCCAAGCTGTTGGGTTACTCGACTTGCACCTTTATCGGGTTGACGCTTGAGCGTGGCTCCATGTACCGCACGGTGGTGCCTGAGCTGCTGAAGATCAAGGAAGTGGTGGAGTGCCACTTCACAACGGGCCATTATACCATGATGATCAAGGTGTATGCCCGCGACAATGAGCACCTGATGTCGCTCGTGAACGACCGCATTCAGCACATTGAAGGCGTTGCCGCTACCGAGACGCTGATCTCGCTTGAACAAAGTATTAACCGCACCCTCCCCATCTATTTTGATGAGTAGCGGTCGTTAGCCCCGACAGTTCTTTTTTTCTGAGTCATGCAACCTATGGAGGATTGTGTGGTTGCGTGTCATCATCTTAATTCCTATTTTTCGTGCTAACTCGGATTATTATTTGTACCTTTGCGGTATAATATAAATATTGAATTCACAATCAAGTAGATAATCATCATGGATAACAACCGATATTGTGTGATCATGTGTGGCGGTGTGGGAAGCCGTTTTTGGCCGTTCAGCAAGGCCGAGAAGCCCAAGCAATTTATTGATTTCTTCGGCACAGGGCGTAGCTTATTGCAGATGGCCTATGACCGCATCGAGGGCATTGTTCCCAAGGACAACATCATCCTGATCACCAATGAGCAGTATGGGTCACTCATTAAGCAACAACTGCCCCAAATCAAAGAAGACCAGATTCTGTTGGAGCCTGCCCGCCGCAACACGGCGCCGTGTATTGCATGGGCTGCCCATCACATCAAAGCCATCAACCCCAATGCTAAGATGATGGTCGCTCCCAGCGACCACCTAATCATCAATGTCGAGAAATTCAGGGATAGCGTCATCGATGCCTTTGACTTTATCGAGAACCGTGATGCTTTATTGACAATGGGTATCAAACCTAGCCGTCCTGAGACCGGCTATGGCTATATCCAAGTGGGTGAGCATATCGAGGGCAATTTCTCGGCGGTGAAAACGTTTACCGAGAAGCCCGACGAGGACTTGGCCCGCGTGCTGCTCAAGTCAGGCGAGTTTTTCTGGAATTCAGGCATGTTCTTCTGGAGTGCCGACAGTATCCTCAAGGCGTTGAACGCCAGTGTGCCTGAGATAAGCGCCGTATTTGAGCAAGGACAGGAATATTATGGTACACCCCGTGAGCGTGAGTATATCAATTCCCATTTTGAGGCATGTCCCAGCATCAGCATTGACTATGCCGTGATGGAGAAGGCACCCAATGTATTTGTTGAGACGGTTGATTTCGGATGGAATGACCTGGGCACATGGCGATCACTGTATGATCACTCGCCCAAGAATCTCGATGGGAACGTTACCCAGAAATGCAAGGCGTTGATGTTCAACAGCCACAATAATATCATCGCTATTAAGGGCGATAAGCTGGTCGTTGCCTCAGGGCTGGAGGGTTATATCGTTGCCGATGTCGATGATGCTCTCTTGATTGTGCCCATGGAGGAGGAGCAGAAAATCAAGCTGTACGTCAACGAGGTGAAGTCGAAATTTGGTGACAAGTACCTGTAGTCACCTGCTGGTTGGAAAAAACATAACCACGGAGGCCATCACGATAAGATGTGATGCGACCTCCGTGGTTGTTTAATTGTCCTAATCTGATTGTGATTTAGCCGTTGTTTTGGGGGCCTGCGGGCTGCTGGGGTGCCGTGTTCTCGCGCGGACGTGCCAGCAATTCAAATGTGTCCACATACACCTCGGTGGTATAGCGTTTTACCTGGTTGCGGTCTTCCCACGCGCGGGTGCGTAAGCGTCCCTCCAGATAAATTTGTGTTCCCTTGCGGATGTATCGCTCTGCCACTTCGGCGTTTTTACCCCACATCACGATGTTATGCCACTCGGTGCGTTCGGGTACATCAACGCCATTAGCGTTGGTGTATGCTCTATCGGTAGTGGCTAGCGTGAACGATGCCACGGGCTGATTTTGTGCTACATAGCGCACATCCGGGTCTCGGCCCACACGGCCCAGCAGAATGACTTTATTGACTGACATAATAATTCTTGATATTAATAGTATTAAAGCTTTAAGTTGATTATCGTTTAACACCCAGTGGCCTTGAGGGTTAGGCCCACCCGCTCATGCAGCCCGAACAACAGGTTCATGGCATGCACGGCTGTGCCTGCACAGCCCTTGAGCAACACGTCCATCATGGCGTGAACCGTGAGCAACCCCTTACGTTCGTCCTTCTCCAGCCTGATTAAGCATTTGTTGGTGTTCTCCACGTCGGCTGGAACAATGGGGCGGTCAACCAGGAATACAAAGTTGTGGTCACTGTAGTACTGCTCGTAGAGCTGTCTAACCATCTCCTCGTCGATGCCGCAGTTGATACGTGCTTCAACGGCGAGCGTGCGCTTCTCGGCAAGCGGTGTGATAGTGAGGTTGATGGGTTGGTCGAAGCTCGTTTGGCACTGGTGCAGCGCGAGGTCGATTTCTTGTTGTTGCTCCTTGGTCCACTGGGCAACATCATAGCCATCGGTGGTTTTACCATCAGCATCGGGAAACGCAGTGGCACCCATGGCCACGTGCAGCGTGATAGGACTATTGAGTAACAGGTTTCGCGCCATGGGCATCAATGCCAGCAGTGATGCTATTGCGGCATTGCCGGGAAGGGTTACCAGGTTGGCATCGTGAACGAGGATGCGGCGTTGCATCTCGCCTAGGCCATAAGTCCATGGCTTATCAGCGCCATGGTCCAGGTTGTGGTACCCGCTCAGGTCCACGACTTTGGTATCTTCTTTTAAGTCAAGCGAAAGGAACTGTTGCTGGAATTTATCGCGGCAACCGCACATAAAAACCAAATCGACATCACCGAGCGGACCCTCAGGGTTCACCGTCAAGTCGCTTTCGCCCATGATGCCTGGAACAATATGGTCGAGTCTAGTACCCGCGTCGCATTTGCCGGTTACCCATTTCAACTCCACATCGGGATGGTTGATGAGCACCCTAACGAGTTCGGCGGCACGCAGGTTATCACATCCGCTGATGCCTATCTCAATCATTGCTGTCGCTAGCAAATGTGCCTTGCTTGGGCATGAACTGCTCAAAGGCAGCCCTTGCCTGCTCGTGGGTCACGCCCTCGGCAAGGATGGCAAACAACGTGTCGGCGCCAGCGATGGTTCCCAGTACTTCGGGAGGACGGCACACGTCGATGTCATAGGCCAAACCGGGTGCATAGCCATTGCGTGTCTTGATCACAGCAATATTGCCCGAGAAAGTGATGGATACGAAGCCTACTTGTTTGGCTGCGTGCGCGTCGGTCTGCCTCATGCTCAACAACCTGTCTTGCAACTGGTTGCTGTCAGGAATGATGTACATGTACGTGTTTCGGTCAGTGGCTACCTTGGAAATCTTCAAGGCCTTCAGGTCACGCGATAACGTGGCTTGAGTCACGTTGATGTTGTGCTCACGCAACATGTCGGCCAGTTCACTCTGGCTGCCAATGCAGTTGGTCTTGATCAAGTCGGTGATCAATTGTAAGCGGTCACGTTTTCTTTTCACGAGTACTTTCTTTTTTCTAGGTTTTTTTGTTAATGTTGGTTCCATTTGCATATATACTTTAATAGTTCTGGTTACAGTTGCAAAGGTAAGTAGATTTTTACAAAACTAACAACATAATTATTGACTTTTTTCCATGAAAATTCAATTTTTTATCGATTATTCATCATTATTGGTAATTTTTTCTATCTTTGAGCTTATAGGAAAAGAAAAAGTGCTGGCATCCAATAGGAGCCAACACTTTTTTCTAGGATAAGGTTCTACCTGATGCTTTAATTGGGCCAATTGCCACTCAGCAGGTAGTCGATGAGTGCGCTCACATCGGCAATCGTCACGTCCTGGCTGTTGTTGCAGTCGGCAGCATCGAGGTTGATGGCAGAGCTATCGCCGCTGAGCAGGTAGTCGATGAGTGCGCTCACATCGGCAATCGTCACGTCCTGGCTGTTGTTCACGTCACCGCGCAGGAAGGTGGGCTCCTCAGAGCCTGCCAGAGTCACGATGATGGTGGTAAAGCGTACCTGACTATTGACGTTGAAGGCCACCTTCTGGGCATTGCCTTCCCACACGCCATCGTTGCCACCAGTGGTCCAAGTGCCCTCGTTGCCCTCGGCTTTAGACAGGTTGCTGGCAGTGTAGCCGCTCATGCCGTTGAATTCAATCTTGAGGATAGCTGCTCCAGTGGACTCAAAATAGAACTCAGCATCAGTGTAAATGCGGTAATGATCTATGCCCAGGCGGCCGTCACCAACGTACATGGTCACGGGATCCTTGACAACCGTGTAGGGAGTGCGCTCGGTGAGGCTGCCGTCACCGGTATCAACGCTGCCGTCAAAGGTGACCTCGACAGTGGTAGCAGGCAGCTTAGTGTAGGTTGCGCTGACGACTTCGCTCTCGATGTCGCCCACTTTAGCTTTAGCATAGATGGTCAGGTCATCGGTCACGGGGATGGGGGTGGAGTACTCGCTCCAGAGCTCGTTGTCAAGACTGTAGTAAATTTTTGCTCCAGGAGTTGCGCAAGACAAGGTCACGTCGAGGCGGTCGCTGAAGCTGCATGTGCCGGGATTGAACACGGGAGCTTCGACGGTCTGCTCAACCTTGGTAAAGGTCACGGTCACATACTCACTCATCTCGTCACCCTTCTGGGAGTAAGCCGTGTAAGTCTTGGTCTCAGTAACATAGAAAGGACCGTTATAGTAAGTCCAGTTGGCCCAATCGCCCTCGGGGGTACCCTCAAAGTAGCAAATCTCGGCGTTCTCGGTGGCACAGGTCAAGGTGACCTCAAGACTGCCGCTGAACTCGCCGCCATTGGGATTGAACACGGGAGGTACCAGCTCCTCTACCGTCTCCTCGGCAATGGTAACGACAATCTGGGTGCAACGCACCTGGGAAGCGGTATTCAGCGAGAACGATGCGGTATCGCCCTGCCAGGTACCGACCCTACTACCCGACTGGCAAGTGTAACCGTCGCCATAGAACTGGTCGGGTCCATAGCTCTGGCTATAGGAGCCCTGGCATGTGAATTCCACTTTCTTGATGTTACCCACGGTTGACGAAACCGTAGCCTTGCTACCGCCGGCAAAACGATAGGCCGTAGCGGCCAGTGCGGCTTTTGTGCCACTGATGGTCACACCATCAAGCGTCATTTCATCGTAGGCGTTAGCCGAGGAATTCGTTCCCTGAGTTTCACCAGGGATAAACGTCACATTAAAGTCAGCCCATGTCGTCAAGGACACCAGTGCGACACACAGTAAAGTCAAAACTCGTCTCATAACATTGAATAGGTTTAGTGATTAATATGGTTAATAAACAATCAGTTACGACTTCATTACAGTAATGGGAAAAATTAGTTGATCAAGCACGTTCAAATTCACTGCAAATATACAACTTATATTTCTAAATCGTGGTGAATGTGTCCTATTTTCGCATAATAATTGATACTGAAATCCACGTGGACCAAAAAGGTGCATATTTACGGCAGGATAATGCCTTGAATATGTGCTCCCGGGCTTGCCTGGTTCAATGATTAGTTGTACTTTTGTCCTTCGGTCGTCGACCCAATTTGGCAAGATAGTCAATGCAAAGCCACAATTTTTAAAAGAGATATATGTGATATGCTCCAACCTTACTTGATAGCAGGACGGGTCGAGGCTGGCTGTGACGAGGCCGGCCGTGGATGCCTTGCGGGCCCCGTGACGGCCGCTGCGGTCATTCTCCCGCCCGATTTCCACAACGACCTGATTAATGACAGCAAGCAGCTCACCGAGCGCCAGCGCGAACAGTTGCGCCCCATCATCGAGCGCGAGGCCGTGGCATGGGCTGTGGCGATGGTCTCCCCTCAAGAGATTGACAGCATCAACATCCTGCGGGCTAGCATCCTTGCCATGCACCGCGCCCTGGATCAGCTGGATGTGCGCCCCGAGGGCATCCTCGTCGACGGCAACCGCTTCACTCCTTATCAGGATATCCCTTTCACCACCATCGTTAAGGGTGACGGCAAGATGCTCAGCATTGCTGCTGCATCGATTCTGGCCAAGACCCACCGTGACGAACTCATGCGCAAGCTCGATCAGGACTTCCCCCAATATGGCTGGGCCAAGAACAAGGGCTATCCCACGCCCGACCACCGGGCCGCCATCGCCCAGTATGGAGCGACCATCCATCACCGACATTCCTTCCAGCTGCTGCCGCAGCCCACGTTGTTTGACGGAATGGAGCTCTAGTCTGTCATTTACAGGGCGCTTCAAGCGGTTTTTTCACACGATTGCAGGTTTTTTAGGCAACTGTGGGTGCTGTGTTGGAAAAAAATACTACCTTTGCACCCGCAAAGATAAAGCGTAACCTTAGCAAATACATTTTAGATGTCGTTTTTCCCCTAAGGCATAGCCCATCTTCGCTGAAACTGACCACGCGCCTGTGGCGAAATTGGTAGACGCGCCAGACTTAGGATCTGGTAACTCCGGTTGTGTAGGTTCAAGTCCTATCAGGCGCACTGTAACTCGCTGAGAATCAGCGAGTTATATTATTTTACACCCTCTCCACGCTCCCCCTTTTTCTATTAATAGCAGTTTTTTGGCCTTAACACAGAATGGGGAGATAAACGAGAACATTTGTTGGACGAAAATATTTCTGACGGACAGGCTATGGTATCAGAAAAAAGTATAACTTTGCACTGCTAACTAAAAATGACCTACATGAAATCATCAGAAACATCGCTCCCGGATATGACTACTCTGAGAGAAGGGTTTGTTCTGTATTGTAGATTATTGGGCTTGCGGCAGAGCACTTGCGAAGCATTAATATTACTTCTAAACTCCAAAGAATTATTGATAGCTATAATGAAATTTATGGCCGAGATAGACGCAAACGGCCTACAGGAGGATATGGATCAGGACGATATGACAACATTAATAGTACAAGTGGCGGAAGAACTGAAGACAGCATCCAACAAGGTAATGGAAGAGAAGAACTTAAAAACGGAATAAAAGATGGCAACATTAGAAACCAAAGACGTGTTGATTCATGAGTTAAAGAGAATATTAACCAATCAGGACGTCATTCTAGCGATAGCTTTGATGCTGAAGACAGACGATCAAATGAAAGTAATGATAGACTGGATTTGGAAGCATCAGAAGGAGAATCCTTCGGAGAATCGAGTTATCAGGATAGCCAGGGCCATAGCGGAGAAACTACCTTCGGAAGAACAGGAGCAGACGGAAGAAAACTCCCAAGAGTAATTGAAATTCCAGTAATAAAACCTCTTCAAATTCTTTCTGGCGATGTATATGGTTTTGTATATCATGGTGAAATCTATCTTGATGAAACTAAACTTGATCCTCAAGTATCCATCCATGAATATACTCATATCTGGGATGAGGCAGTTCTGCAGTCCAAACCTGCTTTGTGGAACAGAGGTAAACGTTTACTGAAGACTACACAAATACTAGCTGAAGAAGATGAGTTATAATATCAGTTTATTTGTATATCTTTGACGTTGATAATGATGGATTTCCAATACCTAAATATCAGATTCCAATAAATGATAACAACAGAACTCTCATTAGCCATATCGCGTCTGGAAGAAAAATATCAAGAGCCGATCAAGCAGCTCTTGAGCGTCTTGGTATCTTTAGACTTACCCATGAACAACGTGTTGATCTTTTTTCTCATTTTCCAGAAAGTTCCAGAAGGAATATTTCCAATGATGTTTTGGCTGAAGGAACAGATCGTAGACAAGAGTCTTACAGAGAAGGAGCTGACATATTCAGTTCTAATGAATCAAGCGATCCTAATAGCAAGGCGTATAGAAGGGAGTCTGCCTGAATCAGCAGAGAAATCGGAATAATTGTCTTTTATGCCAAAAAAAACGGGACTCTGTTAAAAGCTCCCAATGGAGAACTGACATCAAAAAAAGTCTCTTTTCTTACTCGCTTCAAATTAATCTGTCAATATCTTGATGATTTGTTTAGCATCCTCTTCAGTGATGCCGATTCTTGGGTCAGTCTGGATGAAATGTGACTCTTGTTCGGGGAGCATATCGGGCAGGTCATCGAGGATGGCATAGTGTGTTATATCGTGACCTGTAGTTGACAGCCATTCCTTGATTTCACTGCCTTTAATAGCTGGAATATCCATATAGTCGAGATTAACGCTTAACAGCATCTCGTCGCTCTCAGTGTTGGGGGTGATGTCGATAACTATGCCGGGCATACCCCTTCGGGTCCACATCCGTTGCATGGCATCGAGTCCCCAAAGCTTCCATGACGATGAAATCACGATGTATGCATCTGTCTCTTCAACAATACTCTTGAGGTTGGCGACAGCCTCAGGGTCGAAGGCATAGCCAAACCCATCAACTGGGGCTATGCCCTCGTTGGCGCATCGGTCATGCTGCCGTTCGGTATTCAACCCCCCGTCGATATCCAAGAACAATACTTTTCTCATTAAAATGTAGATTTCTAGTAATTCTAATGGTTACATTAATTACTCTTTATATTCAAAAATGATTAACAGCCCAAAGGGTATGCATAAAATAATCAAGAATAATAGAACCCAATATAATTAAAAGAACTATGATCAACAATGTTATAAACAGGATCTTAAAATTCTTCCATAAATGCTTAAGTATTTGTTTCAAAGTGTCCATTGTTATAATCTTCAGTCAATAATACTGTATTTATTGGCACTAGCATTATCAGAAACACGTCGAAGGCATATACAAGTCCGTCAACATGGTCAATCTTCTTGTTGACGCATTTGTCGTGTTACCGTTCGGTATTCAGCACCCAGTCAATATCCAAAAACAAGACCTTACTCATTATAATTCTACAAATTTGTCTTCTAAACCAGGTAGAAGCGCCTTAAACTTGTCAAAACTGCCTGCTGGTATGCGAATCTCAGCGAGAGCGTCGCAGTGGAAGAATGCTCTTTCTCCGATATGCGTGACCGAGTTAGGAATAGTGATGTTTCTCAAATCATAGCACCCAGAGAATGCACTCTCTTCGATATGTGTAACCGAATCTGGAATTGTAATATTGGTCAAAGACCCGCAATCATAGAATGTGCTGTACCTTATATGCGTGATAGAGTTCGGGAGATTGATGCTAGTCAAGGCATTGCAATCATAGAATGCGCCGTCTCCGATATATGTAACAGAGTTCGGGATGGTTATATTTGCTAAACTACAGCAACCACTGAAGGTTTCAACTCCGATATGTGTGACTGAGTTTGGAATGATAATACTGGTTAATTTGCACTTGAAGAATGCTCTGTCTCCAATATGTACGACTGAGTCTGGCATAGAAATGTTTCTCAAAGAGCAACACTCATAGAATGCTTCTTCCCCAATATGCGTGACAGAATTGGGAATAGAGATGCTAGTCAAATCTTTGCAATCATAAAAAGCTTTATCCCCAATATGTGTAACGGAATTCGGGATAGTAATATTTGTCAATCCGTCGCAATGGGAGAAAGCATTATCCTCGATATGAGTGACTGAGTTGGGGATAATCGTATTCTTGCACCCTAATATAAGAGTATTAGTTGCTGTATGAATGATAGCATTACAATTACCTCTGGAATCATATGTATTGTTCAGACTACTAACTCGAATGCTATTCAAAGCACCACTCCAATAGAATGCTTCTTTCCCAATATGTGTAACCGTGCTAGGGATGATAATGTTTATCAAACCGCCGCACTCATAGAATGCTCTTTCTCCGATATGTACGACTGAGTCTGGGAGAGAAATGTTTCCCAAAGAGTAGCATTCATAGAATGCTTCCTTTCCGATATGAGTGACTGAGTTCGGGAGGGCGATACCGGTTAAAGCATTGCAATAGTAGAATGCTCTATTTCCGATATGTGTTACAGAGTTCGGAATGGTGATGTTTGTCAAAAGCAAGCAGCAATAGAAAGCTTCATCTCCGATATGTGTTACGGAATCAGGAATAGTGATATTTGTTAATGCTTCACAATCAGAGAAAGTACCTTCTTCGATTTCAGTAACTGAGTCAGGAATATTGATGCTTCTCAAAGAACTGCAACTATAAAAAGAGTAGCCTCCTATGTGTGTCACTGAGTTTGGAATGGTGATACTTCTCAAAGCACTGCAATCATTAAAAGCGCTGTTCCCAATATGTGTTACAGAGTTGGGGATAAAGACGCTAGTCAAACGGTCGCACTCAAAAAAGGCATGGTCTCCAATATGAGTGACTGAATTTGGGATAGTGATGCTTGTCAAACTGCGGCATCCATGAAATGCCTGATCACAAATCACCTGAGTTCCAGGCTTTATAGTGTAAGAATCAATATCAGCACCAAAAAGCAATCTTTTCCCATCTGGACTATAAAGAGCACCAAATTCGTCTTTAACTCCATTGTCGATTTCTTCCTCAAATCTATAGGTCGTCACGTGTCCTCCTTCAATTATCATAGTCGTATCTTGTTTAGTGATGTAATAGTTTAGTCCGTTTTAAAGCCAATTCTATCATTCTTCTTGATGGCATTTTATCTTCAGTGTAAATGAGCCAATCAATCACCGCTTGCGATAGTTAATGGTTGAAGTATTCGGTGTGGTAATAGTCGCATCTAGCTTGATAGCCTCAACATATTCTGAAATCAAAGGATAGTTCATAGAGATTTAGGAATTACTGAATTTACAAAAGAGACATTGCGATTATCTTCTTTATAGAATTCAAGAGTAAATAGTTTGTTAAGATAACAAGTGGTGGTTTCAAATGATTTCTTTCTCTTGCCTTTCTCCCATTTCCCCTTGAAGAAAGCATTTGCTATTGGCCAGATTAATTGTTCCACATCATATAAATTTACATTCTGATTAGGCATGATTGAGGCGCATTGCTCATCAACCGAGAAGTGCTTTAATGCATGAAAGATACCTCCAACGAAATCGAAAGAGCCTGGTTTTATGGGTGATTCCTTCATCTGCCGAAATAAGTCAATACGAAGCAAATTATTACTTAAAATATTATCTTTTCTGCAAATCAATAAGCAGAATATTTCATTTGACAAATACTCCGTATAACGTTCAATACTCCAACACCAACGGTGCTTTTTAGCTTGAGCATAAAGAGCTGTAATGACATCTTTAGCATCACCTGTCCCGAAGAATTCAGGAGTTTCATTCAACGCTTTAAGGTAATCAGTTTCAATGACAGTGAGGAAGCCTGGAGAGTAGATTTGATATAATTGAGAATCCTCAGACAAACTTCGAACGTAACAATTGTTAATAGCCGTTTGTGCCAAATAAGAGTTTTTGCTCTCATGATCGGCTAGTTCCATCATTTCTCTACTCATGATGGGTTTTATTTCATCATATTCTTCTCGCGTTACCAATCTCATAATTGTTAGGCTATTTTGATGGAGAATAGTAATCTCTCAATGCTGCAAAGATATAAAAAAATGCTCATTATTGGCTGAAGATGACGTGAACATTATCATAATTATGGTTTTATATTGCTTTTTCTGGGGGAGCGCACGCTCCCCCTTTTTGCGCCGTTCAACGCCTTAAGACGCCTTTTAACGCCTTATTGGCGTTTTGCAAACGCCTCTCAATCAGGCGTTGGGAGGTTTTTAAAGGTTTTTTAAACAAAATGATATCATGACTATTATTTGGTATAATTTTTGCAGTGTTTTTATAATAGGTTACCTAAATTATTAACATAACTAAAGTACCATTATGAATCCACAATTATTAGCCTTTTATGATGATGAGATGACCGCGACCAGATTAGAACAAGATTTGACTGCAAGCGGTATAGACTGTGTTGTTGAGAAAGCACCAAAGAGGAGCACCTATGATGTCATGATCGATCATAGTATTTTTTGTTTCGCAGTATTTGTTGATCATAAAGATTACACTCAAGCAAAAGAGGTTCTTAAACAATTCAATGAAGCAAGAGACGAAGAAACTCCTTGGTGCCCAAAATGTGGGTCTCAAGAAGTCACAAAGACTGTAGTTCATCATGAGCATGGTCCACAATGGTTGTGGTGTTTATTTCCCTCACCACTTGCAGCACCCTTATATTTCGAAGATTATGATGTAGAGGAATATCACTGTAATAGTTGTGGGCACGATTTTAAACGCTCAGTTTAGGGTTAGGACCAGTGTGGCAATGACTGGATAGTGGTCGCTTAGTTCAACCGGTATGACCTGCGACTCTATAGTGTGCCAGGCACCTTTGGGTTGGGCTAGGATGTAGTCAATTTTCTCACTGGGGGCATTGACGCTGAAAGTGAAATCGCGCGTTGTGCAGTCAAGCCATTGGTTCATGAGTTGTCCAATCACTGGGTCGTCGGGCGATGCATTAAAGTCACCGGCTAATATAACGGGGAGCGTCGAGCTGGAGTAATGTTCCAGAATGAACTGAGCCTGTGCCGCTCGGCTTACACTATCAAAGGCTTCAAGATGGGTGCACGCGAACATGATGGTGTCGCCATCGGCAAGGATGAAGGTCCCCTGGAGCAGGCCCCGTTGCTCCATGCGCTCGACGGGATGAGGCAATTTGATGTTGTGGACATCGACAAACTGATGCCGCGTGAGCAGGCCGATGCCATATTGGCCTCCGCTGAACTTGATGGTGGGTCCGAACAGCCCCTGCATGCCGCTATAGTAGGCCAACTCGGTGATGAAATCACGGTGATTCTGATGTGGGCAATTGGAACGCTGGGTGTTGTAATCCACTTCTTGCAGTGCGACAAAGTCGGGCTGGTATTGCTTGATGAACTGTCCTATCTGCTGCAGGCTGGCATCATGGCCAGCATGGATATTAAAGGTCATGATCCTGATGGTATCGTTGTGACCTTGAGCCGAGGCCGCACATGCCAGCAGCCATGCCGAAATCAGAAGTATATGACGGAGTCTCATAGATGATGAAGAACTGGTTAGATGCGCAAAAATACTAATTATTTCATTATGAGGGTAATGGCTTTACCTCATTTTTGCGTCTTTAGATGATTATCAACCCCTCATCGGCTTGCTGAAAAGCGCTGTCAATCAGGATTTTGGGGGTTTTAAAGGTTTTGGGAGGATAAAACACGTTTCTTAATAGGCGTAAAATGATAAACTGCATCGTGTTGAGAACCAGCACGATGCAGTTTTGTGTTCCCTCTTGCTAGATGCTTTTTCTCACATGAGTAGCCTATCGCATCTAACTTGATGGGGATGGTATCCTTCTCGAGTTTAATTCTATGGAATCATTTCAGTTGGCCATACACCTCGTCGGAGACGGGCTCCAGCCACTCGTTGCTGGCTCCTTCCTGCACGTCCTTGTGGTAGGTGAGGTGCTGGAACCACGAGTCCTTGGCGGCTCCATGCCAGTGCTTGACCTCGGCCGGGACAGCGATGATGGTGCCGGGAGTCATCTCAATGGCATCTTTGCCCCACTCTTGGTACCAGCCACGGCCAGCGACACAAATCAGCATCTGCACCTGCTTGTGATGGACGTGCCAGTTGTTACGGCAGCCTGGTTCGAAGGTGACATTAAACATTCCGTCTCCCATATCGGCCAAGTAACTGTTGCCATTGAAGAATTGCCCATAGGGGTTGAGTTCACCTTTCGGCCATTTGCTGCTCAGGGTGTATCCCTGCTGGTTGAGCCAAGCACAGAGTTCATCGACGAGCTCCTGAGAGTTGCCCATGTTCACTGCGCCCTGCTTGTGAGCAGCCAGTTGCGGTGCCACGCCACCAAGGCCGCTGAGGGCAGCCACGGTGACAATCTCGCGGTCGGCAGCATTGAGCTGGTCACCAGCGAAAATATCGCCAAAGAGATGCGACTTCAGGTAATAGTCGTCCTGGGGACAGAAGTCGTAGTCAAATGGACGTCCTGAGAGTTGCGTCTGGTTCTTCTTGCCCAGTTCATAGGCCGCCTTTGCATCGTCCCACTCGGCGGGGCGTGTCCAGGGCTTGCCTTCCTGCCAATTAGCCTGTTTGTTCTCCAACACCTTGCCAAGCACGCCTAGCGCATTAAGCGAACGTGGGAATCCCGTGTAGGCATACAGCTGTGAGAAAGCCTCTTTCAACTCATTGATGGTCACGCCATTGTCGAGTGCCATGCGCACGGCAGGCTCTAAGCGCTCCAAATCACCCTGCGCCATCAGGCAGGCACATGCCGCCAACCCTTTTTGACGCTCTGTCAAAGTTTGTCCTTGCATTGTTACCATAGTCATCAATACAACAATTAATAATGTTACGATTTTTCTCATCATGATAGTTTTTATTTGTTTTTCGCAGCCTGTACCCACACTGGCTCCTCGCTCATCGTGGGCTTGTTGACTGCCATTACTCCCGACAGATTATGCGGCACGTATGGCTCTTCCAGATAACGGATGTCATCGGTGGTGAGCTTGACATCGAGCGACTTGACTGCCCCCTCGATGTGATGTAGCTTGGTGGCTCCGACGATGGGCGATTCTACCTTGGTCAGCAGCCAGGCAAGGGATATCTGAGTCATATCTACCCCATAGCGGTCGGCCAGCTCGACAACACGCTCCACGATGCGGTTGTCCTGCTCGGCCGTGGCGTCATACTTGAAGTGCATGAACGAGTCCTCCTGCTGTCGCTTTGACGTCTCACCAGGGCGCTTGGCCAGTTTTCCTGACGCTAGGGCGCTGTAGGGCGTCATCGCGATATTCTCCTCACGGCAATAGGGGAACATCTCGCGTTCCTCCTCACGCATGATGAGGTTGTAATGGTTCTGCACCGAAATGAACTTCGCCCAACCGTTTTTCTCGGCTAGCGCATTCATCTTTGCCACCTGATAGGCGTAGGCATTGGCGATGCCGATATAGCGAGCCTTGCCGTCGCTGACGGCGTCGTTCATGCCCTGCAAGATTTCCTCGGCGGGTGTCTTGTAGTCCCAGATGTGGTAAATATAAAGGTCCACATAGTCCATGCCGAGGTGCTCAAGGCTGCTGTCAATGTTATTCAGCACGTGCTGACGACCGTCGATGCCTTGTTGAATCTCCTCCTCGGTGCGGGGCAGGAACTTGGTGGCCACTACAACATCCTCGCGGCGGGCCATGTCGCGCAACGCCCTTCCCACGAATTGCTCCGATGTGCCCAGCTGGTAGGCAATGGCCGTGTCAAAGAAGTTCACGCCCAGGTCAAGCGAGCGGCGGATGATGTCGCGGGTATGCTCCTCGTCGATTGTCCACGAGTGCTGCCCGATGCTGGCATCGCCAAATCCCATACAGCCCAGGCAGATGCGCGATACCATGAGATCTGAATTGCCTAGTTTAACGTATTCCATATCAGTTCTTTCTCTTAAAAATGATGTTCATTGTTTCCTGACTGAGTGGTGAGAGGTCTTGCAGTTTAAGCGACTTCACCATGTGCAGCGTTCCCTGCTTGTATTTTTGGAAATGAGCCGTCTGGATGTGATGCTGGTAGGCCTCCTGCGATGCATAGATTTCGAGGATGCGGATTTGTGTTGAGTCTTCCTTCATCTGCGTGGGGAAGAGGCACAGGACTCCTGGCTCAGTCTTCAGACTCTCCTGCTGAATCTCACTCGCTGCAGCGAGATACGCTGTGAGGTATTCAGGATAGACCTCGATTTCGGCAAGACGGACGAGCATCGGTTGATCTTGACTATCTGCCACAGGCGTTGTAGCCGACAATCCTAACAACCATTTGGCATTTTTCCACAGTATCATCTCTTTGAACGGCGCCAGATCGGGCTCGTCGGTGAGGTACTGTTTCATCCTCGCGAGGCCTTGAGTGAGCACCTGTGGAGCGACATAGGGATAGTCTGAGCCATAGAGCAGATGGTCGGGTGTGGTAATGGTGAGCATCATACGGATGGTCTCGGGTGAATGGGCTCCTGCCAGGTCATAATAGAGCGCAGCGAGGTTGGCCTCCCAATCGATATCGCCCACCATCTTGTTGGCTTGCATGACGGGCGTGAGCGACTTCATGCGCGGCACGGCCAGCGGCAGATAGGCCCCGCAATGGGGAACCACAACCTTCAAATTAGGATAGCGGGCCAACACATTGCGGCTGATCATGTTGGTCACAGCGCGGGTGGTTTCCGACAGGTATTCCTGCATGGCTAGCGGCGTCTGAGCCATCACCTCATGATTGACGGGATTAGGGCAATGCGGATGCAGGATGATGACTGCCTGTCGCTCGTTGAGCACGGCAAAAAGCGTGTCGAGTTCAGGCGTGCCCAAATATTGTCCCTGGACGTTTGTCGCCAGCTTGATGCCATCGGCTTTCAATGTGTCAAGGGCATAAATGGCCTCATGGATGGCAGCATTGACATCGGGCAACGGCAGGGCGGCGCAGAACAGGAAACGGCCTGCATGCTCGCGCTTGATGCGGGCCGCCTCCTCGTTAGTTTCTCTTACAATAAGGGCTGATGACGGTTGCGGGGCCGCTAGCGTCAGCACCGAAGTCTCGACACCCGTCTCATCCATCCACCTGAGATGGCTCTCCACGTCATACTTGGGCAGTGGAAATCCCTCCTCCATAAGCCGACCCTCAGCGTCCAGGGCCGAGACGAAGCCAGGAGTGATGATGTGGCTGTGCACATCAATCACTCCCTGGGCCAATGCACTAAATGCTATTGCCATGCATAGAAAAGTGACTCTGATTCTCATATCATTCCATACTGTGCTCCCAGCCACCGCGGGTATCGATGCCAGTGGCATCAGCCAGTTTCTCTAATCGTGCTACTTCTTCGGCGGTTAGCTGAATCTTTGCGGCTTCTGCGGCCTCAATGACGTGGCGCTCCTTGGTCGCTCCAATGAGAGGCAACGCACCCTTGGCGATGGCCCAAGCGATGCCTATCTGTGAACACGATGCACCATATTTCTGGCCGATTGCGGTCATCTCATTGGTTAGAGCCTCCAATTGAGGCAATACGGGGTTGTACTTCTTGCCACGGTCACTCTCCTCGGGCAGCGGATTCGCCTTGTTGTACTTGCCGCTGAGCGCACCTTGCTCCAGCACCATATAGGCCCAGAACTCGATGCCGTTCTTCTTACAATAGTCCAGCACGCCACCTTTCTCGCTAGAGCGGTACAATAACGAGAAATGATTCTGAACGGCCGATATCTTGAAGCCTGCTTTGCCCAGGATTTCGTTAGCACGTTCAATCTCCTGGATGTTATGGTTGGAGACACCCACGTGTTTCACCTTACCGCTCTGGAGCAAAGGAATCAGGCCGGGAGTCCAGCGTTCCACGTCCATCGGGTTGTGAATCCAGTAGATGTCGATGTAACCGCAGTCCATACGCTCGATGGATGCGTCGGCCATCTTCTCGACGCTATTCTCAAAAATCTCGGCAATTTGAGGTGTGAATTTGGTTGAAATCGCTACATCGTTGCGATTTACACCCTTAGCGAGTGTGCCGAGGATGCGTTCCGATTCGCCCATGCCGTAAACCGTGGCTGTATCCCACAGATTCAGTCCAGCCTTCATCGCTGCCTCAAATACGGGTTTCAGATTCTCAACATCGGTATTGGAACCGAACACAGCATCTCCGCCAAATGCACCTGCGCCCCAAGCCCAGGTTCCTAATGCAATCTTTGTCTCCTTCATAATAGTGTTATCTTTATTAAAATGAATGTTTTTTTCTGTTTGCAAAGGTACGAAGACATGATGACCTCCCAGTTAAACAAATTACTGATAAACCAACCAAATGCTTGGAATATTACTAAAGAACATGTAATTTTGCATAAATTATGCATAAATTATGCACGTATTATGAGCAAAATCCTTAAAGTCCATAACGTCAACGATTATGCAAGGTACATCGGTGCTCCTGTACTGCATCAGCTCGTTTCGGTCATCCACTATGACGAGCTGGAACATTGCCGCCACTCGTTGAACAACTACGACGTCTACGGGCTTTTTATTGCCGATGAGATGTTGGAGAATCTGACCTATGGCCTTACTCAGTATGACCTGCACCGCCATGCCTTGATGTGCGTATCGCCTGGGCAGATAGGTGGTAAGGCTGATGTCGGAGAGGAAATACAGACAAAAGGTTGGGCCCTGTTGTTTGATCCCGTTCTGATAAATGGCACTGACCTGGAAAAACGGATGCATGCCTACAGCTTTTTCTCTTATAACACCAACGAAGCCCTTCTCATGGATGAAGGTCAACGACAAATCATCGTCACCCTGCTGGAAGCCTTAAGGGAGGAACTGAGTGGTAGTGGGGACGACCACCAACAGCACATCATCGTGTCCTATATTGAACTGGTGCTTGCACATGTGGCCCGTTTCTATGCTAAGCAACTCTCATTGCAGACGGCAAAAACCAATGACCTCTTGACAAGGTTCGAAAATCTGCTGAATCGCTATTATGCCGACGGCATCTATCGCACCCACGGGCTCCCCACCGTGAAGTATTGCGCCCAGGAACTTTTCCTGTCGCCCAATTACTTTGGCGACTTGATTCATCAGATGACCGATGATACAGCAAGTAATGCCATCCGTCGCTTCGTCATGCAACGTGCCCAGAAATTGCTCATCAGCGGCACTAGCATCACTCAAACTGCCGAGATGCTAGGATTTGACTATCCGCAACACTTTACCCGCATGTTCAAGAAATTCTATGGCGTGACGCCAAAGGCCTATCTGAAGCAAATGTCAAGATAAGTTTTCTTTAATGGTTATTTGTCGTTTACGATGCCGTTGATCCAGTCAAAGAGCTCGTCGAGGGCGTAGTCGCCACTATGGGGACGGTTCCATGCCAGCAGGAAATTGACGTCCTTGCCCGCATTCTGGAGTTTGAGCGCCAAATTGATGGGCACGGGGAATGAAGTGTCGCGGTCACGGGCACCGTGGCGGATGTACCAATGGGGAGCCACGTCGGTCACGCCGTCGCTGATGAAATTCATCGGGTTCAACAGACGCACGTTTTCGCGTATTTCATCGGTCACCACCGATCCCGTCTTGGCGGCGCTGTAATCGGTGAAGTTCACGCTGCTGCCGCTCTTATCGCCAAACTCCTCGTTCTCGCCCGAAGCACGGCCGCCCGCAACACCTTGGGTGTCAAATGCGGGAGCGGTCTTCAGCGGCTGGGTGGAAACGACGTAGTTGAGATATTTGTCCATATCCAGGTCGATGATGTAATCGCCCGGCTGGAGATGCAACCTCACGGGCGGACGGACTTGAATATCTCGTGACATCATCTTGTCAAGTTCATTTTCAGACAAATGCATCTGATTGGCTAACTCTTGTTTAGATACACTCTTCACGCCACCATTGATGGGAGGCATTCCGCCCATCTCTTCCTTGTCGAACTTGAAGCCGAGACTGTCGGGGATGTCGGCACCGGCATTCTTGGCGATTTGTGCCGAACGGATGAGTTCACACTTGATGTAATCCAAGTAGTTGTCGGCGGTGAGCAGTGTGCCGTCGGGCGTGTGCAGGCTCAGGCTAGCGAGATAGGCGGGGAACTGTGCTTTGAGTTCGTCGCTCACGGCGAGCACGGCCGGGTCGCCCTGCTGTCGGCTGTCGGTGCCGTTATAGAGCCACTCGTAGGCCATGTCGGCATTCTCCAGGTCGATAATCGGGCAATAGCATACCGAGGCAAACACGTCGTCACGCTGCTGGGCGGCACCCATGGCGCGCAACATGGGCTCATAGGCGGGATTGTTGCCCGTTGCACCCATCAGGCTCGACATCGCTCCACCGGCACTGGTGCCGTCGGTGATGATCCTCTCTGCGTCACCGGGCATCACGTCGTCAAACTGGCGCAGGTAGCGGATGGCGGCCTTCAGGTCCAATATGGCGGCAGGGGCGCGGCCCGTGTAGATGGTCTGTCCCTTCTTGATGCCGGCCTTCTTGTCGGTTTTAGTGGCGGTCACAGTTGAGTTGCGGCCTCGGCTGCCAGGAATGGCCACCACATAGCCCTCTTTCAACGCCCGGCCTGTGGCATCGCTGGCCTTGGGTTGCTGGGCGGGCGCTGCCATATAGCCGCCCACATAGGTGCGCAGCAGTATCGGGGTCTGCTGGGTCGCTCCAACGGGCACATACACGTTGATGGTCTGATAGGCCGAATCTTCCACGTTAGTCACGAAGAACATGCCCTCATAGGCCGTGTAGCTCACCTCCTGGCCGTCAGGCATCGTCAAGGTTCTCGTCTCGCCGATTGTCGGGTCAAATTTCAGTTGCGGCGACGTTTTTACAGCTTTAGTTTTAGCGCTCGCACCAGCCACCACAGCAAGTGTCAGCATCCATGTCAATATTCTCTTCATATCATTATTAAATTGATTACTTGCTCCAAAAGTAATCAAAAAACAACATAAAGGGTGTGTCATAATTGCAATGTCGCTACATAAATCGGCCTACGGCCGAGAAATTTAAACAAATTATTTAAAAAAATAAATAAAAATTTTTATTTGTTCTAATATTAATACAAAATTTGTTTAAATTTCCGCAGATAAATTATGACACAGCCCCAAGGTCATGTGGTGAACCACACTGAATTTCAGGAATTATATCCTGCGATTACTCATCAAGATTTATCAGGGTGTATGTCTTTGAACCCAGGCCAATCTGCTGGGCATAGTCGGTGATGTAAGTGCCGTGTTGGCGGTTGATGCGCTCGATGAGGGGCTTGTTGTCATCGCCCGGCTTGCCTTTGTGGTTAAACACCATGTCAAGGCAGGCTTGGTCAACGGCAACAGGGTCAAGCGATGCCATGATGCCCATGTCGAGCAGCTCGGGCTTTGCAGGACTGCCGTCGCAGTCGCAATCGACCGACATGTTGTTCATCACGTTGATGTAGATGACACGTCCGCTGAAATAGTTGTGCACCGCCTGGGCTGCTGCGGCCATGGACTCAAGGAACCCGTCCTGGTCATCAATGTGATTCCACATTTCCCCAGCATCCTCGGTGATACCCACCGAATGGATGTTGGCTTTACCGGCCGTTGATGCCACGCCGATGCTGGCGTTCTTCATCACACCGCCAAAGCCACCCATAGCATGGCCCTTAAAGTGGGCGAGGTTGATCATGAAGTCATAGTAGGGCAAGTGGTTACCAACGATGTTGTAACGCAGGTGCTTGTGGTCCTGAACAGGGATGCGCAAATCACCGAACTCATCCATCAGGTCGACGGCAAAGATGCTGTCAAAGCCATGCTCATGGATGGTCTCCCAGTGCTTTTTCGGGTCCATGCGCGTACCTGGATAGGCGGTGCAGCACTCCACGATAGTACCGTTGACCTCCTCCACAAGCTGACGGATCAACGTTGGCTTCAAGTAGTGGGTGTTGCCACCCTCGCCCGTTGAGATTTTCACCGCCACGCGACCCGTAGCCTCGACGCCCAGGGCCTTGTAGATTTTCACCAATGACTCGGGGGTAATCTCTCTGGTGAAATACACTTGGGATTGTGCTAAAACTGCAGTTGAAGTCAGCATCAACACTGCCGACAAGAATAATCTTATTGTTTTCATAATGGTCTGGTTTTGGGTTATCCGTAATTCTCTATTAAATACTTCACGAACTGCGGGTCACCAAAGTTGATGGTGCCGGTGTCGTGCTGGTTCAGTTGGGCAATCTGTGCCATCTCGTCGTTGGTCAGCGCAAAGTCGAAAATGTCAAAATTCTGCGCCATGCGCTCCTTGTGACTCGACTTGGGTATGGCGACGATGCCACGCTGGGTGAGCCAGCGAAGGGCCACTTGAGCAGCACTCTTACCATAGTTGGCACCAATCGTT
>JAEETL010000032.1 GCA_016290325.1 Muribaculaceae bacterium
ATCCCGTGCTGTTTATCGCCGCGATGGCGATTGGCAGCATAGCGGGTGTCGCGCTAGACATTGACGGTCGCTTTCACCGCCTTGTGGACCGGAAAAGCAAAGGCAACAACGGCCCGCATCTTGCCGATGGCTTGGCCACAGCAACGCTAGTGTATTGCATTGGCCCGTTGTCGATGCTTGGCCCCGTCATCAGCGCTTTACAGGGCGACCACACGTTCTTGTTCACCAACGCCACGCTAGACTTGGTAACAGCGACCATCTTTGGCTCAACCTACGGCATCGGTATGCTGCTGGCGGCACCCGTATTGTTCTTGTGGCAAGGCCTGTTCTATGGCGTGGCGATGATATCGAGTACCGCGGTGAGCGATGCGCTCATGGCCGAGTTACTCATCGTGGGAGGCCTGATGATTACCGGCTCCGGACTATCGCTCTTGCGCATCAAGGACTGCCACGTGCTCAACATGCTGCCTGCCTTGCTGGTTCCGCCGCTCTGGTTTCTGATTATGTCTTTTTTCTGATAAAACGGGAGCACAACGGTTCATGTCTTAAACTATTTATGTACCTTTGCCAAAACAAATCATACATCTATGAGCATTAGACGCACAATTTTGATACTAGTCACCCTAGTTGCGGGGGTATCTATACCCATGTTCGGGCAGATTGTCACTATAGAGAAATCAAATAAACAGATTGCAGACAGCATCCGCGCCGAATTGGATAGGCGGCCCTATTTCAGCCTGTATAAAGACACCTATTTTGTGGGAGGCACTGTGTTGGGTGGTGAGCCAACTATCCACAACAGTGATGTGAAGTTCCAAATCAGTTTCCAACAACGTCTCACCAAGAGTAACTTGCCCTGGAACACCTATCTGTATCTGTTTTATACCCAAAAGGCGATTTGGAACGTCCTTGAACGTTCCTTGCCGTTCCATGATTTGAATTTCAATCCAGGTATCGGCCTCTCGCGTTATATCATTATGAAAAACCGCCTTGTCGGCAAGGCCACCGTCATGCTGGAGCATGAGTCCAATGGCCGTGACGGCACTGCATCGCGCAGTTGGAACAAGGTGTCAATCGCTGCCGAAGGGTATATTTCCCCAAATCTCATGGCTCATGCCAAGTATTGGATTCCCATTATTGATGGCAAGTACAATCGCGACATCCTGCGTTACAGCGGCCTGTATCAGGCTGGTTTTCAAGCCATCAGTAATGACGACAAGTGGGTACTGGACATGACACTGGTCAAGCGCAAGGGATGGAACCTCAATTTCAACACCATCGTGCAACTGGGCTACCGCATTAATCACAACTCCAACCAGTTTATCATGCTGCAATACTACAACGGCTATGGCGAGACCATGCTGGATTACAACCAGTATCATTCCCGCCTGCGCATCGGCCTGCTTATCCGCCCCAAATTCTTCAGCGATTTCTAATATAGTCAGGCAATTAATTGCCGTTTGATAAAAATATTGTATCTTTGCCCAAATCAGAACAAAATAAAAATCAGAATTTATGCAGTATTGGATTAATCATAACGGCGTTCAGTCGGGTCCCGTTGATGCTGAAGGCATCAAAGAGCTGGGGCTCACATCGCGAGCCTATGTGTGGTCTCAGGGTATGAGCGACTGGGTGAGAATTACCCAAGTCCCCGAGTTGGAAGGTTTGTACGAGGTCGTTGACGAGCCTGTCACTACAGGACAACCCCTTCAACCTCAGAATATCACCCAAGTTCAGCAACCCACCAGCACTCAGCCCGTAAACGCCCAGCCGCTTAACGAGCAACCCAATGAGGCACCCGAGCCCTGCCCGCCCACCAATCTTGTTTGGGCCATTATCTCTACACTATTGTGTTGCCTGCCCACCGGTATCGTTGCCATCATTTATTCGCTCAAGGTGACCAATAAGTACCGCGAGGGTGACATTGAGGGCGCCAAGCGTGCCAGCGAAATTGGCGCATGGTGGTGCATCATCACGATTATCCTGGGAATCCTCAGCATGCCGTTGATTTCCTTGATGCAACTGTCAGTGATGCCTTAATTGCCAAGCGTCATCATGCGACGTTCCTTAGTCATCACAGTGGTCATTGTTCTGCTGCTGGTGTTTGGCTTCATTTATTATGCGATCGACCCGGCAACGTCCACGGTATTTCCGCGTTGCACTTTCTTGACACTTACAGGCTACAAGTGCCCTGGCTGTGGCAGCCAGCGGGCCATTCATGCCCTGCTCAACGGCGACATCAAGGGGGCTCTAGGCTACAACGCTATGCTTATTGTCGCTATCCCCTGGATTGCCCTGTGTCTGTTTGCCGAGGGGCAACGCACACGTCGCCCGCGCCTGTATGAGCGATTAAACGCTCCACTGCTCATCTGGCTGTTTCTCGTGGCGGTGCTGGCATGGTGGGTGTTACGCAACATCTTCAATTGGTAAGCCCATCACCACAAAACAAAAAGGAGAGGACATCTAGTGTTCTCTCCTTTATTGTGGTTGCCTTGCCCGGACTCGAACCAGGAAATGCGGCACCAAAAACCGTTGTGTTACCATTACACTACAAGGCAATCCCTATGTCATCAGGATAGTTGCCTATCCTAAATGCGGTGCAAAATTACTGCTTTTTTTTGATTTGCAACCTTTTTAGCGATATTTTTTGCATCAATTGATTGAAATCACTTGACAATGAGCAGGAAGTAGTTCTTCTTACCCTTCTGGGCCAGAATGTACTTGTCGTTGAGCAGGAGGTCAGCGCTGGCGGCCATGTTAGGATCAGCCAGTTTCTCCTTGTTGATGCTCACACCACCGCCCTGGGTCAACTTGCGCATTTCGCCCTTGCTGGGGAAGACGGCAGCCACATCGGTCAACAGCGAGATGAGCGGTGTACCCTCCTCGATAGCGCTGCGGGGCACCTCAAAGGTAGGCACGCCCTCAAAGACGCTCAACAGGGTTTCCTCGTCAATCTTGTGCAGGATGTCCTTAGCCTTGTTCGAGAACAGGATCTGTGAAGCCTCGACAGCCATCTCATATTCCTCAGCGCTGTGAACCATAGTGGTGATTTCCTTGGCCAGACGTTTCTGCAAGGGGCGCAGACCGGGATCCTTCTCCTGCTCAGCAACGAGGCCAGCAATTTCCTCTTGGCTCAGGTCGGTGAAGATCTTGATGTATTTCTCGGCATCGGCATCGCTCACGTTGATCCAGAACTGGTAGAACTTGTAGGGTGAGGTGCGCTTGGGGTCGAGCCACACGTTGCCGCTCTCGGTCTTACCGAACTTGCCGCCGTCGGCCTTGGTGATGAGGGGGCAGGTAATAGCAAAGGCTTCACCGCCGTTCATGCGGCGGATAAGCTCGGTACCCGTGGTTATGTTTCCCCACTGGTCACTACCGCCCATCTGGAGCTTGCAACCCTCGTTCTCATAGAGGTACAGGAAGTCGTAGCCCTGCAGCAATTGATAGGAGAACTCGGTGAACGACATACCGTGGTCGGCATTGGCGGCCAAGCGTTTCTTCACGCTATCCTTGGCCATCATGTAGTTCACGGTGATGTGCTTGCCGATGTCGCGGATGAAGCTCAAGAACGAGAAGTTCTTCATCCAGTCATAGTTGTTCACCACAATGGCGTGGTTGGGCGCATCGCTGTCAAAATCAAGGAACTTGGCCAGCTGCTGACGGATGCACTCCTGGTTGTGACGCAGGGTTTCCTCGTCGATGAGCTTACGCTCCTGTGACTTCATCGAGGGGTCGCCAATCATACCCGTTGCGCCCCCGATGAGGGCGATGGGACGGTGACCCGCACGCTGCAGGTGCTTAAGCATCATGATGCCCACCAGGTGTCCGATGTGCAGCGAGTCGGCCGTGGGGTCGATACCCACATATCCGCTGGTCATTTCCTTTTTGAGTTGCTCCTCGGTGCCAGGCATGATGTCATTGATCATCCCGCGCCATTTCAGTTCTTCTACAAAATTCATCGTTGTTTTTTATCGTTATTTAGTTGGTTATTTCTCTATTGGGGGGCAAAGGTACAAAAAATTAAAACATCAGCACAATTTTCTGCCTGATTTCCTCAGTCGGGCAATTTGATGAACAAGCACAAAAATAAGCCGGACAGCCGCGCGATTGCTGCTGTCCGACCTGTTCAGTGCTGGGCACCGTGATTTATTTGCCCAGTTTGTCGATTTGTTGCTTGGCCCATTCCTTGGCCATGCGGATGGCTTCGTTGGCCATCTGGTTAACCATGCTGTCCATGCCTTCAGGAACCTCAATGCCCATGATGCTGTCGGGCAGCGCCATCGGATCATTGGCGGTGACATCCTCCTCATTGGGATAGGCCTCGCTTTCCTCATCCTGCTGGGGCTGAGGCGTGGGCGGCGGTGTCACGCGGTTACGCGACTCATAGTCGTCCATCGCGCGGGTCCAGGCTTTCTCAATGTCCTCCTTGCCAAAGGTGAACACGTGGCCAAACACGCCCAGTGAGACCATCTTTTCCTCGTTATCGCCAATGCTCATGCGGCCCACCGAGCAAACGACATAGTTCTTCACATCAAGATATTTTGAAATGACCTTGTCGGTACCAATACCTGTCAACTCCTTGAGGGCCTTGTTGATGAGGTCGCCAAACACGCCTCCAACACCGGTGATAGAGCCCAGGTTCTCGTCAACCTTATCGCCCACCCATGCCTTGGTCACCTCCTGGATGGCCTGCTCATGAGCCGGACGTTGAGGACATGTAAAGACCATAGTTCCGAACAGGATGGCCAGAATCAAGGCAGCGATCAGCCACGGCGTACAGCCGCTTTTCTTCTTGGGCTCCTCAATGGGACCACGCGGCGGGGTCTGGGGAGGGAAATAGCTCGGAGGGGTCGAGGGCTCATAAGGCTGTCCCATGGTCGGCTGGTTCTCGGCGGCTCGGGCAGCCTGCTGTGAAGCCTCAAACTCGGCCCGCTGCAGCACGGCGGTCAGCTCGGGCACATCGCCAGCCTGCATCCAGTCGGCCATGCCCGGTGCCCACACTTCGCTCTCGGGAGTGATTCCCTGCTGCGACAACTCTTCGACAGTAAACGGGCCTTCCTGTTTCCCGTTCCTAATCATGTGAAATTCCATAATCTAATCTTTATAAAATGTCAATTTTCAAAACCTTTTTAAATACTTCATTTCACCCCAGTGCAAAAAACGTGCCCAAACATGCCAAGGGTCACATTCTGCTCCTTACCGTTATAAGTAACGGTGCCCACATTGCACAGGTAGAAGTCTTTTATCTTAAGGGTTTTCCCGACTTCCTCGGCCACCCTCTTGCGGGCCTCCTCGGGATTCTCTTTGGCTAATTTGAGCAGTTCATCGTTCTTTCCCTCAAAATCCCAGCACACAATAGCCTTGCTATCCAGTCCGCCCTGGGCCGAGGCCTTGACAATATCGTCGGCGATGGCTAACTTGTGCTTCTCGCTAGACGGACGCGTGAAATACATGATCGCAGCCAAAACAATCAAGAAAATGAGCAATTTTTTCATAACTATAAGAGGTATTGCGTCCACAGGGGACAATTAATTATCACAAAAATAGTGTTTTTGCCACAATTTCACCACGTTAAGAATAAAATTTGCATATTTTAACTAAATACAACTAGTTTAGTTAAATTAGTGTTAAATTCACATAAAACACTTGACATGGAATTATTTTTGTACATATCTTTGCGATATCAAAATGATATCACTTTAATAACCAACTTTAAAATCATTATATTATGGAAACGAAGGAATTTAATTTCAAAGGCGTGACAGTAAACGGTTTCTTAATGCTGTTTGTTGCTATCTTAATACCGGTTCTCGGTGTATGGGGCATTTACAGGTCCATTGTCATGTATGACCTTCCAGGACACGGCATTCTCCCAACCATCCTGCTCATCATTAGCGTACTGTTATTGATTGGTGAATTGTTTATCCTGAACGGATTCATGATGCTCGAGCCCAACACGGCCCGTGTGACCACCTGGTTCGGCAAGTATAGCGGCACATTCACCCGCACGGGTTTCTACTGGATTAACCCATTCTATGGCACCAAGAAAGTCTCGCTGCGCGCCCGCAACCTGGACGCTGAGCCCATCAAGGTCAACGACAAGGTGGGTAACCCTGTGATGATTGGACTTGTACTGGTATGGAGATTGAAGGACACCTACAAGGCATTGTTTGAGGTAGACTCACAGACCATGGCTTCAGCCGACGGCACATTGAGCGGCAATGCCAAGGGGCTGATGCGCGCTCTAGAGGACTTTGTGAGCGTTCAGAGCTATGCTGCCCTGCGACAGGTTGCCGGCCAATATGCTTATGACGACAACGACGAGAACACCAAGGAGCTGACCCTGCGCTCGGGTGGCGACGAGATCAACGAGCAACTTGAGGGCAAACTCAACGAGCGCCTGTCGCTCGCCGGTATCGAGGTAGTCGAGGCCCGCATCAACTATCTGGCTTATGCTCCTGAGATTGCTGCCGTGATGCTGCGCCGCCAGCAGGCCAGCGCCATCATCACCGCCCGTGAGAAGATTGTCGAGGGCGCCGTGAGTATGGTGAAGATGGCCCTTGACAAACTGTCGGCCGACGACATTGTGGAGCTTGACGAGGACAAGAAGGCCGCCATGGTGAGCAACCTGCTGGTTGTCCTGTGCGCCGACGAGTCGGCCCAGCCCGTGGTTAACACCGGCACACTTAACCAATAACCCTGCGGGGCTAATGCGAATTTCGCGAATTAAACAGATTTAGCGAAAGATATCACAATTCGTGTAATTAGTTCCATTTGCGAAATTCGCATTAAAATCCGCATAAAGAATTAGCAGACTATGGCAAAGAAAGCCACAAAGAGTTTCATCCTGCGTGTCGATAGCGACACAATGGATGCCATTGAAAAGTGGGCAGCCGACGAGTTCCGTTCCACCAACGGCCAGTTGCAGTGGATCATCACCGAGGCGCTGCGCAAGGCCCGCCGTCTGCCAAAGAAGAAGAAAACCGATCTCGATAATCAGTCCAACGACCAATAATAACTGTTGAAAATGAAGCCGATAAAAAGAAAAAATCTCATGGGGATGGTGGGGCTAATCACGTTCCTGCTCGTGGTCATCACTGCCTTCTTCGCTGTTGATAATAATAAATTGGATCATCAGGCATTCTTTATTCCGGCGACGATAGTGATGGTTATCTCGGCCGTGGTCTTCCTTTTCATCATGTTTAAGTGCCCGGCTAATGAGCCTACGGCCCCAAACGGGTTTGATGTCGAGGCGGTGCATGTGGGGCGCTCGCGGGAGGGAACGTTATTTGAGATTGCCTCAGGACTGTTAGTGATCGTTGCCTGGGTCATTGCTCTGGCCTCTCATCTGTTAATCGGTACAGACGGAAGTGTGAACTACAGCCTGATTTTCACTTGGTCAATCATTACCTTGATGATTGCGATCCTGCTCATTCAGGTATATAAACCGGGTGCTATAGCTGAAATGGGCCAGTTGACCAACATGAAGCAGGTGAGAATTGCCATACGTGCATGCCGCATCTTGGCGTTGGTTCTGGCTTTGGCGCTCGTTGGTTACTGCATTTCAGTGAAATTCTACCTTATCATTGACGGTAGATTATCTACATTATTTTTAGTCTACTTTATTGTAGTCAAAATCCTACTTGATAAAGCGAAATCGTCATGAAGCCATTGAATAGAAATCGTGCATTTGTCGCACTTGCCATCATCGAGGCCATCATCGTCATTCCGCTGCTCGCGCTCATGGGGATGGGTAAAATGAGCACTCTGACGTCTGTCTTGTCGGTGTTCACGGTGCTGTTCCTCACGATTGTCGCTGGGGTTTATATTCTGTACAGATTCCCTGCCGACGGGGCTAAGAGGGACTTGGGTTTTGACCCATACTCGGTGCCAGTGGAGCGCACTCGTGTGAGCATCATCATCGAGATCATAACGGGCATTTTTACCGTTGCTGGTTGGGTTGCCGCTATCGCTACGCGCCATTTCATCGGCGAGGACGGTGGAATCCTCTATCATGAAATTGCCAATATGATCATGTTTACCTTGATCATTGTGTCTCTCGTAATAGAAATGCACAGGCCATGTGACTTTTTCCTCACGGGGAAGCTCACCAATGCGCAGCAGGTGGGCATTGCCTCGCTCATGTACGGCGTATTGGCCTTGCTGTGTGCTGTGTTTCTGCTGACATATGCAGTTCCGGCGCTGCATGTCAACTCACTGGCGATTTGCTGGCTTGCCGTGGTGATTTGCACCATTGTCGGCTTCCGCATCAGGATTCACAAAGCGAAAGAGAAACTTTAATCAACCTATAAATAACAACAATTATGAATAGACAACGTGCCATTATCTTACTGGGCATCATCGAGACCATCATCTATATTCCCTTGATCGCGCTCGTAGCAAAAGGCAAGATAAGCATCCTGGCGACCATCATCATTCTAGTGGTTATCGCCATCATCACCATGGGCCTTCTTGCCCTCATCATCCGCAAGTTCCCGCCGATGGATGACAAGTGACTTTCATCACCCGAAGGTGCGCTTGAGCCAAATGGACATGAAGCGGTCGTAGACGATGTAGCCCTGAGGGGTGCGATAGACGATTTCCTTGTCGAGCAGTCCACGCAGGGCCGACTGCACGATGCTGGGCGATAACAGGTTGTGCTGACGGATGAACTTGCCGCCCATGGGCTCGGCGACGAGGCCCTCGCTGGCGATGGCCTTGAGGAGGTTGAACTGGTTGGACGACAGGAACTGGGCCAGGCTCTCGTATTGCGGCGACTTGCTATCGACGAGGCGCACGGTCTCACGGTTCACATCATCCATGCTTTTCACGTGCTGACAGCTCTCATAGAGTCTGTTGAGCACGTTTTGTATATACCAGGTGTGACCCTCAAAGCGGTCATAGAGCTGGATGAACGTGTCGTGGTCGAGGCTGCCACGCTTTTTCTCAAAAAATCCGTTGGCGAACTGGTAATAGACTTCCTTATCCAGGGGACGGAGGTCCATCGTCTCGGTACTCTGGAAGAAGGGGCGCTTGGGCGAGCCGAACATCTCGGCCATGAGGTGGAACTTGCTGCCAGCGAAAATGAAGTGGACGCCACCGGCAAACTGGATGTGGGAGCGTAAGAGGGCCTCGGTGCCGTCCTCGGGGTAGTTGTCGATCTGCTGGAACTCATCGATGGCGATGTAGATCTCGCGACGGCTCTTGGCCAGCCACTCAAAAATCTGCTGAATGGTCAACTGGGCACGTGAGGACTCGACGGTAATGGCCACCTTGGGCGCGCCAGTGAAGGGGTCGGTCGAGAACACGGGGCGCAGGCTGCTCAAGAGGGTTGTCGCCTTCTGCAAAAATGACTTTTCACGCTTGACAAATCCGTTAAAGACGGCCGAGCCAAACATCTCGGTAAAATCGCGCAGGTTTTTAGTGGCAAAAATGTCGATATAAAGGCAAATCGCGTTCTTATTTTTAGACTCAATATGGTGGAAAAGGTGCTTAATTAATCCTGTTTTACCTATTCGACGCGGAGCAACAAGGGTGATATTGCGCCCATTCTCGAAGTGATTGAGCATCAACTCAGTCTCTTGCTGACGGTCGCAAAAGTACTCTGGGCCGATATAACCCTGATTTACAAATGGATTTTTGAGCTTTGTCTTCCTATCCCTAGCCATAATCGATTATCAAATAAGCATTATTAAATTTTAATAATGCAAAGGACGTAATATTTTTTTAATTACGCAAGAAAAATAATCGATTTTTTACAAGGGCCTTAGGAACTCTAGGGTCCTTAAGGGCTTTAAGGGCGCTAGGGGAACCTTAAAGTCACTTGGCGTTGATGAAGTCCTGGAAGGCCTGCTTGTAGCTATCGCCGATGGGGATGTACACGTCGCCAAAGACGATGCGGTTGCGCTCAATCTCGCGGATTTTGCTCTTCTGCACGATAAATGAGCGGTGCACCCTGATGAATCGTGAGGCGGGCAACATCTGCTCGATGGCTTTCATGTTCATCAGCGACAGGATGGGATGAGGCGACTGCTCGGTGTAGATTTTCACATAATCCTTGAGCCCCTCGATGTAGCGGATGTCGTCAAGGTTGATTTGCAACAGCTTGTACTCGCTCTTGACAAAGATGCTCTTGACTTCCTCGGCGGCGGCAGCGGGCGAGGACTCACCCTGCTGCTGCACGAGCTGGAACCACTGTAGCGCCTTGTTGCACGCCTCCAGGAAGTCGGCATAGCTGATGGGCTTCAACAGGTAGTCCAGCGCATTGACGCGGAAACCGTCAACGGCATACTGGTCAAAGGCGGTGGTGAACACGATGCGGGTGTTCTCGGGCACCATTTTACTTAACTCCAGGCCGTTCAGCTCGGGCATCTGGATATCCAGGAACAGCAGGTCCACAGCATCCTCGGTGATGCCGTGCAGGGCATCGGTGGCGTTGTTGTACTTGCCACACAGTTCCAGGAACGGTATCTTCTTAGCGTAGCTCGCCAGCAGCTCCACAGCCAGCGGCTCGTCGTCAACGATGGCACACTTGATGATCATTTCTTAATAGTGATTTTAGAGAAGTATTCTTTTCCGTCATTTATCACACCTTTATCCCAGGTGTAGCTGTCGGGGTACATGAGCTCGAGGCGACGGCTCACCTGCTCCAACCCGATGCCCGACCCGCTCTTGTCGTTCTCTCGCTTGGGATAGTAGGTGTTGCGTATCTCACAGGTGATATCGCCGGCTACCTGTGACAGCGCGATGTTGATTTCGCCCGTTCCCTGAGGCGAGATACCGTGCTTGAAGGCATTCTCCAAGAGCGAGATGAAGATGAGCGGCGCCACGGGGGTTGAGTCGTTGGGTTGCACAGTGATGTTATCCACAATCTTCACATTGTCGGTCACGCGGATTTTCATCAGCTCGATATAGTTGCGCATGAAGTCGGCCTCCTTGTATAGCGGCACATAGTCCTGCTGGTTTTCGTAAAGGACGTGGCGCAGCAGCTTGCTCAGCTCACCCACGGCCGTCTGGGCCTTATCCTGGTCAAAGGCGATGAGCGCATAGATGTTGTTGAGCGTGTTCAACAGGAAGTGGGGGTTCAACTGGTTGCGCAGGTTGCTCAGCTCGGCCTCAGCGCGGGCTGCCTCGGCCTCCTTGCGCGCCTCCTCGAGGTGCTGCCAGCGCTGATACATGCGCACAGCCACTGCCAGGGCAATGAACAGGATGTTGACCAGCGAGCCATAGAAGTAGCGTGGCACGCGCGAGAAATACCTCCTGCCCTTGGGCCTTTTGTCGACCAGCTCTGGCATGAAGTTATTGATGATGACATGCCACAGGTCCACCAGAAGCAAACCAGCCACCAGCACCAGCACATTGATGAGCAGGAAGCGTTTCCAGTCCTTTTTCTTGAGCATATAGCGCGGCACAATCCATAGGTAGTTCACGTAGAACACCAGCAGATAGGACACCGATGCTCCCAGTCCGCGCAGGTACCGGTGCCAAGCCATCGTCCAGTTCTCGTCAGAGCCATGAAAGAACAGCGGCACGATAAAAAGCAGCGCCCAGCACAGGATGTGCAACATCAGGTTGCGGTACCCTTGCTTGTTATCGTCAATAGTCGTCATATCGCCAAATGGGTTTTGATCATTATCTATTGCAAAGATAATCAACCCTCAACACACCCACAAATATAATCGACAAAAAACCGACTGACATAGACCAAACCACCCCGCCACATAATCTCATTTCATCTAAAAATAACTGCTCCGTAACCAAAAAACGGTTACGGAGCAGAAATGTACTATAATCCTAACAGGGTTACTTGATTTCCTTGACCAAATAGATCATTGTGGGGAAGTGGTCACTGTAACCGTTAGTGAAGATACCCGAAGAATAGGTGCGCAGGGGGTAACCCTGACGGTCGCCCTCATCGCCGCGGAGGAACTTGCGGTTCAGCACCTCGGCACGCGAGAAGGTCAAGGTGGGCTTGTCCTTGCTGTCATAGTTCTTCAGGAAATAGTTGGTGAAGATGATCTGGTCAAACAGGTTCCAGTTACCCTTGTAACCCAGGGTACCGATGCCCTTGTTGAGGATATTCCACCAGGGATTGAAGCACGAGCCGGGCTCGATGCAGTCCTTGATCTCCTTCTTGGCACCGAGTGCCTCGCTGCAGCTACGGTTCTGCGGGTCGTCATTCAAGTCACCCATGAAGATGATGCCCTGATTGGGGTCGTCAAGCAGCAGTGAGTCTATGGTGGCGCGAGCCATGCGGCCAGCAGCCTCGCGCAAGTAGCTCGAAGCCTCCTCACCACCCAGTCGCGAGGGCCAGTGGTTGACAATCACTGACACTTTCTCGCCGGCAAGCATACCCGTGACGCAGAGTTGGTCACGCGAACGGAACTCGGGATAGTCGGGCAGATAGTTGTTGATGCGCTGATTGGTCACATTGAGCACCTTGAAGAAACGGGGATTGTAGAGCAGTCCCACATCGACACCACGACGGTCAGGACTATCATGATGAACGATTTGGTAACGGCGATCCTTAATCTCGGGCTGACGCACAAGATCCTGCAACACGGTGATGTTCTCAATCTCACTTACACCGATGATGACGGGACCCTCGGCGGGCGAGCCGTTCACCTGCATCTGGCTGATGGCATAGGCCATGTTGTGCTGTTTTTGCCAGTACTTGGTGCCATTCCATTGACGGGCGCCCAGTGGGGAAAACTCCTTGTCATAGTTCCCGTTATTGTTGATGGTGTCAAACAGGTTCTCCAGGTTGTAGAACATCACGCCATACATCGTGTAGCGACGTTCCTGCTGTTCTTGTCCCGGTTCCTGGGCCAGCGCTGGCAAGAAGGCTGCCAGCGCCAGAGCCATGAATAATACTTTCTTGATCATGTCAATTAAAATTTATGGGTCAAGATGTGATTACTGGGCAGGATCCCAAACAAGGTTCCAAATCGAGACGCGGTCCTTGTTGCTCGTCGAGTTGGACGGGCACAGGTTGGTAATCTCGATGGTGAAGTCGCCATTGATGGAGCAATTCTCGGCAAAGGAATAAGCCGTGCGCTGGGTGACATTGTTGTTGCTTACAGTCCACGTCTTCACCACACTGCCGTTTTGCTTAACGTCAACCCTGAAGGACAACGACTTATCGGACATCGCGGCACCGTAGCTGAACTGCAGTTTGGTCATACCACCATGGATAACTGGTGACACGAGCGTACCCACGCTGGAGGTCTTGCCGTTCAGGGTCGGAGCATAAGCATACTCCGTCTCGCTGCCCGTCATGTAACCGATGAAGATGAAGTTGGGGTTGCTGTCCCTATCACCACCTGCCAGCAGCATGCTGTTGGTGGCTACCCAACCGTTGGTCGAGGTAAAGGTATTGTATTGTCCGCTGGGGGAACCCATCGTCTCAAAGTCAGCACGGTTGGCTGCTGCGGGAGGAGGCGTGTTGCCACCACTACCGAATTTCACGTTGTTGATGCACCAGGTGGAGTAGCCCGAGCCGGCAGGAGCACTGAACCTGAAGCCGACGTAATAGATACCATCGGCCCACTGACTCAGGTCAAGGTCACCCGAAGGAGTCCAGGAACTGTAGGTGTTGCCATTGGTGGGATGGGTGGGCAGGACAGGATTCAGTTTCACCTTGACCGTAGCGTTCTGGGGTTCGGCGGAATCAAGCACATAGACCTCGATGAAATCGTGGCCGTCCTTGTTCACCTCCGAAGAGAAGCTGAAGATCTTACTGGTCGCGTTAGCGATATCCAGAGGAGGAGTGATCAGCCATGCGTCGATAGGCTCTGAACTTGAGGAGGTGTACCTGAACTGGGCCGTGAACGTCGTGGGAGCAGCTGCGGGATAAGCATAGGTCGACCACTTGGCAGGACCGCTCACGGTCACATTGCTCCAAGTGTCAGGAATGCCATTCACGAAGCCTTCGTCCAATACGGTTACCGGACGTGCGAACGGAAGAGCAAAATCCTCAACGTCGATGAGGCCTGACGTACCCATATAATTGGCCAATGTAGCTTTTACCTTAAGGATTTGCTTGTAGTAAACAGCATTGTCCCTGAGGTTAGCCAACTCGCGGAAGGTAGAGCCCTGGGCCAGAGGAATGACGAGACACTTGGTGTAGTCCTTGCAATCGGGATCATCGGCAATCACGAGGGTATTATCGAGGATGGTCGGAGCCTTCCACTCGATGTCGGCATTGCTGCTCACCGAGGTGACCTCAGGAGCAACAGCGCCCACGATATAACCACTCACCCAGCCCTTGGCACCAGTGCCCTGGGCGGCAATGGCTTCGGCAACGGGATAAGGATTGGACTTGGTGCCCATCGAACCGCCGCCGATCACGTCTTCGGCACTGCGCAGTACGAGCTGCCAATTAGTGCCGTAGGTGCCGAGCAAGCCGACAACGTCAACTTCGCCCTCGGGCAGGATGTCGGCACGGAAATCGGCATAGTTGCTGTTACGCACCGTCAGCGACAGGCCATCGCCGTCGGTGATGTTGCGGTTGGTCGAGCTACCGGCCTCGGAGTAGGTAGCCACACCGTCGGCATCGTCAAAGGTCACACCCTTGATGCGCACCAGACGACCCTGATACTTCATCAGCGTCTCGGCATCAGACTTGCCCACAAAGTCGCTGAGGCTCACATCGAGGGTGTCCACCTTGCTCAGGTCGGGCAGGCCGTTGATCTCGACGAGAGATTCCCACATGGCCTGGGGCAAGAAGGTGGCTTCCCAAGCGTTACCTGAGGCATACCACTGCGGATAGCCCAACTGCTGCTGGCCGTTGTACTTACCCACATAGTAACCCTTCATGGGCAGGACGATTTCCTGACCGATGCGGTAGTTGTTGTACAGACTGTTCTGGTTGATGGAGATAGCCAAGCCATAGCCCGACTCATCCATGATGTAGAGGCACTTGTAGACGTTGCCGCTCTCGTCACTGCTGGTTACCCAACCGTGGATAATCTCATCCTCCTTGACAGTGTCGATGTAGTTACGCGCTTCCTGCCAGTGCTTGGCTTTGAATTCAGCGATGGTCATGTTGGCGTGGTGCTCGGCGGTGGGTATCACCATGGGCGGCTGGTCAAACTCATCACTGCAGGCAGCGGTGATCACCAACAGAAGCATCAAGCTGAGATAATAATTAAAACGTTTCATAATGATTGTATTGTTTGTTTTATTAATATCTGGTTGATAGTTGAATGAATTGTGATGAATGATTAGAATTTCAGACCCAAGTTCAAGAACACCTTGAACCCCTGTGCATAATAGTACTTGTTGGGGAACTTGTGAGCCGTGTTAGTAATGTCCTTGGTGTCGATTCGACCTTGCTGATAGCCACCGGTCTGAATATTCCTGTTGTCAAGGATATTGTTCAGGTTCAAGTTGATGTTGAACGATGCCGTGCGGTTAATGTAAATCACATGACCGATGCTGGCATTAATCACCAGAGCCTCGTTGAGTTTCTCCTGCTGGCTGATGTCAGCGATCATCTGCTTAAGATGCTCCTCGCTATCGGCCATCGTGTACAGGGTAGGCATCTCAACGTGACGAACGGGCGAAATGCTCACATAGGAACGGTTCATCCAAGCGCCATTCAATTCAACAAACCACATCTTGGGACCCGACCAGTTGAAGGCTAGCATGTAGCACTCCTGGGGCGAGCCGGCAATATAGAAGTTCTTGAGGTAAACCGTCTGGGTAACATCTTCCTGCACACCGTTTTCATAGCTGCGAGTACCGATGGGACGGTTCTTATACTGATAGCGTGCGATATTGGCAGCGCCACTCACCGTCAATGATGGTGACAATTTGTAGCTCATGCCCACCTCGACACCCTTGTACTGCTTGTGAACACCGGTAAGCGCAAAGTTACAGAACGTGCTGTACTGGTCGTCATAGAATGCCGTGCGCTCGGTATTGTCACGCTGGTCAGTAAAGAAGACGGTGACCACGCTCTTGAAATTGCGGTAGTTCATCGAATAGCTCAGGTCGGCTGAGAAAATTTTCTCCACCTTGAGGTCAATCACGTCATCCTTGGTGCGTGACGAGATATAAGCGTCATAGGGGCGTGGAGCCTCGGTGCCATAGAATACATGGCCCGTGAAATTGTTGCGGCCATCGAGCTTGTAGGTGACACCAGCCTTGGCGCCATAGGTCAAGAAGCGATGGGTATCGCCCTTGCCGTAGGAATTCTCGGGGGCGCGGCCATTGCGCATCTTACCATCGCGCTGGAACTGGAAGTAGTCACCCTTGACACTGGCAAACAGTTCCCACTTGGCCAGGTTGAGCACCCACTGGTGCCACAGTTGTGCCTTGAAGGTCAAGATATCATAATCATAGCCGAAGCGGTCTCCCTTGCCCACCTTTCCATTGGGATTGTCAAGGTCGTTCTGGGCCATGTCGGGGTTCTCGGGGAAGTCGCGCTCGCTGAAGTTGTCAATATCCAGCCAATAGTTTCCACCCAGCAGATCCTTGATGGTCTTGTAGTAGGATGACAGCGTATAGTTGGCGTTAGCACCCGTTTGCATCGTCAGTTGATTAGAAAGACGCTTGTTGAGCACCGACGACAGCGTGAAACTGGACTGGTTGCTGTGGCGATTCTCAAGGATGTAGGTCGAACCCTTCTCCTTGCCTGTCTCCTCAGCCTCAAGGTTATTCAGGTAGTTGGTCTGATACAAGTCATCCCAACGGATCTGGGTGTATTCGCTCTCACTGCGCCAACGGTCGTAATAGATGTCAAACGCTTCGCTATTCACGTCAAAATAGGACGGCAGGTAGCGATAGTAGTCAGGACGGGGGTCAGCAGCCTTGTGCCAGTTGAGCGCGGCCTTGCTGTAGAATGACTTGTGATAGGCGAAACCAGTGTTCAGCGAGGTGTGATCATTGGGTTTCCACAACCAGTTCAAGATTACCGTCGGATCAAAGGATTCAACCACCTTAGAGTTGCGTTTCTTGCCCTCTTGCCAACCCCAGTCAGGGCTGTACATGTTGCTGCCCACCAGGCGGCCGCACTCCTCATAGATTGCCGAGTTGGCAGCACGCTTCGTCGGTGCGCCAAAGGTCGTCAGCGACAACGAGTGCTGCGGGTTGAACACCTTCTGCAATGCGAGGAAGTAGCCCCAACTGTTGTAGAACGAGCCGGGATAAACGCCCTCATCGGCATAACGTGCGACAGCCGAAACTGTCATTGCCCAACCATGCTTGTTCAAGCCCGTAGCATGTGTCACCATGCCACGCCAGCGGTAGTTACCATTGGTGTAAGCAAGGCTCAAGCGTGTACCGGGAGCATAGTCAGCCGCAAAAGTCTTGATGTTATTGGCACCGCCAATGCCACCAAAACCATAGGCGTTGTCCTCCAGGCCCAGGCCAATCGTCTTGTTCCTGAAAGCCTGGTTCATGCCACCCGTCATCGAGTAGTTGAACGAGAAGCGGATAGCATCATTAAACGGCACGGCGTTGATGTAGGTCTCGGTCTTCTGGTTCTCATAACCGCGGATGCGGAAACGAGCGGTGCTGAAAGTGTAGCTCGATGCCTGATAGAAGGGGTTGTCGGTCGCTCCGCTCAACAGGGCCACCTCCTGGGTGTTGCCTTCCTCGTCCTCGAGTTGGGACTCGGTAAGCGCCATGTCCGCCATGTTGTTGCGGAACTCCAGCGCCTGAGCGCTCTCAAAGGATACAGGCTCAATTTGAATTGAGCCCAAGTTCTCCACCACTCCATTGGCAATGGTGACGTCACATGACCAGTCATTGTAGCCATAAGCGAGAATTAGCAGCTTGTCAGGACCGGGGACAGCATCATCAATGATGAATAAACCCTCCATGTCTGTCGTAGCTGCATTGCCTTGATTGTCAAGAATCACGGTCGCTCCTACAACGGGCAACCCGCTTTTGGCATCAAACACTGCGCCTTGCACACCCTGACGTTGCGCCAACATCGGTAGGGTGGCAAAGAGTGCTAATAGCAAAAACAGTTTAAGTCTCATAAATCATCTAGTGTATAATTAAAAGTTATTGTTTATCAATAGGTTAATCTGCGTTTATGTTTTCTTTTCCAGCCAACTCGCCTTGGGGCAGTGGAGTAAAGTTTTCAAAATTACAGATTATTTCTGACTTGCCAAAGAAAAATGATACTTTTTAATTTCTTGAATTATGACCGCGGGGCAGGCCATTGACCCACCCCGCTAGCTCATCATTTCTTATCCTTTTTCCAGTAGTCATTGTACATCTTGATACCAAACACAATGCCGCTCGACGTCGTAGTGATGACATTGGTGATGAACAGCGGCCAGTTCTTGAGTAACAGACCTTGGATGGCAAAGAAGATACCGCCCAAACCCATCATCAGGAACGTGGGCACGGCGATGCCCTCGGTGTCATGGGTGCGTATCGTATAGATCGCCTGGGGCATATAACCCAGAATCATACAAATGGAGGCTGCGTAACCGACAATGTCAGTCAAGTGAGTGGAGATAAAATCAAACATAACTTATGAGATATATTAACTTGTTATTATAAAACATTGTGGGGCCCAAATTGAGCCCCACAATTCACTTATTCACTTGATTATTATTGTTTTCATCAACCGAAAAAACATCAAAAGACGGTGCGCTTAACGCATGATTATTTTGAATAATATTTGTTATAAAAAGCGACATCTTCCAAATTTTTAGCCGCAAAAGTACTACAAAACGATGACACGGCTTTTTCGGTTTTAATATTTTTAATCACAATTAACATTTGTTATTTCAGTCCGCACTCGCGCATCAATTCCTCGACAGCGGCCTTGAGCTGCAGGTCCTCGCCGTTGACCACGGTTTCAGGATTGTTGGCAATCTTGATGTCGGGCTCGAGCTGAGTGTTCTCGAGGTAGTTGCCCTCGGGCAGCAGGTAACCGATGATGGGGATACCGAAGATGAGCGACGAGTCTTGCAACCTCTCCCACGACACACTGGACATCGTGCCGGGAACAGGCATACCTACCAGCTTGCCCAACTTGTCATGGCTATATACCCAAGGCGTGCCGTGAGCGTTGCTGTAGTTGGCCTCGCACTGCAACATGATGCTGGGCTTGTTCCAGCGGCGGCTAGGCATATCGCAAGCCTCACGGCCACGAACAACCTGAGTGAAGTATTTCTTGCCGCTGAAGAGCACCTCGATATCCTCGTGCAGGCGGCCACCGCCATTGAAGCGGGTGTCGATCACGATACCGTCGCGCTTGTTGTATTTACCCAGCACATCACTATAGATATCGCGGTAACTGGCGTCATTCATCGACTCCAGGTGCACATAGCCCAGATGGCCATTGGACAAACTATCGACGATGTGGGCATTGCGCTTTACCCAACGCTTGTACATCAGGTCGCTCAGCGCACCCTTGCTGATGGGCTTCACAACCTCTTCCCAGCGCTTGCCGGTATTGGGGTCAAACAGCGAGAGCAACACCTTCTTGCCAGCCTGCCCATTGAGCAGCTCGGTATAGTCGTTCTCCAGGTTAATGTAGGTGCCGTTGATCTGCTCCAGAACAACACCGGGCTTGATTTTGCTCTTGGCCTTAGCCACGGGGCCGCCTACGATCACCTCGTCAACCTTGAGACCATTGCCGGTGTAGTTCCAGTCATAGATGAGGCCCAGGTCGGATGTGGCCTCTCCACTGGTGGGATAGTAGCGACCGCCAGTGTGTGAAGCGTTCAACTCGCCCAGCAGCTCGCTCAGCAGGTCAGCATAGTCATAATTATTGTTGATGTGGGGCAAGAACTTGCGGTAGGTCTCCACATTGGCCTTCCAGTCACAGCCGTGATAGGTCAGGTTATAGAAACGCTTCTCGATTTGCTTGTCCACGTGGTTGAACATGTACTCACGCTCGGCAAACAGGTCCATCTTCATGTCGGCCTTGTAGTCGATGCCCGTGAGCTTGTCACCGGCCACGGTGAGTTTCTGCATCTTGCTGCCGCCCAGCACATACAGCGTCTTGCCGTCCTTGCTGGCCTGGATGTCGGCACCACCGCCACCCATCTTGTTGAGCAGCTTGGTCTCGTGCTTGCGCAGGTCCATCTTCCACAGGTCATAGCCTTTCTCAAATGCCGACAGGTAGTAGAGCGACTCGCCGTCGGGAGTAATCATGCAACCCGAGATGTTGCTCGAGTTGGGCGTGACGCGCACGATGCGGTCCTCGATTTCCTCTAGCTCTACCTTCACGCCCTTATCATCGGCCTTGGAGGCAGCGGCAGTGTTTTTACCTTTTTTCTTGCTCTTGCTGTTCTTAGCTTCCTCGGCTTTCTTCTCTTCGGCCTTCTTGGCTTCCTTCTCGGCCTCGGTCAGCAGTTCATAATCCTCCTTGTTGAGATTGTAGCGGTCGAGCGCATCCTGGTTGACAAAGGCCAGGAAAACGTCGTCTTGCGAGCCCCATGAGGCATGGCTGCGCATGCCGAGACGGTTGCTACGGAACATGATGGCGTTGCCCTCCATTACCCAACGGGGATCCTCGCTGATATAGGCGCTGTTGGTGATGTTGGTGATTGTGCCACCGGTGGCCGGCACAATGCCGATATCGGTGTAGGGGTCACGCTGGTTGCCGATGAACTCGAGGGCAAACCACTTGCCATCGGGTGACCAGCTGTAATTGAACTCGCCGTTGGTCTCATACCAGGTCGAGCCGTCGGTCACCTGGGTCACCTGCTTGGTCTTGAGGTCGAGCACCTTGAGGCAGAAACGGTCCTCGATAAAGGCCAGTTTCTTGCCGTCGGGCGACAGGCAGGGACGGGTGCGCTCCACGGTCTTGGAGGGCAACAGGATTTCCTCCTTGATAATGGTAGCGTTAGCAAAGTTGGGATCATCCTTGCGATCCATGGTGGCGAGGACAAGCTCCCAGTTGCCGTTGCGCTCGGTGGCATAGGCCAGCGTTCGGTTGTCGGCGCCCCACGATACCCAATTCTCGGCAGCGGGGGTACTGGTGACACGCTTGGTGGTACTGTATTCCACCGAAGTCACGAAAACCTCGCCACGCACCACAAAGGCTACCATCTTGCCGTCGGGCGACACAGCAGCATCGGTGGCACCACGAGTGAACGATAAGTTCTGGATTTGGTCGCTATCGTCATGCCACAGGCTGATGTTTACCTTGCTGGGCTGGCTACCCTGACGCATGGTGTAAAGTTCGCCGTCCTGGGTGAAGCACAGGGTGCCGTTGTTAGCGATAGAGAGGAAGCGCACGGGGTTAACCGTGAAGTTGGTCTCGGCCTTGAGCTGGCCGGGATTGTCGATGGGCATCGAATAGACATTCATCGAGCCGCCGTTGCGCTCGCTCAGGAAATAGACCGTCTTGCCGTCGGGGCTGAGCACCGGGTTACGGTCCTCACCACCGATGTCGGTCAGGTTAGTGTGCCTGCCGGTTTTGGCGTCATAGCGCCAGATGTCGCGCGTGATTGACGAGGTGTGGTGCTTGCGCCACTCGTCCTCGCCGCCCTTGCGGTCCTGATAGACGAAATAGCTGCCATCAGCGTTCCAGCAGATATACTCGGCAGGGGTGCCAAGTTCACGGGTGGAACGGCCACCCTCAACGGGCACTTTATAGACCTCGGTCAAGCGACCGCTGGGGAACAGCATGCTGCTCGCGGGATCCTGAATCGAGGCGCTGTAATAGATGTACTTGCCATCGGGGCTGAAGGTCCACGGCGTCTCACCGGCGCTGTTGCGCGTGAGCTGCTTGGGTTGTCCGCCGGTGGAGGGCATCACATAGATGTCATTGTTACCCTTACGGTCGCTGGCAAAGGCCAACATCGTGCCGTCGGGCGACCACACGGGCATGGTTTCATAACTCGACTGTGAGGTCAACTGCACAGCCTGTCCGCCAGCCGAGGGCACCACATAAATGTCGCCCTTGTAGCAGAACGCGATTTTGTTGCCGTCAGGCGAAATGCGCGCATAGCGCATCCACAATGGCGTGTCGGCCATCGCTGTCATCGCCGTCACCACGGCGAGGGAAAGCAAAATTTTCTTCATAAATAAGATCCTATAAATATGATTGGGTTTTATCCTGCAAATATACAAAAAAGAACGGAAATTGGTCTTTTCATACTACAATTATTGGATAATAGGCAAAAAAGCATCGGCTCATGCCATGAACATCATGACACCAGCCGATGGTAGTAAGGTTGAGCAGCCTTAAACTGAATGATTCTAAGGCTTAAAATTCATGGACTGCATTAAAACCTTGAGGGCTAGAAACTTCTCGCTCGGCTGAGCACCTTGAGATTCCATCCAGTCGAGATATTTTATGATAATTTCAGCAGTTGGGCCAACTACGCTGAAAACATTCATGTCCGATGTGTCTGTGACCTTGCGGTAAGACTCGTTAGTGTATAATTTCATGCCAAGGTCAAAATCCTCAAATGTCAAGGTGCCATAAGCCGCATTCAGGGCTATCGTGCCAAAATTGTCTGCGAGCCAAGTCTTGTATTTACTGATTTTTGCAAACTCCTCAGTATTCTCGTCAAGAGATAATTTGTCATAGAGGCCTATTGATTTTTCCTCCTTACCACTTTCTTTCCACATCTTTTGGAATTTGGCGGCATAACCGGCATCGATGTCTGGATTCACTTGAATGTTCTTAGGCTCTTCACCATCATTGATTTGTGATATGCATTCATCCGAGATCTGGCTCAACTTTTCAAGCCACTCGTTCTGATGAGCTATAAATGTTTGGAATTTGGGGGTTGCCAACATTTCATTGAGAGCTCTCAAATCGGCTTCTGCAACATTGCGCTCCTTCATCATGGGTTCAAACAGGTCTGTCAACTGGTCATTAATCACCTCCTTGAAATAACGCTCGGCCAACATGTCATAGTCCACATTGCTACTCGGCACGAAAAAGGTTTCGTTCATCTCGTATAAGGCTGACTTTATCTCGTCTGCCGGACCTAATACCGACAGATATTCCTTCACGGCCTGGCGGTAACTGTCCTGGGCATAGCAGCTAGCGGCAACCAGCATCACCAGCACTGCAATGAGTAATCTTGATTTCTTCATAATTATTATGATTTAAAAACGAATATTCTTTGATGGTACAAATATAGCCACTTTCCTTTTATAATTCAACATTTCATGACATCATCTTCACAACATCATCAAAAATTCGCGTTATAGCACATGTATCACAAAAAAAGTTTCTAACTTTGCAGGTTAGACTTACTTCAATAAAACTATGACAATGACTAAAAGGTTTTTTATAGCGTTTTTCGCGATGTGCATGGTGGCTACCACCCTCTGGGCCGATGACAAGCAGGCCGAGGCGACCTTCCCGGTCAAGAGCCACGATTTTGGCACCATCAAGGAGGCCAACGGTCCCGTGTCTTGTACCTTTGAATTCACTAACACGGGCGACAAGCCATTGCTCATCATCGACGCGACAGCATCATGTGGCTGCACTCGCCCCGAATACCCCTCCAAGCCCATCAAGCCCGGCAAGAAGGGGAAAATCAAGGTTACTTACAGCCCCATCGGACGACCTGGCGCTTTCAAGAAAACCGTGAAAATCAAGACCAACGGCAAGGAGCGCATGACAGTCCTGCGCATCGAGGGAACCGTTATACCCAAGAACTAATCATCATTTATAAGATAAAGCGTGAAACGCGCCCTACTCATAGCATTGCTTATACTCGCTGGTGCGGCATTCAACCTTGTGGCACAGCCTCAAGCCACATGGCTTGAGCGGAACCACGACTTTGGCGTTTTCCATGAGAAAGACGGCAAGGTCCGTTGCCAAATGAGAGTGACCAACACGGGGTCTGCGCCGCTACTGATTGTCAAGGCTCAGGCAGGCTGCGGATGCACGGGCATCGATTATCCCGAGCAGCCCATCATGCCTGGCGACACGGCAACGGTCAGCCTGTCCTACAATCCCTCGGGGCGTCCTGGCCAGTTCACTAAACAAGCCATCATATTCACCAACACCGATACCAAGCGCACCATCCTGGAGATAAGCGGCAACGTCATCCCCACCGACGCGACCCTCGACAAGGAATACCCGATCAAGGCGGGGAATTTGCGCATCAGCCAGCGGGATATCCCCTTTGGTGAACTGATCAAGGGAAAGGGCAGTACCCAGTACCTGAGTGCCTATAACGCATCGACCGACACATTACTGGTGAGCGTAACGGGAGCCAAGCAGCACATACGCCCTGCAGTTGTTCCCGACACAGTGCCGCCTGCACGGGTCACAGCGCTCACGGTGCATTATGTTTCGAGATATGCGCCCCTGTGGGGACTGAACGTGGACACGCTCACCCTGGAGAGCAGGCCGTTATCGCCAGCTTCTGCCGAGGGCAAGGGCTCTGCTGATATCCATGTGATGGCACAGGTGATGGAGGATTTTGACAATCTTACCGACAAACAGCGGGCCGACGCCCCCGTCATCGCCGTGGATTGCGATGAGCGCCTCGATTTTGGCACCATGAAGGCCGGCGAGGTGGTTACCCGAACATTTACCGTTACCAACAAGGGCAAAGAACCTCTAGCTATCAGGCGGTTGTGGGTGCCTCAGGGAGAGGGCATCACATTGAAGACCGACCGGCAAGAGGTCAAGCGCGGCAAAAAAGCGACTGTCACCGTAACAGTGGACACCGCCTGCCAGCAGGAGAACCTGCTCAACGTGCCGCTCACGCTACTGAGCAACGACCCCGACAATTCCCGCGTCACCATCAGGCTCGTGGGCATCATTGATTGAGCGCTTCACGCTGGTTAAAGGTTAGAGGTTAAAGGTTAATGGTTAGAGATAGTCAACAATCATATTTTAGAATTAAAACTTACAACTCATATAATGGCAAAGACAAGAATCACACAGCACACCGAGGAGTGTCCCGAACTGCATCATCCCGAGAATGACGAGCAGTTCACCGGATTGCAGGTAAACAGTGGCGTGGAGCAGCCGCCCATTGTGAACCCATACCTCAAGCGCAAACGCAAACCTCAACTGACACCCGCCGAATATGTCGATGGAATCCGCAAGGGCAACCGCGCCGTGCTGGGACAGGCGGTGACACTGGTCGAGAGCCGCAATGCTGAGCACCAGATCATTGCCCAAGAGGTCATCGAGAAATGCCTCCCCTACACGGGCAACTCACGGCGCATCGGTATCACGGGCGTGCCTGGAGCAGGCAAGAGCACGTCGATCGACTCCTTTGGTATGCACGTCATTAAGCAGGGGCACAAACTGGCGGTACTGGCCATCGACCCCAGCAGCGAGCGCTCCAAGGGATCTATCCTGGGTGACAAGACGCGCATGGAACGCCTGGCCATCGAGCCCGACGTGTTCATCCGCCCTTCCCCCTCGGCAGGTTCGCTGGGCGGTGTAGCGCGCAAGACGCGCGAGACTATCGTGCTGTGTGAGGCCGCGGGTTATGATACCATCTTTGTCGAGACCGTCGGCGTGGGACAGAGCGAGATCGCCGTTCACTCGATGGTGGACTACTTCCTGCTTATCCAACTGGCTGGAACAGGCGATGAGCTGCAAGGCATCAAGCGCGGCATCATGGAGATGGCCGACGGCATCGTCATCAACAAGTGTGACGGCGACAACATCGAGCGCGCCAACCTCGCGGCGGCACAGTTCCGCAACGCCCTCCATCTTTATCCCCTACCCCCCAGCGGATTCCTCCCCGAGGTCATCACCTACTCGGGCTACTATGACCTGAATATCGATGGCGTGTGGGACATGATTGACCGCTACTTTGCCCACGTCAAGGCCAGCGGCTATTTCGACGAGAAACGTCATGAGCAGGAGCGCTACTGGATGCGCGAAACCATCAACGAGCAACTGCTGGCACGATTCTACTTTGACCCCGAGATCGAGCGACTGCTCAATATCAAGGAGGAAACTGTGCTCAGCGGCAAGCAGACCTCGTTTGTCGCCGCTAGCGATGTGCTCAACTTCTATTACAATAAAATAACCAACGAACATTCCAAGAAATGAAACACTTGACAATTATCCTAGCTGTGGGTGCCCTGTTGCTCATGTGCTGCAACTGCTCCTTTATGGATAAAATGTACGCGGCTGAAAAAATCGACAAAGTCGCTACTCCTGTCCATTACACCACGTTAGAGAACTACTTCGTGCGCAACGATGTGGACTGTTCCAAACAACGACGCCTCATCTTAGACAATCAGCAAGACTTTGATGCTTTCTTTGGCAAGGCGGCCACAATGGGCGGTCTGCCCACGACGGTGAACTGGAACAAGCAATATGTCGTGGCCATCATCCTGCCCGAGACCAAGCGCGCGACATCTATCGAACCCGTTGCGGTCAAGGTGACTGACAACGACGTGATGGTATTCAGCTACCATATTAAGAAGGGCGACAAGATGTCCCACTCGATGGTGCCCTTTACCGCTGTGGCCATTGACAAACCAGCCAGTGACACCAAGATGACGGTCTTCTATCTGGAAAAGTGACGGTATGGAAGGAAACTATTGCTACCGATATCCCCATCCTGCCGTAACCACCGACTGCGTCGTGTTTGGCTACGACGGTCTCCATCTCAACGTGCTGCTCATCGAGCGCGGTGGTGAACCCTATAAGGGTTGCTGGGCCTTCCCTGGAGGTTTCCTCAACATCGACGAGGACGCCCCAGACGGCGCACGGCGCGAACTGCTCGAGGAAACCGGGATGCAAGTGACCAACATTGAGCAATTGGGCGCCTTTGCAACGCCCGACCGTGACCCGCGCGAGCGCGTCATCTCGATTGCCTACTTCACCCTTACACGTGTACAGGATGTGCAAGGTGGCGACGATGCCCGCGTGGCACGTTGGTTCCCCATCGACCAACTGCCGCCTCTGGCATTTGACCATCAGCAGATGTTTGAGTTGGCCCTGCAGCGCCTGTCCGACTGCCTGAAGCTCAAGACGGGTAACTTCTTTAGCGGCGATTTCTCCTATGAGGAAATCGACATGATCTATTTCGCTACCCTCACCCGCCACTAATCCCTCCCTTTTTAGTATAAATTGCTCCAACAATATCTCCATGGCCGCTACAACATCCGTAGTGGCTATGATTGTTAATGGATGTGAATTTTTAGGGAAAATGTGCTTAAATATGTTAATTTTTGTGGGTTTTTAGCTTTTTAGTGCTCCAAAATTATGTTATATAACATATTGACACTACATTTGCATCGGTTTTTCATGGTATTAGTTTTTAAGGTTATGAGAATCCAAGTGTCGCGAGACAGTTGTTTTCTCAAGAGTAAAAACAAGAATGTTTAAGGTTTATGTTAATGGTATTAGAAGGTTAATTAGTTAAGCAATCCCCGACGTGAGTCGAGGATTTACTTTTTTTATGCCCAAATTTCATTACCTTTGCGGCTAGTAATCACCATAACGACAACCAAAACAATGAAAAAGCTTCTCTTTTTAGCCCTCGCGCCTATCGTGGTGGCAACCATGTGCTCCTGCGGGCAGAACAACCAGAGCACTCCAGCGCAAGAGATAGACAGCGCCCTGTGCCAGTTCAGCAACATCAAGGTGGAGAAGATGTACTCCTATTATGATGAGGAGCGCGACACGCTCTACTTTGACAACACATTCAAGGCCTTTTGGCCCGAGGTCATCAACGGCAAGCCCTGCACCGCACTGCAGCAGGCCCTGCTGCGCGCCATGGTTGACAGCGCCGAGCTCAACCAGCTCGACATGGTCACCGACTTCCTGCTCGATCCCAGCAATTACACCGACTATGAGAGCAAACGCCTCGTGCCCGTGACAAGCGTCAAGTATGGCGAGAACAAACTCTCGACAAGCGAGGTGAACGTCATCATGGAAGGGATGACCGACCGTTTACTCACCTACCGCCTGTCCACCAATTCCTATATGGCGGGCGGCGCTCATGGCATTTACGCCAACAATTACGTGACCTATGACCTCAAGACCGAGAAGGCCGTTGCGCTCGAGGATGTCATTGCCGACACCACCTTGCTGCGCGCAGCCATCTACAAAAGCATCAAGCATGAATACGATTATGACAAGGACCAGCTGTTTATCCCCGACAACGGGCTGCTGCCCCTGCCTAAAGATTTCTTCATCGACGATATGGTCCTGCATGCAGTCTATCAGGTTTATGAGATCGCCAGCTATGCCCAGGGCGCTATCGATGCTCCCATCTACCCCTACATGCTCAAACCCGAGGAGATGAAGCGCCTCTTCACCCCCTACGGCCTGGAGCTCATCGACTACACCGAATAATTCCCTCCAATTTCTACAACAGGCCCTGATTGGTAGCAACAGTCAGGGCCTCGGTGATGCTACGCACACCCAAGCGTTCAAACAGTGCGCGTTTGTAAGTCTTGACAGTGTCCACAGCACGGCACATCCTATCGGCTATCTGAGACACGGTATATCCCTGCGCCGACAGGATAAGCACTTGCTTTTCCTGCCCGCGCAGGGTCACGCTTTTGCGTTCTTGCCAGCGATGACCGTTCAAGTCATATTCCCAGTAAACGGATTGACCCTTCTTGCGAAACTCGACGTGACCGGGAGCAGTGTGATGCGACAATGACACGACACACATCGCCAGCCAGGCACGTCCGTCGGGCGCAAGAGCAAAAGGTGTAATCTTGTGGTTTACCAGGTAGCAATCCTCGCCATTCACAATATGAAAGTCGTAGCTCATGAAGCAGCGGCTACGCTCAGTCATGGGCTCTTCGTTGAAGCGCTTGAAGCCCACCTCGTTGATCTCAGTGAGCATAATCTGTTCCTCGGCGGGGACGTGGTCGATATACAGGCGGTAGCCCATTTGGCGCACCTCCTCGGCCGTGTGTCCGCAAAGGAACAGCGGATTACTCGCCACATGCAGGAAACCGTGCTTCAGGTAGTCGATGACATAAATGCTCTGGTAGGTCGCATTGGCCATCGCATCGATGGCGCGTATCATGGGCTCAAGGTGGCGGTATTGCTCATCATCAATGCCCTCTACACTGTTGGTCAACGTGAAAAAATCCTCAATTTTTGCCATATAGGTCATGCTGGTTAATAGTCATGCAAATGTACCCCAAATGCCCAATTCCAACAAATGGTGAAACTTAAAAAGCCTCATCATTAAGAAGTAGTAACATGCCACAAGGCAATTTAACACCCTAAAGTGTGAAAATGCGGTTGCATCACTCCGATACTGCAACTTTTCACCCTTTAGTGCGTGTCTCTATTGGGGTTTGTCTCGATAATTTTGCACTCGAACAACCAAAATAGAGACATTATGATTAAAAGACTGAGTATTGTTACAATTGCGTTGCTGATGGCTATTGTCATGGCCAGGGCCGCCACATTCACAGGCTGTGTCCTGGATGAGAACCAGGTGCCGATGCCCTATGTGAACGTATTATTGATCAACAGCGTTGATTCCACTTTTGTCCAAGGCACTGTGACTGGTGAAGATGGTGCCTTCTCCATTACTGGAGAGTTGGAAACTGGTATATTGAAATTCTCCAGCGTGGGATACAAGACCCTGTGCATTGACGTGACTCCAGGTGACATGGGTAGTATTGTAATGGAGCCTGACGCGGCAGTGCTCGATGAAGTAGTGGTCAAGGGATATCGTCCCGTCCATAAATTAGGTAAAGAAGGGCTACTTACCACTATCGAGGGATCGATTTTGAGTCAATTGGGAACGGCAGATGACGTATTGAGAAATGTTCCTGGCATCTTGAGCAAAGAGGGCGGTATTGAAGTGTTCGGCAAGGGCAAACCTCTCATTTACATCAATAACCGCCTGATGCGCGACGCGTCGGAACTCAATGAATTGAAATCACAAGACATCGTAAGTGTCGAGGTCATCAACAACCCTGGTGCCAAGTATGATGCGTCGGTGCAAAGCGTGATTCGGATTAAGACACGCAAGCCACTGGGTGAAGGATGGGGCGGTCACCTGCGCAGCAGTTTCTTCCAGGGCGAAATGTCCCGCACCTATAATGCCTTTCTTTGGAATTACCGTCACCTGGGATTGGATGTCTTCGGTACAGTCAGCGACTTTGAGAACGGCTGGTTGCAGAAATACCGCATCACCCAGGATGTCGCCGCCGACACCTTGTGGCATCAAGACAATCACGGCCGCAGCCAGGGTAATTACAATATCTTGCGCTTGGTTTTTGGAGCCAATTACCAGTTTAATGATAAGCACACGATGGGTATCCAATATAACAGCAGCATCCGTCTCAAGGATGTTGACAAAGGCTTTTTTGCTGCCGAAGTGACCGCAAACGGCAATTTCTACGACAGCCTAATGACCAACAATAAGAATAAAACACGACACAATATGCCACACTCGCTCAATCTCTATTATAATGGCGAGGTGGGCAAAACCAACATCGATTTCAATGCCGATTACTATTTTACCAAAAACCGCGAGAGTGAATGTAGCCTTGAGGAGAGCCAAGAGTGGGAAGACCGCACAGTAACCAGCGAGAATACCGTGAGAAATGAACTGTTTGCCGCCAAACTCGTGCTCTCATGGCCATTATGGGGTGGTAACCTGTCGGTGGGCAGTGAGATTGACTACACCCATCGCAACGATGATTACCTCAACCCTGAGCAGATTGTTCCATCAAGTTACACTGAGGTTAAGGAGCGCAACTACAGCGCCTTTATCGAGTATAGCCGATTGACACCTATCGGACAGCTAAGCGGTGGATTGCGTGACGAACATGCCACCACCGACTATTACAGTCAAGGCGTTCACATCGACGGGCAAAGCCGCCATCAAAACCATCTGTTCCCTAGCCTCTCGTTATCGACTCAAGTGGGCAACGTCAATGCCATGTTAGGCTATGCGATGAAGATTCGCCGCCCAACCTATTTTGAACTAAGTAACAAGACTTATTACTCTAACCGCTTCACTTGGCAGTCAGGCAACCCATTCCTGAAACCCACCATCATTAACAATGTGTCACTGGATGCCACATGGAAATTTCTCTCTCTTAACGTGAGTTATTCCCACCTTAAGGATGTGATTCTGCAGTTGGGGCACCAGGTCGAGGGGCACGAAGCCACAACGCTCATTATACAAGAGAATATCGACAAAAAGGATGTGTTGAGCCTTAGCCTAACCGCCGCACTACACATTGGTATCTGGAACCCACAACTCACGATTAGTATGATGAAAGAATGGATGAAGATTCCCATGCCTGATGGTATTTATAGTCCGTCAAGGCCCATCTTCATGGCCCAGTGGAACAACAATTTCAAATTCATGCCATCCTTGACAGGATCTTTCAATCTCGATTGGCAGGGCAAGGGCGACAGCGAGAACATTTGCAGCCGTAGCCATCAACTTGACCTATACATCAGCCTAACCAAGACGTTCTTTAATGACCGACTGTCTGTTAAGGTTGCCGGGCATGACCTCTTCCATCGCAATGGCCAGGACGTGCTTGTACACTTCGGTGAATTGACTCTATGGCAGCACCGCACCAACGAAACCCGCTATGCCGAAGTGACCGTGCGTTATCACTTCAACTGGACACGCAGCAAGTATAAGGGCACCGGAGCAGGGAATGACGAGAAAAACAGATTATGAAACAGGAGTTGAGATACGTCGATTTGACATGGGCTGTCGTGGCAGTTTGTGAGAGTGATTCATTTACCATCAATCAACTCGTTCACGACGATAGTGTAGAGCAAGCTGTAGAGCGATACGTTATCGGTTATATGGCTTTTTGGCAGATCGCATTTATTGAGAAAGAGCGGTTAGTCCCTTGCGATGACGAGACACTGCGTGCTGCTGCCCGTAACAAGATTGACCGCTACATCGCTAAACACCCGCCTGTGCAGCACCTGCCACGTTTCTACATAGTACTGCTACAACAACCCCTCGCACCTCTGGAACCCGACGGCATGACCCAGGTCTTACAATTATAAAAAAGTGATGTTTATATTCTTTTGTTGCTCCGTAACGCCTAAATAAAATACGTTACGGAGCACTATTTTTATATTTTACCCCTCCGTAACGCTATTAAATTTGCCGTTACGGAGCACTATTTTTAACACCCTAAAGTGTGAAAATAAGAATATAATGGTGTAAAGTTGCAACTTTTCACCCCTCGGTGAACGTCTATAGGGAAAAAGGTAGGATACTATTCCTGCCCGACAAGACGATAACTCAATAAAACCTATAGACAAATGAGAAGACACTTTTTTACACTGATGATTGCACTGCTGGCCGTGATGACGGCCACCGCCGACACATTTACAGGACGCGTGGTCGATGAGACACAGGCTCCAGTCCCCTTTGCTAACGTGGTGCTGCTCAATGCCAACGACAGCGCCTTTGTGGCAGGAACCACGACTAGCAATGACGGAACTTTCAATATCTCCGGCAATGCATCAAAACCGATTTTAAAGATTTCCTATCTGGGTTACAAGACGCTGGTGCTAGATGCAGCAGGCAGCAACTTGGGCACCATCGCACTGGAGCCCGAGGCGACCATGCTGGGCGAAGTCATGGTCAAGGGCCAGCGCCCTGCCTTCAAGTTAACGACCGAGGGCCTGAAGACCGACGTGGAGAACACCCTTTTGAGCAAAGTGGGCACCGCCAAGGCCGTGCTCGAGAATCTGCCGGGCGTGCAGCGCAAGAAGGACGGCATCGAGGTCTTCGGCAAGGGCACGCCGCTCATCTACATCAACGGACGCAAACTGCAGAGCCAGACCGAACTGGACCAACTCAGCAGCGAGGACATCCAGAGCGTGGAGCTGATTACCAATCCTGGGGCGAAGTATGATGCCACGGTCGAGTCGGTCATCCTCATCAAGACCAAGCGTCCTCAAGGCGAGGGCTTCAGTTTCAACACCCAGGCTTCCTATTATGCGGCCGAGCGTCCTGACCTGGACTTAGGCACAAATTGGAACTACCGCCACAAGGGGCTTGATGTGTTCGGCAGCGTGTGGTACAACG
>JAEETL010000052.1 GCA_016290325.1 Muribaculaceae bacterium
AGATGCCGTCGACCTCATAGGTCTCGGCCATTGCACCGACATATGACGCCAGCACAAGCATCGCTATGAAGAGAAGTATCTGTTTCATCGTAACATTGATTTTAGATGGTTTCACAAATGTAGCAAAAATTCTCGATCAGCATCCCTTTTCATGCACTTTTAGTGATTTATTCACCAGAATTTTGATAGTTGACTTGAATCGTCACAGGGTCATCAAGGTTGGGCACGGCGACGATGTTTTTGTCATTGATGAGGGCAGGCTCACCGTTCATCGTCACACCATCAAACACATTATCATCGTCGGCGACGATGGTCATCAGCACGGGTTCGTCGCTATGCATACGCACACTCAGCGTGCCGCCCACGCCCTGCCGCAACGACAACTTGGAATAAGGATTCTTGGCATAATCGACATTGATGGCAACGGCTTCCTGCATGTTGCCAATGGTATAAGCGACTTCCTCTGTCAGCTTGTCCGACAGGTCTAAATTGGGTGCGTCCTCAAACAGGGTCACGCCGTAGCCCAATTGGTGGGTAATGTCAGTCTCGTTGAGGCTGACGTGCTTGATCATGTACTTGGGCTCGGGGCGCAATGTGAAGGTCAAATCGGTACCCCCAGGGACAAAGTAAAATCCGTCGGCATTGGTTATCACCACAGTGCTATCCAGCTCGATACTGCCCGCCCCCGTGATGTTGCGGTCAATATCACAATAAACGCCCAAAGTCTCGTCCTCAACAAGGTTTTCCCACTCCTCATTATAAGGACGGGCTTTATAATGATTATATGTACCCTTGGGAACGTGGATGTGCTTGATGCGGCCATAATACCATCCGTTATAATATACCTTTGGAGGATTGGGACAAGGAATATAAATGTCATCCAATTCATTAAAGGCCATCATACCGATATAGTTAATCGTTGATGGTAATCGCATCTCCTTGAGGCTACCGGTATTGAATGCGCCATCACCAATAGACGTGGTTCCCTCATGAAGTGTGACCTCAGTCAAGTGACCGCAACTGCCAAAACCGTTGACTTCTTTTACACTACCAGGAATATCAACAGATTTCAATGCAGAAAAACGAAATGCCCCACCACCGATGTATGTAACAGTGGAAGGAATTTCGATATGCTCCAAATTTTGGCAGTCAGCAAAACCGAGGCCACCGATAGAAACCAGCCCCTCGGGAAAGATGACTTCACGAAGGCTGTCGCATTCTGCAAAAGCCCCTGCATAAATGTTCTTCAAACTGGACGGAAGGTTAATCTCTGAAAATGAACATGCGTAGAAAGCAGACGGGCCTATCGAAGTAATCGTTGGCGGAAAATCAATGGATTTGAGATTTGTTCTTCCTGAGAAAGACCAACCACCAATCTGTATAACAGTGTACTCCACACCATCATTGGTGATTGTGGCGGGTATGGTAACGCGTCCGTTCTCACCCAAATAATCGCAATGATATACTTCCACGGTCATATCCTCGTTAGACAGGATATGGTACTTGATACCATCATTAATGAACATGATGCCTGTCTGGGCTTTACCCATAAAATATGCGCTCAACATCAGTGCTGTCGCAATGAGTATTTTGATGTGTTTCATAACTGACTATTTTACAAGGTGGAGTTAAATGATGATTTTAATCGTAGTATTGCCGCTCTGCACCAGATAGATGCCTGACGGCACGTTGATGGTTAACGAGCCACCATTGCCGACTTTATGAGCGACAAGACGACCTGCGGTGTCATATACCCGTACAGTCTCGCCTTTGTTTACGCCCTCGATGCGCAACTGGCCCTCAGAGCCATAGACCTTGATTGTACCTGTAGAAAAAAGCTCATTGACCGAATCTGTGGACTTCTCAAAGGCTACAAAGGTCTTCACCTCCTCGGTAGCAACAGAGCTCGCCTGGCTGGGGCCAATGGGTACCCTGCTGGGGCCAGAGCCCACAACAATGCCGCCATCCACCTTATAGATGGTGAAGTCACCGTTACCATCCAATTTCTTGGTAATATCGATGCCGTTGACAGTAACCGAATTGATAACCCAGCCCTTATCGGGCGTGACATTGAGTTTCAAGGGCTCATTGTGATAGACTTGCAGATTGATATGACCGCTACCTGCCTGCTTAATCGTGAAGGGGGTAAAGGTCGAGGCCGAATTGAACGAGATGTAGATTTCAGTATTCTCGTTGACCGCATCGATGGTGTAGCGGCCCTCGGCATCAAACTGGTCGCTGACGTCAATGCCGTTGATGATACAGCAGCGCAACTCACAGTTGCCCTGTGGCTGAGCCGTGATGGTCACAGCTTTGCCGTGGTCAGCGACCCACACGCGATCTTTAAATAAATCGGCGCCAGTCAGCGACACCATGCCGCTATCAGCATCGTTGACGGTCAACATGACCTTGTGCTGTTCGCCCAGAGAGGCATCCTCCTGCAACTCATAACTGCTCCAGCCCTCGGACTGCTCAAACAGGTCTATCGTCCCCACGGGCACATGCACCACAACACCGTTTTTCCCTTCGAATGACTGGTTGTACCCCGCCTTGATGACCGAACAGGCGGCCAAACGTCCCGTCGGAGCATAGATGTGCTGCACGTCAACGAGGTTGCAGGTGTTGAAGGCACCGTCACTGATGTTTTTCAACGAACGGCTCAGCCACACGGTGTCCAACGGACAATATTTGAAGGCCTCGAAATGCACACTTTGCACCTTGTCAGGCAAGCGCACCTCCTTCAACGAACTGCACTGGTAGAAGGCCCATTGATCAATGCTCCAAATATTTTCGGACCAGCCGATGGTGCGAAGGCTATCGCAGCCGAAGAATGTGGAATTCATTACACGCTTGTAATTGGAAGGAAAATTGATTTCCCGCAAGTGAGTGTGAACAAACGTATTTCCTCCAATCTTAAATTCCTCGATAGAATCATTCTCCTGGAAATAGATGGCGACGAGGTCTTTGTGTCTGAAGCTTTCCGGCCAAATGTATTCAAGCCAGTAGGGACAATACACCACGCTATTGCGCAAGGGCAAGCCAACGCCAAAATTAATTTCAGTTACACGATAAGGATGGTTTTCATCATATACCACATCGGGAATTCTAACCACCTCGGTTGTATCGGTCAGTCCAATGGCTTGGCATCGTTCATAACCAAGGTGGAAGTAACGAATACCATCAACAACAAACTGCTCGTTGTAGCCGTAACTTGGCACGACTGTCAACATGAAGCACAGCAGCAACAAGGAATGCAATAAAAAGAATCGTCGTTTCATATCGTTATTGTTTTAGTGTTTATTTGCTATGATAGGCTGCTACCACGAACGTTATCAATGGTTGAGGATGTAGTCGATGATGACGTTGGCATCGGCGATGTTGATTTCGCCGTCGCCGTTCACGTCGATAATGATACTCCAGTCTTCGCTGCCAGTCTCGCTCTCATTGGAGGGTGCGTGGCTGTGACCATGGCTACCACCATTGATGATGACATCAATCACCGTGTTTACATCGGCAATATTGACCTCGCCGTCTCCATTGACATCCCCGGGGATGTCTCCTGGCGCATCGCCAATGATTTGTGAGAAATTGCTCCAGATGACAGCCATCTGGTATGCATTGACCGATATTGCAGGCACGTGCAATGTCACGCGGGCATAATCGTCCATTTCTTTGAACAGCCCAAAATCTGTATCGCTGAAGCCTGGAGGCATGAAGGCTAGAGACGTCAGCTCGGTCATCTGATCGCAACCATAAAATAGGCTCTTGCCGATGTTGGTGACGCCGCTGCCGAGTGTTGCGCTGGTGAGCCTACTGCAACCATTGAAAGCCGAGGTACCGATAGTGGTCACCGAATTAGGAACAATGACTTGAGTGATTTTTGAACCGTACACGAGATAATCGGGAATCACTTCCACTTCGTCGCCAATCTGGACATTGTAGATGTCGAATGTGTGCATTGAGCCTATCGAGGAACAACGCTTGGCGTTCCATATCAGTGTGCGAATCCCATCACAGAAAACGAACGCACCGGTGCCAATCGTTGTAACCGATTTGCCTATAGTCAGCGTGCTCATGCTGCATGCATCGAAAGCATACTCCTTGATGACCGTTACCGAGTCGGGAATGGTCACACTGCTGATGTTGAAGCATAAATAAAAAGCGTATGCTCCAATTTCGGTGAGGGAGGACGGCAGGTCAATCTCATGCAAGCCGTAACACTCAAAGAAAGCATTATCGCCAATCGACCTTATCGTGTTAGGCAATGTCACGTGGGACAGGCCATGACATTTTCTGAAGGCATTATTGCCGATAGCTGTGACGGGGAAGGTGACACCCTGATAGGTGACTTCTTCAGGAATCACGATGCTGCCGCTATAGCAGCCGGTCGTTCCGTTGTTGATGACGATGGCCTGGCCATTCTCAATAGTGTAGTAAATGCCGTCAACCGCAAAATTGTATCCATCACTGGGGCCATCTCCCATGATGTTTGAGAAAAGGTTCCAAAAAGTGGCAGACTGGTAGGCTTCTATCGCATCGGGTAATACATTCAGCGTTACGCGGGAGAAAAAGTCACTCCCGAGAGCGCCACCTTCATCGCCTATCGTGGGCGGCACCGACGCTAAACAGGTGAGACTCGTCAGCTGATCACAGCCGCCGAACACCATCTGGTTGCCAATGGAGGTGACTTTGCAGCCCAATGTGACACTGGCGAGATTGCTGCAGCCGTTAAAGACATACTTGCCGATGGCCATAACCGAGTCGGGCAGCACTATACGTTCCATAGCGGTGCAACCTTTAAAGGCATAATCCCCAATTGTTTTCAAGCTGGTCGGAAAGACAATTTGTCTTATCTGTGAGCAGTCCTCAAAGGTGTTTGACTCAATAGACGTGATGTTGTTCTTATTGGAAAAAGTGACTTTTTCCAGACGGTCGCACCCTTTGAAGGCCGCTTGGCCCAATTGAGTGATATTATCCTCGATGGCAATCTCGACCAGACTGTCACATTCACTGAAAGCCTCATTACCAATGCTATTGACAGTCCAGGGCAGATTAATACTTGTCAAACCTGCGCCATAAAAACAACGGTCGCCGATACTTGCCACTCCTGGCACATTAAAGCTTGACAATGAGCGGCAGTTTTCAAACACGCCATTGCCCATTCTGCTAATGTTTGACAGTCCAGATATAGTGACGGTTGTCAGGTTGGTACATCCGGCAAAAGCATAATCGCCGATGTATGTCATATTGGTACTCAGAGACACACTATTCAAGCCAGTGCAGTTGCGGAAGGCCTCGGCACCAACTTCTGTGACAAGATAATCGCTACCGCCATAATGGGCCACATGCGGGATCTCGATGTCGCCGCTATAACCTCCAGATTTCTTGACCACGCGCAACGTGGTCATGTCTTCAAACCTGGTGTATCCATAAGCGATGCCATCCACTACAAAACCCTCGGCTTCAAGGGCAGTGCCAAGCATCAGTAACAGCAACATCGCACTGATTAGAGTTGTTCTTTTTCTCATCGTCATGACTATTTTGATTATTTGTCTGTTGCAAAATTACTCTCCGGTTTAGTGGCTCGCAATACCCATTTGGGTGTTTATGCTCTGTAGCGTGATGTGGCGGTCACAACGTGGTAACCGGTCACTGCAAAGTTACTGCAAATAATTGGTTTTTTTGTAAAATTTGGCTTCATTGTGACTTCATTTTGACAGTCATAAACCATTGATTATCAGATGCACGAAAAATAAAAAGTTCATTTTGGCATAATTCGGCCCATTAAGGCTGAAATTTTTGCCCAAAAATGAAGTAATTTTGCCATAGAAAACCAACTCAACGAACAATGAGGTCACAAAATCTTATCATTCCTTTATTGCTGTTTTGCCTTGCTCTGACCTGCTGCAACAGTGGCTCGGATACCGCCACGATGCGTGAGCTATCAGCCATCGACTCGTTGCTGTCAAAGGCACGCCAGTATGAACTAGCGCAGCACCGTTTGGATTCTCTCCATCCGAGCGGGTTCAACCAGGCTGAACGGGCCTATTACAGCCTGCTGCTCACCCAATCGCACTACAAGAACTATATCGACGACACGACCGATGCCGTGATCAACGAGGCGGTGGACTACTATGAGCACCACGGCGACCGCGAGAAATACACCCGTTCACTGCTCTATCAGGGCTGTGTCTATCAGATGATGGGCGATGCCGAAAAGGCGATAGCGTCCTATAAGGATGCCGAGAACGCGGCCGAAGATGGTGACCTGGAAAACAAAGCCTTCGCCAAGTTGAGATTGGCGGCCCTCTATGCCGACAATTCAAACTATGCCGACTTGAAAATCAGGAAATACAAGGAGGCGCTTGACCTGTACAACCAGTTGGGCGACAAGCACTACCAGATTGTGTGTCTGACCGACATGGGCGGTTATTACCGCAGTTTGCCCGATAAACGCGACAGCGCACTCTATTACATCAATCAAGCCATCCAGCTGTCTGAGGCCGAGCACGAGAACTGGTTCCTGTTCCAGAACCTGTATCAACGGGCCGAGATGTACTGCCTGCTGACCAAGGAGTATGACAAGGCACGGGTTGATATCCTGAAAGCCATAGCGGCGGGCAAGGATGAAATTGACCATCCCCGCGCGCACTATATTGCTGCCGAGACCTATCTGAATCTGGGTAGGCCCGATTCGGCCCTCTACTATCTGAACCATGTGCCCGCTAGCGGCATGATGAGCAACCACACCAGTGACACGGTCATGTATTGTCGGCTCATGAGTGAAATCGCCAAAGCCAACAAGGATTGGGATAAATACACCACCTATTATGACCGGGCCAACGAAATGGCCGACTCGATACTGGTGGCCAACGTCAACAAGAACTACCTGGCAGTAGAGAAGAAATATGACATCCAGTTGGCTGAGCTGAACAAAGTGAAGTATCAGTCACGATGGAGGGGCGCACTGCTGCTGGTGGCCCTGCTGGCGATGGCGGCAATGGCACTGACGTTCCTGACATGGCGCTACCGCAACAGGCTCAAGATGAAAGAGGCCGAGGCCGAGATGCTCAGGGCCGACCTTGACGGGTCACTGGTGGGCCTGGAGAAGATGCAGACCTCGATAGACGGATATGAGCAGAAATTGAAGAGGGCGCAGGAGGAGATGCAGAACAATCAGACCCAACTCGAAGCACTCAAGGCCAAGCAGCGACAGAGCGACGAGATGCGCACCATCGTGGATGGACAAATCAGGATTGTGCACCAGCTGATGGAACAGTCCTATCAATATGACAGCAACACTTTTGCCCGCAAGTTCAACGAGCTGATGACCATGCCCGAGGCGGGTGGCGACAGCGACTCCTACTGGACCAATCTGCAAACGCTGGTCAACGACCTTTATAATAACGTGCTGGTGGACGCGCAGCAGATGGCTGGCGGCACCCTGCGCGAGGACGAAATCAACTACCTGGCACTGTATTGCTGCGGGTTCTCTAGGACAGTGATCATGATTTGCATGAAGTACAAGAGCCTGACGACCATCTCAAACAAAAAAATCCAAATTGCCCGCAAACTCGGGGTCCAGAACCTCGACGAGTTCGTCACAAGATACCACTAATCCTCGTTTTTTTTCAAACAACCGTGACAACATGACAGACAACAATAACAACTTTTTTGTTTTATCAGCTGTCCGGTAAAAACACATTGTTGTAGAAGCTGCAGGATGTAGGGCCTCGCCTTGGCGTGGCCGCAACGCAATGCGGATGAAATCAGACAACCGTGACAACATGACAGACAACAATAACAACTTATTTTATTATTATTGCCCGTTAAATCTTTTTGGCGGCCGTAAACAAAAAGGCTGAAT
>JAEETL010000007.1 GCA_016290325.1 Muribaculaceae bacterium
CCGTGTTACTTTCCACGTTGAGTGACGTCAACTTGTTATATCCCAAATTGAGGTAAATCAGCTTGGTGTTGGCGCTCACGTCAATCGTGGTCAGATTATTCGAGTAGAGATCCAATCTTTTCAATTGGGTAAAATACTGAACACCTGTCATGTCGGAAATGCCCTTGTAAGCCAGATTCAACGTGTCACGGGCATTGAGCTGCGCCGTGGTGATAGTGCCGCTGGGATACTGGCCCTGCAGGTAGGAACGGAAGATCGCGTCAGGGAAGTTAGTGGCGTTGATAACCACGTCGGCACGGGCTGCCAGCGATGCCAGCAGCACAGCCAATGAAAAGAGTAATAATTTCTTCATAGTCGTAATTTTTATGTGTTAATATAAGTTTAATTTTCAAGTTATGGCGCAAATATAATAACAATTTCTCATATTTCCAATAAAAATGAGGGCAACTTCAAATATATTTGTCCTACCCAGCCTACTGCTAGATTCCATAAAATCAAAGAAGGCCCTATGGTGCACCACAGAGCCTTCCCGTCTACATGAAACAAATCTTCTTCTGCTTTGGTTATGCTAAATGATATCAGAAGTAATAATCATTTTAGGCTTTAGGCTTTAGGTGTTAGGCTTTAGGTGTATGTACGCGGATGCCTCCTAAAACCTAAAGCCTAAAACCTTATACTATCTATCACTGGATAGCGGCGAACATGGCGCCGATGGCGTCAACCGCTCCGTTGATATAAGCATAGATACAGCTGATCAAGCCAATGAAGATCACACCCAGCACACACAGGATCATACCCGTGCGCTCGGTCCAGTGGCTCTTGATGGTGGGAATCACGCAGTCGTCCTGACGCAGGAACATCGCCTTAACCACCAGCAAGTAGTAGTACAGGGAGATGATGGTGTTGACCAACGCGATAAGTACCAGCGCATAGATGGCGACAGAGCCTTGATGGCAAGCGCCCACAAAGATGAAGAACTTGCTGAAGAAGCCTGCAAACGGAGGAATACCACCGAGCGAGAACATCGCCAGCATCATCGTGAAAGCGAGCCAGGGATTGGTCTTGAACAAGCCGTTATAGTCGTCCATGGTCACACGGCCGGTTTGACGCTCGATAGCAGCAATCACGCCAAAGGCGGCAAGGTTGCTGAAGATGTAAACCAGCACATAGTAGATCATCGAGGACATGCCCATCACATTGACGGCAATGATGCCGAGCATGATGTAACCAGCCTGGGAAATCGACGAGAACGCCAGGAAGCGCTTGAGGTTGCGCTGACGCACGGCAAACAGGTTACCCAGCGTGATGGTGAGCACGATGATGGCATAGAGCATCCACTCCCACACCTGGGAATAGGCTGCACCAAACACCTGCACCAGAATTACCAGGAACGAGAAGGCTGCAGCGCCCTTGCTGATGACCGACAAGTAGCTGGTCACAGCCGTGGGCGAGCCCTGGTAAACGTCGGCTGTCCACAAGTGGAACGGCACGAGCGAGAGCTTGAAGCCCACACCTGCGATGACAAACGCCAAAGCGGCAATCAGCAACGCCGAATGGTTGCCAATGAGGGCAGTTGCAATCTCCTTGAAGTAGAGCGATCCGCTCATACCATAGACAAACGAGATGCCCAGCAGGAAAATCGCCGACGAGAAGATGGCGGTGAAGATGTACTTGGCCGCAGCCTCGTGGGACTCATAGTATCGCTTCTCAAAGGCTGCCAGGGCAGCGATGGGCAGCGAAGCCGTCTCCAGACCGATGACAAACAGCAGGAAGTGGCGTGCCGAAATCATGAGGAACATGCCGAACAACGTCAACAGCGTCAACTCGTAGAACTCGCCGCGGCGAACGCTCACGAAGTCACTGTTGGTCCACTTCACGGCCTGCAGGAGCACCAGCAGCACACCCACATTGAGGATGTTTTTCATCACCCATGTGGGGGCGTTGGACTCAAACATGCCGCCGAAGGCCTCACCAACGGCAGCGGGACAGCAAAAACAGTATATCGTGTAGAGCGCCATCATGATGACCGTGAACACGGGCATGTAACGCTGAGTGCGCTCAGGCATGAAAGTGTCATAGATGAAAACAAGCAGGAAAACAAGCAACAGGCCAATTTCCTGAGGCATCAATAAGAATTGTGAATAATCCATCATATCTATCTTATGCAATTTTTATCAGGTTAAACACTTTCATCACAAGGGCAGCGCAGCCTGCAATGCCTTAACGACGGGGTCAAAGCTGCTGCTGATAATGTTAATGAAGAAATTGGGGAAGCAACCGATGGCAGCTACAGCCAGAATCAGCGTAGCTGTTGACAGGCGTTCCTCCCAGCTGGCATCGGTGAGCGTGCGGTGATGCTCATCCTGAACCTCGCCAAAGAGCAACTTGGCAACGACACGCAGGATGTAAACCGCCGTCACGACAATCGATGTGGTCGCCATGATGGTGAGCACGCGGTGGAAGGTGTCGGTGTGCTGGAACGAACCGAAGAAGATGGTCATCTCGGCTGCGAAACCGCTCAAGAACGGCAGACCCAGCGATGCCAAACCGGCAATCACATAGCCCACGCCCAAATAAGGCATGATGTGCATCATACCACCCATGTCACGGATGTCACGCGTGTGGGTACGACCATAAATCATACCGATGAGAGCAAAGAACAGGGCCGTCATCAAACCGTGAGAGAGCATCTGCAATACAGCACCGGTCATCGCCGTGGTGTTGAACATGAGGATGGCAAACAGCACCATGCCGCAGTGACTCACCGACGAGTAAGCGTTGATGTACTTGAGGTCGGTCTGCACACATGCGCTCAACGCACCATAGACGATGCTGAAGCCCGTGAGCAGCAGGAAAATCCAAGCCAACTCATTGGCGGCAAACGGCATCAGGTAGATGGCGATGCGGAAGCAGCCATAACCACCAAGCTTCATCAGCACACCAGCGTGGAGCATCGACACCGCTGTGGGTGCCGAAGCGTGACCATCGGGAGACCATGTGTGGAACGGGAACATGGCACCCAACACGCCAAAGCCGACAAACGTCAACGGGAAGAGTACATATTGCCAACTGTGCGGAATCGCATCGTTATGGGCAATGTCCAGGATGTTCATCGTCAAGGGCTGACCCTCGGGGGCCGAATGGAAGTAGATACCAATCAGGCCAAGCATCAGGAAGGCAGAGCCACCCATCAGCATCAGCGTCAGCTTCATGGCACTATAGTTCTTGTTGCCGCTGCCCCACACACCAATCAGCAGGTACATGGGAATCAGTGCGACCTCATAGAACATGAACATCGTGAACAGGTCAATCGAGATAAAGAAGCCGAACACACCCGTGGACAGCAAGAAGAACCACATGAAGAACTGCTTAGGCAGCGGGTTCATCTTCCACGAGGCAAAAACGCCGGCAAACACGATAAACGCCGAGAGCAGGATCATCACCACGCTCACGCCATCAACACCAAGTGCCAGATGGACATTGAACGGGGCATACCACATCACGTCGCTACGCAATATCATTTCGCTAGTATCGCCAGCGCCGCGGGCTTGCAGGAAGATGCTCACCAACCAAACGGCAAGCACCATGAGGGCGCATGCGCCCACTACAGCAACGGTCCTGATGGCCTTGATGCCGCGATTGCTGCACAGGGCCAGGCCTCCAAGCGTGAGCAGAGGCACGATCACAAAGTAAATCAGTATATTATTGAAAAGTTCCATTGTATATCCTTTCTATTTTGTCTAGACCGTTGATTTAAAGTAATACACAAACCATTGTAATCGCTGCGAGCAGCAAGGCGCCCAGCAAGTACACATACACATAGGCCTGAATGCTACCCGACTGCAGGCGGCGGATGCCGAACGAGAGCGAGTTGGTCGCATCGGCCAGCAGGTTGAAGAAGCCGTCGATGATGTGGCGGTCAAACCAAGCAATGGGTACACAGATGGTCTGGAAAATCACCTTGTGGGTGATGAACTGATAGAGCTCGTCCATGTAGAAACGCTTGTAGGAAGCGGTCCACAGGCCGCGCATCGCGTTGGCCATGCGCTCGGGCAGCGGGTTCTCCTTGCGGTACATTACCGTGGCCAGGCAGATACCCACCAGGGCCACACCAATGCTCGAACCGGCAACTGTCCAGTCGATAGAGGTGTGAAGCGCGTGTCCGTCCCAAGTCACGAGGTCGTGGAAGGGAACGAAGCCCGCAACACACGAGATGGCTGCAAGGATAATCAGCGGCAACGTCATCGTCCAGGGCTGATCCTTGGGAGCGTGATGCTCATCGTGAACCTCATGTTTCTTCCAGAAGAAGATGAGGTAATAGATGCGGAACATGTAGAAGGCGGTCATGCAAGCCACCATCGACATCCACAGACCCCAGCCGAGTCCGCGATGATAGGCAGCCACGAGGATCTCGTCCTTACTGAAGAAGCCTGCAAACGGGGGAATACCCGCAATGGCCAAGCAGCCGATAAGGAAGCAGATGCTCGTGATGGGCATGAACTTGTGCAGACCGTGCATCTTGTCGTTCTCATTGCTGTGAACGGCATGGATAATTGCACCGGCACACAGGAAGAGCAACGCCTTGAACATAGCGTGGGTGAACAGGTGGAACATCGACGCCATGTAACCCAGACCGTAACCCTCGTGAATCTCGATGAGTGAGTTCTCATTGGAGGAAACGGCCAGTGAGGTCATCATGAAGGCGATCTGCGAGATGGTCGAGAAGGCCAGCGCGCGCTTGATGTCGCTCTGGGTGCAGGCGATGGCAGCAGCATAGAATGCCGTGAACGCGCCGACCACCAGGATGATGTTCATCGCACCCTGCACGAGCACATACAGCGGGAACAACCTTGCCACCAGGAACACACCAGCGACAACCATGGTCGCAGCATGGATCAACGCCGATACGGGCGTGGGACCTTCCATCGCATCGGGCAGCCAGATGTGCAACGGGTACATCGCACTCTTACCAGCACCGCCAATAAAGATGAAGGTCAAAGCCCAAGCCATTACCGAGCAGCCCAAGAATGTGGCTCCACCGGCAGTGCTGATGGCGCTTTGAGCCGTCTCAAGGCTTCCTGACATCGTAGGACCGAACACAAGCTGGTCAAAGTCGAAGGTCTTGGTATAGTAGCTCAAAATCATGACACCCAACAGGAAGAACAAGTCAGCCAAACGGGTGACGATAAACGCCTTCTTGTTGGCGTGATTAGCCGCAGGAGTCGAGTAATAGAAACCAATGAGCAGGTAGGACGAGAGACCCACCATCTCAAAGAAGACGAAAATCTGGAAAACATTGGTAGCCACCACAAGACCCAGCATCGAGAACGTGAACAACGCCAGGAAGGCATAGTAACGCTGGAATCCCTTCTCGGCGTTACCATCGTGGTCGCTCATGTAACCCAAACTGTATAGGTGTACCATCAACGATACCGTGGTAATGACCACAAGCATCATCGCAGCGATGGGGTCAACCAGGACACCCATGCGCACCACCAGCGTATCGGTAAACGATAACCAGGCGGGATTGGCAACAACGACTGCCTGACGCACCCCGTCCACAATTTGGCCCTCACCGCTCCCGAAGAAGTAGGTCAGTGCTACGCCATAGGCCAGGATGGTATCGACAAGCATCGCCAGGACACCAATCACGCCAGTGATTTTTCTACCCATTTTCACCCCGACGAGTCCCAGGAACAGGAACATGAACAGGGGCAATGCTACAACTACTATTGCTAAATTCAGTGGCATAATCGTTAGAATTTCAGTTTAGTGATTTCGTTGATGTCCACCTTCTTGGCAATGCGGAACACATTGATGATGATGGCCAGGGCAAGCGCCGTCTCGGCTGCCGCGATAGCAATCGCGAACAGCGAGAAGAACATGCCGTCCATCTGTCCCGGGAACAAGTAGCGGTTAAACACAACAAAGTTGATATCGACCGAGTTAAGCATCAACTCCAGCGAGATCATGATGGCAATCATGTTCTTGCGGGTGATGAAGCCATAAACACCGCAGCCAAACATGATGAGGCTGGGGATGAGATACATAAATAATGTCAAATCCATAACTACTCCATGTTTTTAGCGGCGACGGGCGATAACCACACCTCCGATGATACAAGCCAATAACAACACACTGATGGCCTCAAAAGGCAACAGATAACCATACTTGTCGGTACTCAACAAGAACTGGCCGATCTTCTCCATATTGATGTCCACCCCGCTGCTGAGCAGTTTGCCGGCAAAACCCGCATAACTGAACAAACCATAGCCACACAAAGCCACGCCACACAGGGCTGCCACCAACCCGAGGCAACGCCGTTGAGACGTTAACGCCTCGGCGCTTTTACCGGGTTGCTGGGTGAGCATGATGGCGAACACGAAAAGCACCAAAATGCCACCAGCGTAGACGGCGATTTGAACAGCTCCCAGGAACTGATAGTCCATCTGGAAGTAAATGATGGCTGTGGCAAACAGCACAAACAGCAGATAGGTTGCTGAGCGCAAAATCTTGCGCGTAGTAACCGTCAGCACCGAGAAAACGATGATGGCGATCGCAACGATAAAATACAAAATGATGTTACCTACTGATTCCATTATTCTTTATTTTCTTCTGGTTCTTGTTTCTTCTCGACCGGAGCAGGCTTTTCGGCCGGCTTTGCATCGGCCGGCGCAGCAGGCTTCTCAGCCGGTGCAGGAGCAGGAGCGGGTTCGTCCTTCTCGGGCAGGTAGTTGAGTTGCTTGTTGAGCTTCTCGCGCGTGAACACAGCCTGCTCAAAGTCGTTGCTGAACGCTATGGCATTGGTGGGACACACCTGCACACATAAACCGCAGAAGGTGCAACTGCCCAAGTCATACATGTACTTGTCCAGTTTCATTTTCTTCTTGCCGTTGGGCAGATCCACCATGCGCGTGTCGATGTGGATGGTCTGGTTGGGGCAGTTGCGCTCGCAGCTACGGCAAGCGATGCACTTGTGGTAACCGTTCTCATCATAGATGAGCTCCAGCGTAGCCCTGAACCGCTCGGGAATCTTTAGCGTCGACCGGTTTTCGGGATATTGCTCGGTGACCTTGGGGGTCACCAGTTCCACTCCGGTCACCTCCATGCCCTTAATCAGGCTATAAAAGCCTTTGAAGATTGAGACGAAATACTCCTTAATATTCATAATAAAACGTATAATCTTATAATCATTTCATGTTAAGTTAGCGCTCCACCTGTCCGCCCAAGATATCGAGCAACTCGGTGGTGATGCCCTGCTGACGCAGTTTATTGTACTCCAGCTGCAACTCATCGAGCAGTTCCTTGGCGTTATCGCTTGCCGCCTGCATGGCCATCACGCGTGCGCTCTGCTCGCTAGCGGCACTCTGGATGAACACATCCTGGAGCATCGACTTGATGTGCAGGGGAAGCACGGTGTTGAAGATGGTGTTGGCGTCGGGCTCAAACAGGCAAGGGCTATTGGCAGCACGCGGATCGACGTTCTCGGCAAGTCCCTGATAGCTCACTGGCAGCAACTGCTCACGCGTGAACACTTGCTTGCCCGTTGAGATGAAGTGCATGTAAAGCATCTCCACTCGGTCATAGGTGTGCTCCAGGAAACGGGTCTTCATCAAGTCGGTGAAGGCATACAGTGCCTCGCTGTCGCTACGGGTATTCAACGCCACTTTCTCCATCTGGATGTCACCCACGGCAATTTTGGTAACCGCCTTGGTCATCTTCTTACCCACAGGGATAATGGTGATGCCCACCTTATTACCAAACTGCTTGCGCACCTGATTGATACTGACGAGCAACTGCTTGAAAATGTTGACATTAAAACCGCCACACAAACCATCGTCGCTACCAAAGACAACCAGGGCGACACGCTCCACATCGCGGTTGACGATGAGTGGCGAGTCAAACTGCTGGTCGGTCACGAGCAAGTGACTGATGACGTGTTGCACCATCATGCGGTAGGGAGACAAACGTTGAAGTTGCCCGGTTGCCTTGCGCATCTTTGACGAGCTGATCATCTTCATGGCGCTCGTCGTCTTCTGCGTCGAAGCGACCGACCCTATTCGCGTCTTGAGTTCTCTTAATGTTGACATCTTGCTAACCTATCTTGCTGGTTTAGTTGGCCGGAGCCTGAACGTACCTAGAAGTGATCTCGGCAGCGGCATCCTTGAGCTTAGTCATGACATCATCGTCGATCTTACCGCTACGCAACACATCGAGCACATCGGCCTGGTGCTTGCCCTGCAGGTACTGGATAAACAGTTTTTCAAACTCAGCGACCTTGTCCAGGGGCACATCTCGCAAGAGGCCGTTCACACCGCAATAGATGACAGCCACCTGTTCCTCGACCTTCATGGGCGTGTACTGGGGCTGGACGAGCAGACGCTCGTTCTTGCGGCCTGTATCAATGGTACGGGCCGTAACGGGGTCAATATCACCGCCGAATTTGGTAAAGGCTTCCAACTCACGGTATTGCGCCTGAGCAATCTTGAGGGTACCAGCCACTTTCTTCATACACTTGATTTGAGCGTTACCACCCACACGGGATACCGAGATACCCACGTTCACTGCCGGGCGAATACCCGAATTGAACAATGCGGTCTCAAGGTAAATCTGACCATCGGTAATCGAAATCACGTTAGTGGGGATATAGGCGCTCACGTCACCTGCCTGAGTCTCAATGATGGGCAACGCTGTGAGCGAACCACCACCCTTAACAATGGGCTTTAGAGCCTCAGGGAGGTCATTCATCACGCTGGCCACGTCCTGATTCTCATTAATCTTAGCAGCACGCTCCAACAGACGGCTGTGAAGGTAGAAGATATCGCCAGGATAAGCCTCACGACCAGATGGGCGCTTGAGGATCAGCGAAATCTCACGATAGGCCACCGCGTGTTTAGAAAGGTCGTCATAAATCACGAGCGCGTCGCGGCCGGTGTCACGGAAGTACTCGCCAATGGCAGCACCCGCAAAGGGGGCATAGTAACGCATTGAAGCCGAATCGGCAGCTGTAGCAGCCACAACGATGGTATAAGGCAAAGCGCCCGCCTCATCGAGTTTGTTGACCAATGCAGCAACAGTCGATGCCTTTTGGCCGATGGCGACATAGATGCAGTATACCGGCTTGCCGGCTTCGTAATTAGCCCTCTGGTTAATGATGGTGTCCACCGCGATGGCAGTCTTACCGATCTGGCGGTCTCCAATGATGAGCTCACGCTGGCCACGGCCGATGGGAATCATCGAGTCGATGGCTTTGAGGCCCGTTTGCAGCGGCTGATTCACCGGTTGACGGAAAATCACACCAGGAGCCTTGCGCTCCAACGGCAAACGCAGTTTTTCACCCTCAATGGGTCCCTTGCCGTCGATGGGCTTAGCGAGCACGTTGATCACGCGGCCCAGCAGGCCCTCACCCACCTCGATTGAGGCAATAGCGCCCGTGCGACGAACTTTCATGTTCTCGGTCACGGTATCCACCTCGTCGAGCAGGATGATACCCACATCGCTCTCCTCCAGGTTCATGGCCACGCCGGTCACGCCGTTCTCGAACTGCACGAGCTCGTTGGCCTCTACATTGTGCAGGCCATAGGCATGAGCCACGCCGTCGCCCACCTCAAGGACGGTACCTTCTTCCTCAAAGGCCACCTGTCTCTTGGCGATGTCCTCGACGAGCTGCTGTTTCAGTATATCAGATATTTCACTGGGATTAATCATCTCTCGGAATATTAATTTTTCTTTTGCAGTTGTAACCGCAATTCATTCAACTCTCTCTTTACTGACGCGTCAAGCACCAGCCCGTTGATTGCGACGGTGAAACCGCCTATCAGTTCGGGGTCTATCTTCTGCTCGATCTCGAGCGTCATTGCCCCCAGGCGCTTCTTAACGATGTCGGTAATGGCATTGACCTCGGCCTCGGGCATGGGGACGGCGGTGGTGATGACCACGTGGGCTATCTCATGGGCCTCGCGGTAGAGATCGACGTATGCGAGGGAAATCTTCTGCAGGTACTCGGAGCGATTGTTTCGCACACACATCAGCAGGAACTTGTCCAGCGAGCTGCCGGGCCTACCGCCCGCGAGTTTGAGCATGAAGGCCCCCTTGGCCTCGTCAGAGATTTCGGGGTTGAGCACCGCGCGCTTGAGTTCGTCGATAGCGGTGTAACGGAAACTGAGCTTCTTCAGGAGCTCATAGATTTCCTCTGAGTCGCCGTTTTCAACGGCATACTTGTACAGCGCTTTGGCGTATCGGCGTGGGATTAGTCCGTCACTCATGATGCGTTAGTTTTTAGTCTCAACCTCACTCAAATATTGATCAACAAGCGCCTTTTGGGCATCGTCGCTGGCAATGTTGCGGCGAATCACCTTTTCGGCGATTTGCAGGGCCAGGTCACCCACCTCGGCGCGCAGTTGCTTCTCGGCCTCCTTGCGAGACTGCTCAAGCGAGACTTGGGCGGCCTCGGAAACCTTCTTGGCCTCGTCAGCAGCATCGCTACGGGCCTTCTCGATGAGCTCGTTGCGCATCTTGGTGGCCTCGCGCAGGATGTCGGCCTGCTGAGCGTGGGCCTCGGCAATCAACTTGTCGGCCTCGGCCTTGGCATTGTCAAGATTGGATTTGGCTTCCTGTGCATAGGCTACACCCTTGTCAATCAAGTCAGCACGCTCCTCCATCGACTTGATGATGAAGGGCCATGCCCACTTGGCAAGAATGCCAAAGAGGCACAGGAATGAGATAAACATCCAGAATGCCAGGCCAAATTCAGGCTTGAAAAGTTCCATCTAAGAAAACCGGTTAAAAGGGTTATTACTTGATGAAGATGGCAAGGATGCAAACGATGAGGGCAAAGAATGCAACACCCTCGATAAGGGCAGCGATAACGATCATGTTACTGCGGATATCACCAGTTGATTCGGGCTGACGAGCGATAGCTTCCATAGCTGAACCGCCAATCCTACCAATACCGATACCTGCTGCGATAGCTGCGATACCTGCTCCAATAGCTGCGCCAAGGTTGGCCATAGCCTCTAATAAAATCATTCCTAACATAGTCATAAAGTTTTTTAGTTGTTATTATTTTATTTTGTTATTCTAATCAAATTTTTCAATCGGCATCACCGGCAGGAGCCTCGTCGTGGTGCTCATGCACATGGGCCATTGAGATGAACATGGTGGAAAGAATCGTGAACACATAGGCCTGGATAAAGCTTACCAGAACATCAAGCAAGAGCATGAACAGCGACAGGAACACCGAGATCGGGGTCATCACGCCGCCCACGACTGTGTTGAACATACTGCCGAAAATGAAGATCAACAGCATGAACACGATCACTACCATGTGGCCACCCATCATGTTAGCGAAAAGACGAATCATGAGAGCGATGGGCTTGGTGAAGATGCCAAACAGCTCAATAATCTGCATGAGGGGCACCGGCAGCTTGAGCGCTTTGGGTACCTCGGGCCAGAAAATCTCCTTCCAGTAGTGCTTTGTTCCCGTGAAGTTAGTTACCAGGAAAGTAAGCAATGCGAGCACTGCAGTAACCGCCAGATTGCCCGTAAGGTTAGCACCACCGGGGAAGATAACGATCAGTCCCAACAGGTTCATCGTGAGGATAAAGAAGAATGCCGTGAGCAGGTAAGGCGCATATTTAGGAGCCTCCTTACCCATGATGGGGCGGATGGTATCGGTATAGACGAAGTCCACCACCAGTTCCAGCGCGGCAGTAAAGCGTCGCGGTGCCTTAAGCCCGTTTTTCTTGTACCAGTTACGCACCTTGAAGACCATGAGCAGCACCAAGAGCGCCGCAATGATAATTCCAGCCACGTTTTTAGTGATTGACAAGTCAATGGGGCGGTACTGGCTGCCATCGGGCAATACCTGTACCACCTTGTTGTTGTAATCACCGCCCTTGGCAATCTGGAACCCATCATATTGCTCACCATGCTCGAGGTGGCTTGACATGAAGACATGCCACTTGTCGTCCTGAGCACGCACGATGACAGGTAACGGGATGCGCTTGCTATGATTGAACGGCACCTCCCAGCCATAGGCATCGCCCAAGTGGTCGAAAATAATCTCTTGGGGGTTCACCTCGGAAGCCTCACCCTGATGGGCACTGTGGTGTGCCGCATCGGCATACCCTAGCGCCATGAGAGCGATGATGGCTACAGCGATGATTGCTGTGATTGCTTTCTTCATAGTTTTGCGGTTAATAAAGACACACCGACACCACATTATCCTTGACATCGGCCACACCGCCGTGAATGTCACGTTCGACGGTGTTGCCATCGACCACATAGCTCATGCGTCCCGCCTTGAGGGCTGCGATGAGCGCGGCATGGTTCTTGAGCACCTGAAACTGGCCCATAACACCTGGTAGTGTCACCTGGTCAACAGTGCCTTCAAACTCGATTTGTTCAGCCGATATGATTTTGAGTGTCATGTTATATATTTAAATAATGTATAACCTAATGCTGTTTTAGCTCTGCTCCAGCAGTTTCTTACCCTTGGCGATGGCCTCGTCGATAGTACCAACGCTCAAGAAGGCCTGCTCGGGCAGGTCGTCCACCTCGCCATTGAGGATCATCTTGAAGCCGCGGATGGTCTCGGCTAGCGGAACCATCACACCGGGCAAACCGGTGAACTGCTCGGCCACGAAGAACGGCTGTGAGAGGAAGCGCTGAGCGCGACGTGCACGCGAAACGACCAGCTTATCCTCATCGCTCAACTCCTCGACACCGAGGATGGCGATGATATCCTGCAGCTCGTTGTACTTCTGCAGCAGGTTGATGACGCGCTGTGCGACATCGTAATGTTCCTCGCCGATGATGTTCGGGTCCATAATGCGCGATGTCGAAGCCAGAGGATCCACAGCGGGGTAAATACCCAGCTCGGCGATCTTACGGCTCAACACACAGGTAGCATCCAGGAAGTTGAACGTCGTGGCGGGAGCGGGGTCAGTCAAGTCGTCGGCGGGCACATAAACGGCCTGCACTGAGGTAATCGAACCAGTCTTGGTAGAGGTGATGCGTTCCTGCAGCTTACCCATCTCACTGGCCAGCGTAGGCTGATAACCCACAGCCGAAGGCATACGGCCTAACAGCGCCGACACCTCACTACCTGCCTGGGTGAAACGGAAGATATTATCCATAAACAGCAGGATGTCTTTACCACCGCCGTCCTGATCGCGGAACTGCTCAGCGACAGTCAAGCCTGACAATGCCACGCGCAGACGGGCACCGGGAGGCTCGTTCATCTGACCGAACACCAGCGTTGCCTGAGAGCCGTTCACGGCCTTCATGTCAACATCCTTCAGGTTCCACTCGCCTCTTTCCATGCCTTCACGGAATTTCTCGCCATAGTTGATAACGCCGCTCTCGATCATCTCGCGCAGCAGATCGTTACCCTCACGGGTGCGCTCACCGACGCCGGTGAACACCGAGAAACCATTGTGACCATGGGCGATGTTGTGAATCAACTCCATGATGAGCACCGTCTTACCCACACCGGCACCACCGAACAGACCGATCTTACCACCCTTACTGAACGGCTCAATCAGGTCGATGACCTTGATACCCGTGTAGAGAATCTCCTGTGAGATCGACAAGTCGCTAAAAGGAGGAGCGGGCTGGTGGATGGCACGGCGGGCACCTTCCTGCAACGGCTGCAGGTGGTCAATGCTCTGACCAATCACGTTGAGCAGTCGGCCCTTGATCTGGTCACCAGTGGGCACCGAGATAGGACGACCCTTGGACAAAACGCGGGCACCGCGCTTGAGTCCGTCGGTACTGTCCATAGCGACGCAACGTACTGTATTCTCACCCACGTGCTGCTCCACCTCCAAAATGAGCTCGCTGCCATCAGGACGCTGTACCGATAATGCGGTGTAGATAGGGGGACGCTGGGCGCCCTCGCTCTCAAACGCGATATCGACAACGGGCCCGATAACTTGGGTTATTTTTCCATAATTCTCAGCCATAATTCAATTATTGACTTTTTATTGTTGTGTTATTGTTGTTAGATTGTAATATCAGGCACCAAAGTACCAGCCCTTGGTGACGATAATGGCCATCACTACCAGGTTCACCAGGCCAATGGGCATGAGGTAACGCCACTCTAGCGCCAGCATCTGGTCGATGCGGACACGGGGGAACGACCAGCGGATCCACATGAAGATGAAGGTCATGAAAAAGGCCTTACCCAAGAACCATACAACGCTGGGGATGTAGTCCATTACTGCGTTAAAGCCATCCCAACCGGAGATGTGCAACGGCATCCAGCCGCCCAAGAAGAGCAGCGCGGCGATACCCGACACGATAAACAGGTTCAGATACTCGGCCAAGTAGAAGAAACCGAAGTGGATACCAGAATACTCGGTGTGGTAACCGGCGGTCAACTCGTGCTCAGCCTCGGGGAGGTCAAACGGGCCACGGTTGTTCTCGGCATTAGCGGCGATGATATAAATAATGAAGGCGAGGACGGCGGGCAGGTGACCTTTAAAGATGAACCAGCCGTCGGCCTGAGCCTCAACGATGCCTGTAACCGACATAGTGCCGGCCAAGCAAACGATTGTCAAGATGGAGATGCCACAGCTCAGCTCGTAGCTGATCATCTGGGCACCACTACGCATTGCGCCAATGAGGGTATACTTGCTGTTACTTGCCCAACCAGCGAGCAGAATGCCCAGCACACCGATTGACGATACAGCAACGATGAAGAACACACCGATGTTCATGTCAACAATTTGCAGACCCCTACCCCACGGCAGGCAAGCAAAGGTGAGCATCGAGGCAATGAGCACCAGATAGGGCGCCAACTTAAACAGGAACTTGTCAGTGTGCCACAGGGTAATCAACTCCTTCTGGAGAATCTTGATCACGTCAGCAAACACCTGGAGCAAACCCCACTTACCCACACGCATCGGGCCAAGACGGCACTGAATCCAACCGCAGACCTTGCGCTCGTAGAAGATGTAGAACATGGCGATGAGCGAATATGCCACCAGCAGGCCTACAGCCACCAGCACACACTCGACGGTGGTGGTGAGCCATGCGGGCATGAAACGCATCAAGAACTCATGAATCCAATTTGTGACTATTCCGAAGTCAAACATATCTTTATTCTTTTGTGGTTATGTTCGTTCTAATTAACTCGTTGTTTATCGGTCGATGTCAGGGATGACGAAGTCGAGCGATGCAGTGATAGTGATCAGGTCGGCAATCAGGTTGTCACGGCAAGTGAGGTCAACCACGCCGATAAGGTTGAAGCACGGCGACTGGAAATGAACGCGCACGGGCTTGGTATTACCGTCGCTCTCGATGTAAACGCCAAAGGCGCCGCGGCTAGCCTCAACCTGCTGGTACCAATGGCCAGCGGGCAATTTCATCACCTTGGGCACCTTGGGAGCGATATACTCGCCCTGGATACCCTCGGCCTCCAGCTTGTCACAAGCCTGGCGCAGGATCTTGATGCATTGCTCCATTTCCTTCATGCGCACCATGTAGCGGTCCATCGAATCGCCATTCTGGTAAATCACCTCGTCAAAGTCAAACTCGTTGTACAATGAGTAAGGATGAGTCTTGCGCACATCACAGTGAACACCGCTGGCACGTCCCGACGGACCGGTGATGGCATAGTCGATAGCATCCTGCTTGTTCAGGATACCGACGCCAGTCATGCGGTTCACGGCAATAACGTTGCCCGTGAAGAGCTTGTGGTATTCCTTGAGGTTCTTTTCAATCACGTCACAGGCGTGGCGCACGTCCTTGATGAAGTCCTCATGCACATCGGCCACCACGCCGCCAATGGTGCTGTAGCTCATTGACATGCGGGCGCCGCAGGTGCGGTCAAAGATATCGTAAATCAACTCACGGTCGCGGAAACCATAGAAGAATGCCGTTGTGGCACCTTGGTCCATGGTCAAGCAACCATAGCTCAACAGGTGAGACGAGAGACGCATCAACTCGTCCATCATCAAGCGAATGAGTTCAGCGCGACGGGGCACCTCCAAGCCAAGGGCCTTCTCAATACACAAGCACATGCAGTGGCGGTTGATATGAGCGGCCATGTAGTCCATGCGCTCGGTATAGAGCAGCATTTGGGGATAGGTGAGGTCCTCACACATTTTCTCGATGCCGCGGTGGATGTAACCGCTCACGACATCAATCTTCTTAACCACCTCGCCGTCAAGGCTAGCGCGGTAGCGCATCACACCATGGGTTGAAGGGTGCTGCGGGCCCACGTTGACGACATACTCGTCATCCTCAAATACCTTGCCGTCCACCTTTTTCACCTTGCCGTTCTCGTCCTCGACCCAACGGCAAGTATAGTCCTCGCCCGTCTCGTCCTCGAGACGCAGGGGGTTGGTAGCGGGATCGTAGTCCTTGCGCAGGGGGTAACCCACCCAATCGTTGCGCAGGAACATGCGGCGCATATCAGGATGACCGATGAAGATGATGCCAAAGAAGTCATACACCTCGCGCTCCTGGAAGTTGGCCACGGGCCACAGGTCCACCACCGAGTGCAACATTGGCTGCTCACGGTCGGGGGCGGTCACCTTGACGTGAATGACCTCCTGGGTATCGGTATTGGTTAAGTAATACACACATCCACGGGCATCGGGCCACTCCATACCCACCACAGCGGTGAGGTAGTCAAAGTGCAACTGGGTCTTGAGGGCTTTTGCCAAATCGTGCCACTGCGCGTCAGCCACGGTCACCAGCAGGAACTCGCCGGTGGTGTCGATTTGGGCCTGAGGGCACAACTGGGTGATTTTGTCTTGTATCTCTGCCATATTTAATGGATTTTATCGGGTTATTTGGATTGTTCGGCCAGTGCCTTGCCGTCATACTTGAGGTCTGACAGTTTTTCCTTGCGGTTCACGCCGCCAAAGTACTTCTGCACTTTGATCTTGCGTTGCAACTGCATCAGGGCATAAAAGAATGCCTCGGGACGGGGCGGGCAGCCAGGGAGATAAACGTCAACGGGGATAATCTCGTCAACACCCTTGACCACGCAGTAGCTGTTCTTGAACGGGCCGCCACTGACGGTGCATGAGCCACAAGCGATGACATACTTGGGCTCGGCCATCTGCTCATAGAGGCGCTTCAACGCGGGAGCCATGCGGTAGTTGATGGTACCCTGACACATGATGTAGTCGGCTTGGCGGGGGCTATTGCGGGCCACCTCAAAGCCGTAACGAGCCATGTCGTAACGGGCAGCGCCCAGACACATGAACTCGATAGCGCAGCAGCTGGTACCGAAACACAACGGCCACAACGAGTTGCTCACACCCCAGTTCATCAACTGGTCCAGCTTGCCAACAATGATGTTGGTGCCGCCAGCGCGCAGTTGCTCTACCAGATTATCGATATACTCATTGTCCTTGAAGTCTTCATGCTTCATCGACTTGATTTTCACTTCCATCTCAACGCTCCTTTCTTCCAGGCATAAGCCAGACCTAAAACGAGAATAACAAGGAAAGTTCCCACAGCGAGCAGCGCCTGAGTGCCGATGTTCTTACAGATGGTTGCCCAAGGGAACAGGAATACCGTTTCCACGTCAAACATCAGGAACAGGATGGCAAACAGGTAATAGCCCACATGATACTGGGCCATCGAATCGCCTCGGGTGGGAATACCGCACTCGAAAGGCTCACCTTTCTTCTCAGTGTAACTGCGCGGGCCTATGAGCCACGCGATAACCAGGGCACCGACCACCAGCAACACACCGGTCAATGCCGCCGTAATCGCTAAAGTCGTGCTCTGTACTCCGAAAATTGAAAAATCCATAAAAGATGATTAGTATTTGTTTTGTTTAATTTTTGGCAGGTCTATTTATGAGTACATTTCAAAAGTCCCTACTGCACAACATCTTACACGCAAAGGGCGCGAACATATTGGCAGTAGAACCCTTAAACTCGGTGCAAATATACACATTTTTAATTAAACAGCCAACCTTTTTAGGCACCATTTTTCGCACTTGTTAACAAGTTAACACCCATATTATGCCCGAACTTTATTACCACTATTGTTTTTAGTGGTTGAAAACCAGATTTTTTAGGAACAAATTGTTATAGTTGGGCATTTTTCATTATATTTGCAAGTAATTACCAAAACATTGAGTATTATGGACTTAAAAGGTTTTATAGAAAGTTATCGCGAGGCTTTCGGCGAGAACGCGCAGTTGCCCTTATTATTTGGTTACAGCAATCAGGAGATAGCCGACACGGCAAAGATTGGCGGATGCTTCTTCAAGGGGCTGCAAGCGGCACGTGAGGGCACGCCAATTAGCCTGAGTGCTGAGGTTATCGGCTGCGGAGGCGGCAAACTGTACACGGGCTTCAGCGACATGCCCGAACGGGTGCCCAAGTTTGTGTCTTTAACCGAGAAATATAAACGCTCGCCCGAGATGGTCGCCGACTATGTTAAGAGCCTCGAAATGCCCCGCTCCAGCAAGCCTTACCTGAATTTTGTCAGGGCCGATCAAGCCAAGTCATTAGACGGTTTTGAGGGTGTGATGTTCTATGCGTCGCCCGACATGCTTTCGGGCTTGTGTGGATGGGCTTTTTATGACACCAATGCGCCCGACGCCGTGGTGGCCCAATTCGGGTCAGGCTGCAGCACGGTTGTCTCGATGACCGTCGTCGAGAATGCCCGTCAGGGACACCGTTGTTTTCTGGGATTGTTCGACCCGTCGGTCCGTCCATGGGTGGGAAAAAATGAGCTGAGTTTCACTGTTCCAATGAGCCGCTTCACGGCGATGATGGAAACCATGCGGGATTGCTTTTTGTTCGGCTCCCATGCATGGGAACGAGTGAAAGCCCGCATGCAGGAGTAATATATTCTTAGTGCCTGGGAACTAGATCACTTAAAGGGTGCGTCCTCAGTAGATATTACCGCCATTTACCGAGGGGTTGTGGACCTTAATCTGGCCGATGGTGGTCTTTGCTCCATGACCAGGGTAAACGATGGTATCATCGGGGAACAACTGCAGGATATAGTCGATGGAATCCATCAACTGGTCATAGTTGCCGCCCGCCAGATTAGAGCTGCCGATATCGTCATCATATATCGTATCGCCCGAGAAAAGAATCTTAGCCTCCTCGCAATAAAAGAGCACCGAGCCTGGAGAATGGCCAGGCGTGTGGATAACCTTCAGCTTATGGTTCCCAAAGGGAATTTCCTCACCATCAGTGAGATAATGTTCGGGCATGGGAATCTCGTAAGGGTATTTCTTGTAGATTTGGGCGATGCGAATCGGTAAGTGATCCTTCATGATCCACTCGTCATCCTTGTGGACCTCGGGCAACAAGCCGTAACGGTCACGTATCAGGTCGTTGCCATACAGGTGGTCATGATGGGCATGGGTTAGCAGCAGGCGCACGGGATGCAACCCCTCTGACTCGATGAAACGGATAAAGCGCTCGCGCTCACCACGCTTATACACGCCGCAATCGATGATGACGGCTTGACGAGTCTCGTCCCATATAATATGGGTACACTCCTGAAAAGTGTTGACCATGAATTTCTGTACCTGTACCATCTTTCTCAAGTTTATAAAAGGCTATGTGCCCTTTGCGACGCAAAATTAATCACCTTTAGCCACATACAGCGAAAAACGTTAGGGAAAAATGATTGTCACGCCCCCTAACCCGTCCGGCAAAGAAAAAAATCTGACTCGCTAAAATGTACGTTAAAACGGAAATTTGCACTACCTTTGCAGCCATGAAAAAAATGACGTCGATCCTATTATCTTGCCTGACGGCCATTGCGGCGGCAGCATCGCCAACCGATGCGCCCACTTTGTCGAGTGACACGCTGTCGCTGGGCGAGGTAACCGTTACGGCCATCAAGCAAGCTGCCGACTTGCGCACCCAGGCAACCGCCCTTACCGTCATCGGGCACAAGGATGCCGAGCGCAATCGTGTAGCATCGGCTAGGAACGGCTCAGAGATGGTGCCCAACCTGTTCATCCCCGATTATGGCAGCCGCATGACATCAACTGTCTATGTGCGTGGCATCGGCACGCGCATTGACCAACCCGCTATGGGTTTAACCATCGACAACGTACCGGTGATGACCAAGGAGAACTATGACTTTGACCTGATGGACATCACCCGAATAGAGGTGCTGCGCGGCCCGCAAAACACGCTGTACGGCCGAAACACGCTGGGCGGCATCATGAACGTCTATACGCTGTCACCGCTCAACTACCAGGGCACACGAGCAATTGTAGAGGGAGCATCTCACGGCACTTGGCGCATGGGAGCAAGCCATTACCGGCTGTTGACCCAAAACCTGGCGATGTCGCTGTCAGCACAATACAACAGCACCAAGGGCGAGTTCACCAACTATCACAACGGCAAGCGATGTGACTGGGAACGCCAATTCAGTGCCCGTGCCAAACTGGAATGGCATGGCAGTAATGGCTGGTATGCCGCCAATGTGCTATCAGTGGTAACCAGCCGACAAGGAGGTTACCCTTATGAGTGGGTTGAGACAGGAAGGATCGCTTATAACGACACGTGCTTCTACCGCCGCACATCGGTCATGGACGGCTTGATTGTGCGTAAACGCTTCGACCGCTTCACCCTGTCAAGCATCACCAGTTACCAGTACATCGATGACAACATGACGCTCGACCAGGACTTCACCGAGCACGACTATTTCACTCTCACCCAGGCTCGCCGCGAGCACGCCATTACCCAAGACATTATCTTTCGCGGGCATGAGCAGCCTGAGGGTTACAACTGGCTCACGGGTATCAACGGCTTCTATCGCCGTTACCGCATGGACGCGCCGGTGGATTTCTACGATTACGGTATCGCGCAGTTGATCGAGAAGCACGCCAATGACGCAATACCCGAGTACCCTATCGCGTGGGACACCCGCACGTTCCTGCTGGGCAGCTATTTCACCAGCCCCAACTGGGGTGTTGCCCTGTATCACGATTCACAATACACTTGGGGGCAATGGACTTTCTCGGCTGGACTGCGATTGGACTACGAACATGCGCGCCTGAACTACCGCAGCGTGACCCACACGGGCTACAGCATCCTTAATTGCAATACTGGCGAACTATTTGCCCACGAGCTTATTGACATTGACGACCATGACACGCTTAACAAAGATTTCTTTGACTTGCTACCCAACGTGAGCGTGACGTGGCATCCCTGGCCCGGCAAGAATCACACCATCTATCTCGCCGCATCGCGAGGCAGCAAAGCTGGCGGCTTCAACACCCAGATGTTCAGCGACGTACTGCAACAGCGGTTGATGAAGATGATGGGCATAGGACTGCAGTATGACGTGGACAAAATGGTAGGCTACAAACCCGAGAAAGCTTGGAACTATGAGTTGGGCGGGCACTTTGAGTGCTGGGACGGACGTGTGCAGAGTGATATGGACATCTTCTTCATGGACTGCCGCGACCGCCAGCTTACCGTGTTCCCTCCTGGTACAACCACCGGGCGCATGATGACTAACGCTGGTAAGACCCACAGCCTGGGTGCTGAATTCGCCATGACCGTCAAGCCTACTGAGCGGACTCATTTAGCCATCAGTTACGGCTTCACCCATGCCACGTTTAAGGACTACAACGACGGTAAAAATGACTATGAGGGTAAGCGTGTCCCTTACGCACCGATGCACACATTGTTTGCCGAGGCGGCCCACTCTATAAGCATTAATGGCGACACCAATAAGTTACTCATGCTCGCTGCAAACGTTCGGGCCGCGGGCGATATCTATTGGAACGAGGCCAACACCCTGCAGCAACCGTTCTACGCCCTACTGGGAGCGTCAGTGACGTGGCAGCAACCACGATACAGTCTGCAGATGTGGGGCCGCAACCTGACCGACACCCAATACAAGACCTTCTATTTCGTGTCGATTCAGCACCACTTCCTGCAACGCGGCCACGGCCGCATGCTGGGCGTTACCCTGCGCCTGACCCTTGATTGAGTCGAACGGTCATCCTTACTTAAATCAACCATATCCACCTCACCGTAGCCTAAAAATCAGAAAAAAAATTTTATGGATTGATTATTATTTGTAATTTTGCACTTCTGTATAGAAATAATAACAACTAAAAAAGTACCAATTAATGAAAAAATTGATTCCCGCGCTGCTTTTTGCAGCCCTGTTTTTAACCTTTGCCGCCTGTGGCGATGATAAGGACGAGCCTGAAGTGCCCAAGACCCAAAAACTCGAAAGCGAGCATGGTCAAGCCAACGACACCTATCTGATTTGGGACATCGACATGAATCAGGATTCCAGCAGTATTTATCTCTATAATGCCGTTTTCACTATCGGCGAGGCCACATCACCAGCGATGACCCTGCGCATCGACGCCCCTGTGACCGTTGACAAGAGCGGCAAGGTCTATACCTTAGCTGGCACCGGCATTATGGCTTATATGTTGCGCGGCACCACCTGGATGCCCATGCCTGGTGACGCCTACATGGTAAACAATCTGATCAGCACAGTCAACCCTGGGGCCAAGACCTACACTATCTCGTTTGACTGCCACGGCGGACACTTCGAGAAAGAGGGCAAACTCCAGTAACGACTGCCTTTTAACGAGATTTAAGATAAAAAACACGGCAAATGGTGCAACATTTCGGGGCACCATTTGTTTTTCTATATATCTTTGCAGCCGAAAAATAGAACTTATTTTATATATAGAAGAATCATGAAGAAGATTTTACTGTTGATTGCCGCCACCGTATTGCTCACGGGTGTTATCGCTTCCTGCGACAGCAGCGATGAGCCTGAGCGCGGTAACGGCGTGTTTATCGTCAACACTCCGATGATCAACCACGTTGTCAATTTAAACACCGGTGAAGTGGTGGGTATTGCTTCGACATCTAATAAACTCACTATCGATACTGTGAACCACAAGGCATCGCTAGAACTTAATTACAACGATGGTAATGGTAACCAGACGCTTAAATTGAATGACATCACCGCAACTGCTAAACGATTGGGATTCTACACGCTGAGCATGTCAAGTGACCCCACTTTCAGTGGCTATGTGGATTTTAACGAGGGTTCAATGCGTTACAGGTACCAAACCGCTAACGGTCTGCGCATCATATCCACCCTGCGTGAGGTGTTCTTCCTCAAAACCCATAATGTGATCAGCTATCTGGACACGACCGAGGCCACAACAATGGAAAGCACCATGTATCAGTTCAACATCGACCCGGCTTCCCAAAAAGCTATTGTCAAGGTTATGGACATCGTTCATGCTAAAGCCAATGACATGAAGCGGTTTATCGACATTACGGCCACTAACGTGCCCTTCACTGTCACTACCAATGGCTACAGCATTGCTGCCGAGAACGTCAGAACCAACGCCAACTATATCGCGTTTACCGACTCCACTACCGGCACCAATGATAGAATCAAGAGCACCAACCAGTACCCCTTCAAGGTGTTTAATGCTACGATTGACCTGGTCAACGACCATCTTGAAGCCAACTACATGATTGGCGACAGCGCTATCGTAACAGCCACAGGCCGCACCTATCCCGATTACTCTTCCTATTGATAATCAATACACTAAATATTTATTAAAATGAAAAAAACTTTTTATCTTTTTGCGTTGCTGTCACTTGTCTTGTTCTCATCTTGCAACAAAGATGACGACCCCGTCAGCAAATATACGCTTTATTCCACCATCAGCACCCGCTTGATCGATTCCAATGACGGCTCAATCATTTACTCACAAAGCAAAGGCCAAGTTGAGTTCGATCAAATCAACATGACCATCAAGTTCATTTGTGCTTATAAGGACAAAGACGGCCTGAACCAGATGTTGACCTCGCCCGAATTGAAACTCGTTCCCTTAAAGGGCAATGCTTTCTATATGAGTAATGGTAGCCAAAACAGCAACGGATCATATCCTGGCATTATTGACTTTGATTCAGGCATGATGTGGTACAATGAGTCCAATCCCAATGACGGATCAACGGTTTACATGACGACCCAACTGCTGGGTTACTCTTACACTACAACCATCATCACTAACCCCGAGAACAACGAATCTGGCAACCATCAGCAGTCGGCTTACGGGTTTACACTCGATTCACGCGGCGAGACTTGTGATTTGATCATTAAAAACTTCAGCACTAACCTCAATGGTGTTGTTGATGCTCCCGAGCTCACTTATAAAGGCTTAACGGTAACGCCCACACAAACGGGCTATAAAGTTACCGCCTCGTCCGCCAGCCCAAGCACCTCTGCCCAGAGTTCCTCCACCAATAGCCTATACACGCTCACCGACGTAGAATTCAACATCTACCAGCAGTGCTTGGTATTCAATGGCACCTTCAAGTGCAACGGACTGAATTACAACGTATCAGGAAACCTCTTCCCCACTGAATAATCAAACAGATACATAATCCCATCTACTGTCATCCCCGATGTCCTCATCGACAACGGGGATGACTTTTTTATTGGTGAAATTGCAAAAAAAAGCATAAAAAGAGGGTACATTTGGTGCAGGTTGGCAAAATTATTGCTATCTTTGAGGCTCAAAACAAAAAACTAGAATGGCATCACACGAAAAATATGACGAGGCGGCTATAGTGGAGCAACTGCACGACCAGCGCACCTGCAAGGCGGCTTTTGGTAAAGTCATCGAGCACTACAGCTCTCAGCTCTACTGGCAAATACGCCGTATGGTCATCGACCACGATGATGCCAACGACGTGTTACAGAACACGTTCATGAAGGCTTGGACCAATATCGACAACTTCCGTGGCGACGCCAAGCTATCGACCTGGCTCTACAAGATCGCCATTAACGAGAGCATCACTTTTGTCAACAAGAAGAAGGTGATGAACCAGCTCTCACTGGACGATGACGAGAGTTTCCTGGTCAACCAACTGGAAAGCGACGTGTGGTTTGACGGCGACCAAGCCCAGATCAACCTGCAAAAGGCTATTGCCTCCCTTCCCGAGAAACAGCGCCTGGTGTTCAACCTGCGCTACTATGACGAGATGAAATATGACCAGATGAGCGAGATCCTAGGCACCAGCGAGGGCGCTTTGAAGGCCTCATATCATCATGCCGTAAAAAAAATCGAACAGTTTTTAGGTGAAACAGAATAATTTTTATCATCACCCATTAAACTTTATTGACCTTCACTAGTCAAATAGGCGTTATGAAACACGAAGACTCCACAATATTGAACAAATACGGTAAGAATCCGGGCTTTAAAGTGCCGGAGAATTACTTTGCTGATTTCAACCAGCGGATGACCGAGATGCTCCCTGATGTTGAGATCACACCGGTTGATGCCAAACCCACGATGTGGCAACGCCTTAAACCCCTGGTTTACATGGCAGCTATGTTTGCAGGTGTGTGGTGCATGATGTCGGTGTTCAGCCACTTCTCCACTAGCAGCAATCTGCAAAGCGTGAGGGCGGTTGCCGAACAACTACACGACGACAATAACCTCGACGAGCTAATCATGAGCGGAATGGTAAGCGACTACGATATCCTCAGCTATGAGGACTCGGTGATGATGAGCAACGAGGAGAATATTTCTGACGAAATAGAAAAATAGAGATTAAAGAGAATTTGCCCTATGAAGAGAATAGTTTCAATACTGTTTTTTGCACTGGCTATCATATTTGCCTCACCGGCTCAGAACAGTCGCACCAAGTTCGCGACCGACATGTACCAGGCAAAGCATGAGATGATCATTGAGGAATTGGGCCTCACCCCATCCCAGCAAAAACAGTTCATGCCGCTGTATGAACAGATGGAACGAGAGATCTATCAGGTGAACCGCAACGCTCGCGCGCTCGCCAACGAGGTCGATAAGAAGAAAAATCCCAGTGACCGTGACTACGAGGCAGCTGCATCAGCTCTGTCCAACACCCGTGTACAGGAAGGGGAGATTGAAGCCAAATACTTTGACAAATTCTCTAAAATCCTCACTAAGAAACAGCTCTTTCAACTTAAAAAAGCCGAGGGTAAATTCACCCGCGAGATGCTTTCCAAAAAGAATAGCAAGAAATAACACAACCATAAAAACTCACGTTGAGATACGTGAGTTTTTTACATGACAAAACGCGCATTTTTACCGTACCTAAATAGCACGTGGACCAATTTATGGCCCACGTTATTTTTTATTACCACCAGAGCCCACAAAGCGAACACTTCTCTTGATAGACAATCACACTAGTCAGGCTAGCTACAAGCGATCGCACCATGCCGCTGTGCAAATAATCCAGCCCCATATTTGACTCCATTAGGCAATACATCAAACTACCATTCAATACCCTCCAAATGAAACTGAAACGGCGACTGCTCTCGCAGTCGCCGTCAATTCTCATGTCTTATTCATAAATTGCTTGCGTTAATAATTTGGGATAGACTTAAGGTCGGGCTTAAATAATCATTTAATCAACATTAACTACCATCAAAGATTTTCGTTTCCAAATCAAACATCATTATTCATCATTTAAGCACAAAGAATTTATATGATATTTGAATAATTCGCTAGTGAAATTTTTGATGTCACAAAATTACGTTTCCAAGGCCTATTGTATTATAAAAAACAACAAAAACCATTTGTAGGAGTTGTCGTTTTTTGACCAAAAACTTGTCAAAAAATGACCAACAAATAATATAATCACATGATTTACAGCGCGATGTGGTTACAAATTCAATTCAACCATCAAGAATCAAAAAAATCCATATCCGTAGTTAGTCAACAACAGCAAAAAGTTTCCAGGCTTGACTAAGCAAACCTGGAAACAATCTATAATTTGTTGAACGATAGCGATGAGTTATCGCCACGTACCTAACAGCATGTAGTCAATGATTCCTGACACATCAGAAATATTAATCCTGCCGTCCAAGTCTGCATCTGCATTAGATGCATTAATATTGCCAGTATTAACCGAGAGCAAGTAGTCAATAAGATCTGTCACATCGTTGATGTTTACAAAGCCGTCCCCATCCACATCACCACGCAGGTAAGGCACTGGCTCAGTCCATTTGTCAACGACAAGCACGCCACCAGCTAGATAGAGTGTCAGGTTGTACTTGCCAACAGGAATCCTAAAGGAGTTGGTACCAGCGACAACCGGCAGCTGAGTGCCCAAACGTGCCTCATTGATGAGATAGTTGTTGGTTGTTGCGCCCATTCGGTCATTGACGATCTCGTCCCAAGTCGATCCCAGCGACTTGGTGAAGCTAAAGTAGCTGTAACCGCCATACGGATCAACAAAGTCAATAGTGGCTGTGTATTTCTCACCATTAGTGGTGGTCATCTCAATGCCATTATTGGGAGCCCAACCCGCTGTATTGATATTACCAAGCACATACACTTTCTCGTAACTATCGGGACCCGCGCCGGCATACTGCTCGGTCACGTCAATATAGGTATCGGCTGACGTATAGTTGAAAGTCGACAACTCGCTGTTGGGATAGATGAAGAAGGCATCGCGAGTCACCAGAATGGTCGATGTCTGGTTCTCGAAACCGGAATTGCCATTGTTGAAGATGACATTTACCTCGTCGGCATCAACATGCAGGCAATACCACTCGATATCATTAATAGTCACCTTATCCAGGGCACTGATGGCCTGACCGGGCCAGTTGTTACCTGTCACACTACCCTCTTCGGTCCATGCCCATACGCTGGCATTGGCCATCGAAGTCTTGACATACACATTGATGCCGGTAGTTGCAGCATCGGTAATCGTATAAATGTAGCTCTCCACATTCTCGACCATACTGCCATTGACAACGCCCACCTTGAGGGTCGTATTCTCGGTAAATGTAAACGCGGTCGATGAAGTGATGGTGGCACTTGCAAGAGTCGGGATGCTACCATCGGTCGTGTAAACCAGCGTAGTGCCGTTGCGGCTGGGAGCGACTGTCAGATTAACGCTACCAACATAATTGCCAGCCTGCTTGCTTACCACGGGATAGCCCAGGATGCTGCCATCCTTGCTCACATGGCGCCAGTCGATGCCACTGCTGATGAACAGATTGTAAGCGTCACCGCCCTGCACGAGTTCATAGCCCGCGGGAGTGCCATTCATTACAGCGTAGCCCACCTGCAGGTACAGATTGCCGCGTGTTCCTTGAGTCTCCAAGATGTAGCCGCCATTGCTCTCCTGCTGGGTGAGAATAGCGCTCTGATTGTGGACACCGGCCGCATGGCGTGCGCGGATACAGTTCTGAATCTCGTTGGGATACACATTATAATGCTTATAGAGGATACAGGGTGTACCAGGCATTGTCAAGATGAACGCGTTGGCAGCCATCACGTTAGTCTTCAGGCAGTCATAATTAGTGCTTTGGCCCGTGTCATGGTTGTCAACAAAGGTTACCGAGTAACGCTGATAGTTGGGGTCAGCAGCCAGGCCCTTGTCGTTAAGGGCGCTCCATGTACCACCGGCAAAGGCGCTCTGAATCGGGTACTTCAACGCGAAGTCAAACACAGCGGTTTGGATGCGATTGTCCTGCTTGGTCTCGTTAAGCCACCAACGCAGGGTCTCGGCATTGCCGTCCCAATACTCGCCCACCGAGAATTTGGGCTGGGATGCGGCATTATACAAGCCTGTATAATAACCAGAATAACCCTTGCTCATGTCATAGCGGAAGCCATCGTAGCCAAATTCGTCGATGAGGAACTTCTGGTAGGTTTTGACGTTCTTCTGCACATTAGCGCTAGTGTGGTCCAGATCGCGGCTGCCGTCAAAGTTCTCGCCCTCGTCGGCAGCACCCGTGGCAGCATAGCCGGCAGCCACACACTCATCGGTGCGGCAGATGTCGGCCAGACTCCAGGTCATGCTATAATTTTCCCCAGTAACAGGACCTGTCACTGTTTCATTGGCAAAGTCCACCCAACCGGTTTTACCGCTCTTGTGGTTGATGACCATGTCCATGATTACGCTTGTATTATGGCTATGGAACGAGTCAATCATGTCGCGCAGCTGCGTCTCGGTACCGAAGCAAGTGTTATGCTTCAACCAGTAAACGGGCATATAACCCATACTCTCGGCAGTTCCATTTGCATCTAAGCTACCAGAATTGGGCACCCACATCACGTCAAAGTACTGACCCAGTTCCTGTACCCTGTCACTCAACGCGTTCCAACGTGTCGCCTTATAGCTGTCCCAATAGAAGCCCTGGAGCATCACACCGCCAAACATCGCGGGCCAGCCCCTACCAGCAACAGGACCTCCGCCACTATCGCGTGTGATGACACAATTGCGGCCGCTCACGTCGACAGTAATCGTATAAGTGCCTGCAGGAATGCGGAAGGCCACATCAATGTTCTCGCCGAAGCCATTCAACAAGATGTTCTCCCCAAGTGTTGTCGAGGTCACCCAATAGTTACCCTCGCTCACGGGAGTCAGGCGATAACCACGAATGCCATCCCAGTCATCACTGTCGCTTCCCAACATAGAGGTAAAGGAGAAATAGCTAACGTTAGCATCCTCCTCGGCATTCTCGCCGTTGAATGTCACCTGGGCAGTAAAGATATAGCCATCGGTAGTGCTCATCTCGACGCCCACGCTGGGATCCCAACTATTGCCGTTGGCTTCGCCCAGGATGAACAGGTGCCCGGTCATGGGATCGATAGGCTCGACACCCTCGCCAGTGATCTTGAAGCGCTTGTTGATCGTGTCAAAGACGAAAACATATTCCGAACCATTGCCCGTAAAATAATAGGCTCCATGGTCACCAGCCTTCTGAGCTGCCGTCCACGTACCATCAACAGGTACTTGCTGGTCACCACCGGTAGGGCCATAACGATATGCACTATTGAACGTGTCCCAGTCGTCGGCCGACGAAGCGAGACCGTCGGCAAAAACGAAATACACCTTACCGCTGATGGTCGTCGTGTAGTTGTACGTACCGTCGGCCTTGGCGTTCATCCTAACACCGCCGGCTGGGTTCCACCCGCCAAACGGTCCATCGCCCACAATATACATCTGGGCAGAGGCTTGCAATGTCATCAACGACACCACAAGCGCAAGAAACAATCTAAGCGTTTTTTTCATAATCATTATTCTTTAGAGTTATATTGAGAATGTTTGGTTTGTCTTAATAGGCAAATACATCATGGGCAAGATGCTTGTATTATTGTCCCAAAATTAGTGATTTCTATTCATTTAAACCCCTCTCTTGCAAGCATTCAGTCCCAAAAAATCAACGCAAACGATTGCACTGGTCATCAGCATCAGCCTAAAACCGAAAACACCGCAAAAAACAAGATAAATAGTTAAAAAAGCAGTACCTTTGTAGCAATAAATAAAGTGAGACATGAAGAAATTGGTAATTTTTGACCTTGACGGCACATTGCTCAACACCATCGAGGACTTGGGACAAGCAGCCAACTATGCCCTTGAGCGCAACGGCTATGCCACTCATAGTATGGCGAGTTACCCCTATTTTGTGGGCAATGGCGTCAGGCGGCTGATGACGCGTGTCTTGCCCGAGGATGCCCGTGATGACGAGACCGTTGACCGCGTACTGGGAGACTTCCTTGAGTATTATGACGAGCATTGCACCGATTACACCAAGCCTTATAACGGAATGCCAGAATTGTTGCAGGACCTGCGTGACATGGGTGTAGCCATGGCTGTTGCCAGCAACAAGTATCAGAAAGCCGTCGATAAAATCATCCCTCACTACTATCCTGATATCCCATTCATCGCCATCGAGGGACACCGCGAGGGCGTGAACGTCAAGCCTGATCCCAGTGTGGTGTTTGCCATCCTTGCCCAAGCCAAGACGGCAAAAGCCGATACGCTCTACATTGGAGACAGCGGTGTGGACATGGAAACGGCCCGCAGGGCATGTGTTGACGCCGTGGGCGTGACATGGGGTTTCCGCAGCAAGAAAGAGCTGGTTGAGTACCATGCCGACGCTATCGTCAATAACCCTGTTGACATCCTAACAATTGTTGAAAACGGCATCACCATCTCCTAAAACAGACTAGAACATGAACTGGCTTTCAGATTTATTTATCGGCAATAGTGTCGCCCACACCATCCTCATTTATGCCATTGTCATTGCGATTGGTGTCATGCTGGGCAATGTCAAGATCTTCGGCATCTCGCTGGGAGCGACCTTTGTGCTCTTTTGCGGTATTCTCGTCGGCCACTTGGGCGTGACCGTCGATGGTGCCACCCTCAAGTTCATACAGGAGTTTGGCCTCATCCTTTTCATTTTCTCCATCGGTTTACAAGTGGGTCCCAGCTTTTTCTCCTCGTTAAAGCAAGAGGGTCTCCAACTCAATGGCGTCGCGATGCTTATCGTGGCTCTTAACGTCGTTGTGGCTTTCGCCATCTATTTCATCGCGGGCAATATCTCCATCACCGACCTTGTGGGCGTGATGAGCGGAGCTGTGACCAACACGCCCGGACTGGGTGCCGCCCAGCAGGCCCTCATCGAGACCGCGGGCGATCGCGCCGGTGATCTCAACGAGTCGATGTCCCTGGGATATGCCGCAGCCTATCCCCTTGGCGTCGTGGGTATTATCCTGTCAATGGTACTCCTCAAAGTCATCTTCAAAATCAACGTTGACAAGGAGGTCGAGGACATCGAGCACGAGAAGGAGGCCAGCCAACTCAAGCCCCACGTCATCACTTATCAGGTGACCAACAAGCTCATCTATGATATCCCCGTGACGCGCCTGCATGCCATCATTGACCACAATTTCACCATCTCGCGAATGAAGCGCGAGGACGGCACCGTTGAGATACCCCAAGGCGAGACCATCATCCGCAAGGACGACGTGCTGCGCATCGTCATGAGCGCCCATGACCAGGACATTTTCGATGCCATTATCGGGCCTCACGTGGACTTTGACTGGCAACTCGAGACCGAGCCCAAGGGCATCGTCAGCAAGCGCATCGTAATCACCCAAAGCGAGCTTAACGGCCGCAAAATCGGCTCCATTCGCCTGCACGAGGGCTACAAGGTCAATGTCACCCGCGTCTATCGCGCTGGCGTTGAACTCCTTGCCAGCCCCAACCTGTCGCTGCAGATTGGCGACCGACTCACTGTCGTCGGTCGTGAGGAGGATGTTGACCGTCTGGGCAAGCGCATGGGCAACTCCTATAAGCGACTGGATCACCCCAAGCTGTTCACGATGTTCATCGGCATCGTGCTGGGTATTATCGTGGGATCCATTCCCATCATGCTGCCCGGCATGTCGGTGCCCATGAAACTTGGTCTCGCGGGTGGACCGCTCATTGTCGCCATCCTCATCGGCCGCTATGGCTACAAGGCCAAACTGGTTACCTATACCAGCAATGCTGCCAGCCTCATGCTGCGTGAGTTGGGTCTGTGCCTGTTCCTCGCCTCGGTGGGCATCGCCGCTGGTGGCCGTTTCGTCGAGACCATCTTGAGCGCCAATGGTTTGACATGGGTACTCTATGGCTTCCTCATCACTATCATCCCGCTGATGATTGCTGTTATCGTGGCACGCGGCAAACTCCGGCTCAACTACTGCACCATTATGGGCCTCGTTGCAGGTGCCACCACCGACCCGCCCGCATTAGGCTACGCTAACAACACAGCTGGCAACGATGCTCCCGCCGTAGCCTATGCCACGGTCTATCCTTTGACTATGTTCATGCGCGTCTTGATCGCCGAGCTCATCATCATCTTTGCTGTCGCCTAGCGACAATGAAAAAGATAAGAATTCAATAACAAGAGAATGGGATATTGCTCCCGTTCTCTTTGTTTTTAGAAAGGGTAGCCCACGGAGAAGTGGAACTCGCTGTCGCGCTTGAAGCTGGGTGAGAACAGGGGCCAGTGGTCTTGACCGCTGGCAGGATTATGAGCCTTCATACCCATATCCACACGGACAAGGAAATACTTGAAGTCCAAGCGGATACCCGCACCATAAGCCGCTGCTATCTGCTCATAGAACTTGTTGAACTTGAACACACCGCCAGGCTGATCCTCATAGTCCTTGATCGTCCAGATGTTGCCCGCATCAAGGAACAAACCCAGTTCAACGACCCAGAACAGTTTGGCGCGGTACTCGAGATTCACGTCAAAACGGATATCACCACACTGGTAAATAAAGTTGGAAAGGGAGTTGTTACTGTTATAGCTGCCGGGACCCAGAGTGCGCACACCCCAACCGCGAACGCTATTGGCACCGCCGCTGTAGAAACGTTTCTCAAAAGGCAAGACGTCGCTGTTGCCATAGGGTATTGCTATGCCCGCTCCCACATGGAAAGCAACCGATTGGCGACGGTCAATGTTATGGGTGAAAGAATAGTCGGCATCGGCCTTGATATACTGTGAATAGCGGATGCCCAAAGACTTGTAGCTGCCATCGTCGTCAGCCTTTTGACCCGAAATCTTAGACATCGCATAGAGCAGATTGCCCGCGGTCTCGGCATTAGCCCTTATAGTGAACACATTGCGCTGGAAGCGGCCCATCTGCAGCACACTAAGCTCAGCCTTGTTGGTGCGGTAAAAATTATAGCCCATCCTCATGATGAGGTGGTCCTGATAACTATACAGCAACAAAGGATTGGTGATGCGATCAAAAAACTCATCATTAAACTTGGGAACACTGATAAAACTCAAGTCAAACAGAGTGATAGTATGGGACAAACGGCGATGACGCTCGGTCCACTGGTATCGCCATGCGCCACCAGCAATAACGCGTGTGTACTCGGGGCGGGCCTGATAATCAAAATTAACCGTAAAAGCCGTTGAAGCCTGTATCTTACGCTTAAACGAGCTCTTGAGGAACGGGAACATGAACTTGGGGAAAGTCAGGCCGAGCTCAGTCGAATACTCGCTATAATTATCGTTAATCAGGCCTCCAATATTGCCCGATATGCTCTCATAGGAAGCCTTGAGCTTGGCGCTTAATACCTCGGCACCCTTGAATATGTTGCGGTGCTCATAATCCAAGACGACACCAAAACCCAAATCCCCCTCGCTGTTGGTACCCTCAAGCGAGGCCGAGATGGTCTGGGACTTATCGGGCTGCAGCAATACGAAAGCATCGACCATGAGCACACCATCCACATCGCCCACAGGCCTCACGTCGATACTGATCGACTTGATCACGTTGAGGCGACCCAACGCGCGATAGGTACGGTTGATGGCCTCTACATTATATAGAGAGCCCGGCTCAATGTAGTTACACTCGTCTAGCGTCTCGGTTCTCAAGTAATCATCCTCGCCCACAAAGACCTTCACGCCGCTCTTCATGTTCACCGTGTCCACGCCCCAGTAACCACCTTGCATGGCCACAGGGTCATAACTCATCACATAGGTGACATTGCGCACATAAAACGGCGCGTGCTGCGTGTAATAGGGCATACGCTCATTACGGTACGGGTCACGTCCGTTAAGCGTGAGGTCCACATCGTAGGAATTGGCCGCCGTATCGGCCATGAATGTGATATATTCCTTGTTGAAGGCATAATATCCTTTATTGCGCAGATCCTCAGTAATACTTTGACGCCACTCTTCCAGCTTGTTATAGTCCAACAAATCGCCTGGATGAACCGAAAATTTCGCCGAGTCGGCAAGAATGACCTCGCGCAATGACTCATCGGGAATATCATAGTCAATGGAACGGATGCGATAAGGCTCACCCAGCGTAATGTCATAATCGATTTTGGCTTTTCGTTTCACGCTGTCTGCTTTGACTCGGTAAGTGACCGAGTTTTTCATATAGCCACGGTTTTTCAATGCCGTGCTTAGCTGATCGGCACTAGCCAGCATGAGCGTGCTATCATAGAGTACGGGAGGAGTACCGACGCGCTGAATCCACTTGTTGAACCAGTTATTGGGATCCTTGCCCGAGAGGTTATAGATGGCCAGTTGCAGTTTGAGACCTCCCAGCACGCGGTGGTTAGCGTTCTGCCGCAAGTAATTATACAGCTGTGACGTCTCTACGTTGCTCTGAGGGTCATTGATATTGATTTTTACCTTGTCAAGCAGCATTTGTCCTTCAGGCACATGCTTAGTCGAGGAGCACGACACGAGTGCCCCCACCAACAACAATGTCCAAAGTGGACCAATCAATATCCTTGTTGCCCGACCCATCACTTTTCAATCATCGGTAGTTACAGATCTGGCCTTAGTCTCTCTCAAAGAAATTGCGCTGAGCTTTATCTATTGCCAACTCGAAATCAGGTTTAGTGCGCAATGACTTGAGGTTGAGCGCCGATAATTCGTCATATTTCAACTTGTACAGGCTTCCGTAGCCATTGTCGAGCGCTTTCTGGAGATAGTTGATGGCACTAAAGTCGTCTCCCCTCAATGCCATAAAGATGGCAGCATAATAGTAGTTTTCGCCGCCGGGCATATTGACCGAAGTCACTTTTTGGAGCCATCTGAACGCCTCATTATCACGTCCTTGTTCACTATAAGCAAATCCTTTCATGTTCTCAATATCATCACTCAACATGGCGAGCACGTTCAAGTCTTTATCGAGCAGTTTGGTTTTATTTAGACGCTTGAATAACATGGCACGCGTGATCAGAGCCTCGGCATCGGCCGGTGCATTGGCTACTGCCGCATTGAGGTATCCCAGCGCATCATTGTCTTTGCCCTGATTAATCAGCAAGTTGGCCTTAGCCACAAGCATAGGCACATACTGTGGAGCAAAATCTGAGCATCGTTCTAGAGCCTTCATGGCCGCCTCAAAGTTCCCACCATCACCTGCATTGAACTCGGCAAGTGACTTGACAAGGTAAAACTCAGGCTGCTCAGGAGACATCTCAAGCGCCTTATCCACATTCATAATAGCCTCATCATAACGAGCAAGTTCAACACAACACTTGGCAATGTTATAATATACCGATGGACTCTCATACAGGTGGTTTCGCTTGATGAAATTCAAATCCCTCAATGCCTGACCATAATGGCAATGGTCAACAGCAATGCTCGCCCTCAGATAACGATACATGCCGTTATCGTTGGTTTTATTGGCCAGATCGTCCAGTGAACCCATCACTTGGTCATAGTGAGTGTCACTCAATTCAAAAAGCCGCTCGGCGGCATTGCCACCATCACCTACCGCCATACCAGTCAGCAGGTCCTGTATCGCAGAATTAACATCTCCCTGACGGATATAGATGTCAGCCCGGTTCACATAGACTTGGGGCTCGGTGCGGAAAATCTTTACTGCCTTATCCACCTGTTCCAACGCGGCTTGAGGATGATTGCGTTGTTGTTCCACTTGAGCCAATCCATACATGGCGTCATAGTTCATGGATTCAGCGTTTAGAATCTTTTTAAAGGCTTTCTCGGCAGCGTCCAGCCTACCTGCCTTGAGGTTTGCCTTGGCTATCATATCGGTGCAAGCCAGTGACTTAGGCTGTAATTCCTGAGCTAGCTGCAGGTCAGCAAGCTCGCTTGCATAATCCTCTCTGGCTTCACTGATGCGGGCGCGCAAGATGTGCTCGTCAAAACGCAACTCACGATCCTTTTTGGGCGTAAGTAACATCGCCTGATTCACATCGGCCAATGCAGCCGTGTATTCTCCATTGTAATAGTGCTGATGGGCACGAGCAAACAAGGTGTTATAATCATTGGGATCCTTGGCGAGCTGTTCATCATACACTTTCATCACGGCATTGGTGATCTTGTCCCTGAGAACATCATCACTGCTTTGGGCAACCGATATAGTGGCATACAAAGCAATGATAAGCGACACGCTAATCAATCTTCTAATACTCATAGTTAATTGCAATATAAAGCTTTATACAATTTTATCTATTTGGTTGATGGCCTCCTTGAGGCTGGTTAAACGTTTCAGCAGGCCCTCAAGTAAATCCAACCGCAGCATATTGGCGCCATCGCTCTTGGCCTGGGACGGGTCTTGATGGGTTTCCAGGAAAAGACCATCGGCACCTGCGGCAATAGCAGTGCGTGCCAAAGTCTCGATAAGCTCAGGACGTCCTCCGGTCACTCCCCCACCCTGGTTGGGCTGCTGCAGCGAGTGCGTAATATCGACAATGACTGGCGCGAAAGCCTGCATCACCGGCACTCCACGGAAGTCCACCACAAGGTCCTGATATCCGAAGGTTGTGCCGCGTTCAGTAATCATCACCTCATCATTACCAGCATCGCGCACCTTTTGAACGGCAAATCGCATAGACTCGGGAGCCAGGAATTGCCCCTTCTTGATGTTCACCAAGCGGCCAGTGTGGGCAGCAGCAACCAACAAGTCGGTCTGTCGGCACAGGAAAGCGGGAATCTGCAGCACATCGACAAACTCGGCGGCGATATCGGCCTCAACCGGCTCATGGATATCGGTTACAACCGGAATTTTGAATGTCTCACCCACCTTACGCAGGATTTTCAGCGCTTTCTCGTCACCAATACCAGTGAACGAATCCATACGCGAACGATTAGCCTTGCGGTAACTGCCCTTGAACACATAAGGGATATCCAGCTCCTGGGTGATCTTGAGTGCTTTCTCGGCAATATCCATCGCCATCTCCTCGCCCTCGATGACACAGGGTCCAGCGAGCAGGAAAAAGTTGTGTCGTGGCGATGACAATAGTTGTTTCAACATATTTCGATGTAATGTGTTATAATTATCAGTATTTGTTTCTCATATCCAGCACATGGAGGGCAGCGACGGCCATCATGCCGGCTGTCTCGGTGCGCAAGCGGCTCTCTCCCAGCGTTACCGGCAAATAACCGGCAGCGGTAGCAGCCTCCACTTCTTCGGGGCTGAAGTCACCCTCAGGGCCGATGAGCACTAGTGCATCTTTTCCCGGCTGGTAAACATCAGCGAGGGTACGCCGCTCTTCTCGAGGCAACATTTCGTCACAATAGGCGATACAACAAGTGCCCTTAAAGGGCTCTGCCAGCACCTGCTCCATCGGTGTCATCTCGTCAAGTCGGGGAAGCGTCGCTTTGAGCGATTGCTTCATGGCCGAAACCATTATTTTGCGAAGGCGTTCGGTTTTGAGCACCGTACGCTCGCTATTATGGCACCTAAGCGGAATAATGCGGTCCACACCCATCTCCACGCTTTTCTCCACTAACCATTCCATGCGGTCAAGATTCTTTGTAGGCGCGACGCCTAGCACAATCTGATGCCCCCAGTGAGGGGGTTGATTTTGCTTGTCCAGCACCTCGACAGCACACCGCTTGGGGTGTGCCATCGCGATGCGGCAAGTGTATAGGTTTCCGTTCCCGTCCACCACCTCGATGGTAGAGCCCTCGCCCATACGCAACACCTTGACGCAGTGCTTGGAATCCTCCTCGCCCAGCGTCAATGTGTCGGCTATGTCAGGACAGTAGAAACGGTGCATCTCTCCTTATTTGCTCTCGCGTACGTGTTTGTACTTGAACAGGAACATGAACGACACGGCCACAACAAGGGCAAACGCGGCGAAAATGTACCAAGCGGTGCTCCAGCTGGTAGCGGTATTGCCCACCAGGAAGCCATCGTCGGTCCAGTGGCACAGGCTGTTGACAATCGCACCAGCAGCCAGGGTGCCGATGGTGGCGCCCAAACCGTTGGTCATCAACATGAACAGACCCTGAGCCGAAGCCTTGATGTTGGGATCACATTCCTTGTCAACGAAGATACCGCCCGAGACATTGAAGAAGTCAAATGCCACTCCATAAACCAGGCAAGACAGCACAATCAGGATGACACCAGGCCATGCGGGATTACCGGCACCGAAGAAGCCGAACCTCAATACCCAAGCGAACATGGCGATGAGCATCACCACCTTGATGCCGTAACGCTTCAGGAAGAACGGGATGAGCAGGATGCATAACGCCTCGGCAATCTGTGAGAGCGACACGAGCATCGTGGCATTGTTAGCGCCAAAGGTATCGGCCATTGCGGGATCACTCTTGAAATGGGTCAGATAGGGGGTGGCAAAGCCGTTGGTCACCTGAAGTGACATACCCAATAATGCCGAGAAGATGAAGAACAGGGCCATCTTCTTGGTCTTGAACAGCTTAAAGGCGTTCAAACCCAGCGATTCGACAAGCGACTGAGATTCTTTCTTCACCAGCTTGCACTGCGGCAAGGTCATGCAGTACATGAACAGCACGAAGCTCAACAGGCCAGATACCATGAACTGCATATAGGTGTACTGGAACTTGTTAGCGTTCTCGCCAAGTGTGAAGCTAAAACTACCACCGTCAAGCACGGCACAATTCACGAACCACATCGTGGCGATAAAGCCAATCGTGCCAAACACGCGGATGGGCGGGAAGTCCTTCTCGGTATCCATGCCATTGTCCTTAAGCAAAGTAAAGGCAACAGTGTTGGACAAGGCCAGAGTAGGCATGTAGAATGCGACACTCAACGTGTAAATCGTGATGAATGCCATCTTATTAGGCTCGGGATTGGTCATGCCCATATAGGCCAGAGCAATCATCGCCATACCTGCAATCAAATGGCAAATGCCCAATAGACGTTGGGGTTGGATGTACTTGTCAGCCACAATGCCCATCAGTGTAGGCATGAAGATTGACACGATGCCCTGAATAGCATAGAACAATGAAATCTCGGTGCCCATGCCAGCACGTCCCAGATAGTTGCCCATGCAAGTCAGGTAAGCGCCCCACACGGCAAACTCCAGGAAATTCATCACAATGAGTCTTAACTTTAAATTCTTCATCTTGAATCGTTATTTTTAATATGTATAATCTGCAAAATTAATAAAAAAGGGTAATCACTCTCCACTTTGCTGCGGATTAGTTTTGCGGGCGATGATTTTTTGGATTTTGGCCGCGCGTTCATACTGCTCCTTATCCACATAGTGCTGCATGCGCTGCTCCAACTTCTCCACAGGCAGGTCCTCAAGACGAACGTGGCGCTGCGCCTTGTAATTGCCGTCCTGACGCCACTCATAGCTGGTGAGTGACATCACGTCGGGCGTAGTGTATATTGGGGCACCGGTGCGCAGGGCGATAGCGATCGCGTCGCTCGTGCGGGCATCAATATCCACCTCAACCTTACCATCAGTCAAGTGAAGCATCGAGGCAAACACGCCCTCCTTGAAACTATAGATGGTCACCCGTTTAAGTTCAACGCCATAGGCATGGAACATGCTGACGAACAGGTCATGAGTCAACGGCCTCGACGGCATTACCTGCTCGAGATGCACGGCAATAGACTGTGCCTCGGCAGCCCCCACAACGATGGGTATGCGCCTTGCTTCGTCGGGCGTACTGTCGGCATTTTCCAGCAACAACGCATAGGCACCGGCCTGAACCTCGCTGCGTGTGATGCCCAGCACTTTCAACTCTATCAAATCGTTATTATCCATATATCGCTTTATTTCAGTCAATTAGTTATTATGCCGCTACCATAGCACAAATGGCCACTTGCGTCATAAATGACGGCAAACTGGCCTGGAGCAATGCCTTGAACGTCCTCCGCGCTATCGATGACCCATTGACGGTCACCAATGCGGGTAAACTTGCCTCTCATGATATGGGGCGTGTGGCGGTTTTTAAACATGATATCAACCGATCCTTCAACACCCTCCCAAGGATTGCCCGAGATGAAGTGCATCTCATCAAGCCTGAGCGTGCGGCCATATTGCTTGTCGGTTCCATAACCGTTTGAGACGTAGATAACGTTCTCATCCACATTCTTGCGTACTACATACCATGGTCCACCACTCAGTCCCAGGCCCTTGCGCTGACCAATGGTGTGGAACCAGTAGCCGCGGTGCTGACCCAGTTTGCGACCCGTTTCCAATTCGATGATGGGGCCAGGCCGCTCGCCCAAGTGACGACGGATGAAGTCATTATAGTCAATTTGCCCCAAGAAGCAGATACCCTGACTGTCGCGACGGTGGGCATTGGGCAAATGAGCCGCTTCGGCAATGCGCCGCACCTCTTCCTTGGGTAGCGAGCCTATCGGGAACATGACATGTTTGAGTTGGTCGTAGGTGATCTGCGCCAGAAAATCGGTTTGATCCTTGACGGGATCGACTGCAGTGGCCAAATATTTCACGCCATCAACTACCTCAGTCGTAGCATAATGTCCCGTGGCAGTCATGTCAAAATCTTTCCCCCAACGCTCCTCAAAAAAGCCAAACTTAATCATGCGGTTGCACATCATGTCAGGATTAGGCGTGAGGCCGGCTTTGACAGTGCGCAAGGCATATTCCATCACATGGTCCCAATACTCCTCATGCAACGACACCACCTCTAACGGCAGGCCATAACGATGGGCGATGAGGGTACACATCTCAATATCTTCCTCGGCACTGCAATCGCCCTCATCATTATCCATTCCGATGCGGATGTAAAACAGGTGCAAGTCCTCGCCCTGCTCCTTAAGCTGGTGAACGACGACCGCGCTATCAACGCCTCCTGATATGAGTACTGCAATTGCCATACAATTAAAATCCAGTCAGTTATGCTTTATCGAGCACCTCTTCCTCAACGGGGCTCTCAGTAAAATGGGCTGCGATGATATAGTCCAGTGAAATCTTTCCTGGTCCCGACAAGAGCATGAAAATGAAAATGCCGATGAACATCACAGGGTAACCAGGCTGAAAGTTGTATAGTTGGTCAGTTACCGACGCCTCAGAAGACATGATGACATTCTCGGCAACCAGCATCATCCCCAACGGGAAAAGCACAGCCAGGCGCGTGAGCAGACCCAGCATGATGCACACCGCGCACAGCATTTCGACAATGACCAGCGCGGTAACCGAGGCCTCGGGCGACATACCCATGAAACCGTTAAAAGTGGGCACGATCTGGTCAAAATTCAACATCTGGCGGATGCACAACTGCAAGAACATGATACCCGTGAACAGGCGCAGGAACAAACGCGACAGGTTACTGTAGGTGTGCCCCACACTATAAAGAAACAGGTTTTTGAAAAAATTAGTCATAATCTAGTCAAATAAATAGTTGGGGTTCACAGCCGACATCAGCCCCTCGACCGAAAGGCTCTTATTGACGATGGTGCGCTGCTCATCAAGCACATAGCAACAAGGAAAAGCGCGCAAGTCCAACTGTTTGAGCAAGTCAGCATTACAACCCACAATCCAGTTGTTGGCATATCCAGCTGCAACAGTCGCCCATTCGGAGGTGTACTTATTCATGCTTAGGCACACCAACGTGGAATTACCTGAATCCAACAGAGCATTCAGGGCCACATCGGTGCTCAGGCGAAGGCGCCCAATGGTACTATCGGTACTGTCATCAACAAACAACAGCAAATAACTCTTTGCGGGAAATTCGCTTAACCTCCGCTTAACGCCATCGGTATCGATGAATTCAAAATCCAGTGTTGCTCCCACCTGAACAGCATTGATGCGAGCCAGTTGGGCACCATAATGATCACGTACGTCCTTAGGCAACTTCTTGGATGAGGCAAGCGCCTTGGCAAATGCCACATACACCTCATCGCTCCAATACTCAGCCTCGGTTCCATACAGCGCGCGCTCAGCCACCTCGCCCACCCTTTGCAGGTTAGAGGTATTAGATTGTGCTTTGTTCACAAAATCACGCACGGTTGACATGACAACATTGCGATGTCCGTAGCGGAAAAAATCCACGAAATCTCTAAAGGTGTTCTCAAACGTCTCTAAATCTTTAATGGGCTTGCTGATGTCATAGTTATCCCAAAAGTGGGTAATGATATAATTGCAGCGGGCCTCAAGCGTGGAGCAGGTGTCAGGAGCCATTGGATAGGCAAACAGGGTACCCGGCAACTGCTCGGCAAGCTGCCCCTGAGCTGATAATCGCAAACCAGCCAACATCAATGCGATGATTATCAGAGTAATACGTCTCATTTCCAGTTATACTTTAACTTTCTGTTATTATTTAACCTGCTAAATTACTATAAATGCGTCAAATTGTAATGCTTCACGACCCCAAAAATCTTAGCACTTCAACATTTTTTCACATAAAACGATTCCAAGTGGCAACAACATGCAATATCATCCAATAAGCAGCTAATGAAAAACCGCCATTTCGCACTTTTACCATGAGAGAAACAGCGTTACTATAGATATTATTCATCCACGACAAAAGCATTGGCAGCATATGGACAGATAAAACACAAAATGGCCGGAAACGCGATTAGGTTTCCAGCCATCTATCATTACGCTTCTTGGGGTTTTCAAGCGTCAGTAATTCATCATGAGGGTCAAAAATTTTGATGCACAAAATTACAGCCAGTAATAATCCTAAAATTATGAAAAACGCCGAAAATCGTTTGGATAATTTGTTTTTTTTGACCTAAAACTTGTGTTTTTTTAACCAACAAACACCATAAATTATTTAAAGACAATATATTACAAAATCAAACGCCAACTATACTTTTCTACTATTCCTTTTTACAAACATGTTATTTCTACACGTCAAGTATGGAAGAGCAGAAAACCCATTTGCATCTCCTCAAGACATATGGACTCATTTATTAATGCTATAGATCGTGTTCTCATGAGACACCAGAAAAGCAGCCGGCCCTCTAGGACCGGCTGCCATTATAACAAAGGAAAAATAATTGCGGATTCTTACAATAGCATTTTAAGGGATTAGGACCTGACGTAGTGGGGCATTTCCTGGGGGATGACCATGGAGATCTCGACCATGCCGCGGACATTGCCGTCGCTATCGCGCCATGGAGTCTGGTAAATCATCTTCTTAACGCCCTGCTTGTCAATGGTGTAGCAGTTGACGGTGTCGGTGGCGATCATGTGGCGAATTTTCTCCTGGGACTTCGCGCTGTGGCAGGGCATCATGTTCTGGCCCAGCATGGTGCGTCCGTCCTTATCAAAGGTGGCCCTCGACCGCTCGTTCATAAAAATCACTTTCCCCTCCAGGTCACTCACGGTGATGGCACAATGGGTTCCCTCGGCCCAAGCGAGGGCTTCGTTGATGATATCTTGCTCGTTCATTGGTATTTAAGTTTATCGGTTAACGACATTGACGGGTTTGCCGTCGAGATAGGCTGCGACGTTGCTGGTGATGACGTCCATCAGGCGCACGCGGGCCTCGAAGCTGGTCCAGCCGATGTGAGGCGTGAGATAGCAGTTGCGGGCCGTGAGCAGGGGATGGTCGGCTGCGGGCGGTTCGACACTGGTGCAGTCCACGGCGGCGGCATAGAGGTGCCCGCTGTTCAGCGCGTCAGCCAGTGCTTGCTCATCGATGAGCGCACCACGGGCCATATTGAGCACGATGGAGCCCTTCTTCATCATGGCCAAGCGCTCGGCATTGATCATGCCAGTCGTTTCGGCGTTAAGCGGACAGTGCAGGGTGAGCACGTCGCTGGTGCGCATCAGGTGTTCCAGATTATCGGCCTTGAGGATGCCCTCGGGCAATTGGTCGGGAGTCTTGCTGGTAAATGCCATCACGCGCATATTCATCGCTTGGGCGATGCGGGCCACGGCGCTGCCGATGTTGCCCATACCCACGACACCCATCTGCTTGCCAGCCAACTCAATAAGCGGAGTATTGAAATAGGCGTAGCTGCCGCAGTTGGTCCACTTCAGGTCACGGGCCTCGTCGGTGTAATGCTGGGGCTGCCAGCAAATGTTAAGCAAGTGGGCAATGGTCAATTGAGCCACGCTGTCGGTGCTGTAGGCCGGCACGTTGGTCACCACAATACCACGACGGCTAGCCTCGGCAATATCAGCGACGTTGAATCCCGTCGCCATCACACCGATATACTTCAAATCGGGCAGTTGGGCAATGGCATCAGCGGTGATAGGAACTTTGTTGGTCAGCACCATCTCGGCCCCTTGACAACGCTCGACCACAGTGTCGGCGGTGCCGAAGTCATAAATGTCACAGGGGGCAAGTGCCCTCATCGGTTCCCACGACAGGTCGCCAGGATTGCCGGCATAACCGTCAAGAATGACTATTTTTCTCATAAATCTTAAAATTTTTCAGTCTATAGGGTATTTTATCACGTCACAAAATTAAAAGAAAAATGCCGAATAACAAAAAATATCGTTAATTTTGCGGATTGTAAAATAAAGGATTTCCTATGGATAATAAGAAACTGGTTGAGACTGTCGCCTCGAATATGGGCCGCACAACCCAAGACATCAACAAGCTAATCGAAGCTTTCGCTGGCGTTTTGCGCACTCGCTGTGGCGAGATGGATAGTGTGATTGTGCCCGGTTTTGGCACCTTTGAACCCAAAAAACGCAACGAGCGTGTCATGCAACATCCCAAAACGGGCAAGCGCATGCTCGTTCCGCCCAAGATTGTGCTCGGTTTCAAGGTAAGCAATGTGCTCAAGGCTAAACTCAAGTGAAAAAGAAAGGAGAAAGAGCATGAACACAAAAATCACATTTGTCGAGCTCGTGGACATGATTGCCGAGTCCACCTCAACCACCAAGCGGGTATGCGAACTATTCGTCAAGGAATTGTTCGCTACGGTCTCTCAAGCGCTTATTGACGGCGAACAAGTTAAAATCAAGGGCATAGGGACCTTTAAGGTAGCCCGAATGAAACCCCGCAAGGGCGTAGATGTCAACACAGGCGAGCCCATTCAAATCGAGAGCCACAACAAATTGACTTTCACACCCGACAAATCATTAGCCGAAGCCATCAACCAGCCCTTCGCCCAATTTGAAACCGTTGTGCTGGACGATGACGTTACCGACGAGAAATTGGCAGCAATCGACGAGGAACACCCCTCAGCCATTCCCGAGACACCAATTATCACCAATGACATTGGCGGCACGCTGGCAGATGAATTCCCAGAGTTCCATGAGCCTCTTCCTGCCACCGAACCCGACGAATTCTTTGTGCCCGAGCCCATTGGTTCACCAAAACCGGTCCAAGAGGAAAAGCAAAAACTGGAACCCGCTCCCGAACCTGAGCCTGAGCCCGAGCCCATGCCAGCTAAGGTAATAGAGCCCGAACCCGTAGCGGTAGAGTCTGAACCAGTAAAAACCGCTGAGCCCAAACCAGTAAAACCAGTTCTGGAGGAGCCCGAGCCAGTTGACAACTTCTATCGTCCCGAACCCCGCAACGTTTACACGCCTACCCAAGAGCAAATCGACAGCGCGTCAGCCAGGTCCAAACTCAAGCGTTGGTTATGGGCATTGCTCGCAGCACTTGTACTAGGCATCCTAGGATGGCTCATTTTTGGCGGAAGCGATAATGGCAATAAGCAAAATGCGGAATCATCACAAGAAGTCGCTCCAGTTGACAGCGATGCCACCACGGTTGAAGCATCGTCGGTCATCACCGACACCGTCACTTCAAAGATTGTGCTGAGCACCCTCTCTGACAGGTACTATGACAGCCCCTGGTTCTGGGTATATATCTACGAGGAGAACAAGAATATCATTTCTGACCCCAACAACGTGAAACCCGGAACGATTGTCGTCATCCCACCTGCCGAGAAATATGGTATTGACGCCAATGATCCCGCAAGCCTCAAGAAAGCCCAGCGCCTGTCTTGGGAGATTCTTAAGGGCAAATAAGCGATAGCCATCACTATATATTATAATGTGATGACATACATAGAACAGTGCCGCTAAATAACAATTGCAGCACCTAAGGTCTTATTATTGAATGATTAAAAACGGTTGATGATGTCGGCAATAGCGCGGGCATCATCGATTGTCAAGGGCGGTGCGATAGGCAGTGAGACCACCTCGGCGGCAAGGCGCTCGGTTATTGGCAATGATAGATGTGATAAATCCTTGTAACAAGGCTGACGATGAGGCGGAGTGGCATAATGGATGTCGCTACCCACGCCATTGGCAGTGAGATAGGAACGGAAGTCGTCGCGCTCCTGAACACGCACTACATACTGATGCCAAATCTGCCTCATTCCCTCAAAAATAACGGGAGTTTTCACACGGGGATTAGTAATGCATCGGTCATAGACGCGGGCAATCGCGGCACGCTCGTCATTTTCCTGCTCCAAATAACGCAGTTTCACCCTGAGCATGGCTGCTTGAATCTCGTCAACACGACAGTTATAACCCAGATAAATATTATGATAGCGACGGTCAGAACCGTAATTGGCCAGAGCCCTGACGGTATCGGCCAAAACGTCGTCATTGGTTGTTACAGCTCCCGTATCTCCCAGCGCCCCCAGGTTCTTGGTGGGATAGAAGCTGTTACCGGCAGCATCGCCTAGTCCACCCGTGACGAATGTGCCGTGCAATCCAGCCACATCGCTTGCTGCACCAATGGCTTGGGCATTATCCTCGATGATGAGCAAATCATGGTCACGGGCCACCTGCATCAAGCCAGAATCCCAGCATGGAGTACCATAGAGATGCACTGGCATAATAGCACGAGTGCGGTCGGTAATGAGGCTCTCGATGAGGCAGGAATCCATGTTCAGCGTATCCTCACGCGGCTCGCACAGCACCGGAACCAATCCGTTGTCACTGACAGCTAGCACAGTCGCCACATAGGTGTTTGCCGGAACGATGACCTCGTCACCCTCATGCAGACGGCCCAATTCCTTGTAAGCCCGCAAAATGAGTTTAAGGGCATCCAGCCCATTGCTCACACCGATGCAGTGCTTGACCTGGCACAACGCAGCAATCTCTTGTTCCAGCTGTTTAGTTTGTTCGCCACGCAGGTAGCGTCCTCCTTCAATCACCTCACAGGCAGCCGCCTTGAGTTCATCCATGTAAGGGGCATTGGCAAGAGCCAGATCAAGAAAAGGATATTGCTTCATCTTAGTTGGAGTTTCTTTATTCTTTGGATTTATGTTTCAGTTCCAGGAACTTGTCATAGTCTCTCACATAATCGGCCTCATCAAAATGGTGGGAGTTGAGCACCAGACACACTGAACCCGAAGAGAAATTGTGCAACCGGTTCCAGATGCCAGGAACGACCAGCAGTCCTTGATAAGGGCGGTTAAGCGTGTAAGTGAACTGGTCATTGCCGTCATCTATGGTCACATCAAAGCTGCCGCTGATGGCGACAATGAACTGCTGGCTCGTGTGATGGCTGTGACCACCCCGCTCTACCCCACCAGGCACATCATAGATATAGAATGTGCGCTGAACGTCAAACGGCAGTTCAACTCCGTTATCCACAACAGTGAGGTTTCCATTTTCATGATGGTGCCTGTTGAGACTGATGATGCGGCAATCATTAATGCGCGCCACGCTGTGTGCATTGTTTTTGTCCATATCAACGTTCCTCCCCACGCTTTAACTCCTTAAACAATTCAAAATCCTCGATGTAGTCTTCGGGAGCATAATGGGTGCTGGAAAGCACCAATGCCACCGAGTTGGTCGAGAAATTGTCGATGTGACGCCACACCATATTTGGCACATATAGCCCTATCTGCGGACGCGCAAGATGGAACGTCTGTTCCTGCTTGCCGTCATTGACCACCACATCAAAGCTACCGCTCAACGACACGATGAACTCCTGCTGTTCCTTAAAAGCATGGCCATCACGCCACATGCCACTGGGTACGTCGTAAATCCAGTAGTTGCGTTTCACCTCAAATGGCACATGCATTCCGCTCTCAATGAACGTCAGGTTGCCCCGAGGGTCATTGATTTTAGGCAGTTCGATGAGATGGACCTCGTTAATTTTATCTTTTAAGTCCATTTTGGGCTAGTCGGATGAGATATTGTCCATATTGGTTCTTTTTCATCGGCTCAGCTAGTGCCAGCAGCTGATCGGCATCAATCCACCCTTTACGGAAGGCAATCTCCTCCAACGCTGCCACTTGGACACCTTGCATATTGACAATGGTGCCGATGAAGTTAGACGCATCGGCCATAGAGTCGCTGGTACCGGTATCCAACCATGCGAAGCCACGACCTAGTGTCTGCACATAAACCCTATCCTGAGAGAGGAACTTCTGGTTGACCGTTGTAATTTCCAGCTCACCGCGTGCGCTTGGCTTGATATGCTTGGCAATTTCCACGACATCATTGGGATAGAAGTATAGGCCTGTCACGGCAAAGTTGCTCTTTGGATGCGCGGGTTTCTCCTCAAGGCTGATTGCCTTGCCTTGCTCGTCAAACTCCACAACGCCGAAACGCTCTGGATCCCTTACGGCATAGGCCCACAGGGTGCACACGTTCTCTCGTTCGGTGCGCTCGACAGCGTCAATCAGCATCCGTGTGAAGCTCTGGCCATAAAAGATATTGTCACCCAAAACAAGGCACGCGCTGTCCTTGCCGACGAACTCCTCGCCAATAATGAACGCCTGGGCAAGTCCCTCGGGGCGAGGCTGCTCGGCATACTCAAACCGCACGCCTAATTCCTCACCGCTCCCCAACAGCCTGCGGAACATGGGCAAGTCCTGAGGGGTCGAGATAATCAAGATTTCGCGGATGCCAGCAAGCATCAGCACCGAAATCGGATAATAAACCATCGGCTTGTCATAGATGGGTATCAATTGCTTTGATATACCTTTGGTCACCGGGTAAAGCCTTGTTCCAGAGCCTCCCGCAAGTACAATTCCTTTCATAGTCGGTAATAAAGATTTGTTGTCTGTTTGTTTTATTGGGCGAAGATACAAAGATTTTCATAACGCACCAAGCATTGGGGAGGAAAAATTGGTTAACTCATGACGACTTCCTGTTAATCGCCGCCCCAAAACGGCCTTATGAATTATAAGCGACAGGGGCGAATGGACGAAAAATCGTCGTTTTTCGGACCAAAAGTGTCAAAAATTCTAAATCGGGCTGAATAAATCGAAAATTTGTTACCGATAAATAGTGCAGACGTGACAAATTTACAGTACTTTTGTGCCCTGAAAAAGATTGTTTAATCGTTTATACAAACCATATAATATTATAATATTTCTAAAAATGACTGACAACAAGAGTTTAATGGAGAACATGAGGCTGACATACAGGCCCAAGCTGCCCGTCACCCTCAGGTGCCCCGTACGCGCAATCGAGGGAGAACCCACAGAGTCGGTGGCCGACCAAGAGGCCATCAAGTCACTCTTCCCCTGCACCTATGGCATGCCGCAGTTGACCTTTGAACGCGATGATTCGGCCATGCCGCCCGAGAAGCCCTTCAACGTGGGTGTAATCCTGAGCGGCGGTCAGGCTCCCGGCGGTCACAATGTGATTTGTGGCCTGTATGATGGTATTAAGGCTTTGAACAAGTATTGCCGCTTGTACGGTTTCCTTGGCGGACCTAACGGTCTTGTCAAGCACCGCTACATTGAGATCACTGGCGACATGATTGAAGAGTACCGCAACACTGGTGGTTTTGACCTTATCGGCTCGGGCCGCACCAAGCTGGAAAAGCCCGAACAGTTTGAGGCCGGTTTGCAGATCCTGCGCGAACTCAAGATTACGGCGCTGGTAATCATCGGTGGTGACGACAGCAACACCAATGCCGCCATCCTGGCCGAGTACTACAAGGCTCACGATTCAGGTGTGCAGGTTATCGGTGTCCCCAAGACCATCGACGGTGACCTCAAGAACGAGCACATTGAGATTTCGTTCGGTTTTGACACAGCAACCAAGGTTTACAGTGAGCTCATCGGCAACGTTGCCCGAGACTGTAATTCAGCCAAGAAATACTGGCACTTCATGAAGCTCATGGGACGCTCAGCGTCACACATCGCCCTGGAGTGCGCCTTGCAGACCCGCCCCAACTACTGCATTATCAGCGAGGAGGTTGAAGCTAAGGAAAAGACCCTGCACGACATCGCCGAGGAGATTGCCACTATCGTTGTCAAGCGCCATGATATGGGTATGGACTACGGTACTGTCCTCGTCCCCGAGGGCATCGTGGAGTTCGTTCCCACCATGAAGAAGCTCATCTCTGAGCTCAACGAGATGCTGACCAAATTCCCCGAGATCTCAAATCTGCGTGAAATGGAGCAGAACAACTTCGTGCGCGAGCATCTGTCCGAGGAGAACCGCGTCGTTTACGACTCACTGCCCGAGGAAGTTGCACGCCAGCTGGCGTTGGACCGCGACGAGCACGGCAACGTGATGGTATCCCAGATCGAGAGCGAGCGTCTGCTCAGCAGCATGGTAGCCCATGTGCTTGACATGCGTGCCGAGGCCGGCGAGATTGAACGCATCAAGTTCAAGACTCAGCATCACTTCTTTGGTTACGAGGGACGTGCATCCTTCCCCTCCAACTTTGATGCAGACTACTGCTACTCGCTAGGTTACAACGCTTCTCACCTCATCTTTGTGGGCGCCACCGGTTACATGTCGGCCATCACCCACCTGGGACGCAAGGCTCAGGATTGGGTTGCCTGCGGTGTGCCCATCACCATGATGATGAACATGGAACGTCGTTCCGGTAAGGACAAGCCCGTTATCCGCAAGGCTATGGTGGACCTCGAGGGTGCTCCCTTCAAGCACTTTGTCGAGAACCGCGACAAGTGGGCGCTCGAGACGTGCTACATCTATCCCGGCCCCATCCAGTTCTTCGGCCCCGAGGAATTGGTTGACAAGACTTCCTACACGCTGTTCTTTGAGCAGTTCGGCAAGTAACAACACTGTGGCTTATCGTCAAGGGACGTCCCCTAACGACAATAAGTATATCGTTTAACTTCTAAACAGCTTGCTCCCCGCCCCAGGTTAATTTGGAGGCGGGGATTTTGCTTACAATGTTCCACACCAGTCACATCGTGCAATAAAGGACCGGCATTCTCGTTTATTGATTAGATTTGTCACATTATTAATTATTAGATAACAACAAAAAAAGAATACTGATATGTTCTCAGGAATCGTAGAAGAAGCCGCGCGCGTCGTGGCATTGCGTAAGGACGGCGGCAACCTACACATCACCCTCAAGTGCTCTTTCACCAACGAGTTGAAGATTGATCAGAGCGTGTCGCACAATGGCGTGTGCCTCACCGTAGTTGAACTGCCTGGCGACGGCACCTATACCGTCACCGCCATTCAGGAGACGCTTGATCGCAGCAACCTGGGCCTACTCAAGGTGGGTGACGAGGTGAACGTCGAGCGCTCGATGCTTATCGAGGGACGGCTTGACGGCCACATCGTGCAGGGCCATGTTGATCAGACGGCCATCTGCACCGATGTCAAAGAGGTGGACGGCAGTCACTACTTCACCTTCAAGTATGAGGTGGCACCCGAGATGGCCCGCAAAGGCTATGTCACTGTCGAGAAAGGCAGCGTGACGGTCAACGGAGTATCGCTCACCGTGTGCAACAGCGAGCGCGACAGCTTCCAGGTCGCCATCATCCCTTATACCCGCGAGATCACCAACTTCCATTGCATTGAGGTGGGGACTGTGGTTAATCTGGAGTTTGACATCATCGGCAAGTACCTTGCCCGCCTGATGGAGTTCGCACTGTAATAAGGACTAAAGCCTAAGGCCTCATTATGAAGAAGATAGGCGTCATCAGTGATACCCACGCCTGGTGGGACGACCGCTACGCTCAGCATTTCGCCGACTGTGACGAGATATGGCATGCCGGTGACATCGGTAGCGACGAACTGGCCGACAAGCTGGAAGCCATCGCACCCGTGTTCCGCGCGGTGTGCGGCAACGTGGATGGCGCGTCATTGCGCCGCCGCTATAAGGAGATGGAAATCTTTGAGGTCGAGGGCGTCAAGGTGGTGATGACCCACATAGGAGGTTATCCGGGCAAGTATGCCCCTGGCATAAGGCAGCGGCTCGAATTGTCCAAGCCTAAACTGTTTGTGTGCGGCCATAGCCACATTCTTAAAGTGATGCCCGACCGTGCACTGGGATGCCTCGTCGTCAATCCGGGTGCCGCCGGCGTGCAAGGCTGGCAAGTGGTGCGCACGCTCGTTACCCTCACACTGGATCAGGGCAACATCACCCATGCCCAAGTCATTGAATTAGCAAAATAAGCGAAGCGCCAAGAGTTCTTTGCTTGATTAGTGAATTTGTAACAGAGTAAAGTCAATGAAGAAAAAGACATTATATACTATTGTGGCCCTCGTTTTGGCGTCAGTAATGATGACGTCCTGCCACAGCAGCGAGAAGAACTACCGCGAGGCTTATGAGAAAGCCGCCGAACGGCGCAAGACGGGCATCGGGGCCGAAACCTACGCCAAGATTGAGGCCGAGCGGCAACGTTATACCCACGTGATCAACGGCGACAGCGTGCGCATGGTCTATGTCAACGCCAATGTCGCCATCGACTCGACCGATGCGGTTAGTCCCTACAATGTCGTGGTCGCCACTTTCTCCCAGCGCTTGAACGCCCAAAGTTACCGCGACCGCTTGCGCGAGGAATGCGGCTTTAAGGGCAGCTATGTGCTGTTCGGCGGTCCCGACAAGCAATATTATGTGGTCCTGCAAGGTTTTGATGACAAGGAGAAGGCTGCTGCCCTACTCCATGACATCGACAAGAAAGTGTGCCTCAAGATTCTAGAGCCACTTCCCTGGATCCTACGCAGGCTATAAACGAACACATCAATGAATAAAATGAACGAGGGGCGCTTCATGCGTCCCTCGCTATATTTTGATAGATGTGATATCGCTTGTTTAGCGCACGCGGCCAACGTAGCTGCCGTCGCGGGTGTCAACCTCAATGATCTCGTCGGTGTCGATGAACAGGGGCACGCGTACGGTGGCGCCAGTCTCGACGGTGGCGGGCTTGAGGGTGTTGGTAGCGGTATCGCCTTTCACGCCGGGCTCAGTGTAAGTGATCTTGAGCTGGGTCTTGATGGGCATCTCGGCAAAGAGCACGGTCTCGGTCGAAGCGTCGCTGACAACTTCAACGATATCGCCTTCCTTCATATAGTCGGCGCCAGTGATGAGGTTCTTGTCGATAGGAATCTGCTCAAAAGTCTCGTTATTCATAAACATGGCATCGTTGCCATCCATGTAGAGGTACTGATAGGGGCGACGCTCAACGCGCACGTCCTCGAGCTTCTCACCGATATTGAAGCGGCGCTCCAGTACGCGGCCATCAACGACGTTTTTGAGTTTGGTGCGCATAAAGGTGTTACCCTTACCGGGCTTTACATGCAGGAATTCGATGCAGAAATACAGATCGCCATCCAAGCGGATGCAGGTTCCGTTCTTGATGTCTTGAGCATTAATCATAATTGTAGTGCTATAATTATATTTTATGTGAATATTGTTTGTTCTCAGTCGTTTGAGAGTGCAAAATTAGTGATTTTGAGAAAAAAAGCAAAAAGTTTTCTGCAAAAATGCATTTGGATTTGTGTATTTTGAAAAAAAGGACTAATTTTGCACCGCATTTTGCGAAAATTTTTCGGAACGAACTAAAAAACAGAGATAAACAATGAAAAGAACATTCCAACCCTCGAACCGTAAGAAAGCCAACAAGCATGGCTTCCGTAGTCGCATGCGCACCGCCGATGGCCGCAAGGTTCTTGCCCGTCGCCGCGCTAAGGGTCGTTACAGCCTCACTGTTAGCGATACCGTCTACAAGTAATCCCCTGTAAAGGGTTGCCGAGAGTATAATCTAGGCACTTTAACCGCATCAAGCCGTTATGGTCACTCGAGACCGTAACGGCATTTGTTGCGTTATGCATCATCATGGCTAATGGGAAATGTACCAGGTAAGATATTGAAACAACAAGTCATTCTTAATTATTGTATTTCATTCTTTATCAGCCAGTTATTAACTATTATTAGTTTTGACATGAGGTGCTATGCTATAACAAGTAATATAGTTTTCTTTCACCCTTCACTCATAATATGATTCTGTCTGCCATCTTTTTACACTAAATATCTTGCTTTTTTATAGACGATGTCGTATCTTTGTAAAATCATTAGCCATTAGTTAAACCATTATTAATTACTAAAACTTAAAACAATGGAAAGAATTGAAAAGTATGGCATATTTTGCCGCAGTTGGGAAGGTGGTTTCGCCAACCATCCTAGCGACCCTGGAGGAGCGACAATGAAGGGAGTCACATTAGCAACCTATCGCGCTTACTGCAGAGCAAAGGGATATAAAAGACCGTCTGTAGAAGATTTAAAGAAAATCTCAGACAAAACCTGGAACGCGGTCCTGCGTTGGGGTTATTGGGGCAAAATTAAAGCCGACCAAATTGACGATGAATGGGTAGCCTATATATTCGTCGATTGGGTATGGATGAGTGGAACTGGATACATTCGTCTCGTTCAGCGACGCCTAGGTTTAACGGATGACGGTATTATCGGTCCTAAATCTCTAGCTAAAATCAACTCCATGAACGGTGAGGAATTGTTTAACCTCATCTGGAATGAGAGGAAAGCTCATTTTGAACGCATCGGGACTGGCAAGAAAGCTGTCTTCTTAAAAGGATGGATGAGGCGCCTTAACAGCATCCATTATGGCTATCTGGTGCCCAACGGAGGCAAGAAATTGGAATAACCTTTCATTGATGCAATGAGTACTTAGCCTTCCCACCTAGATAGACTTGATGGGACGGCAAGGGTTACCGACAGCAACGGTGTTGGACGGAATGTCATGAGTGACAACCGATCCAGCACCGATTGTTACATTATCACCTATCGTCACGCCCGCCAGGATAATCACTCCGCCACCAATCCACACGTTGTCGCCGATGGTCACCGCCCGGGCCCACTCCAGTCGCGCGTTGCGCTCAACAGGGTCAGTGCTGTGGCATGCGGTATATATGCCCACGTTAGGCCCCACGAAGCAGTCATCACCGATGGTCACTCGGGCTTCGTCAAGAACAGTGAAATTAAAGTTAGCAAAAAACCGCTTGCCCACGCTGATGTGCTGACCATAGTCGCAGTAGAACGGTTGGTTAATGAGGATATTGTCATCACCCACATGCCCCAGCAGTCCTTTCAGCATCTCAAGGCGGCCCTTAGTATCGCTCGGCGAGAGCTGGTTATAGCGATGGATCACTTCTTTGGTCTCGTTCAGTTCCCTGAGCAGCTGCTCGTCGCGGGCATCATAGTATTCGCCCGACAGCATTTTCTCTTTCTCGGTCATGATGAATCTGTTTTTCCGCAAAGTTACAAGAAATCTCCCGTTCAAGCCATCCCCCACCCGATTTTTCCATATCTACTCCAAATAAAAAGGCATATAGATCATAAAACAGGATATGTTTAGTTGTCCCATAGGCCAGTTAACAGGATGAATATAAAAGATCTAAAGGACCTTGGGATGATATAGCAATTCTATTGGTTATTCAACGAGATGATATAGGCATTATCGCGGACCTTTAAGTAAAAAAATAAATCAGCACTACCCTCCCGAGCCATGCTGACAATCTTGTTTAACCCTAAAAAACCTCCAAAAATTATGAGTTCGAAGAGTGATTTACAAATATCATGCCAAACTCAATTTCAAATCTCGCAAAAACTTTAAAAAAAACTAAATCCACCGAAATTAATAACAACGGCAGATTTAGCGATTATGATTTGATATTGATTTCCAACACATTAGTTGTCTAGGTACCAACGGTAGAGGGCGGGGACTCCGTCCTCGAGTTCCATAATGTGATGCCAGCCCAGGGTATGCAGGCGGCTCACGTCGGTGAGTTTGCGCAGGGTGCCGTCGGGCTTGGTGGTGTCCCATTCGATGATGCCCTGGTAACCCACGGTGGTCTTGACTAGTTCTGCGAGCTGACGGATGGTAACTTCCTTGCCGCTGCCGATGTTGATGTGACAGTTGCGCACCTCGTCACCCGTGCCGCGCACATCTTCCCAGTCGATGTGTTCCAGGCAATAGACGCTGGCGTCAGCCATATCCTCACTCCAAAGGAATTCCCTTATCGGGGCTCCACTGCCCCACAGCCTGAGTCTATCGGGCAAGATGCCGTATTTTTCAAGTGTAGCTAATATCTGTTCCTCGATGGCATTTCCATTGACGTGCTCCACAGGGCGGCGGGCGAAATCCTCACGAATGCCTTCCATGTCTCCCTCGTTGAGCAGCCGCGCCAGGTGCATCTTCCTGATCATGGCAGGCATAACGTGGCTAGTCTCAAGGTCGAAGTTGTCGCGCGGTCCGTACAGGTTAGTGGGCATGACAGCAATGAAGTTGGTGCCATATTGCAGGTTAAAGCTCTCGCACATCTTCAGGCCCGCAATCTTAGCGATGGCGTAGGGCTCGTTAGTGTATTCCAGCGGCGACATGAGCAAGGCGTTCTCGCCGATGGGCTGAGGTGCCTCACGCGGGTAAATGCAGGTACTCCCCAGGAACAGCAACTTCCCTACCCCATGCCGCCAGCTCTCGCCAATGACATTCTGCTGGATGGCAAGGTTCTGGTAGATGAAATCGGCGCGATACTTTAAATTGGCCATGATGCCGCCCACATGGGCAGCTGCCAGCACGACCACCTCGGGCTGCTCCTGATCAAAAAAACGCTTCACCGCAACAGCATCCATCAGGTCCAGTTCATGGTGTGTGCGCCCGACGAGGTTGGTATATCCTTTTCGTTGCAGGGCGTTCCAGATGGCGCTACCCACAAGGCCACGATGGCCCGCAACGTATATTTTTGAGTCTTTTTCCATGATAAATCAGATGTTACTGAAATAACGTATCTAAGAGGGCAACGATTATTGTAGGTGGTAGATTTTCTTGATGTGTTGCAAGTCGTGCTCGACCATGATGCGGACCAAGTCGTCAAACGACGTCTTGTGCGGGTTCCAGCCCAGCTTTTCTTTTGCTTTTGTGGGATTACCCAAGAGTTGGTCCACCTCGGCGGGACGGAAGTATTTGGGATCCACCTCGACAAGCACCTTGCCCGTGGCTTTATCAATACCCTTCTCGTCAATGCCCTCGCCCTGCCACTCCAGCTCGATGCCAGCATAGTGGAACGCCAACGTGCAAAATTCCCTCACCGAGTGATATTCACCAGTGGCAATCACGAAGTCATCGGGCTCGGGCTGCTGCATGATGAGCCACATGCACTCCACATAGTCACGGGCATAGCCCCAGTCACGCAAGGCATTGAGGTTGCCCAAGTATAGCTTATCCTGCAAGCCATGAACGATGCGGGCAGCGGCAACGGTGATCTTACGCGTCACAAAAGTCTCGCCCCGGCGCTCGCTCTCATGGTTAAACAGAATACCGTTAGCACAGAACATGCCATAGCTCTCACGGTAGTTTTTCATGATCCAGAACGAGTACAGCTTAGCACAGCCATAGGGGCTGCGGGGATAGAACGGGGTGGTCTCGCTCTGGGGCACCTCCTGCACCTTGCCATACAACTCGCTGGTGCTCGCCTGATAGATGCGCGTGATCTTTTCCAGACCGGCGATGCGCACCGCCTCGATGAGGCGCAACGTGCCAACGGCGTCGGTCTCAGCCGTATATTCGGGAACGTCAAACGACACTTTCACATGGCTTTGTGCCGCCAGGTTATATATTTCATCTGGCTTGATTTTCTCAATGATGCGGATGAGCGAACTGCTGTCGGTCATGTCGCCATAGTGCAGGTTGATAAGGCGCCGCTGCTTCATGTCGCGCACCCACTCGTCGAGGTATAGATGCTCAATGCGGCCTGTGTTAAAGCTGCTACTGCGGCGCAGGATGCCGTGGACCTCATAGCCCTTGTCCAACAGGAATTCTGCCAAATAGGAGCCGTCCTGGCCCGTAATGCCCGTGATGAGGGCGACTCGCTGGTTTTTATCGTTCATTGTGTTATAATGCGTTATCTAGTGTTGGTTGTTCATCGTCAGGAAGTTTCTCAATCATCGACGGATGGACGTAGGTTGAAGCCACGGCCACGACACCCTGGATGTTGATGAGCACACGGCGATCGCCCTTCAAGCGCACAAAGATGCCCTCTGCGCCCTGAAAAGGCCCTCCAATAATGCGCACTCGCTCACCCTTGGAAAAGTCACCGGGATCGGGAGTCAAATAAATGAGTTTTTCCTCATAGGTGCCTGCTACCCTGATAAAATTCTCCATCTCGCGGTTTGGCACCGTGATGGGCTTGTGTGTCTCACGGTTCATGATATAGCGGATGGGCAAGGCGGTCGTGCGCTTATACTCGGTCATCTCACTCGGCTTTAGCTTGATAAAGATGAGGTTATGGACGCTGGGCACAAGACGCTTGACCATCACACCATTACGTTCCTCGCGCCGGTATTGCATGGGCACAAAACACTCGATGCCACGAGCATCCAGGTCGTCCTTGACCTTAAGCTCACGGTTGTAGGTGACGCGGATGGCATACCACTGCGCAACTTCGGGTGCCTTTTTCTTGATGACTCTCACTTCCATGAGTGCAAAGGTAGTGCAAAATTCCGATTAAGCGAGAACAATGAGGGTTTATTCTCATTGTCGAGTGTGAGGGATTTATCCAACCCGAATACAGTGGGGCTGTGTCATAATTTGTCTGCTGGAATTATAACCGCCCTTCGGGCGGGACATTAAAACAAATTTTGAATTAAAATTAGAACAAATAAAATTTTTATTTAATTTTTTAAATAATTTGTTTAAATTTCTCGGCCATAGGCCGATATATGTAGCGACATTGCAATTATGACACAGTCTCATTGTTGAGGTGGCACTTACCTAAGGCCACAGGTCAAAGGTAAGGAAAATTTCACAATCAAGTACAATTCAGGATAAATCCACGTTATTAATATAACTAACACCAAACTATCTCATGGCAAAAGAAATCAAGAAATGGACCACGCTCGAGAGTCGCTACATCATCCAGCGACCCTGGCTCACCGCCCGTGTCGACAAAGTGCAACTACCCGACGGGCGCATCAACCCCGAGCACTATGTGCTAGAGTACCCCGAGTGGGTCAACGTCATCGCGATCACCCGCGAGGGACTGTTTGTCATGGTGCGCCAGTACCGTCATGCCATGGACGTGGTGCTCGATGAGCTGTGTGCCGGTGTGATGGAACAGGGCGAAACGCCCTTGCAGGCGGCCCAGCGCGAACTACTTGAGGAAACGGGCTACGGTGGTGGTCAATGGCGCGAAATTATGACCGTGGGACAGAATCCCAGCATATGTGACAACATCACCCACTGCTACCTGGCCGAGGGCGTGGAACGCGTCAGTGACCAACAACTCGATGCCGGTGAGGACATCGCCGTGCTGCTGCTCACGCGCGACGAGATTGAGGCGATGCTACGAGAGAACCGCCAGCTGCAGGCGCTCATGGCAGCACCCATGTGGCGCTATCTCGCCGAGCACCCAAGATAAAACAATTCGGAGCCCTCAAAACCGTTGAGAACTCCGATGTTTTTTAGCGAACCACCTTGGTAAAGACGGGAGCCTTGTCTTTCTCGACTAAGACATAGACTTTGATTTCACTGGCAGGAGGCATGTCGGGTTTGTTCTCGCGCGGCATGTCCATCGCGGTAAACTCGTACTCGATGCCCTCGGCGATTGCGCGTGACGCAACGGTCTTAGCCTTGGCGTTAAGCATCGGATAGCCGTTAACGGCGGCATCAAAGATGGCTGCCTCCTCGGCACTCACGGGATGCTGCTCGGGGAAATCCTCGGGCAGGACATAAGCACCCTCTATAAACCCGCCAACCGTCAGGAACTGCTCAACCTCCTCGGGAACAGCATCCATGCGAGCGGCACGCACGCCGTAACCGGGCAGAATCATGGCATTGGGCTCAGCCTTGGCCAAGTCCTTCACACTCGACTCCAATCCACCGCTACCGAAGGTGCAGAACGGCACCACTTTCTTGTCGCTCAAATCCACTTTCTCCAACAAGGAGGCAATGGGGGGAGCATAAGTGCCAAACCAAATGGGATAGCCGATGAAAATCCAGTCATAATCGGCGACATTTGACTTCAAGGGCTTGATCTCGGGCAGGATGCCCTTCTCGCGGTCGGCTTTGCAGCGGTCAATCGTAGCCTGGAACGCGGTGTCATAGGGCTCTTCGAGCGTGATTTCCTCAATGTCGGCATTGAGGCGCGTGGCGATTTCCTGAGCCACGGTCTTGGTGTTCGATGTCTGGGAGTAATACAATACCAGCACCTTGGGCGTCTCTTTCTTTTGAGTGCACGAAACGACCACCATCAAAGCAACTGCAGCGAGCACGATAAATTTCAAAAATTTCATAAAGTTGGGATTCAATATAATGGTTAATGATTAAAGTAGATTTCTTTTTACTGGTTCGGTGCCGCCCAGAAGCGGGCCGCATCGGTCGTGACAATGTCCAAGGAATCTTTGCTAAACGGTTCAAAATGCTCGGGAACAATCACGATATCCCCTCTCCCGAAATCCTTATTATCTGTATGATCGCGGTCTTCCTGATAGAAATGCAAGGTTTCCCAGCATGAGAACCAGTAGGTGTTCTTGGCCATGTAGCAATAGTAATAGTCGTGCCTGGTCGTCCCTTTCTCGAAGCCTGGATACATCACCATCTGCTCGCCGGCGGCATACTTCTCGCGCATCTCCAACAGGCTGAGTGGAGTGCCTTCTTTATCGGTACAATAATGGCCGTCCATATCCGAGTCAATGAAAGCCCATTTGCCCAAATCAGGGAGCCACACCTCATTCACTACATGGCAGTCCTCGTCGTCCTTGTCTTGGGGCAGACAGGTCACATATCTTGCCGTCAATCCAGCGGCTTGCATCAACTCATAATTGAGGATGGCGTGCATGCGACAGTTAAAGCCAGGATTCACTTCCTGTGAATATTTCCACAGGTCAATAGCATTGGGATGTTCAGGACGATTATAGGGTTGGTCGTGAGGAATATTGGTAGCCACAAATTTAGAGATGGCCAGCGCCTTTTCCCAAGTCGTGGCATCAGGGCCATAAAGCGTATCCAGCTTGAAGTAGTTCATGATCTCCTGGGCACGTGCCGAGTCACTGACTGCAGAAAACTGATACTGCACAGTATCGGCCTTGAACGATGACTGCTTAAGCAATTCAATCTTATCGGCCTCAGAAGTCACAACCTCATTCTCCACAATGTTGAAATAATAACTTGGGGTGGTCATCAAATAACAAAACGCAATCGTCGCCAGCAATCCGATTACGGCAAAAATACCCACAATTGTGCGAAAAAAATACTTCCAAAATTTCATACAATAAAAAGCTTATTGTTATTGTGATTGTTCTATAATCGATCATTACAATAGCTTGCCGTGGTCGTTGTAGCTGTAGTAGCGGTCACCGCGGCACACGATCAAGTGGTCAACCAGCTGGATGTCCATGACTTTGCAGGCTTGGTGGACACGCTCGGTCAGGCGGTCATCCTGCATGCTGGGCTTGGGGTTGTCGCTGGGATGGTTATGGGCGAGGATGATGCCCGATGACAGGCGCTCGATGGCGGGCCGCATAATCATCTTGATGTCGGCGACGGTCATCGCCGTGCCGCCGCTGCTCACCCTCACGCATTCCTCGACCTGCTTGGCATGGTTGAGCAAAATGACCAGCATCTCCTCGTGGTCAAGGTGCTCCATGCGCGAGCGCAGGTACTGGTAGGCGTCCTCGCTGCTCGTGATTTTGAAGCGCTCCTGGAATTCCTCCTGCTGGTAGCGGCGCGCCAGTTCCAGCGCGGCAAGGATCTCAATGGCCTTGACCTCGCCGATGCCGTGGTAGTTCTTCACCAAGTTGTTGATGCCCTTGCGGGCAATTTGGTAAAGTTTGCCCTCGTTATCGCGCAGGATGCGCTGGCACAAGTCGACCACCGACTCGCCCGGCGTGCCCACCCTCAGCAGGATGGCCAGCAGCTCAGCAGTGGACAAGCTGGCGAAGCCGTGCTTCTTGGCTTTCTCACGCGGGCGGTCTTCCTCAGGGATCGTGTCCTTGATATTGCGCGACACAACTGGCTTGCTATTATCTTTCTCCTCCATTGTCGATGTGACGGATATAACAGTTGGGACGGATATAACGGGTCATTCCTAAAGCCTAAAGCCTAAAGCCTAACACCTAAAACCTAAAGCCTACTTCCCTTTGCGCATCGCTACCTCCTCGTTAATATCACGGCCGTGCCCCAACAGGATTTTCCACACATAGGCCCTGATGAAGCCCCAGCCGTAGCTGCACAACTGGGTGAAACTCGTTGCTACAGCCAGGCAGGCAATTTTCAGGTTTCGGGTCTCGATCAGTGCAGCTACCCACAACATAGCGGCATAGAGCAGGATGGGCAGCAGGAACCACCACTTCCACAACGACAGCAACAACAGCAATGCGCAACCGATGGTAAATACGGCGGGCAGGCAATGCACGGCCTTGAGGCTGTCAGGATAGAGCAGTTTCAAGGTGATGCGCGACATGCCGAAGACGTAGGTCTGGCGCGCAAACTTCTGGAGGCTCGTGCGGCGCTTGTGATAAACAAACGCGGGACGGATGAGGCGGATGTCATATCCCGCCTGGCGCACGCGCGTACTCATGTCGATGTCCTCACTGAACATCTCGCGGAAACCTCCCACTTTCTCATACACTTCTCTTGAGTAGCCCATGTTGAACGAGCGGGGCACGAATTTCTCCATCTGCACCTTGCCGCCACGGATGCCACCCGTGGTCAGGAAAGAAGTCATCGAGAAAGAGATGGCCTTCTGCACATCGGTAAAATCATCGCTCGCCGCATCGGGACCGCCAAAACACGGCACGAACTCCCGCGCCAGTTCACGGCCCAACGTCTTGAAATAATCGGGCGGAATCACACAGTCGCTGTCAAAAAACACGAAATACTGCCCCGTAGCGTGCTCCAGACCATAGTTGCGGGCAATGGAGCGCCCCTCGTTAGCTTTATAAAAGTAGCGCAGGTCCAACTCGCTGCTATACCTCAATGCGATATCCTCGCACGGGTCGGTCGAGCCGTCCTCCACTAGAATGATTTCAAAATCCTTGTCGGTCTGTTGCGTCAGGCTGCGCAGCAGGTCCTCTACCTCGTCACGACGGTTATACACCGGTACTATCACTGAAAAATAAGGCATTTCAATTCTGACTTTTGCAATTACCCCACAAAATTAGTGCAAGTCGAAAATAATGGCAAAAAAAAGAGAAAAAAACTGCCTGCATTTTTTCTCATGAGGTTGCCATTGTTGAGGCGCAGCCTAATTCAACATTAGTGCAAGTCGAGTGGAATGCCAAATTTATCCAAAATTACAATTTTTGCCACGTTAAGACCCTGAAACGACCCAAAAACTATCATCAATCAGTAAAAAACCATCTATCAATGACGGTAACATTATTTTTCTTGTTATTTTTGCAAATGTCTTAACCTAATTATTTAAAACTAAAAACGATACAACGATGAAAAAGTACATCCAACAAACCCTGCTCCTGCTGGCAATCCTGATGCCTTTCACCGCAAGCGCCTATGACTTCTCTTATAGAGGCATCTTCTATAACAAACATGGAAACGAAGTTGCGGTGACCTACAAAGAATTTCCATATTATAATGGTCATGGCGTTTACACTGGTGATGTGACCATCCTCGATACGGTCTTATATTACTATCCTGTCGTGGGCATTGAATCTGCCGCGTTCTATGGTTGCAACGAATTAACTAGCATTACATTACCCAACACCATCAGGTTCATCAGCGACTTTGCATTCTATAATTGCACCGGATTGACTAGCATTACTTTGCCCAACTCCATTAAGACTATTATTGGTTTTGCGTTCTATAACTGTACCGCATTGTCTAGTATTACCTTCTCTAACGCCGTCACATCCTTAGGTGAAAAAGCGTTCCACAACACCGCTTGGTATAGCAATCAGCCTGATGGACTTGTATATACAGGCTCAGTTATCTATGAGTACAAAGGAACGATGCCTGCAGGAACTAGTATAACCATAGCCGAGGGCACGCTTGCAGTAGGTGACGCTGCGTTCTCTGGCTGTAGTGGTCTGATCGGTATCACGTTCCCGAACTCTCTCGTTGCAATCGGCAATGTTGCATTTGATGACTGTAGTGGCTTGACCAGTCTGGAAATCCCTAACTCGGTAACAACGATCGGCAACCATGCTTTCCATAATTGCAGCAGCCTAACCAGTGTCGACATCGGCAATTCGGTAACAACAATTAAGGAACAAGCTTTCTACAAATGCGATGGCCTAAAGAGAGTCAATATCACAGACTTGGCATCTTGGTGCAATATATATTTTGCCTTTGATGAAGACGATTACTTTACTTCCAATCCTTTATTTTATGCCCATCACTTATTCTTAAATGGAGAAGAGGTTAAGGATCTTGTCATCCCCGATTGCATCACTGAAATCAGCAAAGCCGCTTTCTATAAATGCCACGGGTTGACCAGTGTCACCATCCCCAATTCAATCAATAGTATCGGCTATAGGGCTTTTTACGACTGCGACTCGTTACAGACAGTGACCTGCCTCGGCACGATGCCGCCCGTGATGGCCAGCAGTGAATGCTTCTCAACGACCACTTATAATCGCGCAAAACTGCTTGTGCCACGCCAATCCATTGAAACATACAAAGCCACCAACTATTGGAACAAGTTCGTCAATATTGAAGGCTATGGCGACGCTGCCCCAGGCGATGTGAACGGCGACGGAGTTATGAAAGTTGATGACGTGACCACCCTGATTGACGCTTTACTGACTGGTGACATGGATGCCATCTTTATTGAAGCTGCCGACCTGAACGCCAATGGCCGCCTCGACATCGACGACGTCACTTCTCTCATAGACATGCTACTAGGGAGTTAATAGTTAATAGTTAATAGTTAATAGTTGACAGTTAATAGTTTGCGACTTTGCGCCTTAGCGTGAGGCCAGGCCACGGATGCCATCAGAAAAATCAGAATAATCCGTAGTTTTTAACAATAGCTCGAGTGCAATTGTATTTCTTGTACTTATTGTTTTCCTTTTAATAAATTGTTGTGGGAGTTGTCCAAGTCGTTTTTTTAAAAACAGCGCGGGCGCTAAGAGTCACGCTGTTGTTTATGGGGCTTGGGAGTTGTGCTGGAGTTTGAAGCGCTGCATGATGATGACGGCGACAACAAAAGCAACGAAATCGCTGGCTGGCAGCGAGGCCCATACGCCGTCGAGACCCCAAAGCGATGAGAAAAGCAGCAGCATGGGCAGCAGGAAGAGCAGTTGGCGAGATAGCGACATGAAGATACTGATGCGCACCTTGCCGATGGTCTGGAAGAAGTTGGTTACCACCGCCTGATAGCCGATGACGGGGAAGACTAGCATGTTGATGCGGATGCCGCGAATAGAGATGTCTATCAGTTGTTCGTCGTCGGTAAACAGGCGTGTGCAGGGTCCAGGCAACAACTCTCCAATCACCCAACCAACGGTCATTGCAATGACCGATGCAGTGATCGTGAGCCGCAGCACTTGCTTGACGCGGTCCATGTTGCGCGCGCCGTAGTTATAGCCCGCGATAGGCTGGAAACCCTGGCAGATGCCCATGATAACCATGAAGAAGATGAAGCCCAGCCGGTTAGCGATGCTGTAGGCACCCACTGCGAGGTCACCGCCATATTTCATCAAGGCGTTGTTCATGAATATAGCCACTACACAGCCCGTGAGCTGCATGGCAAACGGCGAGATGCCGATGCTCACGATGTCCTTGACAATTGCCTTGGCAGGTTTGAGGAAACGCCACTCGAGATGCAACAGTTCTCGCTGGCGGCTGAATTGCCACAGTTGCCAGCATAGCACGATGGCCTGGGCCAAGATAGTAGCGATCGCCGCGCCCTTGATACCCATGTGGAGCGGCCAGATGAATATAGGGTCGAGGATTGTGTTCAGCACCACAGTGACAATGGTCGCAATCATCGCCGCTCGAGGCTTGCTCGCCGAGCGCAATGCGGCATTCAAGCCCAGGTATAGGTGAGTGATGACGTTACCCACCAGCAAGATGAACATGTAGTCATGGGCGTGGGGCAAGGTCTGCTCACTGGCGCCGAAAAAGCGCAAAATCGGATCTAGGAAGATGATGCTCACGATGCCCACCAACAGGCCCGTGATGATGTTCAAGGCCACCATGTTACCCAGCACGTTGTTGGCCTTGTCATACTGGCGTTGGCCGAGCCGTAGCGACATCAATGTGGAGCCGCCAATGCCCACCGCCGCGCCAAAGGCTGCGCCAATGTTCATCAGCGGGAACGAAATGCCCAGGGCAGCTAGCGCCATCGGGCCCACGCCGTGGCCAATGAAAATGCTGTCTACCATGTTGTAAAGCGATGACGCCGTCATCGCGATCACGCCAGGTAGGGCATACTGCCACAACAGCTTGCCAATGGGCTGGGTACCAAGTGCCAATGTCGCTTCCTTATTATCTCTCATGATAGACCTTGCCAAATAACGCCTGCAAAGATACGCATTATTTCCCGAACGGCAATCCACCGCCACCCCGATTACCATTAGCACTTCCTATTTGGACTTGCACGCCCATGCTTTTCATACAATTTTGCTAACTTTTTTATTCTATTTTGACTAAAATGTTGTACACTTCGTCCAAAAAACCTAATTTTGCCATTTAAAGTGATGCCCTATGTCTTCGCTTATCATGTTGGACAATTTGCCCGCATCACGACATAAAAAGGTAACCCGCTGATAATGACTACTGAGATAGTGTCCCCAGCATTACCTCTCCACCAGTCCACCGCTGACTCTATCAGCTTCGGTGACCCTTGTTATATCTACTATTTGATGTTCTTCAATCAACAATCATCATAATGGACAAAAACATCATTACGGTAACCACACCTTTGCTCCCCGATCTTGATGAGTACTATCAGATGCTGCGCGAGATTTGGGACCGCAAGTGGGTGACCAATAACGGCGAGTTCCATCAAAGGTTTGAAGCTGCCCTGTGTGAATACCTCAAGGTGCCGTATATCAGCCTGTTCACCAATGGCACGTTGCCGCTCATCACAGCATTGCAGGCACTGAACATCAGTGGCGAGGTCATCACTACTCCTTATAGTTTTGTTGCGACGACCCACTCGCTGTGGTGGAACGGCATCAAACCTGTGTTCGTTGATATCGACCCCGCGACTGGAGGAATTGACCCTGAAAGAATAGAGTCAGCCATTACGCCCAAGACCACAGCGATTATGCCAGTTCATGTCTATGGCAAGCCTTGCCGTACTCGTGAAATTCAAGATATTGCAGATAAGTATGGTTTAAAGGTCATCTATGATGCAGCCCATGCCTTTGGCATCGAGGTGGACGGCAAAAGCATTCTTAACGAGGGCGATATGTCAACGCTGAGTTTTCATGGCACTAAAGTCTTCGGCACCACCGAGGGCGGTGCCCTGGTCATGCATGACGAAAAAATGAAACAGCGCATCGACTACCTGAAGAATTTCGGCTTCGCCGGAGAAACCGAGGTCGTAGCACCAGGCATCAACGGCAAAATGGATGAGTTGCGAGCAGCTATTGGCTTGCTCAACTTGCGTCAGGTAGATGCTGCCATCGAAGCACGACATCAGGTGGCCATCCGGTACCGCGAAGCTCTGCGTCCCGTTGAGGGTATCGATTTTTGGGATGATATGCCTGGCGTGCGTCACAACTATGGATATTTCCCCATCTTTGTCGATGCTGAAAAGTTCGGCATGACGCGTGACGAACTTTTCAACAAATTGCGTGAGCAGGGAATCCTTGCCCGCCGCTATTTCTATCCCCTCATCAGCGACTTCTCGACCTACCGTGGCCTGCCCAGTGCTACCCGTGAGAATTTGCCCAACGCTACTCGCTTGGCAGACAGCGTCATCTGCCTCCCCATCCACCACGAACTCACCGATGCCGACCAACAATGCATCCTCAACGTGATCTTGAAAAAATAAATCTTATGGCTCAGACGAAGAAGAAACTTATGCTGTTAGGTGGCCTGCGCTACCTCTTGCCTGTTATCGAGGCGGCCCACCGTTATGATATCCACGTTATCACAGTGGACTATCTGCCAGATAACATTGCACACAAGTACAGCGACGAGTATCACAACGTGAGTATTATTGACAAGGAGGCTGTCTTAGCTTTGGCTCAAGAGCTACAGATTGATGGTATCATGTCCTTTGCTGTGGATCCTGGTGTGGTGTCAGCTGCTTATGTGGCTGAAAAGATGGGCTTGCCGTTCCAGTGTAGCTATGAATCTGCCTGTATCCTGCAGAACAAGTCGCGTTTCCGCAAGTTCCTTGCAGATAATGGCTTTAATGTGCCTAATGCTCGAGGCTATAACGAGGGTGATAATGCCCTAAAGGATATTGATTACTTCAACTGGCCAGTCATTGTCAAGCCTGTAGACAGCGCTGGCAGCAAAGGAGTTACCCGCGTCGATGACCCCGCTGACCTTCCCGCAGCTATCGCCCATGCCCTCGACTGCTCCCCCTCCCGCCACTACATCATCGAGGACTTCCTCGAGAAAGCAGGATGCTCATCTGATACTGATAGTTTTTCAGTTGATGGAGATTTGGTATTCTGCACCTTCAATAGCCAATACTTTGATGAGGACGCTGAAAATGAATATACTCCCGCAGCCTATAGCTGGCCCTCATCTATGCCTCAAGAAGTGCAGGATGAACTGCGTTCTGAGCTGCAACGCCTAATGACGTTGTTAAATATGAGAACTGGCCTCTACAATATAGAGACACGCCTGTGTACTAATGGCAAGCCCTATATTATGGAGGTCTCACCAAGAGCAGGAGGCAACCGTCTTGCTGAGATGCTGAAATATGTTACAGGCGAAGATATCATCGAGCGAGCAACACTTGCAGCCGTTTCCGAGCCTTTCCTGCCTATTGCTCGAGGTGCTGACGAGACTAGGCAACACGTCGTTGAAATCATACTCCATGCCAACCAGTCAGGTACTTTTTCGCATTTGGAGATAGCCCCCGAATTAAGGTCTGTAATCCTCGAGGAAGATCTGTGGATAGAACCAGGAACTAAAGTTGAGACATTCACAGGAGCAAATATGGCAATGGGGACTCTCGCTTTGAAAGCTGATTCTCAAGAAAATGTAAGTCGAATCATCCAACTGGTTAAACAAGGTGTACAAGTACAGGTATCTTGATTCTGGTATAGCTATTTATGGTGTCGTTTTAACAGTTCATATAGTCTATTGATAGATGAAAAAGAAATTGGCCATAATCGGGGCATCAATAGGCCAATATCCTCTCTGCCAGAAGGCGGCTGAACTTGGGATCGAAACGTTTTGTTTCGCATGGGAGAAAGGAGCTGTATGTAAAGATATAGTTGATCATTTTTATCCTATTTCAATTATTGAGATGGATAGAATAGTTGAGTGTTGTAGAACTCATAAGATAGATGGCGTTATCTCAAACGCTTCAGATTCGACAGCTGAAGTCGTAGCATATATTGCTGAGAAACTGCATCTAAATGGTCCTCCGTACAGGACGCTACTCAACCTACATGATAAATATAAAGTCCGCAAATTAGTACAATCAATAGAGGACCTTAAGTCGCCTAATTTCTATAAATATGATGGTGTAAATAAGCATATTTACCCTTGTGTCGTTAAACCATGTAATGGCGGAGGCAAGAAAGGTGTGTCTTTTGCTCAAAATGATAATGAGTTTGATGAAGCGGTACAATATGCCTCTTTAAATAATGAATTTGGTATTCTTGTTGAAGAATTTATTGAAGGAAAAGAGCTATCTATTGAATGTATATCTTATCATGGTGAGCATAGAGTGATCCAAATAACTGATAAAGACAGTTCCTCTGCACCACATTTTGTCGAATTAGGCCATCATCAGCCAGCAGAAATATCTCAGAGATTAAGGGATAAAATAGAAAAAGTAATACCCACATTGTTATCAATTTTGGGATATACTGATGGAGCATCACATATAGAAGTGAAATATAAGGGTGATGATCTCTATTTAATAGAAGCTAATCTGCGAGGTGGAGGTGATGATATTTCTAATAAACTAGTATTTATGAGCTCTGGCATTGATTACCTCAAATGCATGATTGATGTAGCGTTAAATCAATTTGTTGAACCCGACAAGAAAGCAAAAGAGGCCTTTGCGGGAATATATTATCTCACAAAGCAAACGTCATATCTACTGCCATTCTTTAAAGAAGCAACTGGGAAAGATTGGCTAGTTGAAAAAGAGATATACTCTACAGATTTAAAAGAAAGCCATTCCAATTATGAAAGAAATGGTTTTTTGCTATATTATTCAGATCATAAAATAACACCAAATAATTAAGAGGTATGAACAAAACAATAATAGTCATTGGAGCAACCGGAAATCTTGGAGCACATATTTCAACTTATTTAAAGAGTTTAGGTTATGATGTGATAGCAGTAGGGCATCGAAAAAATGATAATGGTTTCTTTGCCGATTATAACATCTCATACTATTCTGTAGATATCACTAAAAGTGAGGATTTTGAGAAATTACCGCAGTCAGGCATCTATGCTGTAGTGCATTTTGCCGGCATGTTACCTGCTGTAATGGAAGGATTTGATGGTACAAGTTATATACAGTCTATTATCCAGGGAACTCTAAACGTGCTAGAATATACACGCAAGGTCAGTGCTGACAGAATCCTATTTCCTCAGACCTTATTTGATATTAGTTATCTCTTTGGCACAAAGGTGCCTATTTCTGCAGACTCCCTCAGAAAAGTGCCCGAAGGTGACCATTGGCTGTATGTTATAGCCAAAAATGCCGCTGTTGATATGATTGAGCACTACTACAGGGAATTTGGCATTAAGAGGTTTATTATTCGATTATCAAGGATTTATCTCTACCATCCAAACCCATATACTTATACAGATGGGAAGAAGGTCTTGGTTTCAGATAGGTATTTAATTTACCGCGCTATGCAGGGAGCCGATATTGAATTATGGGGTGACCCCAATCGTCTACTAGAGACAATATGTATAAAGGATTTTTTGCAAATCATAGAGAAAGCAATTACTGTTGACGTTGATGGTGGCATTTATAATGTGGGTAGTGGAGGCACTACTTTGAAGGAGCGTATTGAAGGTATAATTAACGTATTCAGCCCCAAAGACCATCCATCTCGAATTATTTATAAACCGGAAAAGAGAAGTGCAAAGCAATTTGTACTTGATATCAGAAAAACAGTTAATGAACTTGGATATATACCGAATTATTCATGGCATGATTATTTGCTTGATTTCAAGGAAGAGATGCAGCAGCAAAGATTTGCAAAGATTTGGGGTCGCGAGGAGGACTATATTTCATCTGAAGATATAAGTAAACTTGTAGCTGATTAGAATTGATGCATTAGAATTGAATGCCTGAATCGCTAAAGAAAAAAACTGTCAAAGGCGTTGCCTGGACCTCACTGGACCAAGTGGCGACGCTTGGGTTTGCTTTTGTCATCGGGGTGATTTTGGCACGTTTGCTTAGCCCTAGTGATTATGGCCTATTGGCCATGATTGCTATTTTTAATGCGATTGCTTTCGCCTTTATCAACAGTGGCTTTGGCAATGCGTTAATACGCAAACCTGATTTAACTGAAGACGACAATAGTACTGCATTCTATTTCAATGTCGTGGCCGGAGTGGTGATGACGGGTATTATTTGGTTAATCGCACCGTTGGCAGCCACTTTTTATGATAAACCGATATTAACACAGTTGTTACGTGTAGAAGGATTGTTGTTAATTATTTCATCCTTCACCATAGTACAGAATTCTCAGTTGTCGAGAGCCTTGAACTTCAAGGCAAAAATGATCATCAACATTACATCTCAAGTAATAGCAGGTGCATTAGCTATCTTTGCAGCTTATCATGGTTTTGGAGTCTGGTCACTTGTCATCCAGCATTTTGCTAGCAGTATTATACGTTTGATATTGTTGTGGATCATCTCACCATGGCGCCCAAGAGGAAGATGGAACAAAAGATCATTTAGATACTTGTGGGGATTTGGATCGAAGATGTTGGCCTCAGGCTTGCTGGATACTGTATATACCAATATATATCCGATTGTTATTGGTAAGTTTTATTCCGCAGCTGATTTGGGGCAGTATAAGCGTGCTAGAGATTTTTCATCAATCCCATCGGCAGGCCTGACAGGGGTGATCCAGCAGGTGACCTTCCCTGTTTTAAGTCAGATTCAAGATGAGGATAACCGATTATCCAGTAGCTATCGCAGAATGCTGCGTTTTACGGTATTCTTGGTTTTCCCGATCATGATAGGAATGGCCGTATTGGCTCACCCATTGGTAATCAGCTTAGTAACTGACAAATGGGCACAATGTGTACCTTATCTGCAAGTGCTTTGCTTAGCTATGATGTGGTATCCGGTACATGCCATCAACTTGACTCTGCTTCAGGTAAAGGGGCGTAGTGACTTGTTCCTACGCTTGGAAATCATCAAGAAAGCAATTGTCACTATAGCGATATTTGTTTGTGTACCATTTGGCATAATGGGCATCTGTATCGGCTCGATCTGTACGTCTATTATTAGTTTGGTGATAAATACCTACTACACGGGCAAGCTGATTCATGTGGGCTTTTTCCGGCAAATGCAGGACATGACACCCACATTGGTAGCATCTTTTGCCATGGGAGCAATTGTCTATTTCTCTACCATGCCTTTTGACAAAGACATCATTAAATTAACGATTGGAATCCCTCTTGGCATTTTAGTCTATTTGGGAATTGCAAAAGTATTTCGTATGCCAGAATTGCAAGAAGCCATCAATATCATCCACCGTAGATAATTCTTTGATTATATTAATAAGTAGTTTATGCAAGGTGATCCATTAGTCTCAATCCAATGTTTGGTCTATAATCACGAGCCGTTCCTTCGTCAATGCTTGGATGGATTCGTGATGCAGAAGGCCACATTCCCCTTTGAGGCCATCGTTCATGATGATGCATCGACCGATGGCTCAGCCGCCATCATTCGCGAATATGCTGAGAAATACCCCGATATCATCAAACCAATCTATGAGACCGAAAACCAATATAGCAAACATGATGGTTCATTAAGAAGAGTTGTACATGCTGCAGTACATCCTTCGGCCAAATACATCGCTATATGCGAGGGCGATGACTATTGGATTGATCCCCAAAAGCTCCAACTCCAAGTCGATTTTTTGGAATCTCACCCCGACTATTCCTTTTCTGTTCACGAATATAAGGTGTGGAACGAAGTGAAGAAGGAATTTGAGCCACATCAGATAGAATTCTTAAAAGGGGCAAATGGAAATCTAACATTGACGCTTGATGATTATGTAACACGTGTGTTTTTTACAAAAACCCTAACCAGTGTTTATCGAAAGAGTGCATTCGAGAATTCTAAATATCGGCAGTATGATCCAGCTGGATTTGATTGGATGCTTTTCTATGCCTTAATGACACAGGGCAAATGTTATCTACTTAATCGTGCTATGGGTGTATATCGAGTTCAACCAAACAGCGTAACTGCTTCCAAAAATCTCGAAGGATTATATCTCCATACTCTTGATGCGATGTTAAGCATACCTAGAGAAGAACGAACAGAGCAATCGAGAGAATTTGTTTATAATTATCTAAAGACTTTTGCATTCTCGGTTTATTACTACCGTCAATGGCACACAATAATAAAGTACTTCAAATATTTAGGATTGAAACGTGCACTTCTTTTAACCTTTGTGATACCCTTTATAAGGCTTAGAGAACTCATCGATTATAAGAGAGGAAAAAGAGAATACGCTTTTCAATGCTAATATTTAATATTCCAGATATAATAGGTACTAAAGACTATTATTCTAGCATCTATGAGGCCGGCTTATTGAGCCGGCTTCATTCTTTGAGATAGGTAAGATTGTTTTGAACAGAATCCCATCTAGTTCTCACCTATAAATCTCCTATATAAGATTTAGAATTCTGTTCGCAGTTCTTTCTAGAACATGCACAACATGGAAAGTGTTATTTTAGTGCTGGAATGGGGCGAAGATTGAGGGATTTTATGTATCTTTGCAGTTTGATTAGAAAAAACTGTATTTAATAGAGATATATTATGGCGGAGAATTTAGAGAATATCAATGTAGGGAGCGAGGAGAAGAAGCCCTTGAATTTCGTGCAGCAAATTGTGGCCGACGACTTGGCGGCAGGTAAAAATGGCGGGCGCTTGAACACCCGTTTCCCGCCGGAGCCTAACGGCTATCTGCACATCGGTCATGCCAAGGCCATCTGCATGGACTTTGGCGTTGCCGAGAAATTCGGTGGCACCTGCAACCTGCGTTTCGATGACACCAACCCGCAAAAGGAGGACACCGAGTATGTCGAGGCTATCATGCGCGACATCCATTGGCTGGGCTTTGACTGGGCCGATAGGCTGTACTATGCCAGTGACTATTTCCCCAAACTGTACGACTTCGCCATCCGTCTCATCAAGGAGGGCAAGGCTTATGTTGACGACCAGACAAGCGAGCAGATCGCTCAACAGAAAGGTACGCCCACAACGCCTGGCATCAATAGCCCCTACCGCGACCGCACAGTCGAGGAGAACCTGGACCTGTTCCAGCGCATGAATGCGGGCGAGTTTGAGGAGGGCAGCCACGTGCTGCGCGCCAAGATCGACATGGCGTCGAGCAACATGCACTTCCGCGACCCGATTATCTACCGCATCATCAAAACGCCGCATTGGCGCACGGGTAACAAGTGGAATGTTTATCCGATGTATGACTTTGCCCATGGCCAAAGCGACTACTTTGAGGGCGTGACCCACTCGATCTGCACTCTGGAGTTTGTGCCTCATCGCGACCTGTATGACTACTTTGTTCACGAACTGGCTGGTGAGAGCGCCAGCGAGTACTGCCCGCGCCAGATTGAGTTTAACCGCCTGAACCTCACTTACACCGTGATGAGTAAGCGCAAACTGCTGCAACTCGTCAAGGAAGGTCTTGTGGCCGGTTGGGACGATCCCCGCATGCCGACCTTGTGTGGCCTTCGCCGCCGCGGCTTCACAGCCCAGTCCATCAAGAACTTTATCGAGGACATCGGCTACACCAAGTATGAGGCATTGAACGACATCAGCCTGCTTGAGCACTCCATCCGCGAGGAACTCAACCACCATGCGCCCCGTGTGAGCGCTGTACTAAATCCCGTCAAGGTGGTGATCACTAACTACCCCGAGGACAAGGTGGAAATGATGGAAATGGACAACAACCCCGAGCAGGAGAACGCAGGAACCCACCAGATGCCCTTCTCGCGTGAAATTTATATCGAGCGCGACGACTTCATGGAAGAGCCGCCCAAAAAGTTCTTCCGCCTCACCCCGGGCAAGGAAGTGCGCCTCAAGGGAGCCTATATTATCATGTGTACCGGCTGCACTAAGGATGCCGACGGTAATGTGACCGAGATCCAGTGCACCTATGACCCCGACACGCTGAGCGGCAGTGCCGGCAGCCAGCGCAAAGTCAAGGGCACCCTGCACTGGGTGAGCGCCCGCCATTGCGTTGACGCCGAGGTAAGGCTGTATGACCGCCTGTTTGCCGTTGAGAATCCCAGCGCCGACACCGAACACGACTTCCGCGAGCTGCTTAACCCCGAGTCGCTGCGCGTGCTGCCCAACGCCAAGATTGAGCCTTATTTGGCACAAACCGCCAAGGTCGAGGACAAGTTCCAGTTCCAGCGTATCGGCTACTTCTGTGTGGATAGCGACTCAACTGCAAAGAAGCTTGTCTTTAACCGCACGATTGGCCTGAAAGACAGTTGGGCCAAGCAACAAGGCAAATAACACATCACATAGATTACTAAGCACTAAATTATTGATATGGGATTATTTAAGAAACTTTTCTCACGCGAGAAAAAAGAGACACTAGATAAGGGTCTGGAAAAGACCAAGCAGGGCGTGTTTGAGAAAATCAAACATGCAGTAGCTGGCAAATCTACCGTTGACGACGACGTGCTCGACAACCTGGAGGAGGTTTTTGTCACCAGCGACGTGGGTGTTGACACCACAGTCAAGATCATCGATCGCCTCCAGGCACGTGTAGCCCGCGACAAGTATGTGAACACGGCCGAGCTGAACGAATTGTTGTGTGACGAGATTTCACAAATGCTGGCCGACAACAACAATGCTGAGCTCGAGGACTTTACCGTACCCGAGGACAGCAAACCCTATGTCATCATGGTCGTTGGTGTAAACGGTGTGGGTAAGACCACTACCATCGGCAAACTCGCCTATCAGTTTAAGCAGGCCGGTAACAAGGTCGTACTTGGTGCTGCCGATACTTACCGCGCAGCTGCCGACGAGCAGTTGGAGATTTGGGGCAACCGCGTAGGTGTTCCTGTCATCAAGCATAAGATGGGCACCGATCCCGCCGCAGTAGCCTATGACGCAGTACAGAGCGCCAAGGCCCAGAATGCCGATGTGGTGATTATCGACACCGCAGGCCGACTGCATAACAACGTCAGCCTGATGAACCAGTTAACCAAAATCAAGAACACCATGCGCAAGGTGCTGCCCGATGCACCCCAAGAGGTACTGCTCGTGCTCGACGGCTCAACAGGACAAAATGCCTTTGAACAGGCTAAGCAGTTCTCGGCAGCTACCGAGGTTAATGCATTAGCCATCACTAAGCTTGACGGCACGGCCAAGGGCGGCGTAGTCATCGGAGTGAGCGACCAGTTCCAGATTCCCGTTAAATACATCGGCCTGGGCGAACAGATGACCGACCTGCAGATTTTTAACAAGCATGAGTTTGTAAAGTCGCTGTTCGGCATCACGAGTAGCGAGGATTGACGTGAGGAAAAACAAGATAGACATCGTTTCGCTGGGCTGTTCCAAGAACCTTGTGGACAGCGAGCATCTCATGCGCCAGTTCCAAGCCGCTGGCTATCTTGTGACGCACAATCCTAAACGCATCGACGGCGAAACAGTAGTGGTAAACACCTGCGGATTCATTGCCGATGCCCAACAAGAGTCCATCGATACCATCTTGCAACTGGGCGAAGCCAAGCGTCAGGGCAAAATCCGCAACCTGATTGTAATGGGTTGTTTGTCAGAGCGCTTCCGTGCCGACCTAATGGAAGCGCTACCCGAAGTGGACCGTATGTACGGCAAATTTGACTGGAAAAACATGCTTGCTGACCTGGGGCACGCTTACCGCGAAGACCTGGCTCGGGAACGGTGCCTAACTACTCCCAACCATTATTGCTACCTGAAAATCTCGGAGGGCTGCAACCGCTTTTGCGCTTTTTGCGCTATCCCACTTATTACTGGCCGGCACACATCAATTCCCATGGGCGGCCTGCTCGACGAGGTGCACCACCTGACCACTCAAGGTGTTAAGGAGTTTAATGTCATTGCACAGGACTTGTCATCCTATGGAACCGATCTTGAGGGTCGCATGATGCTGCCCGAACTGATTGACCGCATGGCTGACATTGAGGGAGTGGAGTGGATACGCCTGCACTATGCCTATCCTACCCAGTTCCCCTATGACATCTTGCCGGTCATGGCCAGCCGAGACAATGTGTGCAGCTATTTGGACATCGCCTTGCAGCATATCAGTGACAACGTGCTCACAAACATGCGACGCCACATCTCCCGTCAAGAGACGCTTGATCTGCTAGCACGCCTGCGCCGCGAGGTGCCTGGTATTCACATCCGCACAACCCTTATGGTGGGCTTCCCTGGCGAGGGTGAACAGGAGTTTGAGGAACTCATGGATTTCACTCGTGAAGCGCGATTTGAGCGCATGGGCGCATTTACTTACAGCGAGGAGGCGGGCACTTGGGCCGCTCAGCACCTTGATGATGATATTCCCAATGAGGTGAAACAAGAACGCTTGCAACGTCTCATGGAGTTGCAGGAAGAAATATCCCTTGAAATCCAACAGGAAAAAGTGGGCCAGACCCTGCGTGTAATCATTGACCGCGAGGATGAGGATTACTATATCGGGCGCACCCAGTGGGATAGCCCCGAGGTTGATCCCGAGGTGCTGATTACTAAAAATAAACCACTCACTATCGGTGAGTTTGCCCATGTGCGCGTTACCGAGGCGCTCCCCTTTGAATTAATCGCTACCAGTATTTAACCTTTTACTTTGGGGATCGTTTGTCAAATGCAAACGATTGCGCTGTTTTCCAACGTTTTTTCTTATAATTTATAATGTGTTTGTCAGAATTAGTAGTAATTTTGACCGACTTTAAAAAGTTTCAGGTACTAGAACAAACCAACTTTATTTACATGTTTAATTAATAATCATTTTTCAATTATGAAGAAATTAACGTTAGTTTTATCAATGTTAATTGCTCTCGTTGGCTTGAATGCTAACGCAGCAATGTACATCGTGGGTGATGATCCCCTGGGCGGCTGGACTTGGAACGGCGGTACGCTCATGACCGACAACGGTGACGGAACCTTTACCTACAAGGCTACCATCACTGGTTCTGTTTGGTTCGTCTTTGCTGACGGCCAGGGCGAAGACTGGGATGACTTCAACGGTAATTACCGTTTTGGTCCCGTCAGCGGTGGCAACGAGATCGTTGCTGCTAACACTGACCACACCACTCAGAAGTCAATCGACGGCAATGCTTCTTATCAGTTCACTGGTACGAACCATGAGTACACTTTCATCTTTGACTCTAACAACATGACGTTCAGGGTTGAGGGTATTGTTGATGCTCCCACCTCCGACACTTACACCGTTGCTGGCAGCAGCACCGCTCTGTTTGGTGAGCCCGCTTGGAGCGCAACCAACACTGCCAACGACATGACCTTGGAGAATGGTCTTTACACCTTTACCAAGAACAATGTCGAGCTGACCACTTCTGGTTTCAGCTTCAAGGTGGTTTACAACCATGACTGGGGTGTTGCTTATCCCAGCAGCAACTTCGTACAGGCGATCGCAAAGCATGGCTACTACAACGTTGTCATCACCTTTGACGCTGGCACTAAGGAGATCACCTGCACCCCGACTCTCGTTGAAGAAATCGTTGACGGCCAGGATCCCATCTACACCGTTGCTGGTGCACCCGCTGCCCTGTTTGGCACTGAGTGGGCTCCCGCTCTCGTTGAGAACGAGATGACCAAGGGTCAGGACGGTATCTACACCTGGACCAAGAACGGTGTTGAGCTCACCGCTGGTGAAGTTCAGTTCAAGGTGGTTATGGGTCACGAGTGGGGTCAGGAATGGCCTTCAAGCAACTATGTTGCAACCATCGAAGAGAATGGCAACTACAATGTGGTTATCACCTTCAATCCCGAGAACCAGGAGATCACCTTCAACGCTACCGCTGTTGAGGTTGGTGAGGACTTCTACACCGTGGCCGGTTCTCCCGCAGCCCTCTTTGGTGAGGAGTGGAATCCCGGCTATGCTGCCAACAACATGACTCTGGCTAATGGTCTCTACACTTGGACCAAGCAGGGTGTTGAGCTTGCTGCCAATACCTTTATTGAGTTCAAGGTTGTGAAGAACAACAACTGGAACACCTGCTGGCCCGCTAGTAACTATGAGTACACTGTTGCTGCTGATGGCACCTATGACGTGACCATCACCTACAACCCCGAGAACAACGAGGTTACCTTCGCTTGTGTAGCTCAGGGTGTTAATCCCCAGCCTGCTGTTCGCGGTGACGTGAACGAGGACCAGAATGTGAACATCGCTGACGTTAGTGCCCTCATCGACATCCTGCTGGGCAATGGTACTGCAAATGCTGGTGCTGACAGCAACCTGGATGGCAATGTAAACATCGCTGATGTTAGTGCTCTTATCGACTACCTGTTGAGTGGTAGCTGGCCCGTAGTAGAGATGGTTTATACCGTTGTGGGTCCCGCTAATGTTTTTGGCAGCGAATGGAACACCAACGACGAGGCTAACAACATGACCAAGGGCGCTGATGGCGTTTACACCTGGAGCAAGACCGGCGTAACCCTGTACGGCAACTTTGAGTTCAAGGTTGTTGGCAACCACGACTGGAGCATCTATGAGTGGCCCATCGGCATGAACAACTGGGTGGCTAACGTAGCCGAGGAAGGTGTTTATGACATCGTCATCACTTTCAACCCCGATGCTCCCGATGCTGACCGCATCACCTGCACGCTGACCAAGACCGGTAACGTTTAACACACCTACACTGTAGCTGGTGCACCCTCCTCACTTTTTGGCAGCGAATGGGCTCCTGATCACGAGGGCAACGACATGGTAAAGGGTGCTGACGGCAAATATACCTGGAAATATGAAGGTTATGTAGCAACTGGAGCTGTAGAAGTCGAGTTCAAGGTTGTTAAAGACCATGATTGGGACAATGGTTCATGGCCTGCAAACAACTATTATTCTCTCATTGGCTCTGAGGGTTATCCGATGACTGTTTACATTGTAACAATCACCTTCGATCCTAATGCTGCTGATGATGATGAGAACAAAATTATGTTCTCCGCTTTACCAGTACAAATGCCGGAGTAATCTTCTCGAATCATCTGAACTAAAAAAGACGGAGCCCCGTGTATCGGGACTCCGTTTTTTTATTAAAGTCGCTTGGCCTAGTCTTGCTGCAACTATACTCTAGCAAGTGTAGTCCACACAGGCATGAAAAAAGCACGGATGTAATAGTTTTTTTCAGAAATTAAATAAAAAGAATCCAACAACGATGATTTTATTCAAAAAATACGTAATTTTGTGCGATTTCAATAAAAGACATCAAGCTTCATCAATAAGCTTATTTTAGTCATATTGTTTAACTTAATAATCATTATTTCAAGTATGAAGAAATTAACGTTAGTTTTATCAATGTTGATCGCTCTCGTTGGCTTCAATGCCAATGCAGAAATGTACATTGTGGGTAGTGGTGCTTTTGGCGGCTGGGCTTACGATGCCGGCAATCTCATGACCGACAATGGTGACGGAACCTACACTTATGTGACTACCATCCAGGGTTCAGTATGGTTTATCTTTGCTGATGGCCAGGGCGAAGACTGGGATGACTTCAACGGCAATTACCGTTATGGTCCCGTCAGCGGCGGTAACGAGATCGTTAATGCCAATACTGAGTACACCACTCAGAAGTCAAACGACGGCAATGCCTCTTATCAGTTCACTGGCTCAGGCAATGAGTACACTTTTATCTTTGACTCGAACAACATGACCTTCAAGGTTGAAGGTATTGTTGATGTTCCTGAAGAAGACACTTGGACCGTTGCTGGTGCTCCCGCATCACTGTTTGGATCACCCACTTGGAACGAGGCCAATACTGACAACGACATGACCTTGGTTAACGGTCTTTATACCTTTACTAAGAACAATGTCGAGCTGACCGTTGGCGCTATCCAGTTCAAGGTGGTTTATAACCATGACTGGGGTGTAGCTTATCCTAGCAGCAACTTTGTTCAGTCTATTTCAAAGCATGGCTACTACAATGTTGTCATCACCTTTGATGCCGACACTAAGGAGATCACCTGCACTCCGACTCTCGTTGAGGAAATCATTGACGAGGAGGATCCCATCTACACCGTTGCTGGTGCACCTGCTGCCCTGTTTGGCACCGAGTGGGCTCCCGCCCTCGTTGAGAACGAGATGACCAAGGGTCAGGACGGTATCTACACCTGGACCAAGAACGGTGTCGAGCTCACCGCTGGCAGTGTACAGTTCAAGGTGGTTCTGGGTCACGAGTGGGGTCAGGAATGGCCTTCAAGCAACTATGTTGCAACTATCGAGGAGAATGGTACCTACAACGTAGTTATCACCTTCAATCCCGCAACCGAGGAGATTACCTTCAACGCTACCGCTGTTGAGGTTGGTGAGGACTTCTACACCGTGGCCGGTTCTCCCGCAGCTCTCTTTGGTGAGGAATGGAATCCCGGCTATGCTGCCAACAGCATGACTCTGGCTAATGGTCTCTACACTTGGACCAAGCAGGGTGTTGAGCTTGCTGCCAATACCTTTATTGAGTTCAAGGTTGTGAAGAACAACAACTGGAACACCTGCTGGCCCGCTAGCAACTATGAGTACACTGTTGCTGCTGATGGTACCTATGACGTGACCATCACTTACAACCCCGAGAACAACGAGGTTACCTTCGCTTGTGTAGCTCATGGCTTGCGCGGTGACGTGAACGAGGACCAGAATGTGAACATTGCTGATGTTAGCTCACTCATCGACATCCTGCTGGGCAACGGCACTGCAAATGCTGCCGCTGACAGCAACCTGGATGGCAATGTAAACATCGCTGATGTTAGTGCTATTATCGACTACCTGTTGAGTGGCAACTGGCCCGCAGAGGATTAATCGAACTTGAGCTTACTGAATTCAAAAAGGACAGGATCCAATTTGGGGTCCTGTCCATTTTTTGTTGCCGTTATGGATTCGTCTCTTATCCGTTAGCAAGTGTAGTCCACACAGGCTCTAGCCTGTTTTGCGTCCTTGATGATTGCAGCAGCGGCCACGTGGGCCGGATGCTTGGCATAGGTCGCTACGTCAGCCATAGTGGGCACGATGGCCGTGAGGACGATGTCCCAATCCTCGTCAGGGTTCTCGTTCAGCGCTGTTTCGATGCTTTGCAGCACGTCAATCTGGCTGGGGAGCTTGTCAAGGGCCGCCTTGAAACGCAGGGCCACCTCACGCCTGGCCTCGTCGCTGCCCTGTAGTTTGAACATTACAATGTGCTTGACCATAATTATCTGAATATTAAATTACTGCTTAGGTTAAAGAAAAAACACCGATCATGTGGAGAAGATCGGTGTTTCCCAATTATAGAGTTGTTTTATTATTCCTCGGTAGCAGCGGGAGCCTCTTCGGCAGCCTCAGCCTCCTCAGCGCCTTCCTCGGCAGCCTTAGCTGCTGCGAGAGCGGCCTGGTGAGCAGCCTCCTCAGCCTTGCGAGCAGCCTTCTCGGCAGCCAGCTCCTCGGCGTTCTCGGCAATCACCTCAAAGGGGATCTCAACAGCGACCTCCTTGTGCAGACGTACGATACCAGTGTACTTGCCGGGGGTCTTGATGCTCTCGTGAACGCTCACGATCTTGCGGTCAACATTGTGACCAGCTGCGAGCAGAGCCTCATAAACCTGCTGTGCGCCAACCGAACCGTAGATGGTGCCCGTGGGGCTAACCTTAACGGGGATGGTGAGCGATACGCCCTCAAATGCCTTAGCAGCCTCTTCGGCGTCGGCTTTCACCTTAGCCAGCTTGTGAGCCTGCTGACGCAGGTTCTCAGCGTGAATCTTCAGCGCACTGGGGGTAGCCAGGATGGCCTTGCCAGTGGGGATGAGATAGTTACGGCCATAACCGTTCTTCACTTCCACAACGTCGTTCTTGAAACCAAGATTGACGATATCTTCTTTCAATATAATCTTCATAATTGTATTCCTCCTTTGGTGTTAAACGTGTTGTTTATTTCATCAAGTCGGTCACGTAGGGCAGCAATGCCAGATGACGGGCGCGCTTAACGGCCTTAGCGACGCGGCGCTGGAACTTGAGCGAAGTGCCGGTGATGCGGCGAGGCAGGATCTTGCCCTGCTCATTGAGGAACTTCTTCAAGAACTCGGGGTCCTTGTAGTCGATGTACTTGATACCGCTGCGTTTGAAACGGCAGTATTTCTTCTTGCGGGTGTCAACCGACATGGGAGTCAGGTAACGGATTTCGCCCTGGTTATTGGGTCTTACTTGTTCTTGTGCCATTGTTTTTTACTTCCTAATAAGTTAAACGGTTACTCTTTGGTTTCTTCGTTAGCCTCGGTTGCGGGAGCCTCCTCGACAGCGGGAGCAGCCTCAACGACGGGAGCCTCGGCAGCAGCTTCAGCAGCGCGCTCTTCCTGTTTAGCCTTGCGCACGGCGCGACGCTTCACAGCATACTCGGCAGCAAACTTGTCCAGACGGAAGGTGAGGAAACGGATGACCTTCTCATCGCGGCGGAAAGCGGTCTCCAGCTTTGCAACGATAGTGGGTTCGCCCTCAAACTCAATCAGGGTGTAAAAACCAGTGTTCTTGTTCTCGATGGGATATGCGAGCTTGCGCAGTCCCCAGTTCTCTTCGTTCTCGATGGTGGCACCGTTGTCGGTGAGCACGCTCTTGAACTTTTCTACCGTTTCCTTCATCTGATCATCAGACAAAACGGGAGTCAAAATGAAAACGGTTTCGTACTTGTTCATAAATCGTTAAAAATAAATTGATTAATAAATATTTCGCTAAAAAAGCGGGGCAAAGTTACAAAGAATTTCTGAATTGACAATCATCTGGTCAAAAAAAAGTTTTTCCAGCCCTCTAAAATGGGCATATCCGCCCGCATTAAAAACAACTGGGACAACTAATACAACTTTTTTATATAAACGCGGATTTCCACTAATTCAAAAACAATAGAATTCGCGTAATTTGCAATAAAAAGATATTTTCACGTGAATTTTCGTGAATTGATCATTAATTATAATTTGTGTTCTTTGTTTTCGAATCATCGTGACAGCGGCCACGCCAAGGCGAGGCCCTACGGCATTCGCGCGCCTTAAAAACAACTGGGACAACTCACTCAACAACTTATTAAAAAGAAAACAATAAGCACAAGAAATACAATAGCATCCGCGCTCTTATTGAAAAACCACGGATTTTTCTGAGGGTATCCGGGACCTGGCCTCACGCTAAGGCGCAAATTCGCAAACTATTAACTGTCAACGGTTAACTGCCCAGGAGGAAGTCAATGAGGATGGTGACATCATCGATGTCGAGGCGGCCGTTGATGTTCAGATCGGCAGAATCAATGTTGATGGCATCTGTGCTGCCTAATAATATGGAGTCAATCAAGATGGCCACGTCGTCAATGTTTACCTTGCCGTCACCGTCGACGTCTCCCGCGGGAGGCACGGCTTGGATCATGGCAAAATCTTTCCAGTAATCAGTCTGCCTGTAGGCCTCGACTGCATCGGCATGGACATAGAGCACGGCACCATAGCAGTCGCCGAAGGAGGTGGGGAAAGCCGTTGGCGGCTCCAAAGCCCAACAATGAATAGTTGTCATGGCGCTGCAACCGTCAAAGGCCCATTCGCCAATCGTGGTGACAGAACTGGGGATGGTGACTCGAGCGAGCGCAGAACAGCCGCTAAAAATGCCGTCGCTGAGGGACGTTAGAGAATTGGGGATAGTCACGCTCGTTAAGCTGCTGCAAGTGCTGAAGGCCACTGGCCCGATATAGGTGACAGAACTGGGGATGGTCAGCTCTGTCAAGGAACTACAGCCGCTGAAAGCACCGAAAGCGATATAGGTGACCGAATGAGGGATGTTGATGCCCGTGAGGTTTGTGCAGTTTGAGAAAGCGAAATCGCCAATCTCCTGCACATGGTCGCCAATAGTGACCGTGGTTAAACTGCAGCAATCGCAAAACGCCTCGTAGCCGATGTAAGTAACTGAGTTGGGAATGACGATGCCCGTCAAGGCCAAACAACCCAAAAACGCATCATCGCCAATCCAAGTAACAGTATTCCCCAAATCGGCACGAGACAGCTCTATGCAATTGATGAAAGCCCCGTTGCCGATGGCTGTCACGCCGTCGTGGATGGTGACACTTGTCAGGTCGGTGCAACCCTCAAAAGCCCAGTCATGGATAGCAGTCACCGAGCCAGGCACGACCAAATCTGTCACAGTCTCACCATTCAAAACCAAATGACCTGCATAGGACAAAGGATTGGCATCGAAATTTGAGAAAGTGATGCCCAGCCAGGCCTCCAGATCGGTGATGTGGACACTGGTCAAGCCATTGCAAAGGTTAAAAGCAGCGTAGCCGATTTCGGTCACAGTATTAGGGATGGCGATGCTGGTCATACCGCCACATTTATAAAACGCGTCGCGATAGATGGAAGTGACGGTGTAGGTCGTTCCGGCATAGGTAACCTCAGCAGGGATAACCACGTCGCCGCTATATGTGCCTCCTAAAGATGATCGGCAAGTCACTGCGACCTCGTCGCCGTCAATCATGTAATAAATGCCATCGACCTCAAAGTCATAGGCCATGGCAACAACTGGCAGCAAGAGCACCAGAAACAACAAGAGATACTTCATTACCTTATCGTTAAAATTTTTCTCGCCGAGGAGTATGTTGCAAAACTCGTATGACTCAATTATTAATCGGCCTGCGGCCGAGAAATTAAAACAAATTTTGCATTAAAATTTTTATAATAATTTGCTTAATTTCCCGCCCGATAGGGCGGTTAATCAGCACCTTTTAATTGACTCCGTGCAATACAGGACAATGGCAGTCGGGATCTGTTACCAGCCCAGGGCTTGGTCAATGATGCGGATGAGCTCGGATTGAGGGTACAGCCCGACCAGCGACTTGGGCTCGTCGTCAACGGGACAGATAAGCAAGAACGGGATGCTACGTATCTCAAAGGCGCTGGCGATGTCGCTGTTCTTGTCAACATTGATGCTGTAGAAGTCCACCTTGCCCTCGTAGTGTTGCGCCACCTGCCGCAAGATGGGGGCGAGTCGTTTGCATGGCTGGCACCAATCAGCGTAGAAGTCGACAACAACGGGACGCGGACTGTTCATATTCCAGTCACGGGAAGTCCAGTCAGCCACAAGATGCTTGAACTGCTCTTGGTTGATGCGGTGGACGGTATAGACCGTATCGGGATCCACACTATAGCGCTGGGCGCTCACAGCAAAAGCTGTCAACGCCAACACTAGAGAAATCAATATCTTTTTCATTTACTCAAAAAGAATTACTGATGGGAGCGGCGCAGGAGGTCGTTGACCGTCTTGACAGGGTTAAAGGTGTCGATGGGCACCTCGACAAAGACGGTATTCCAGTCGCTCATCGAGCCATTCCACAGTCCTGGCAGCTCCAGCGCCTTGATGTCGACGCCATCCTTACTCTTGACGCTGATAAAGCCCGTCTCGGGATCCACAAATTTACGCAGATCAAACTTGATACCCTTGTAGTCCTTGATGTAGCACACGAGGTCAACGGGGTTGAAATGGGTACCGCTGCGCATCATCTCGACGGCCGCTTGGTCATCGGGGTTGATTTGGGCTGACTCGAGAATTTGCGGTGAAGCACTGCCATCAGCATTATAAGCCAGATAGGGGCCACCGCCAGGTTCACCCTCGTTGGGCACGACGCCACAGACACGGATGGGGCGGTTGAACTTGTTGCGCAGCCATTCGGCCAAGGCGGCATCGTCCATGCCATCGGTGGCCTTGTCAGAGATACACAACGTTTGACGCGCATAGCGCAGCATCGCCTTGAGGTCGCTTGCCTTGACGTCACCCTTATCGAGCATCTCGAGGTATTTTTTTATCTGGCGCTGTACCATCACGAGGTAGCCGCCGATGATTTTCTTGAAACGGGTGCTGACGTTGCGCAGGCGCAAGGGCACCACATTATCTACATTCTTAATGAACACCACATCAGCATCACGCTCATTCAGGTTCTCGAGCAATGCGCCATGGCCAGCGGGACGGAACAGTAAATTGCCCTTGGCATCGCGGTAGGGAGTGTTGTCCATGTTCACAGCGATAGTGTCGGTCGAAGCCTTCTGTTCGCTCAAGGAAATGTCATAGGTCACGCCCCAAACCTTTTCCATCAGGGGCACTTTGGCCTTAATGAGCTTTTCAAATCCCGCACGATGCTCGGGCGAGACAGTGAAGTGGATGGCCACACGACGACGGCTGTCGGCAGCATACTGGGCACCCTCCTCAAGATGCTCCTCTAGCGGAGTGTGGACGGTGCCGGCCGCAGCGCGGTGGAACTTAAGCAACCCCTTGGGCAAGGCGCCGTAATTCATACCCTCGGGCAAGAGCAGGGCCTTGAGCACATCGGCATAACGTCCTGCTTCGATGAGTTCGCTCACGTTGTTCTGGTATAAGTTCACACACGTCTTGTTCAGCTGTGAGAAAAAGGCGAACTGGGTAATGCCCTCAAAGAACTGGCGCTCAAAGTCGGTCTCGGGAGCCGACTTGCCCTCGTTAATGAAGGCGAACAGGTTCTTGAACATACGGCTGGCAGCACCAGAGGCGGGCTGGAATTTCTCGATTGTCGCTCCCCCACCCTGGAATTCTTTCCAAATCTTGATGCACTGAGACTGCTGCTTGGGGTCAAGTCGTGTGATGCCGTTGCCCACAGTGGCGGCAGCTTCGAGCTTGAGCCAGGGGAAACCTGTCTCAAAGCGCTTGAGTTGAGCCTCAATGACTGGCTCGGTGATGCCTTTACTGGCCATCAATTTTTTATCGTTCTCGTTTAACATATCGGTAATGAATTTGAAATTTTTCCCCAAAGATACATTTTCGCTCACGTTCCTGCAAGTAAATTGACACAAAAAGATTAAATTTGCGTGTTTTTACATCGAGATCAATCAATAGCAATGACACAAGAATATTTCACAGCCGAGGAGCGCCAACAGGTGCTGGAGCTTGTCAAGGGATTGAACGACAGACTTGGCGACCAGTTGTCGTGCAGTGACATCAACACGGTGCACAATCTGATCAAGCAAGGCATCAGCCAAGCGGGAATCTTTCGCCGCGACCAGTATGGGCTGAACCCCGTGATTCGCCACCTGCGCACCGCTCTAGCGCTGTGTGACAGCATCGCCCCTGACCGCAATATGGTCATTGCCACGTTGGTCTACAACCTGTGCCGTGGTGACTATCTTGACGTGCCCAGGGTGAAAGAACTTTTTGGTGACGACATCGCGAGGGTCGTTCACGGCTTGCTGAACGTGGCGCCGCTGTACAAAAAACAGGCGGCTGTTGAAAACGAGAATTTCCACAAACTGCTGCTGACGTTTGCCGAGGACGTGCGCGTCATCCTTATCATGACGGTGGACCGCTTGGCGCTCATGCGTGCCATCAACCACCATCCCAACGAGAAATTTGTCCACGATATCGCCTCAGAGTCACGCTACCTGTACGCGCCACTGGCCCACAAACTGGGCCTGTACGCCATCAAAACCGAACTTGAGGACACGTCACTCAAATACCTTAACCGCAAGGCATTCTCACAAATCTCCACCCGCCTGAACGAGACCAAGCAGGAACGCGACGCATACATCAAGGAGTTCGTAAAGCCCATTGAGGAAAGGCTCAATCAGGAAGGACTGACGTTTGCCTTAAAGAGTCGCACAAAGTCAATCAACAGCATCTGGCAAAAGATGAAGAAGCAGGGTGTTGACCTTGACGGTATCTATGACCTGTTCGCCATCCGCATTATTCTAGACACTAATGAAAAAGACGAAAAGAAGGCTTGCTGGCTCGCCTACTCAATCGTCACCGACATCTACACGGCCAACACGTCGCGCTTCAAGGACTGGATCACCATCCCCAAAAACAACGGCTATGAGTCGTTGCACATCACCGTGAGTGGTCCTGATGGGAAATGGGTTGAAGTGCAAATCAGATCACGTCGCATGGACGAAAAAGCCGAGCTGGGTGTGGCCGCCCACTGGCGCTACAAGGGCATCAAGAGCGAGGGTGACGTGGACCGCTGGATGAACGAGGTGAGAGAGATGCTCGAGGCTAGCGGGCAAGAGGGCCAGATGAGCCTGATGCGCAACATGGACACTAACCTGTATAACAACGAGGTGTTTGTGTTCACGCCCAAGGGTGACCTGGTTCGCCTCCCGCAAGGAGCGACCATCCTGGATTTCGCCTATCATATCCACTCTCGCGTGGGCAGCTCCTGCATGGGCGGTAAAGTCGATGGCAAGAACCAAAAGATCAACTACCGCCTCAAGAGCGGCGACACGGTGGAAATCATTACATCGACGACACAAATGCCACGACTGGACTGGCTCAACTATGTGGTCACTAGTCGCGCCCGCAACAAGATCAAGAACGCGGTGAACGAGCGTAGCGCTCACCAGGCCCAACTGGCACGCGAAACCCTTCAGCGACGTTTTAAAAACCGCAAAATCGAGCCCGATGATGCCACAATGGCCCGCGTGATCAAGAAGATGGGCTACAAGACGACTACCGAGTTTTATGCCGCCATTCAAGAGGACATCATCGACGTGAACACAGTTGTCGAGCAGTATGAAGCCATCGTCGAGAAGCAGAACGAGGGCACTGCCGCGAGAGGCACAGCCGAGGAGTTTGTACTCCAGCCAACCAGTGAATCGCGTAGTAGCGCCAATGAGGACATTTTAGTCATCGGCGATAATGTCAAGGGGGTGAACTATAAGCTGGCCAAATGCTGCAATCCCATCTTTGGCGACCGCGTTGAGGGTTTCATTGCCAGTGACGGCGCTATTAAAATCCATCGCATCGACTGCAAGAACCTGAAGCACCTTAAGGGGCGTTACCCCTACCGCATCATCAGGACGCGTTGGACGGGGAAAACCGGCAGCATGTTTGTCGTTACCCTGCATGTGCTCGGCAAGGACGATTTAGGCATCGTTTCTTCCATCACGTCGGTTATCAACAAGACCGATAACTGCTTGTTGCGCAGCATCTCGGTGCAAGCCGAGGGGGGCATGTTTGAGGGATACCTCACCGTGAGCGTGAACAACATCGCATTGCTTGACGATCTCACCAAGAAAATCCTCAATGTGAAAGGTGTCAAACAAGTCAATCGCGTTTAATGAGATACAAGCGGCCTGTTAGTCAATTTCAACAATTATTTGCACCGCTGACAAATAATCATTACCTTTGCACACCTGAAAACCAGAAAAAATACGATGTACGTCGTTTCGATAGACAAACAGGTCATTAACCAGATGCCCCTGGTCACCTTCCCGGGACGCATCCACATAATTGACGCTATATCCCAAGTCAAGAGCGCCGTCAACGCACTGCGAACTTCAGTCATCGTGGGCTTTGACACCGAGACACGGCCATGTTTCAAGCGTGGCGAGCGCCATAGCGTTGCCCTGCTGCAACTGTCGACCGATAGCGACGCTTTCCTCTTCCGCCTGAACAAAACCGGCATCCCTGCCCCACTCCAGCAATTCCTCGAAGACAAAACCTGCATTAAAGTCGGATTGTCCACGACCGATGACTTCCACCAGCTCACCCGCGTGAGCGACATCCATCCGGCGGGCTTTGTCGAGCTGCAGCAACTCGTCAAGCAGTTCAGCATCACCGACCAAAGCCTTCAAAAAATCTACGCCATCCTTTTCCAGCAAAAAATCAGCAAAGGCCAACAACTCACTAATTGGGAGGCACCTCAACTGACCGACGCCCAGCAGCGCTATGCCGCTATCGACGCGTGGGCCTGCCTGCGCATCTACAACCACCTCGAGTGCGGCAGCTTCATCCCCGAGCAGTCACCCTATTGGCACGAGCTTGTCGAAGAATAATCAACATTTTTTTGAAATATTTGGCCAAATTGATTGTTTGGCACGGAAATTGTTGTACCTTTGCAGCCCGTTTAACACGGACACATGCAAAATCGGGGCTGACTGGCTTTGACAGCGTGTAGAAGTGGTAAGCAAGCATGCAGAGCGATAATGGCTATGCTCTTAAATATCAGTCATTGACACAATTAAATGGCGAAAACAACTACGCTCTCGCTGCCTAACCGAAGCACAGTAAGTTCGGCTTTATCACTGCCCAAGGGGCTGTGACGAGACATCACCCGACGGCCCTGGCGCCGAGGCACGTCGAACCGGTGGTGCAGGAATATCGGCGATAGGACAAGGCAAGCCTCGGGCCGCGTCCGAAATTTAGAGGATAAGTTGCCGGTTGGCCGTCCCGGGCCTGCCGTCAATCGAAAACCAAGCCGGGACTAAGCATGTAGAAACCTTATTAGTTCCACGTTTGGACGAGGGTTCAAACCCCTCCAGCTCCACGGAGCGCGAGTAACTATCTGATATACAGATACTTACTCGTCTGTTTTTATTGGAGCAGATAGCTCCAATAGATTTATTTTCAAGTTATTGGTTTTCAGTGATTTATGTATTTCTATCGCCGCTTTATTCCCCCGTTTATTGTCTTAAGAGTCCAATACGAATGACTAGACCCTCATACTAAGACAAAGAGGACGCGGCTATCACAACCGCGCCCCCTAACAGCAGGTAATATTGAGAAGCTATTCTACCAAGTCATCACTATTGAACTTTTTTAGGCAATGATTTCACGCCCTTGAGATCGGCGGCGGTGGCTTCGACAATGCTGATTGCATAGCCACCTCCTGGCACGGCTGTGAGGTTCACAACGCTCTTAGAGGTTACTATGCCCTTGCGGATGACATAAGCCTGCGAGTTGGTCTGATAGTCAGCATCCATCGCGTCAGCATAGACCGTAGCAATGTACTTTTTGCCTGGCTCCAGGAAGTTGAATTTGAGATTAGATGTGTGAGGCTGTTCTCCAGTCACACATCCCACGAACCAGTTTCCACTACCTTTTTGCTTGCGGGCGGCTGTGATATACTCCATCGGTTCGGCTTCAAGATAGAGCGACTCATCCCAATCACAGGGCACATCCTTGATGAACTGGAAGGCATCCATGAAGCGCTCGTAGTTCTCGGGGAAGTCTGCTGCCATCTGCAACGGACTGTACAGGGTCACATAGAGTGCCAACTGGCCGCAGATGGTGCTGTTGCAATGGTTGCCATTGTAGGTGTTCATCTCAAAGATACCCGGGGTGTAGTCCATCGGGCCTCCCTGCAGACGCGTAAAGGGCAAGATGGCGGTATGGCCGGGTCGAGTGCCCTCAAAGGCCTGATACTCGGTACCGCGAGCACTCTCGTTACCGACGAGGTTGGGCCAAGTGCGGCACAGTCCAGTGGGACGTACGGCCTCATGGGCGTTGACCATGATGTGATAGTCGGCTGCCCGCTCGACGGCATGCTGGTAATGGTTGATTTCGAGCTGACTGTAGTGATGTTCACCACGAGGGATGATATTGCCTACATAGCCGGTCTTGACAGCATCATAGCCGTAATCCTTCATGAGCTGGTAAGCACGATCCATGTACTTCTCGTAATTCATCACCGACGACGATGTCTCGTGATGCATCATGATTTTAACACCACGTGAATGGGCATAATCGTTCAGGGCCTTGATATCAAAGTCGGGATAAGGAGTCAGGAAGT